>NZ_JBVJOL010000011.1:0-263566 GCF_055583185.1 Streptomyces sp. NPDC104814 | reverse complement strand
CACCCGCTACGACAAACGCGCCCGCCACTACCAAGCCATGGTCACCCTCGCCTGCCTCCTGCTCTGGCTGCCCTGACTTTGCGGACACGACCTAGGGGATGTCTCGCCGCTCACGCCGGGCTCGCGGCGCCTGGTGCCGCACCTCGCCGCGTTGTCGTCACTCCCCGATGCTCCGCATCGGTTCCCTCCTCCGCCTTGCGATGGACGGCACCAGACGCCGCTCCCTGATCCGGCCTGATCGACGAGACACCCCCTGGGGCCCGCCGGCGGCCCTCACCCCTGGGGCTCGAGGTCCTCCTCCTCGAACACCAGCAGCGTGCGCGTGCTGAGCACCTCGGGGATCGCCTGGAGCCGGGTCAGGACCACCTCGCGCAGCGCCCGGTTGTCCGGGGTGTGCACCAGCAGCAGGACGTCGAAGTCCCCGCCCACCAAGGCGATGTGGGACGCGCCGGGCAGCTGCCGCAGCTGCTCGCGCACCGTCCGCCAGGAGTTCTGCACGATCTTCAGCGTGATGTACGCGGACGTACCCTGCCCGGCCCGCTCGTGGTCGACGCGGGCCCCGAACCCGCGGATGACGCCGTCCTCGACGAGACGGTTGATGCGCGCGTAGGCGTTGGCGCGCGAGACGTGGACCCGCTCGGCGACGGACCGTATCGAGGCGCGGCCGTCCGTCTGGAGCATCTTGAGGATGTCGTGATCGATGGCGTCCAACGGCCGAGCGGGTGGCAGCCCAGGGCCGCCGGCCGGGCTCACCGGTGCCGGCGGGGTCGCCGCGGAGCCCGCGGGATCGGCCATTTGTTCAGATGCCATGTCCCCCCACCTTCCTGCCGTGGACGTACTGCGTTCATCCCAAGCTGTGGAGAACCGTTTGTCCACAGCCTGAGGCCACCCGTAGCCAAAATGTGCCGACGACCGAACAATCGGTAGGTGAGGCGCATCACAGAGGCTGCGCCTACAGCCGCCCCATGAGGAGGTGCCGTCATGACGGTCATGGAGCAGCGAGGCGCTTACAAGCCCTCGCCGCCGCCCGCCTGGCAGCCCCGCACGGATCCCGCGCCGTTGCTGCCCGACACCGAGCCCTACCGGGTCCTCGGCACCGAGGCCGCCGCCAAGGCCGACCCCGCGCTGCTGCGCCGCCTGTACGCGCACCTGGTGCGCGGACGCCGCTACAACGCCCAGGCCACCGCCCTCACCAAGCAGGGCCGGCTCGCCGTCTACCCCTCCACCACCGGCCAGGAGGCCTGCGAGGTCGCCGCCGCCCTGGTGCTGCAGGAGCAGGACTGGCTCTTCCCCAGCTACCGCGACACGCTCGCCGCCGTGGTCCGCGGAGTCGACCCCGTCGAGGCGCTCACCCTGCTGCGCGGCGACTGGCACACCGGCTACGACCCCTACGAGCACCGCGTCGCCCCGCTGTGCACCCCGCTGGCCACCCAGCTCCCGCACGCCGTCGGTCTCGCGCACGCCGCCCGCCTCAAGGGCGACGACGTGGTCGCCCTCGCCCTGGTCGGCGACGGCGGCACCAGCGAGGGCGACTTCCACGAAGCGCTGAACTTCGCCGCCGTCTGGCAGGCCCCGGTCGTCTTCCTGGTGCAGAACAACGGCTTCGCCATCTCGGTACCGCTCGCCAAGCAGACCGCCGCGCCCTCCCTGGCGCACAAGGCCGTCGGCTACGGCATGCCCGGCCGCCTCGTCGACGGCAACGACGCCGCCGCCGTGCACGAGGTCCTCACCGACGCCGTGCGGCACGCGCGTGCCGGCGGCGGTCCCACCCTCGTCGAGGCGATCACCTACCGCGTGGACGCCCACACCAACGCCGACGACGCCACCCGCTACCGAGGCGACGGCGAGGTCGACGCCTGGCGCGCGCACGACCCGATCCAGCTGCTTGAGCACGAGCTGACCGAGCGCGGACTCCTCGACGAGGCCGTCATCGAGGCCGCCCGCCAGGACGCCGAGGCCATGGCCGCCGACCTGCGCGAGCGCATGAACCGCGACCCGCAGCTCGACCCCGCCGACCTGTTCGACCATGTCTTCGCCGAGCCCACACCCCAACTGCGCGAGCAGCGTGCGTTGCTGGAGGCCGAGCTGGCCGCCGAGCACGAGGCCGGCCAGGAAGGGAACCACCGATGACGACCGTCGCCGTCAAGCCCGCCACCATGGCGCAGGCCCTCACCCGCGCGCTGCGCGACGCGCTGGCGGCCGACCCCGCCGTGCACGTCATGGGCGAGGACGTCGGCACCCTCGGCGGCGTCTTCCGCGTCACCGACGGCCTGGCCAAGGAGTTCGGCGACGACCGCGTCACCGACACCCCGCTCGCGGAGGCCGGCATCCTCGGCACCGCCGTCGGCATGGCCATGTACGGCCTGCGCCCGGTCGTCGAGATGCAGTTCGACGCCTTCGCCTATCCCGCGTTCGAGCAGCTCATCAGCCATGTCGCCCGCATGCGCAACCGCACGCGCGGCAAGATGCCCCTGCCGATCACCATCCGCGTCCCCTACGGCGGCGGCATCGGCGGCGTCGAGCACCACAGCGACTCCTCCGAGGCGTACTACATGGCGACTCCGGGGCTCCATGTCGTCACGCCCGCGACCGTCGCCGACGCCTACGGGCTGCTGCGCGCGGCCATCGCCTCCGACGACCCGGTGATCTTCCTCGAACCCAAGCGGCTGTACTGGTCCAAGGACTCCTGGAACGCCGAGGAGCCCACGCCCGTGGAGCCGATAGGGCGCGCGGTGGTGCGCCGCCCCGGCAGCAGCGCCACGCTGATCACCTACGGCCCGTCGGTGCCCGTGTGTCTGGAGGCCGCCGAGGCCGCCCGCGCCGAGGGCTGGGACCTCGAGGTCGTCGACCTGCGCTCCCTGGTGCCGTTCGACGACGAGACCGTGTGCGCGTCCGTGCGGCGCACCGGGCGCGCGGTCGTCGTCCACGAGTCGGGCGGCTTCGGCGGCCCGGGCGGGGAGATCGCGGCCCGTGTCACCGAGCGCTGCTTCCACCACCTGGAGGCGCCGGTGCTGCGCGTCGCCGGTTTCGACATCCCCTACCCGCCGCCCATGCTGGAGCGGCACCATCTTCCCGGCGTCGACCGGATCCTGGACGCCGTGGCGCGTCTGCAGTGGGAGGCCGAGGGCTGATGGCAC
This sequence comes from Streptomyces sp. NPDC104814, assembly GCF_055583185.1. Lineage (NCBI taxonomy): Bacteria > Bacillati > Actinomycetota > Actinomycetes > Kitasatosporales > Streptomycetaceae > Streptomyces > Streptomyces sp. NPDC104814. The sequence goes on along the minus strand of NZ_JBVJOL010000011.1, from coordinate 260,429 downwards.
AGGTGCTGGAGTTCAAGCTGCCCGACCTCGGCGAGGGGCTCACCGAGGCGGAGATCGTGCGCTGGCTGGTCCAGGTCGGTGACGTCGTCGCCGTCGACCAGCCCGTCGTCGAGGTGGAGACCGCCAAGGCGATGGTCGAGGTGCCCTGCCCCTACGGCGGTGTGGTCACCGCCCGCTTCGGCGAGGAGGGCGCGGAACTGCCCGTCGGGGCACCCCTGCTGACGGTAGCCGTCGGCGCGCCCGCCTCCGGTGGCGACAGCGGCGACGTGCACGCCGGGGACGCCCGGTCCGCCGCCGCCGAGGGCTCGCGGGCGGGCGCGGGCACCGCCGAAGGCTCGGGCAACGTCCTCGTCGGCTACGGCACCGGCGCGCCCCCCGCCCGTCGCCGCCGGGTGCGGCCGACCGGACTCACCGGGCCGGGCACACCGGGCGGCGCGTCCACGCCCGGCCGTGGCACGCCGGGGTCCGACCGGGCGTCCGGGGCGGTCCGGCCGGAGCCGGGCCTGGCGGGCTTCCGGGAGCCGGGGATCGTCCAGCCCGACACCCCGCACCCCGAGGGCGCCGCCGACCGGCCGCACACCGAGGGCCCCGTGCCCGTCATCTCGCCCCTGGTGCGACGACTCGCCCGCGAAGGCGGCCTGGACCTGCGGGAACTGCACGGTTCCGGACCCGACGGGCTGATCCTGCGCGCGGACGTCGAGTACGCGCTGCGGGCCGCGGCCGCGCCGCCGAACCGGCCGGCCGCCGCGCCCTCCACGCGGGGGACGAGCGTGTCCGCCGGCGCTCCGGCGCCGACCACCGCCGCCTCCCGGGCCACGTCCGCGCCCGCTTCCCGGGTTTCGTCCGCGCCCGTCGGTGGGATCCGCACGCCTCTCAAGGGTGTCCGCGGAGCCGTCGCCGACAAGCTGTCCCGCAGCCGCCGGGAGATCCCCGACGCGACCTGCTGGGTCGACGCCGACGCGACCGAGCTGATGCGGGCCCGCGCCGCGATGAACGCCACCGGCGGACCGAAGATCTCCCTGATCGCGGTGCTGGCCCGGATCTGCACGGCCGCCCTCGCCCGTTTCCCCGAGCTGAACTCCACCGTCGACACCGAGGCCAGGGAGATCGTCCAGCTCGACCAGGTGCACCTCGGGTTCGCCGCGCAGACCGATCGCGGGCTGGTCGTGCCCGTCGTCCGGGACGCGCACGCCCGGGACGCCGAGTCGCTCACGGCGGAGTTCGCCCGGCTGACCGAGTCGGCTCGGACCGGGACGCTCACGCCCGCCGAACTGACCGGCGGCACCTTCACGCTGAACAACTACGGCGTGTTCGGCGTCGACGGCTCCACGCCGATCATCAACCACCCCGAGGCGGCCATGCTCGGCGTCGGCCGGATCATCCCCAAACCGTGGGTCCACGAAGGTGAACTGGCGGTCCGCCAGGTCGTCCAGCTCTCGCTCACCTTCGACCACCGGGTGTGCGACGGCGGCACGGCGGGCGGCTTCCTGCGGTACGTCGCCGACTGCGTGGAACAACCGGCGGTGCTGCTGCGCACCCTGTGACAACGGCGCGGCGGAGCACCGGGCGGTGAGGTGAGCCGGGGTGTCGGCCTCCACGGCCGGGGGATCGGCGTCCACGGCCGGGGTGCCGGGGGACGTGGCCGGGGTGCCGGGGTTCGCGGCCACAGTGCCGTGGGTCCGGCACCACGGCCCCATCCCCGGCGTTCCCTCCCGCCCCCGCCCCCGCCCCCGCCCCCGCCCCCGCCCCCGCCCGCGCCGTCCGCCGTGTCCACGGGGGCGCTCCCGCGTTCCCTGTGATCGTCCGGCGCGCGCATACTCGGGGGGTGACCGCCTACGAGTCCCCCGGCCCCGGCGACGGCTCCGCCCCGGACGGCTACGACGCCGTCGTCCTGGCCGGTGGTGCCGCCCGGCGGCTCGGCGGCGCCGACAAACCCGGCGTGCGCGTGGGCGGGCGGCCCCTGCTCGACCGCGTCCTCGCGGCCTGCGCCGACGCCCGCACCACCGTCGTGGTCGCCGACCCCCGGCCCACGGCCCGCCCGGTCATCTGGGCCCGCGAGGAACCGCCCGGCGGCGGCCCGCTCGCAGCTCTCGGAGCCGGGCTGCGGCACACCGCGGCCGACCGGGTCCTGCTCCTCTCCGCCGACCTGCCCTTCCTGGACCGGCACAGTGTCGCCCGGCTGCTCACCGCCCTGCGGGAGACCCGCACCGACGGCGTGCTGCTCAGCGACCCCGACGGCCGGGACCAGCCGCTCGTCGCCGCCTACCGCGCCGCCGGCCTGCGCCGCGCCCTGACCCGCCTCAACACCGAGCACGGCGGTCTCAGCGGCCTGCCCCTGCGGCGGCTCACCGCCCTCCTCGACCTCACCCGCATCACCGACCCGGTCGCGTCCTTCGACTGCGACACCTGGGACGACATCGCCACCGCCAGAGCACGCATCAGGGAGCATGGGCACGTGTTGGATGAATGGATCTCCACGGTCAAGGACGAGCTGGGCATCGACCTCGACGTCGACACCGGCGTCCTGCTCGACCTCGCCCGCGACGCGGCCCACGGCGTGGCCCGGCCCGCGGCCCCGCTGACCACCTTCCTCGTCGGCTACGCGGCCGCCCGCGCCGGAGGCGGCCCGCAGGCCGTCGCCGACGCCGCCCACAAGGTTGCGGCCCTCGCCCAGCGCTGGGCCGGAGAGGGCGAGGACAAGCCCGACGTGGCGCCCGACGCCACGCCCGACACCCGCCCGGACGCCGGATGACCGCCGGGGGTGTCCGGGACGAGCGGGACGCCGACGACCTCGACGTCGAGGAGGCGCTCGCCCTGGTGAAGGACCAGCCCCTGCGCGACCGGACCCGCGCGGAGCGGGCCGGCCACGGCTCCGGCGACCACGTTCCCGCACCCGCCTCCGGAGCCGAGGTGCCGAGCCGGCACGGCCACGCCGACGCGCACGCCCGTCACAAGGCCACCCCCTGGCCCGACGCCCGGGCGATCGCCGCCCGCGCCGGACGGCGGCGCGACCCGCGCGAGGCGACCGTCTCCGTACCGCTGGCCGACGCCCTCGGCCTCAGCCTGGCCACCCCGCTCACCGCCCTCACCGACCTTCCGTCCTTCGACACCTCGGCGATGGACGGCTGGGCGGTCGCCGGGCCGGGCCCCTGGGACGTCCGCGAGACCGGCGTGCTCGCGGGGCACGGCGCACCCGCACCGCTGGTCGACGGCGAGGCCGTCCGTATCGCGACCGGCGCACGCGTCCCCGCGGACACCACCGCCGTGCTCCGCAGCGAACACGGCCGCATCGACGACAAGGGCCGGCTCCACGCCACCCGGGAGATGGGTACCGGCCAGGACATCCGCCCCCGCGGCCAGGAGTGCCGCAGCGGTGACCAGTTGCTGCCCGCCGGTGCCCTCGTCACTCCGGCGGTCCTAGGGCTGGCCGCCGCCGCCGGGTACGACACCCTCACCGCCGTACGCCGACCGCGGGTCGATCTGCTCGTCCTCGGGGACGAACTGCTCACCGAAGGGCTGCCGCACGACGGGCTGATCCGCGACGCCCTGGGCCCGCTGCTGCCGCCGTGGCTGCGCGCGCTCGGCGCCGAGGTCACCGCCGTCCGACGGCTCGGGGACGACGCCGAGGCCCTGCACACGGCCGTCACCACCTCGGACGCCGACCTGATCGTCACCACCGGCGGCACCGCCGCGGGCCCCGTCGACCACGTCCACCCCACGCTGCGCCGCATCGGCGCCGAACTGCTGGTCGACGGCGTCAAGGTACGTCCCGGGCACCCGATGCTGCTCGCCCGTCTCCAGGACGGCCGGCACCTCGTCGGGCTCCCCGGCAACCCGCTCGCCGCGGTCTCCGGCCTGCTCACGCTCGCCCAGCCGTTGGTGCGTGCGCTCGCGGCCCATCCGGTGCCCGAGGGGTACACGCTGCCGCTGCGGGAGGCAGTGCACGGCCACCCGTACGACACGCGACTCGTCCCCGTCGTCCTGCGGGGCGATCAGGCCGTGCCGCTGCACTACAACGGGCCGGCCATGCTGCGCGGTATCGCGGCGGCGGACGCCCTCGCCGTCGTCCCGCCGGGAGGAGCCCAGCAGGGCCAGGAGACCGAGATGCTCGACCTGCCGTGGGCGACCGCGGGCATCGGCGTCTGTTTCACGTGAAACGGTGCGGCCTGCTCTCTTTCACGTGAAACGGTGCGGCTGAGGCTGTTTCATGTGAATCCGTGCGGCCCAGGCTGTTTCACGTGAAACGACGGGTCTTCCGGTGACGTGAGCGGCCTGCCGCCGCAACCCTCAGTCCTCCTCCGGCACAGCCACCGCCCGGCTGACCGTGATCACCCGGTCGCCCGCGCGCAGTTCGGCCAGCCGGGGGTCGGTGTAGTCCAGCAGTTGCTTGCCACGGACGACCGCCACCACGAGGTCGGCGCAGGCGCGCGGCGTCTTGCCGACCTCGTCCGCGGTCACCGGCCGCTCGGCGAGGTCCAGCCCGCTGCCCAGGGTCATCAGGTCCTCGAGTGTCCGGGCCACCGACGGGCTCACCATGGACACCCCGAGCAGGCGCCCGGCCGAGCTGGACGTGGTGATCACCGTGTCGGCCCCCGACTGCTTGAGCAGCGGCGCGTTCTCGTCCTCCCGTACCGCGGCGACGATGGTGGCGCGCCGGTTGAGCTGGCGGGCGGTGAGGGTGACGAGGGTGGCGGTGTCGTCGCGCTGCGGGGCGACGATGACCCGGCCTGCCCGCTGCACCTCCGCCTTCAGCAGCGTCTCGGACCGGGTGGCGTCACCGGTGACGGAGACCAGCCCGTCGTCGGAGGCCGTGTTCGCCACCCTGCGCTGGGCGTCCACGACGACGATCCGGTCCTTGGGGATGCCCTGCCCGACGAGCGTCTGCACGGCGTGGCGGCCCTTCGTGCCGTATCCGATGACCACCACGTGGTCGCGGATGCGGGCACGCCAGCGGTGGATGCGGACCTGCTGACGGGTGCGCTCGGTGAGGACCTCCAGGGTGGTGCCGACCAGGATGATCAGGAACAGCACACGCAGGGGCGTGATCACGAGGATGTTCACGAGCCGGGCGGTGTCGCCGACCGGGGTGATGTCGCCGTAGCCGGTCGTGGAGAGGGTGACGGTGGCGTAGTAGGCCGCGTCCAGCAGGTCCACGGAGTTGTCCGCGCTGTCGCGGTAGCCGTCGTGATCGACGTAGACGATCAGCGTGGTGACGACGAGCACCAGCAGGCCCAAGGCGAGGCGGCGCAGGACCTGTTGCAGCGGAGGCGTGGCCGTCTGGGTCGGCATCGCGATGGTCCGGCCGGCCTCGGCGTCGTCGCGGGCCTCGGTCCGGGTGCGGTACCAGACGGACCGCAGCAGCGACGACGTCCGCGCCCCCCGCCTCGGTCGGTGCTCGGCCTTCATCGTGTGCCCCCTGACATGCGTGTGCCCCCTGCCTCGTTGATCCGTTCGGACGGCACCATGGTTACGGACGGGACCGTGCCCGTCAGGATCCAACACGAACCGGGAGGGCCCATCGTGCGCGACCACACCGTTGTCGTCGGGTTCGGCACCAAGGGACGGTCCGCGATCCGGACCGTGTGCGCGACGGGGCTGAAGAAGGAGCGGGTCGTCGTGATCGACCCGTCGGCGAAGGTCGTCGAGGCCGCGACCGCCGAGGGCTACACGGGTGTCGTCGGTGACGGCACCCGCAGTGACGTGCTGCGCCGGGCGGAGGTGCAGCGGGCGGGCCGGATCATCATCGCCACCCAGCGCGACGACACAGCCGTCCTGGTGGCGCTGACGGCCCGCCAGCTCAATGCGGAGGCGACGATCGTGGCCGCGGTGCGCGAGGAGGAGAACGCGCCGCTGCTGAAGCAGTCGGGCGCCGACGAGGTCATCACGAGCGCGGGCGCGGCGGGCCGGCTGCTGGGTCTGTCCGTCCTCAGCCCTTCGGCGGGGCTGGTCATGGAGGACCTCATCCAGCAGGGCAGCGGGCTCGACCTGGTGGAGCGCCCGGTCACCAAGGCCGAGGCGGGCCGCAGTCCGCGCGCCACGGCGGACCTGGTGGTGAGCGTCGTCCGCGGGCACCGGGTGCTCGGCTACGACGATCCGGCCGTCGGCGTCCTGCAGTTGACGGACCGGGTCATCACCATCGTGCGGGTCCCGGAGCCGGCGGAGGGCCCCGGCCCGGCCCGCGCCTGAGCCCGCCGGTACACCGGAAGCCCGTGCCTGAGCCCTCCGGCACGCCAGGTGTCCCGTGGGGGACGGCGTCGCCCGCATGCATGAGGGCGCAGGAGTAGCGTCGCCCTCATGCATGCGATCACGATTCCCGAACCTGGTGGTCCCGAGGCACTGGTGTGGGACGAGGTCCCCGATCCGGTGCCCGGTGAGGGCGAGGTGCTGGTCGAGGTGGTGGCCAGCGCCGTCAACCGGGCCGACATCCTGCAGCGGCAGGGCTTCTACGAACCGCCGCCGGGCGCGTCCTCGTACCCCGGCCTGGAGTGCTCCGGGCGGATCGCCGCCGTCGGCCGGGGTGTGTCCGGCTGGAGCGTCGGCGACGAGGTCTGTGCGCTGCTGTCGGGCGGTGGCTACGCCGAGAAGGTCGCCGTGCCGGCCGGGCAGCTGCTGCCGGTGCCGCAGGGCCTGGACCTCCGGCAGGCCGCGGCGCTGCCCGAGGTGGTCTGCACGGTCTGGTCGAACGTCTTCATGGTGGCCCATCTGCGTCCCGGCGAGACGCTGCTGGTGCACGGCGGCTCCAGCGGTATCGGCACGATGGCGATCCAGCTCGCCAAGGCGGTCGGTGCGAAGGTCGCGGTGACGGCGGGCACCAAGGAGAAGCTGGAGTACTGCGCCGAGCTGGGCGCGGACATCCTCGTCAACTACCGCGAGCAGGACTTCGTCGAGGAGGTGCGGCGGGCCACCGACGGGGCCGGCGCCGACGTCATCCTCGACAACATGGGCGCCAAGTACCTCGACCGCAACGTCCGGGCGCTCGCCGTCAACGGGCGGCTGGCGATCATCGGGATGCAGGGTGGCGTCAAGGGCGAGCTGAACATCGGCGCCCTGCTGAGCAAGCGCGGTGCGATCAGCGCGACCTCGCTGCGGGCCCGGCCGCTGGGCGAGAAGGCGGCCATCGTCGCGGCCGTACGCGAGCATGTGTGGCCGCTGCTGGCCGCCGGGCAGGTGCGGCCCGTCGTCGACCGCGAGCTGCCGATGAGCGACGCGGCCGCCGCCCACCGGGTCGTGGAGGACAGCGGGCACATCGGCAAGGTGCTGCTGATCGCGCCCTGAGAACCTCCTAGCTCCCGTCGCCGGGTTCCTCCGCGGACTCGGCGTCGGGGCCCTGGGCGCGGACGCGCTGGACGTGTTCGAGGGAGTCCCGCAGGTCGGTCAGCCAGTCGTCGGTGTGGCGCCGCACCAGCCGTACGCACCAGGCGAGCGCGTCGCTGCGGCTGCGGGCGACGCCGGCGGCGACCAGGGTGTCGAGGACCTGCCGCTCGGGCTGCCGCAGCCGGGTCATCACCGGGGCGGCGACCTGGGTGAACATCACCCGCTCGCCACCGCACTCGACGCCCCACGACACCTTCTTGCGGAACCGGTGCTCGGCCTCGCGGGCCACGCCGATCCGCTCGTCGCGGGTCCGCTCCCGGAACTCCTGCACCCGGCCCTGCACCGCCGCTTCCCGCTCCACGGCCGAGGCGGCGTCGGGCAGCCGGGGCTGCGGTATCTCACCGATGACGGTGATCTCCTCGCGATCGACCGTCACCTCCACCAGCCTGACGAAGAGATCGTCCGGCAACCGGCCGGCGAACCAGCCGCGCAACCGCTCCTGCTGATCCGGTGTAATCATGTAATTCAGATTACTCGCCTATGTCGGCACGACAAGGGGCGGAACCGAAGGATCTAGCGGCCGCCGTTCCAGGGACGCAGGAGCCGGGGCCCGCGGCGCAGTCGCAGGGCCAGCAGGCCGAGCGCCAGCCCCAGCCCGATGAGAACCAGACCGCTGCCGAGCGGCAGGATCCGCAGCACCGGGTCGGCGGGACTCGCGGCCCGCACCGCCGACTGCTGCTCGGGCACCAGTGCGGACGCCGACGGCATGAGCCCGGCCTCCTGTGACGTCTCCTGCGGTACGGCCATGTCGTCGTCGGCGCCCTCGTCCTCCCCTGTCCCGTCGTTCTGTGCGCTGCCGCGCACCGGGTCGTGGCGGCCGGGGCGCTCGCGGCCCTCCCCGGCCCGGCTTCCGGCCCACCGTGTCTCGTCGGGGGAGGCCGACGGGTCGGTGGAGGCGGAGGGGCCGGGCCGGGCGGAGGGGGCGGCGGCGGAATGCGCGGGCCGCTCAGCCGGTGTGGCGGGGTCGGGGCGTGCGGAAGAGGCGGCGTGGTGGGAGGGACGCGACGCAGAGGGGTGCGAGGAGGACGAGTGCGAGGAGGAGTGCGAAGAGGAGGAGTGCGAGGCCGCTGAGTCGTGGGTGTCGTCGTCGGAGGATGCGGCCGACGACGTGCCGGGCGAGCCGTCGCCGCTTTCGGTGTCGCCGATGTCGGCGCCGGAGTCCTCGGAGTCCTGGGAGGCCCGGGAGGGGCCCGTCTCGCGCGAGGGCTCACGCGCGGAGGGGCCGACGAGCGGCGCCGGGGCCGCGAACGAGGGCCCGATCACGAAGAGCGTGTCGGCGGACTCCGGCACGGCCGCCGCGGCGGGTGCGGCCGCCCCGCCTCCCAGGGCGCTCGCCGCGACTCCCGCGAGAACCCCGCACACCCTTGTCGCGCGTGTCGCGCGCCGCCATGGAGTCACGTCGGTGACCCCCTCCCGGGAACAGGCCGCCAAGATCGATGGAACAAGCCTGGCACGGGCGGACAGACCCGGCATTCCGGATTGCCCCGTAGGACGGAAAGGGTGGATCAACCTCCGTGGGGGGCACCACCGTGGTGAGGTACAGGGGTGCGAGAGAATGACGGTATGGAGATGCCGAGGAACGATAGGTCGCCGGAGAACGCCCAGAAGATCCTGGTCGTGGGCCAGGACGGCATGGCGCTCGGCGGTGTCGACTCAGACGACGAGCCCCGCGAGACTCCGGTGACGGAGCAGGTCGAGCAGCCCGCGAAGGTCATGCGCATCGGCAGCATGATCAAGCAGCTGCTCGAGGAGGTACGCGTGGCTCCGCTGGACGAGGCGAGCCGGGCCCGGCTGAAGGAGATCCACGCCAGCTCGGTGAAGGAGCTGGAAGACGGACTGGCCCCGGAGCTGGTGGAGGAACTGGAGCGGCTCTCCCTGCCGTTCACCGACGATGTGACCCCCTCCGACGCGGAACTGCGCATCGCGCAGGCTCAATTGGTCGGCTGGCTGGAGGGGCTCTTCCACGGGATCCAGACGACCCTGTTCGCCCAGCAGATGGCGGCACGGGCCCAGCTGGAGCAGATGCGCCGCGCCCTTCCGCCGGGCGCGATGCACGACGGCCAGGACGACGTACGCGCGGCCGGCCGCACGGGCGGCCCGTACCTGTGAGTGCGACGCGGGCCGGCCGTCACCGTCGGCCGATATGACGAAGGGGGCCCGGCGATCACCGCCGGGCCCCCTTTCGTACGCTCGCGTACTCGGCGCCGTCGTTACGCCGGATTGCCCGTGGAGACGTTCAGCTGGACCTCGACGTCCTTCGGGTCGACGTCGGTGCCGGGCGCGGGGAACTGCAGCATGACCGTGCCGTCACCATAGGTGTTCTCGTCGACCTTCTTGATGTCGAGCTTCCAGCCGGCGGCCTGCGCGCAGGCCCGCACCGAGTCGATGTTCTTGTACCGGAAGTCGGGGAGCTGGATCTTGGTCTCGTCGTTCCACGACTTCTGCGGCTCCGTGCACTCGTCCTTCTTGACCGTGCGCGTGAGGTCCGGACCCAGGTAGCCGGCCGCCTTGGAGGCCGACGCGCTGGGACTGGCGGTCCCGCCGCCCTTGCCCTGGTTGTCGTCCTTGCCCTGGTTGGCCAGCAGGGCGACGAGGAGGCCGCCGACGGCGAGCAGGGCGACGACGACCGATCCGATGATCACCGGCTTGTTGCTCTTGCCGCCTCCGCCCGACGGGACCGTCGTCTGCGGCGTGATGGTGTACGGCGGCGGCGTCGACGCGGCCGGCGGCTGCGCTGCGTACGGCGTCTGGTAGCCGCCCTGCTGCGGGTAGCCGTACGCCGGGGCGGGCGTGGACGGCGTCGGGGTGCCGTACGGGTTCGGGACCGGCGTGGGGTTCTGAGTCGGCTGGTACGGCGTCTGGACGCTGCCGTGCGGGGCCGGCGCGCTCTGGTCGAGCGGCGGGAACACCGCCGAGCCGACGCCGGAGCCGCTCTGCGTCTGGGTGCCGGGGACGATGCTCGGCGCCGCCGCCTGGCAGGACGCCGCCACCCGCAGGCACTCGTCGCGCATGGACTCGGCCGTCGGGAACCGCTCGTTCGGGTTCTTCTTCAGCGCGCGGCTGATCAGCGCGTCCACGGCCGGCGGCAGGGCACGGTTGATCGAGGAGGCCAGCGGCGGCTCCTCCTGCACGTGCGCGTACGCGATCGCGAGCGGCGAATCCGCGTCGAACGGAAGCCGCCCGGTGACCAGCTGGAACAGCATGATGCCGACCGAGTACAGGTCGCTGCGCGCGTCCACGCCGCGGCCGAGTGCCTGCTCGGGCGAGAGGTACTGCGGGGTGCCGACGACCATGCCGGTCTGGGTCATCGAGGTGACACCGGACTGCATCGCGCGCGCGATGCCGAAGTCCATCACCTTGACCACGCCGCGCTTGGTCATCATCACGTTGCCCGGCTTGATGTCGCGGTGGACCAGCCCCATCTCGTGGCTGATCTCCAGCGCGGCGAGCACATCCGCGGTGATCTTCAGCGCTTTGTCGGCGGGCATCGCGCCGAGCTGCCGGATGTCGTCGGCGAGCACCGAGCCGAGCGGGCGGCCCTCGACGTACTCCATGACGATGTACGGCATCGTCGCGCCGCCCAGGTCGTCCTCGCCGGTGTCGAAGACCGAGACGATGTTGGTGTGCGTGAGCTTCGCCACGGCCTGGGCCTCACGGCGGAAGCGCTCACGGAAGGCCTGTTCGCGACCCAGCTCGGTGTGCAGTGTCTTGATCGCGACCTGGCGGTCGAGCACGGCGTCGTAGGCCAGGTGCACCGAGGCCATGCCGCCCTCGCCGAGCAGATCGCGCAGCTGGTACCGGCCGTTCGCGAGCGCCTGCCCCGCATAGCGCCCCTGTGCGCCGTCCTGGCTCATCTCGCGTCCCCCACAGCCCTTTCGGCGCCGACGATCTCGGATGTTCGTTGATCCACTGTGCTATTCCCGGCCAAGTCTGCCCGAGGGCACTGACACGTCAAGCTCGGTGCCCGTTCCGTGACCGTACGCGAAAGAAGCGTCGCGGAAGCGTTACAGGCGTCGTACGGCCGGTACACAGAATTTGCACGAGCGGACGGATGCGGGGTTTGATGGCCGGTCCGTCCCGTACCGGTCAGCCCTCCCATCCGGGACCGGCGCCTTGCGCCGAGGCTGTAGCGTGGCCGACGGAGACCGTAACAACACCGCGCGCATCGCGGGCAGAAACGACGGCGAGGACTGATGGCACAGCAGCAGCGCGCTCAGGGCCCGTCCGACCCCGAGGCGACTGGCGGCGGTATGTCGGACGCGCCGGAGAACTGGGGCAACGGCGGGCTTGTCGGCGACGGCCGGTACCGGCTCACGCACCGGCTCGGCCGGGGCGGCATGGCCGAGGTGTTCGCGGCCGAGGACGTACGGCTCGGCCGCACCGTCGCGGTCAAGTTGCTGCGCGCCGACCTGGCCGAGGACCCGGTGTCCAAGGCCCGCTTCACGCGTGAGGCACAGTCGGTGGCCGGCCTCAACCACCACGCCATCGTCGCCGTGTACGACTCCGGCGAGGACGTCGTCGGCGGCCAGAGCGTGCCGTACATCGTGATGGAGCTGGTCGAGGGGCGGACGATCCGCGACCTGCTGCTCAACGCCGAGGCGCCGGGCCCCGAGCAGGCCCTCATCATCGTCTCCGGGGTGCTGGAGGCGCTGGCCTACTCGCACCAGCACGGCATCGTGCACCGCGACATCAAGCCGGCCAACGTCATCATCACCGACAACGGTGCCGTGAAGGTGATGGACTTCGGCATCGCCCGGGCCCTGCACGGCGCGTCGACGACGATGACGCAGACCGGCATGGTGATGGGCACCCCGCAGTACCTCTCGCCCGAGCAGGCGCTCGGCAAGGCCGTCGACCACCGCTCCGACCTGTACGCGGTGGGCTGCCTGCTGTACGAACTGCTCTCGCTGCGGCCGCCGTTCACCGGCGAGACCCCGCTGTCGGTGGTCTACCAGCACGTGCAGGACATTCCCACGCCGCCGTCCGAGGCGTCCGACGGCTGCCCGCCGGAGCTGGACGGCCTGGTGATGCGGTCGCTGGCCAAGGAGCCCGACGACCGCTTCCAGACGGCCGAGGAGATGCGCGGGCTGGTCCAGTACGCGCTGCAGATGCTGTACGACCAGGGCGGCCACACCGGCACCTGGAACACCGGCCCGGTGGCCGTGCACGACGGCCGGCACACCCCGGCCGGCGGCTTCGCGCACACGGCCGTCATGGCGCACCCCGGCGACCACGGCCCCGGTACCGCGCAGATCCCGCAGCCGATCCTGCCCAACGGGTACGGCAACGGCGACGACGGCGGTTTCGAGGGACACGGCAACAAGGGCAGCGGGCGCGGCAAGCTGTGGGTCCTCGCGGTGCTCGCGGTGATCGCGATCGCGGCGGGGGTGGCGCTGGCCGTCAAGGGCACCGACACCAAGGGCGGCAACCCGGACACCACCCCGTCGCCGAGCGTCTCGCGGTCCCAGGCGCAGGAGAGCCCGAGCCCCTCGCCGAGCGACGAGACGACCGACGACGGCTCGGGCGGGACGTCGAACGACAACAACGGGTCGGGCGGCGGTTCGTGGAACCAGCCGTCGTACACCCCGTCGTACACGCCGTCGCATCAGAACTCCAACCCGCCCTCCGACGAGCCGACCGACACCGGCACGCAGTCCTCGAACCCGACGGCCGGCGGCACCAGCAACGGCGGCACCACGGACGGCGGCACCACCGACGGCGGCACGACGGACGGCGGAAGTACGACGGACGGCGGGACGACGAACAACGGCGGCACCACCGACGGCGGCACGACGACCGGCAGTGGCACGACGACCGGCAGCGGTACGACGACGGGTGTCACCGTCGGAGGCAGCGGCACCACCCCCTGACCCCCCGTCCGCTCTTCCCCACGCGCGCGTGATGCCCCTCGGGGCGCCACGCGCGCGTGCTGTGTATGCGGGACGGCGGCTGCTCACCGCGTGAACGCGTCGCACACCGCCTCGTAGCGCCGCGTCCACCACACCACGAGCGCGGACGCCGCCGGGAACTGCGGGTCCGCGCGCCGGTCGTCGCGCTCGTAGTGCCAGCGCAGCATCCAGAAGTCGTTCAGCCGCTCCCACCACACCCGGTGCACGGCCGCGGCGAGCTCGCAGGGTGTGGCCCCGGCGGCGCGCCGGTACGCGCGTGCGTAGGCGCGCACCTTGGACAGATCGAGGGTGCCCCCCGGCTGCACGAAGAAGATCACGGCGGCGCGTACGGCCTCCTCGGCGCGCGGCTGTACGCCGAGGCGGTCCCAGTCGACGATCGCGGCGGGCGCCTCGTCGCGGTAGAGCAGGTTGAACGGGTGGAAGTCGCCGTGCACCCAGCCCACCGGACCGCCGGGGGGAGGACGCCGGCCGGCGTGGCGTCGCAGCAGCTCGCGGCGTTCCAGCAGGCGGTGGCGGGCCAGCTCGTCGAAGGAGTCGGCGGGGCGGTGGCGGCGTACGCGCGCGAGGAGCTCGTCGATGAGCGTGAAGGTGGCCGCCGGGTCGGCGCTCTCCACGGGGTGGGGGCTCGCCGAGGGACGGGTGCGCCCCTTGGGGGGCATGACGCGCTCCAGGCAGGCGTGCACGGCACCCAGCAGGGCGCCCAGGCGCGCCGATTCGCTCCGGGTGAGCTGGCCGCCGTGGCGGTGGCGGCCGTCGATCCAGGGATGCAGGGCGTAGGCGTGCCCGCCGATCACCGCAACGGTCCGGCCGTCGCGGCCGGCCAGCGGCGGGACCACCGGGACGCCGAGGTCGGCCAAGCGCTGGGTGGCGCGGTGCCGGCGCTCGATGGCGGCCGGATCGGCGGTGTCGGGGTCGGAGTGGTGCTTGAGGAAGTAGCGCCCGCGGGTGGTGCACAGGTGGTAGCCGCGGTTCAGCAGGCCCTCGGCGACCGGCTCGCAGGCGAGCGCGGAGCCGGCGGCGTAGCGGCTCAACAGGGCGCGTAACGGGGGCGCTGGGGGTGCGGGGGGTGGTACACACGGGCGCGGCACGCGCCTGATGCTAGGGCAGGAACGGAGCCTGTGAGCTGGGCGTTGTCACACACAGTCATTTCCGGTCGCAGGGTGTACCGGAAATGATCCGGTGGAGTGAGGGCGGTGGGGCTGAAAGGTGTCACCGCATCGAAAAGGGCGTAAGGACACCACCGGCCCGGAATAAGTTGCGCATAAATCAATCGGGCGGTCGTCGGCCGCGCTTCCGCCGCGGCCGAATGCGGCGCGTCGACCGGCGCCACGCGCCGGGTTGCCGTCACCCGCAGGCTCTTCCCGAGCCCGGGGTGGCCGGGATAACGTGCCCCCTGTTCCGGCCCCCTGCACGGCCGTGACCAGCGGCATCCCCGAAAGCCCGGCGAAGTACTCGGATCTCCTATCAAAAATACTTGGAAATCCGAGTAAATACGCAGGTCAGGAGGGGTTTCACAGAAATGTGGAGCACTGGGTAACGTGATTGTTGCAGGGCGCTCGCCGGGGCACCTGTCACGCCTGTTCCCGGCCGAGTGGCACCCACCCCGTGCCCAGTGGTCGGATCAGGTGAGCCTCCCCCGAGCTCTATCGAGCAAAGGGGGGACCCCCAGGCCCACTGGCAACCCCGGGGCCGGACCGACGGAGGAGCACACGTGACCGTGGAGAGCACTGCCCCGCGCAAGCCGCGACGCAGCGCCGCAAGCAAGACCGGGACCGACGGCAGCACGACGGCCGGAACGACCGGCGGCAAGACGGCCGGTACCACCGGTACCAAGCGCGCCACCCGCACCACCCGCGCCGCGAAGAGCACCGAGCCCGAACTCGTACAGCTGCTCACCCCCGAGGGCAAGCGGGTCAAGAACGCCGAGTACGACGCCTACGTCGCCGGCATCACCCCCGAGGAGCTGCGCGGTCTCTACCGCGACATGGTGCTCACCCGCCGCTTCGACGCCGAGGCCACCTCCCTGCAGCGCCAGGGCGAGCTGGGCCTGTGGGCCTCGCTGCTCGGCCAGGAGGCCGCCCAGATCGGCTCCGGCCGCGCCACCCGCGAGGACGACTACGTCTTCCCGACCTACCGCGAGCACGGCGTCGCCTGGTGCCGCGGCGTCGACCCGACCAACCTGCTCGGCATGTTCCGCGGGGTGAACAACGGCGGCTGGGACCCCAACGGCAACAACTTCCACCTCTACACGATCGTCATCGGCTCCCAGGCGCTGCACGCCACCGGCTACGCCATGGGCATCGCCAAGGACGGCGCCGACAGCGCGGTCATCGCGTACTTCGGCGACGGCGCCTCCAGCCAGGGCGACGTGAGCGAGGCGTTCAACTTCGCCGCCGTCTACAACGCGCCGGTCGTGTTCTTCTGCCAGAACAACCAGTGGGCGATCTCCGAGTCCAACGAGAAGCAGACCCGCGTGCCGCTCTACCAGCGCGCCCAGGGCTTCGGCTTCCCGGGCGTGCGCGTCGACGGCAACGACGTGCTGGCCTCCCTCGCCGTCACCCGGTGGGCGCTGGAGCGCGCCCGGCGCGGCGAGGGCCCCGCGCTGATCGAGGCGTGGACCTACCGCATGGGCGCCCACACCACCTCCGACGACCCCACCCGCTACCGCGGTGACGAGGAGCGGCTCGCCTGGGAGGCCAAGGACCCGATCCTGCGCCTTCGCCGCTACCTGGAGGCCTCAAACCACGCGGACGAGGGATTCTTCGCGGAACTCGAGGCCGAGAGCGAAGCGTTGGGCAAACGAGTGCGCGAAGCGGTCCGCGCCATGGTGGACCCGGACCACTTCGCCATCTTCGAGAACGTGTACGCGGACGGGCACGCGCTCGTCGACGAGGAACGCGCCCAGTTCGCCGCCTACCAGGCGTCGTTCACGGACGCAGAGGGGGTCTGACATGGCAGCGGAGAAGATGGCCCTGGCCAAGGCGATCACCGAGTCGCTGCGCCGCGCCCTGGAAGCCGACCCCAAGGTCCTCATCATGGGTGAGGACGTCGGCAAGCTCGGCGGCGTGTTCCGCGTGACGGACGGCCTGCAGAAGGACTTCGGCGACGACCGTGTCATCGACACCCCGCTCGCCGAGTCCGGCATCGTCGGCACCGCCATCGGCCTGGCCCTGCGCGGCTACCGCCCGGTCGTGGAGATCCAGTTCGACGGCTTCGTGTTCCCGGCGTACGACCAGATCGTCACCCAGCTCGCCAAGATGCACGCCCGCTCGCTGGGCAAGGTGAAGCTCCCGGTCGTCATCCGTATCCCCTACGGCGGCGGCATCGGCGCGGTGGAGCACCACTCCGAGTCCCCCGAGGCGCTCTTCGCGCACGTGGCGGGCCTGAAGGTGGTCTCCCCGTCCAACGCCTCCGACGCGTACTGGATGATGCAGCAGGCCATCCAGAGCGACGACCCGGTGATCTTCTTCGAGCCCAAGCGGCGCTACTGGGACAAGGGCGAGGTCAACACCGAGTCGATCCCCGGCCCGCTGCACAAGGCCCAGGTGGTCCGCGCGGGCACCGACCTGACCCTCGCCGCGTACGGCCCGATGGTGAAGCTCTGCCAGGAGGTCGCCGACGCGGCCGCCGAGGAGGGCCGCAACCTGGAGGTCATCGACCTGCGCTCGGTCTCCCCGCTGGACTTCGACACCATCCAGGCCTCGGTCGAGAAGACCCGCCGCCTGGTCGTCGTCCACGAGGCGCCGGTGTTCTTCGGTTCCGGCGCGGAGATCGCCGCCCGGATCACGGAGCGCTGCTTCTACCACCTGGAGGCGCCGGTGCTGCGCGTGGGCGGTTACCACGCCCCGTACCCGCCGGCCCGCCTGGAGGAGGAGTATCTGCCGGACCTGGACCGGGTGCTCGACGCCGTCGACCGTGCCCTGGCGTACTGAGGAGAGGGTCGTGACGACGATGACTGAAGGGTCCGTACGCGAGTTCAAGATGCCCGACGTGGGCGAGGGACTCACCGAGGCCGAGATCCTCAAGTGGTACGTCCAGCCGGGCGACACGGTCACCGACGGCCAGGTGGTGTGCGAGGTCGAGACCGCCAAGGCGGCCGTCGAACTGCCCATCCCCTACGACGGCGTGGTCAGCGAGCTGCGCTTCCCCGAGGGCACCACGGTCGACGTGGGCACGGCGATCATCACCGTCGCCGTGGGCGGCGGCGCACCGGCCGAGCCGGCGGCGCAGCCGGAGGCCCCGCAGGCCGAGGCTCCGCAGGCTGAAGCTTCGCAGGCCGCCGAGTCCGTCGGCTCGGGCCGCCAGCCGGTCCTGGTCGGCTACGGCGTGGCGACCTCGTCCACCAAGCGCCGCCCGCGCAAGGCACCGGCCACCGCCCAGGAGCCCGCCGCGGCGGCGATCCAGGCGGAGCTGAACGGCCACGGCCGCACGGACGCCGCCCCCGCGGAGGCCGTGGACCGGCCGCGCCCGCTGGCCAAGCCGCCGGTGCGCAAGCTGGCCAAGGACCTCGGCGTCGACCTCGCGACGGTCACCCCGAGCGGCCCGGACGGGGTCATCACCCGCGAGGACGTCCACGCGGCGGCGGCCCCGCAGCAGGTCACGGAGCCGGCCACGGAACCGGCGCCCGTGCCCAAGGCGGCCGCCCCGGCGGCCCCGGTGTCGTACGACAGCGGCCGCGAGACCCGCATCCCCATCAAGGGCGTCCGTAAGGCGACGGCCGCGGCGATGGTCGGCTCGGCGTTCACGGCGCCGCACGTCACGGAGTTCGTGACGATCGACGTGACCCGCACCATGAAGCTGGTCGAGGAGCTCAAGCAGGACAAGGAGTTCGCCGGCCGCCGCGTGAACCCCCTCCTGCTGATCGCCAAGGCACTGCTGATCGCCATCCGCCGCAACCCGGACATCAACGCGTCCTGGGACG
Source organism: Streptomyces sp. NPDC104814 (assembly GCF_055583185.1). Lineage (NCBI taxonomy): Bacteria > Bacillati > Actinomycetota > Actinomycetes > Kitasatosporales > Streptomycetaceae > Streptomyces > Streptomyces sp. NPDC104814. Next base: position 242,225 of record NZ_JBVJOL010000011.1, on the reverse strand, counting down.
AGGCGGCCCAGGAGATCGTGGTCAAGCACTACGTCAACCTCGGCATCGCGGCGGCCACCCCGCGCGGCCTGATCGTCCCCAACATCAAGGACGCCCACGCCAAGACGCTGCCGGAGCTGTCCGACGCGCTGTCCGACCTGGTGTCGACGGCCCGCGAGGGCAAGACGTCCCCGGCGGCGATGCAGGGCGGCACGGTGACGATCACCAACGTCGGCGTCTTCGGAGTCGACACCGGCACGCCGATCCTCAACCCCGGCGAGTCGGCGATCCTCGCGGTCGGGGCGATCAAGCTCCAGCCGTGGGTCCACAAGGGCAAGGTCAAGCCGCGCCAGGTCACCACGCTGGCCCTCAGCTTCGACCACCGCCTGGTCGACGGCGAGCTGGGCTCCAAGGTCCTGGCCGACGTGGCCGCGATCCTGGAACAGCCGAAGCGATTGATCACCTGGGCGTGACGTTCGCCTCCGACCGGTAAGGCCGGGGTACGAGGTGGGGCGGCCGCAACTTCGTCTTGCGGCCGCCCCACCTCCTTTCAGCCCCGGTTGAGCACGTACACCCGCCGCCAGGGCGGCCTGCGAGAGATGACATTCAGGTCCCGCCGCCACTCCCTACCTGCGGCAACACTGAGACTATGACGTCCAGTCAGTGTCTCGGAGACGGCTGCGGCGAACGCCAACTGTCGTTCCGGAAGATGGTGTTGACAGCGCGACGGGCCCGTCGCTGGGTGCGGCGGGCCCGTCGGGTGTGCGATGTCGGTGCGTGTCAGGCCTTCGAGAAGCCGTAGTTCAGGAGCTTCGTGGCGTCCTGGGCGCGGACCGAGGCGTTCGTCGAGGACAGGACCGTGCCGATGACGGTCTTGCCGCCGCGGGTCGCGGCGAAGACCAGGCAGTAGCCGGCCTCCTGGCCCGAACCGGTCTTGACGCCGATGGTGCCGCTGTAGCTGCTCAGCAGCGTGTTGGTGTTGGTCCAGGCGCCCATCGTGCGGGTGCTGCCCGTCTTGGTGATGGTCTTCGCGGTGTACGACTTCGTCTTCACGATCGCGCGGAAGTTGGCGTTCTTCATCGCGCTGCTGGCGATCTTCGTGAGGTCGCGCGGCGTCGAGTAGTTGGAGCCGTTGCCGATGCCGTCGAAGGAATCGAAGTGGGTGTTCTTCAGGCCCAGCTTCTTGACGTCGGCGTTCATCTTGCCGATGAAGGACTTCACGCGCGCGTCGCGGGTGGTGCCGGTGCCGAACTTGTCGGCCAGCGCGTAGGCGGCGTCGCAGCCGGAGGGCAGCATCAGCCCGTAGAGCAGCTGGCGGACGGTGACCTTGTCGCCGACGATCAGGTGGGCCTGCGAGGCGTTCTTGGAGACGACGTAGTCGCTGTACGCCTTCTGGATGGTGACCTTGGTGTCCAGGTTGAGGTTCGGCTGCGAGAGCACGACCTTCGCGGTCATGATCTTCGTGGTCGAGCCGGTGGAACGCCGGGTGTCCGCCGCCTTGTTGTACAGGTCCTTGCCGGTGCCGTTGTTCATCACGTAGCCGCCCTTGGCCACGATGGACGGCGCGGTGACGGCCTGTGCGGGGACCGCGGTGAGGGCGCCGGTGGTGAGCAGGGCGCCGGCGGTGACGGTGACCGCGGCGGCGCGACGGAGCCGGTTGCCCTTGATGCCGGAAATGGCGGTAATCAACTGATGTACCCCGATTATGTGTGAATGCCCCTTGGGGAGCGGCCTGTTGAGGGGGAAAGCAGATGAGGCCGCACCGGTATGACGCGTACCTGGCGCACATGGTTGTACGCGTTCCGGGGGCAGTTCGGTGCATCACCCTCCCGGGGGCGAGTGCGGGGCGAGTGCGGGGCGAGTGCGAGTGCGGGGGCGGGCGCGGGGACAGGGCGCCCGTCCGGATGCTGGAACAGGCTGCCGCTTGCGTACGTGATGTATCTATCCTGTGGGCATGCCAACCGCCCCCTCCGCACCCGTGAAGCAACCACCCGCCGCCGACCGCGTCTACGCCCACGTCAAGCAGGGCGTCCTGGACCGCCGCTACGAAGGCGGCACCCTCCTCACCGAGGGGGAACTCGCCGAGGCCGTCGGAGTCTCCCGCACCCCCGTGCGCGAGGCGCTGCTGCGGCTGGAGGTGGAGGGGCTGATCCGGCTCTACCCCAAGAAGGGAGCCCTCGTCCTGCCGGTCTCCGCCCAGGAGATCGCCGACGTCGTCGAGACGCGGCTGCTGGTCGAGGAGCACGCGGCCCGCAAGGCCGTGCCCGCCCCGCCGGGGCTCATCGAGCGGCTCGAGCAGCTGCTCGCGAAGCAGAAGGCGCAGGCCGCCGCCGGTGACTTCGCCGCCGCGGCCGTCACCGACCGCTGCTTCCACGCCGAGATCGTGCGCAGCGGCGGCAACGAGATCCTCTCGCGCCTGTACGACCAGCTGCGCGACCGGCAGCTGCGGATGGGCGTGGCCGTGATGCACTCGCACCCCGACCGGATCGCCAAGACCCTCGCCGAACACGAGGAGATCCTCACGGCCCTGCGCTCCGGCGACGCGGAGCAGGCCGTGGGCGTCGTCCACCGGCACGTGGGCTGGTTCTCCCACCTGGCCCGGGGTGAGGTCCGATGAGCTCCCCGTCCTCCTCCACCGTCCTGCCGGGCGACCCGCCGGGCGGACGGCGCGCGATCGCCGTCTGGTCGATCGGCGTCGCCGTCTACTTCGTCGCCGTCATCTTCCGTACGTCCCTGGGGGTGGCCGGCCTCGACGCCGTCGAGCGCTTCCACGTGGGCGCGTCCGCGCTGTCCACCTTCTCCATCCTCCAGCTGCTCGTCTACGCCGGCATGCAGATACCCGTCGGCCTGCTTGTCGACCGGCTCGGCACGAAGAAGGTGCTGGGACTCGGCGTCGTGCTGTTCACGATCGGTCAGCTCGGCTTCGCCTTCCTGCCGTCGTACGGCATGGCGCTCGCCTCGCGGGCGCTGCTGGGCTGCGGCGACGCGATGACGTTCATCAGCGTGCTGCGGCTCGGCGGACGCTGGTTCCCTGCCCGGCGCGGGCCGCTGGTCGCACAGCTCGCCGGGCTCGTGGGCATGGCCGGCAACCTCGTCTCCACGCTCGTCCTGGCGCGGCTGCTGCACGGCATCGGCTGGAGCGCCGCGTTCGGCGGCAGCGCGATCGCCGGTGTCCTCGTGTTCGTCCTGCTGCTGCTCTTCCTGAAGGACCACCCGGACGGGTTCGAGCCGGAGCCGCCCGCCCACCAGGGCGCGGCCTATGTGCGCCGGCAGATCGCCGCGTCCTGGCGGGAGCCGGGGACCCGGCTGGGGCTGTGGGTGCATTTCACGACGCAGTTCCCGGCGATGGTGTTCCTGCTGCTGTGGGGGCTGCCGTTCCTCGTCGAGGACCAGGGGCTCAGCCGCGCCACGGCCGGTGAACTGCTCACCCTCGTCGTGCTGTCCAACATGGTCATCGGCCTGGTCTACGGCCAGATCGTGGCCCGCCACCACGAGGCGCGGCTGCCGCTGGCACTGGGCACGGTCGGGACGACGGCACTGGTGTGGGCGGCCACGCTCGCCTACCCCGGTGCGCACGCCCCGATGTGGCTGCTGATCGTGCTGTGCGCGGTGCTCGGGGCGTGCGGGCCGGCGTCGATGATCGGCTTCGACTTCGCCCGGCCCGCGAACCCGCCGGAGCGGCAGGGCACGGCGTCCGGCATCACGAACATGGGCGGTTTCGTGGCCTCCATGACGACGCTGTTCGCGGTGGGAGTGCTGCTGGACGCCACCGGGGACGACTACACCGTGGCGTTCTCGGCCGTGTTCGTGCTCCAGGCGCTCGGTGTCTCGCAGATCCTGCGGCTGCGCAGGCGGGCGGCGCGCAGGGAGCGGGAGCGGCTGGTGGCGAGCCGGGTGGAGACCGTGCACGTGCCGGCGTGACGGCCCGCCCCACTGCTCACGCGTCACCGGGGCACGGCCGGCCTGCCGTTAGGGCGTCACCGCGAAGGTGCGCAGGATCGCCGCCGCCAGATCGAGGTCGCCCTCCGTCTTGATGCGGTCCGCCACCGACTCCGGGCTGACCCGGCCGCAGGCCACGCGGACGTAGGTCTCCCAGTCGAGCGTGAGGGTGGCGGCGGGGCCGAGGGCGGGGGTGCTCTCCAGGGTGCCGCGGCCCTGGATGTCGACGCGGATCGTGCGCAGGAACTCGACCGGGCCGTGCACGTCGAAGACGACCGCCGAGCTGCGCGGGGCCTGGGCGCGCTCGGCGACGACCTGCGGCAGTGCTTCCAGCAGCACGTCCCGGGCGATGTACGCGCCCGGGGAGTCCAGGCTGCCGGGGCGGCCGAGGGCCGTGCGCAGGTCCTGTTCGTGCACCCACACGTCGAAGGCGTGCCGCCGCATCGACTCCTCCAGCGTGAGCTCGGCGCCGAGGGGGCCGCGCACCTTGGTGCCGGGGTCGCGGGAGTCGTTGCGCAGCTGGCGGTTGCGCCGGATGACCGTGTACTCCAGCTCGGACGTCATCTCCGGCGCCGTGTGGTGGCGGCGGACGTCGACCTGCATCTCCATGTAGCGCTGGTGGTCGTTGGTGACGTGGAACAGGTCGCGCGGCAGCGTGTGGATGGGGCGCGGGTCGCCGAGCATCTCGCAGTCCAGGCCGATGACGTGCGACACGATGTCGCGCACCGACCAGCCAGGGCAGGGGGTACGACGGTTCCAGTCGGCGTCCGCCAGCGGCTGCACCAGCTCGGATATCGCCTCGATGGAGTGGGTCCAGGCATCGGCGTAGGGCTGGAGAGTGGGATGCAGACTCACGGAAACGGGACCCCTCGGCGGTCGGTACACGGGCAGGTGGTGGCGGCGGTGCCAGTGGGAGGCGGCTGCACTCGGCGGTGTCTGGAATGGCTAAGTTACGCTGCTCCGAGGCACCCCGGCAGTGCTTTCTCGTGACGATCGTAGGCCGTGTGGCCGCCCGCGTGGGCGGCCCGTTTGCCAGGACGGTGGTAGTGTGCGCGCCTCTTTGATCCAGATCGCCGTGAACGAGGGCGAATCGGTGGCGGACCGGCGGCTGCGGGCCGCCTCCCTGGTACGGGAGCAGGCCGGTTCCGCGGACCTCGTCGTCCTGCCGGAGCTGTGGACGTGCGGGGCCTTCGCCTACGAGGAGTTCGGCACCGAGGCCGAGCCGCTGCGGGGCCCGACCTTCGAGGCGATGGCCAAGGCAGCGAGCGACGCGGGCGTGTGGCTGCACGCCGGCTCCATCCCCGAGCGCGACCCCGACGGCCCCCTCTACAACACCTCCCTCGTCTTCTCACCCTCCGGTGACCTCGCCGCCGCCTACCGCAAGATCCACCGCTTCGGCTTCGACAAGGGCGAGGCGGTGCTCATGGGCGCGGGACGTGACCTGGTGACGGTGCGTCTGCCGTGGACGACGCTGGGCGTGGCGACCTGTTACGACCTCCGTTTCCCCGAACTCTTCCGCGGTCTCGTCGACGCGGGCGCCGAGACGCTGGTGATCCCGGCGGGCTGGCCGGAGCGCCGCCGGGCGCACTGGACGCTGCTGGCTCAGGCGCGGGCGGTGGAGAACCAGGCGTTCGTGCTCGCCTGTGGAACGGCCGGGACGCATGCGGGAGTTCCGCAGGCGGGTCACTCGATCGTGGTCGATCCCTGGGGGGAGGTCCTCGCCGAGGCGGGCGCCGGGGAGGAGATCCTCACGGTGGAGTTCGACCCGGCGAAGGTCGCCACGACCCGTGAGCAGTTCCCGGCGCTGAAGGACCGGGTGCTGGGCCTGGAGCCGCCACGCCGCTAGCCACGGGCGCGCGTGCGGCCGGCCCCCCCACACCGGTCCGCCTCCGGCGCGCGGCGGCCGGCCCGCCACACCGGTCCGCCTCCGGCGCACGGCACCCACCCCGCGCGCGGTGGGCGTCGGCTCAGTCGTCCTCCCGTTCCTTCTCGGCCAGATGGATCACGCACACCGCGATCGCGATGAGCAGCGCCGGGTCCGCGTCGTCGCGGATGACGTCGATGCCGTAGGTGTCGCGGACGGTGAGCCAGCGGCGGGAGATCACGGCGAGCAGTTCGCCGTCGTACTCCACGGCGAACTCCCGGTCCAGGATCTTGCCGCTGACGTCCAGCTCCGTGCCGTCGGCCAGGGCCACCCGGTAGTGGTTGCGCAGCAGCGACAGCCGCCGGCGTTTGATCGTCGCCAGGGGTTCGCCGGCCCGCTCGATCACCATGGTGTCGCGCAGGGCGAACATCTTCTGGTGGATGTCGATCAGGACCCGCCCCTGGGTGTCCTTCAGTTCCCAGGTGTCCCGCAGGCGCATGGCCTTGCCGTCGACGAGGAAGACCTTGCTGCCACGGTCGTCCTCGATCCAGTAGTCGTCACCGATGCCGAGGAGCCGGTCGTACACGAGGAATCTCATGCTGTGAGCGCTTCCCCGGCCGCCCCCGAGAAACGCCGCCGGTAGGCCGACGGGCTGAGTCCGGTCTCGCGCCGCAGCCGCGCCCGCAGGTTGGCCGCGGTGCCGAGCCCGCTGCGGGCGGCGACGACATCCAGCCGTTCCTCACCGCGTTCGATCAGCCGCCGGGCCAGGGTGACGCGCTCCGCCGTGAGCCAGGCCAGCGGCGTCGTGCCGAGCTCGCTGCGGAAGCGGCGGTGCAGCGTGGCGGGGCTGACACGCGCGCGTGCCGCGAGATCGGCGACCGTCAGCGGTTCCCCCAGCCGTTCCTGCGCCCAGGCGAGCAGCGGGGCGAGGGACTCGTCCCGGACGGCCGGCACCGGGCGCTCCACGAACTGGCGCTGCCCGCCGTCGCGGTGGGCGGCGAACACCAGGCGCCGGGAGACATGGTTGGCGATCTCCGCGCCGTGGTCGCGCCGGACGACGTGCAGACCGAGGTCGAGGGCGGAGGCGCTGCCGGACGCGGTGAGGATGTCGCCGTCGTCCACGAACAGCACGTCCGGCTCCAGCCGTACCTCGGGGAACCGGGCGCGGAACGACTGCGCCCACATCCAGTGGCAGGCCGCGCGGCGCCCGTCCAGCAGCCCGGCCTCCGCGATCGTGAACGCGCCGGAGCAGAAGCCGATGAGCCGGGTTCCCCGCGCGTGGGCCCGGCGCACGGCGTCCAGTACGCGCGCCGAGCGCGGGGTGTCGGTGTCCGGGCGGTTCGGCACGATCAGCGTGTCCGCCTCCTCGGCGGCCTCGAGCCCCGCGACCCCGGTGAGCGTGAAGAACCCGTCCCGCATCCGGGTCGCCGGCCCGTCCGCGCACAGCCGGAAGTCGTACAGTTCGCGGCCCAGTTCCGGGCGGCGCAGGCCGAACACCTCGATGGCGCAGCTCATCTCGAACGGATTGGAGTTCTCGTCGACGATCAGGACGACACGGTGCGAGGATCCTTGCGGCATGTGCGATTCCTAGCACTCGCGCGTGCCGGGGGCCAGTCGCAGGATGACGTCATGAGCAGCGAACCGATCTCCCTGGCCACCGCCCTCGCCTCCTTCACCGAGCAGTGGAGCCCGCGCATCGTCACCACCGTCAACGACTACGACGTCCGCGTCGCCAAGGTGGAGGGCGAGCACGTCTGGCACGTCCACGAGCACACCGACGAGTTCTTCCTGGTCCTTGCCGGCGAGCTGCACATCGGCCTGCGCGAGCCGTCCGGGGAGCGCACGGTGGTCCTGCCGCGCGGCTCGGTCTTCACGGTGCCGCGCGGCACGGAACACAAGCCGTACGCCCCCGGCCCGGCGGAGATCCTGCTCCTCGAACCCTCCGGCACCCTCACGGTCGGCGACCGGCATGACGAGGTCCCGGCCCATGTGGACGCGACGACGGGGCACGCTCTGGGCTGACTGTCACCGGCGGGTGGCACCCTTGATCCATGAGCCACTCCGCACCCCGTCGCGCCCGAGTCCGCGCTCCCGAGCTGGTCGGCAAGGGCGGCTGGCTGAACACCGGCGGCCGGCAGTACAGCCTTGCCGATCTGCGCGGACGGATCGTCGTTCTCGACTTCTGGACCTTTTGCTGCATCAACTGCCTGCACGTCCTCGACGAGCTGCGGGAGCTCGAGGCCAAGCACCCGGACACCGTCGTCGTGATCGGCGTGCATTCGCCGAAGTTCGTGCACGAGGCGGACCACGGGGCCGTGGTGGACGCCGTCGAGCGGTACGGCGTGGAGCATCCCGTGCTGGACGACCCGGAGCTCGCGACGTGGAAGCAGTACGCGGTGCGGGCGTGGCCGACGCTCGTGGTGATCGACCCGGAGGGGTACGTCGTCGCGCAGCACGCCGGTGAGGGGCATGTGCACGCCATCGAGCGGCTCGTGACGCAGCTGGAGGCCGAGCACGCGGCCAAGGGCACCCTGCGGCGCGGCGAGGGGCCGTACGTCCCGCCGGAGCCCGAACCGACCAGCTTGCGTTTTCCCGGCAAGGCGCTACTGCTGCCGTCGGGGAATCTGCTGGTCAGCGACACCACCCGGCACCAGCTCGTGGAGCTCGAGGCCGACGGGGAGAGCGTCGTGCGGCGGATCGGGTCCGGTGTGCGCGGCTTCGCCGACGGCGGGCCGGAACAGGCCGCCTTCAATGAGCCGCAGGGCCTCGCCCTCCTCGACGACGGAGCCGTGGTCGTCGCCGACACCGTCAATCACGCCCTGCGCCGCTACGACCCGGCGAGCGGGGAGGTCACCACGCTCGCCGGGACCGGGCGGCAGTGGATGCAGGGCGCGCCCACCGGGGGTCCCGCGCGCGAGGTCGATCTGTCCTCGCCGTGGGACGTGGCGTCGTGGCAGGGCCGGGTGTGGATCGCCATGGCCGGGGTGCACCAGCTGTGGGCCTACGATCCGGCGACGCGGACCGTGGCTGTCACGGCGGGGACCACGAACGAGGGGCTGGTGGACGGGCCCGGCGCCGAGGCCTGGTTCGCACAGCCTTCCGGGCTGGCGGCCACGCCCGAGCGGCTGTGGCTCGCCGACTCCGAGACGAGCGCGCTGCGCTGGGTGGAGCCCGACGGCAGCGTCCACACGGCCGTCGGCACCGGTCTGTTCGACTTCGGCCACCGTGACGGCGCCGCCGGCCAGGCACTGCTGCAGCATCCGCTCGGCGTCACCGCGCTGCCCGACGGCTCGGTCGCCGTCTGCGACACCTACAACCACGCGCTGCGCCGCTACGACCCGGCGACCGGCGAAGTCACCACGCTGGCCACGGATCTGCGGGAGCCCAGCGACGCGGTCCTGCTCGGCGACGACATCGTGGTCGTGGAGTCGGCGCGGCACCGGCTGACCCGGCTGCGGCTGCCCGAGGAGGCGGTCCGGGTGGAGGGCGTGGCCCACCGCACCCGGCGCCAGGCCACCGAGGTAGCGCCCGGCGCGGTCCGACTGGACGTCGTCTTCCAGGCGCCGCCCGGTCAGAAGCTGGATGAGCGGTACGGCCCGTCCACCCGGCTGCTGGTCTCCGCCACCCCGCCCGAGCTGCTGCTGGAGGGCGGGGGCGCGGGAACCGACCTGTCCCGCACCCTCGCCCTGAACCCCGCCGTCGAGCAGGGGGTCCTGCACGTCTCCGCGATGGCCGCGTCCTGCGACGACGACCCGGCGAACCCGTACCCGGCCTGCCATGTCCACCAGCAGGACTGGGGCGTTCCGGTCCGCCTCACCGAGGGCGGCGCCGACCGGCTGCCGCTGGTGCTCGCCGGGATGGACGAGCAGGAGCGGTAGGCGTACGGGTCAGACGCCGAAGCCGTCGCTGTAGCCGTCGCGCGTGTGGTGGTGCCGTTCCTCCTCGACGACCGTGGTCGTCGTCGGCGGCACCATGACGCGCCGGCGGCGCGCGATGCTGCTGAAGGTCGAGACACCGATCAGTCCGACGATCATCAGGATGATGCCGACCAGGTCGAGGTTGACCCCCTGCATGTGCCAGTCGGTCGCGAACGTGAGAATGGCTCCCACGGCGATGAGGATGATGCATCCGCCGAGGCCCATGAGTGTCGCCTCCCTGTCCGGTCCGGTCTTTCCGGCCCGGACAGTCGGGTACCCCGCATGTCAACCCCCATGCGGGTGACGGGCGTTCTCAGCTCTCCAGAAACGCGACCAGCGCGTTGGCCAGCAGGTAGGGGTCGTCGGCGCCGCACAACTCCCGTGCGCTGTGCATGGAGAGGATGGCCACGCCGATGTCGACGGTGCGGATGCCGTGCCGGGCGGCGGTGATGGGGCCGATCGTGGTGCCGCACGGCATGGAGTTGTTGGACACGAACGACTGGAAGGGCACGCCGGCCTTGTCGCATGCGGCGGCGAACACCGCTCGGCCCGAACCGTCCGTGGCGTAACGGTTGTTGACGTTGACCTTGAGGAGAGGGCCGCCGTTGACACGCGGGTGGTGCGTGGGGTCGTGGCGCTCCGCGTAGTTGGGGTGCACCGCGTGACCGGTGTCGGAGGAGAGGCAGACGGTGCCGGCGAAGGCACGCGCCCGGTCCTCGTAGGAGCCGCCGCGCGCGAACACCGAGCGCTCCAGCACCGATCCGAGCAGCGGGCCGTCGGCCCCGGTGTCGGACTGCGAGCCGGTCTCCTCGTGGTCGAAGGCGGCCAGGACGGGGATGTAGGAAAGGTCGCGCGCGGCGGCGGCGGTGAGCGCCGCGACGGCCGCGTGCACCGACAGCAGGTTGTCCATGCGCGGGCCGGCCACCAGCTCCCGGTCGCGGCCGAGGTAGGCGGGCGCTTCCACGGAGTGGGTCATCAGGTCCCAGCCGGTGACCGAGCCGCCCGGGAGACCGGCCTCCTGTTCGAGGAAGGAGATCAGGTCGCCCTCGCGGACGTCGTCGCCGAGGCCCCAGATCGGCTGCGCGTGCCGCTGCTTGTCGAGCTTGAGGCCCTCGGTGCCCACCGAGCGGTCGAGGTGGATCGCGAGCTGCGGGACGCGCAGCAGCGGCCGGTCGACGTTCACCAGGCGGGTGGTGCCGTCGCGCAGGGTGAGCCGTCCGGCGAGGCCCAGGTCGCGGTCGAGCCAGGAGTTCAGCAGGGGGCCGCCGTAGATCTCCACCGCGACCTGCCGCCAGCCGTGGGCGCCCGCGTCGGGCAGCGGCTTCACCCGCAGGTTGGGGGAGTCGGTGTGCGCGCCGACGATACGGAACGGCGTGTGGGGTGCGGCGCCCTCGGGGACGTACCAGGCGACGATGGCCCCGCCGCGCAGTACGTACTTGCCGCCGCTCGTCCCGTCCCAGGCGTCCGTCTCGTCGACCTGGCGGAAGCCGGCCTTCTCCAGCCGCTCGGCGGCGTTCGCCACGGCGTGGTACGGCGACGGGCTCGCCGCGAGGAAGGTCATCAGGTCGTCGGTGTGGCCGCGGTCGAAGGGTGTGGCGGCGGCCGGGCGTGAGGGTTCGCTCATGGGTTCACCTTAACGACGGACGAGGGCCCGCTCCCGGTCGAGCGGGAGCGGGCCCTCGTGAGGACTGTGTGGAGGCGGAGCCCGCCGGCGGGGCGGGCCCCGCCGGGTCTCGGCCGGTGCTTAGAACGCGGCTTCGTCCAGCTCCATCAGGTCCAGGTCGACGGCCTCGGCGACCTTGCGGGCGCAGGTGACGCCGGGCAGGACGTTCGCGGCGAAGAACTTCGCCGCGGCGATCTTGCCGGTGTAGAACGCCTTGTCCTTGGCGGAGGCCGTGGCCAGCTTCTCGGCGGCGATCGCGGCGCCCTTGAGCAGCAGGTAGCCGACGACGACGTCACCGGAGGCCATGAGCAGGCGGGTGGTGTTCAGGCCCACCTTGTAGATGTTCTTGGTGTCCTGCTCGGTGGCGGCGAGGTCGGTCAGCATCAGGCCGACGATCGCCTCCAGCTCCACGGCGGCCTTGGCGAGGTGCTCGCGGGCGCCGGCCAGCTCCTCGCCGCCGGTGCCGAGCGCCAGGAACTTCTTGATGTCCTCGGCGAGGGAGTTCAGCGCGGCGCCCTGGTTGCGGACGATCTTCCGGAAGAAGAAGTCCTGGCCCTGGATCGCGGTGGTGCCCTCGTACAGGGTGTCGATCTTGGAGTCCCGGATGTACTGCTCGATCGGGTACTCCTGCAGGAAGCCGGAGCCGCCGAAGGTCTGCAGCGACTGGGCGAGCTGCTCGTAGCCCTTCTCGGAGCCGTAGCCCTTGACGATGGGCAGGAGCAGGTCGTTCAGCGCCTCCTCGGCGGAGGCGTCCTCGCCGTTCGCCTCCTTGATCTGGATCGCGTCCTGGATCGAGGCGGTGTAGAGGACGAGGGCGCGCATGCCCTCGGCGTACGCCTTCTGCGTGATCAGCGAGCGGCGCACGTCGGGGTGGTGGGTGATGGTGACCTTGGGCGCGGTCTTGTCCATGAAGTTGGCCAGGTCCGGGCCCTGGACGCGCTCCTTGGCGTACTCCAGCGCGTTGAGGTAGCCGGTGGAGAGCGTGGAGATCGCCTTCGTGCCGACCATCATGCGGGCGAACTCGATGATGCGGAACATCTGGCGGATGCCGTCGTGCTTGTCGCCGATCAGCCAGCCCTTGGCGGGGTGCTGGTCGCCGAAGGTCATCTCGCAGGTGTTGGAGGCCTTCAGGCCCATCTTGTGCTCGACGTTGGTGGCGTAGACGCCGTTGCGCTCGCCCAGCTCGCCGGTCTCGAAGTCGAAGAGGTACTTCGGGACGAGGAAGAGGGACAGGCCCTTGGTGCCGGGGCCGGCGCCCTCGGGACGGGCGAGCACGTAGTGGAGGATGTTCTCCGACATGTCGTGCTCACCGGAGGTGATGAAGCGCTTCACGCCCTCGATGTGCCAGGAGCCGTCCTCCTGCTGCACGGCCTTGGTACGGCCGGCGCCCACGTCCGAGCCGGCGTCCGGCTCGGTGAGGACCATGGTGGAGCCCCACTGCTTCTCGACCGCGATCTTGGCGATGTGCTTCTGGACCTCGTTGCCCTCCTCGAAGAGGATGCCGGCGAACGCGGGGCCCGAGGAGTACATCCACACGGCCGGGTTGGCGCCCAGGATCAGCTCGGCGTAGGCCCAGATCAGGGAGCGCGGCGAGGTGGTGCCGCCGATCTCCTCGGGCAGGCCGAGGCGCCAGTACTCGGAGTCCATGAACGCCTGGTAGCTGTTCTTGAAGGACGCCGGGACGGGCGCGGTGTTGGTCTCCGGGTCGAAGACCGGCGGGTTGCGGTCGGCGTCGGCGAAGGACGCGGCCAGCTCGTTCTCGGAGAGGCGGGTCAGCTCCTCCAGGACGCTCTTGGCGGTGTCGAGATCCATCTCCTCGAACGGGCCGGTGCCGTACACCTTGTCGCGCCCCAGTACTTCGAAGAGGTTGAACTCGATGTCGCGGAGATTCGACTTGTAGTGCCCCATGGCGACGGCTCCGTTGAGGATTCGGCGAGGCACTGGACTCCTCGCGCCTTTACACGTACCAGCAAGTAGCTACGATGATGCTACCCGTCGGTAATAAGCCGCAACCCCGATCCGGGTATCTGTGACCCACCCCTCGCCATGGTGTCAGTACGCTTACGGTCATGTACGGCTACGACCAGAACGGCGCCCAGCAGCAGTACGCCCCGCCGCAGCAGCCGATGGCGGGCGGATACGGGCAGCAGCCGCCGCTGTACCCCGAGCCGTCGCCGCCGTCCCTCGCCGACGCCGTGCGCGCCTTCACCACGGGGCAGATGTCGCCGGAGGACTTCCAGCAGATCTTCGCCACGTCGAAGGTGTACTGCCCGCGCGGTGACACCCCGGGCTTCCTGGCGCTGCACAACACGCAGCAGCCGGTGATCCCGATGTTCACCTCGCTCAAGGAACTGCGCCGCTACGCGGGCAAGGAGTCCAAGTACTTCGTGATCACCGGCGCCGAGGTGATCGACCTGCTGCCGACCGGCTACGGCTTCGTCCTGGACATGGAGGGCGAACACCGCATGGTCTTCGACGCGAAGGCGGTCGAACAGATGGTCGACTTCGCGATGCGCCGCATGTACGGCTGACGGCCCCTCCGGGGGTTGGCGGGGGGTTCCTTCGGGGGGTGGCTGGTTTCTCCGGGGGTTGGTGGTCCGCTTCGGGGGTGGCGGGGTTCCCTTCGGGGCCGACCGCGGCCGACCGCCCGCTCGACGGCGCCTGCTGAACGGCTCCCTCCGCGGGGAGCCGGCGGTTGTCATGCACGCGGGCTGCGTGGCGCGGCTGCCTGCCCGGCTGCGCGGGGCGGCGCCTGCCTTGGGTGGCCCGCGCGACCGCGGGGCACCGCCACCGGTGCTTCCCGTCCGCCGGCGCGATCGTGTTTTCCCGACGTCTTCACCCGCTCGCCTTGGCTCGCTGACCGCGTACTACCCGCGAGGGGTCGTGGTCGGTGGGCGAGTAAGTGCAGGTCGTGGGGGGTGGGGAGGGTGGGGGGCGAGGTGGGGCGGCCGGAGGACGGGTTTTGGTGTTGTGAAGGGTGAGCCTCGCGATCCGGTGGGCGGCGGCCGGGAATGAGTTCCGGGCTTTCGTGGTTCCGGGTGGCAGGAAGTTCAACGCTCAACTAAAGTGGGCGTACCAAGGAGGTACCGACCATGCCTGCAGTGACCGTCGAGAACCCGCTGATGCTCCCCCGCGTGACCGCTCCCGCCGACGCCGTGGCGCGGCCCGTGCTCGCGGTCACCACCGCGCCGGGCGGATTCGAGGGCGAGGGCTTCCCGGTGCGCCGGGCGTTCGCCGGGATCAACTACCGCCACCTCGACCCGTTCATCATGATGGATCAGATGGGCGAGGTGGAGTACGCGCCGGGCGAGCCCAAGGGCACCCCCTGGCACCCCCACCGCGGCTTCGAGACCGTCACCTACATCATCGACGGGATCTTCGACCACCAGGACTCCCAGGGCGGTGGCGGCACCATCACCAACGGCGACACCCAGTGGATGACGGCCGGCTCCGGCCTGCTGCACATCGAGGCGCCGCCGGAGCACCTGGTCGTCTCGGGCGGCCTCTTCCACGGCCTGCAGCTGTGGGTGAACCTCCCCGCCAGGGACAAGATGATGGCGCCGCGCTACCAGGACATCCGCGCGGGCTCGGTCCAGCTGCTCACCTCGCCGGACGGCGGCGCGCTGATGCGTGTCATCGCCGGTGAGCTGGACGGGCACGCCGGTCCCGGTATCACGCACACGCCGATCACCATGGTCCACGCCACGCTCGCGCCGGGCGCCGAGATCACCCTGCCCTGGCGGGAGGACTTCAACGGCCTGGCGTACGTGCTGGCCGGTCGCGGCAGCGTGGGCGCCGAGCGGCGGCCGATCCACCTGGGCCAGACCGCCGTGTTCGGCGCCGGGTCCTCGCTGACCGTCCGCGCGGACGACAAGCAGGACGGGCACACGCCGGACCTGGAGGTCGTGCTGCTCGGCGGCCGGCCGATCCGTGAGCCGATGGTCCACTACGGCCCGTTCGTGATGAACACCAAGGACGAACTCATGCAGGCCTTCGAGGACTTCCAGAAGGGCCGCCTGGGCACCGTCCCCGCCGTGCACGGCATGACGGAGGAAGGCCCGCAGGCCTGACACCCCGTACGTCGGCACCCTGTCGCACCCCGACGCACCCCGACGCACTCTGACGCCCTGTCACCCGGGCGGGCCGTCCCGACGGGACAGCCCGCCCGGGCCGTGGTGCGGTGAAGGGGTGCAGCTGCTCCCCGACTCCGCCCGCCGTCTCGCCGCGTGGTGCGCGCTCGCCCTGCTCGTCGCGGGCGTCGGCTGGGTCGGCGTACAGCTGTGCTCGGAGCTGCGGACGGCCGTGACGCCGGTGCTGCTGGCGCTGCTCGGCACCGCGCTGCTCGGGCCGCTGCACCGGCGGCTGGTGCGGGCGCACGTCAACCGGTCGCTGGCCGCGGGGCTGACCTGCGTCGCCGTCGTCGCCGTGGTCGGCGGCGCGGTGTACATCGTGGTGGCCGCGCTGATCGACACCGGCGACCAGATCGTCTCCTCCCTCAAGGAGGCCGCCCGGGGCGTCACCACCCACTTCGGGGCGGCCGGCACCTCGCTGGACGACCTCGCCACCAACGGCCGTCAGCTGCTCGGCAAGTTCGGCGGGACCGCCGCGCACAACGTGATCAGCGGCGTCAGCGTGGTCGGCGAGTCCATCGCCATGGCCGTGCTCGCCCTGCTGCTCGTCTTCTTCTTCCTGCGCGACTCCGACAAGGCCGCCGGCATCGTGCGGGCGCTGGCCCCGCGCGGGAACGCCGACACCCTGGAGGCGGTGGCCCGCCGGGCCTACCGCGCCGTCGAGGGCTTCATGCGCGGCACCACGTTCATCGCCCTCATCGACGCCCTGTGCATCACCGTCGGCCTGCTGATCCTGCGCGTGCCCGGCGCGGTCGGCCTCGGCGCGCTGGTGTTCGTCGGGGCGTACATCCCCTACCTCGGCGCGTTCATCTCCGGCGCGGTCGCCGTGCTCGTCGCGCTCGCCGACCGCGGGTTCGTCATCGCGCTGTGGGCGCTCGGGGTGGTGCTCGCGGTCCAGGTGCTGGAGGGGCACGTGCTCCAGCCGGCGATCCAGAGCCACACCGTGCAGATGCATCCCGCCGTGGTGATGCTCGCGATCACCGCGGGCGCCTCCGTGGCCGGCATCCTCGGCATGCTGCTCTCCGTCCCGCTGACCGCGGCCGCCTTCGGCGTCGTCCAGGAACTGCGCGAGCGCGGCGGCGAGCCCGCGGACGCGTAAGTCCTGGGAACGCCGCTGCGGATGGGTCGCACGGGAGTGGTCGTGCGGATGCGGCCTCAGGTGCCCGGGCGCAGACTGATCGGGTGAGCGGAACGCGCACGAGACGACGTCGGAGCGCGGACGGCGCCGGACGCGCCGCCTCCCAGCCACTGGCGCTCGCGGCCATGATGTGCGCCGTGGCGATGACCTTCATCGACCAGACGATCGTGTCGATCGCCGCCCCCGACATCGTCTCCGAACTCCATCTGACCAGCTCCGGCATGCAGTGGGTGGTCAACGCCTACCTGCTCGCCCTCGCGGCGTTCTTCGCGCTCGGCGGCCGCCTCGCCGACCTGTTCGGGCCGCGCCGTGTCGTCGTCGCCGGCTCGCTGATCTTCGTCGTCTCCTCGGTGCTGTGCGGCTGTGTGCCCACCGGCGGCTCCCCGCTGACCTGGCTCGTCGTCTTCCGGGCGACCCAGGGGCTGGGCGCCGCCCTGCTGTTCCCGGCGGCGCTCGCGGTGGTCGTGGCGGTGTTCCCGGTGGAGCGCAGGGGCCGTGCCCTCGCCCTGTTCTTCGGCCTGACCGGCGCCCTGACCGCCATCGGCCCGCTGCTGGGCGGCTGGCTGACGGACTGGACCTGGCGGGCGATCTTCTGGGTCAACGTCCCCGTCGCGATCGTGGCGCTCGCCCTCACCGCGCTCGCCCGCATCCCCGCCCAGCGCCGCGACGAGCCGCTCGACGTGCCCGGCGCGGTGCTCATCGCCGTCGGCATGGGCCTGAGCGTGCTCGGCTTCCAGCAGGCCGCGACCTGGGGCTGGGACTCCGCGGCCACCTGGGGCTGCATCGCCGGCGGCCTCGCCGTCCTCGGCCTCTTCTGCCGCTACGAGCTGGGCGTGCGCCACCCCTTGATCAACCTCGCGGTGTTCCGCGACCGGGCCTTCACCGTCGACGTGCTGGTGCTGTTCTTCGCGATGCTGGCGTTCGTCCCGCTGTTCTTCTTCGCCTCGGTCTACGCCCAGATCTCGCTCAGCGCCTCCCCCAACCAGGCCGCGCTGTTCCTGCTGTACTTCTTCGCCGGGTTCGCCCTCGCCTCGCAGTGGGGCGGGCGGATCCTGGACCGGCGGGGGGCGCGACCCGCGATGAAGGCGGGCTGTGTGATCGGCGCCGTCGGCTTCGCGCTGTGGGCCGGGAAGCTGACCGACCTGTCCATGCACGACCAGTGGCCCTACGCCGCGCTCGCGGGCGCCGGCATCGGCTTCATCCTCGCGCCCGCCTCCACGGACGCCGTCAACCGCGCGATCGGCGCCTCCTACGGCGAGGTCACCGGCGTCACCCAGACCGTGCGCAACTTCGCCGCGAGCATCGGCCTCGCCGTCTACGGCACGCTGCTGACCCACGCGATGACCGCCCATGTCACGGACACCCTGCGCGGACGCGGTATGCCACCGGACGCGGCGCGCTCCGCGGCCGGCCGCGTGGCCGAGGCGGTCACCGGCAACCCGGACGCCGCCACCCCCTCCGGCGGCGGCCCGCTCGCCTCGACCATGCGCACCGCGATGTCCGCGATCCGGAGCGACTTCGCCGAGGCCAACCAGTGGGTCTTCTACGGCATGGCGATCGCCCTCGGCATCGGCTACCTGTGCGCCCTGCGCCACCCGGGCGGCCGCGCCGGCCAGGAACCGGCCCCGGCCGCCCAGGAGCCGGAGGAGCGGCAGCGGAACGGCGCGGGCAGCGCCGGCAGTGGCGACAGCGCCGACAGCGCCGACAGCGGCGGACGGCGGTCGTCGGGGCACCGCGCCCGGTAAGGCGGCCGGCAGCCGGGAAGCCGGTTCGCCGACCGCGCCTACGCCCTGCTCAGCACCTACGCCTGGCTCTCCACCCCGTCGAGGTGCTCGCCGAGGTGCTCGCCGACGTGCTTGTCGAGCTGCTCGTCGGGGTGTGCCTCGCCGTCCCCGCTCCTTCCGCCCGGCGCGAAGCCGTCCCCGCTCTTCTCGCCCAGCTCGAACCAGATGCTCTTGCCCTCGCCGCGCGGGGCCACGCCCCAGGTGTCGGCGAGCAGCTCCATCAGGACCAGGCCGCGCCCGGAGGACGCCAGCTCGCCGGGCCGGCGCCGGTGGGGCAGGTCGTCGCTGGTGTCGGTGACCTCCACCCGGATGCGGCGCTCGCCCGGCGCGCCGCCGACCTCGGCGACGAGCAGCGCGTCGGCGTCGGTGTGCACGAGGACGTTGGTGAGCATCTCGGAGACCAGCAGGACGGCGGAGTCGACTTGGTCGGGGGAGGGCCAGTCGTGCAGCAGCTCGCGCAGCTGCTGCCGGGCCGTGGCGACCCGCTCCGGTTCGGCCTGCGCGACGGTCAGCACCGAGCGCCGTACCGGCGTCCGTACGGCGGCGGAGCCGTTCTCGCCCGCCGGGTGCCGGCCGAGCAGCACCAGGGCGATGTCGTCCTCGCGGCGGTCGGTGAGCGGGCCGGTGGTGTGGTGCGAGGACGGGCCGTGGACGGCCTGGACCAGGGCGTCGGCGAGGGCGTCGAGGTTCCCGTCGTGGGTCTCCATGATCGTGCGGACCCGGCTCCAGCCGGAGTCCAGGTCATGGCCGCCGGTCTCGATCAGGCCGTCGGTGCACAGCAGCAGCGTCTCGCCGGGCATCAGGGTGAGCCGGGTCGTCGGATAGTCGCTGTCCGGGTCGATGCCGAGGGGGAGGCCGCCGGCGGTGGGCCGGTGCAGCACCGTCCCGTCGGGCATGCGGACCGCCGGGTCGAGATGCCCGGCGCGCGCCGAGAGCACGACCCCGGACGCCGGGTCGACCTCGACGTAGAGACAGGTCGCGAAGCGCAGCTCGCCGGGGTCGTCGGTGTGGGTGATGCCGTGGAAGAAGCGGGAGGCGCGGGAGAGGACCGCGTCGGGCCGGTGGCCCTCGGCGGCGTAGGCGCGCAGGGCCGTGCGCAGCTGGCCCATCAGTCCGGCCGCCCGTACGTCGTGGCCCTGGACGTCGCCGATGACCAGGGCGAACCGGTTGCCCGGCAGCGGGATCATGTCGTACCAGTCGCCGCCGACCTGGAGTCCGCCGCCGGTCGGGACGTACCGGGCGGCGATGCTCATGCCGGGGATCTTCGGGCCCAGCACGGGCAGCATCGAGCGCTGGAGTCCGTCGGTCAGCTCCCGCTCGGTCTCGGCCGCGCCGGCCCGGGACAGGGCCTGGGCGAGCATCCGCGCCACCGTCGTCAGCACGGACCGCTCGTCGGGCGTGAAGGCGACCGGATAGGTGAACGCGGCCATCCAGGCGCCCATCGTGCGCCCGCCCACGGTGAGCGGCAGGAACGCCCAGGAGCGGCGGTTGAAGCGCTGGGCGAGCGGCCAGGTCAGCGGGTAGCGCGCCTTGTACTCCTCGGGCGAGGACAGGTACACCGCGCGGCCGGTGCGCACCACCTCGGCGGCCGGGTAGTCCGTGCCCAGCGCCATCTGCGCGAACGGTCCCTCGTCGCCGGGCTGCTGCCCGTGGTGGCCGATGATCGTCAGCCGGTCGGCCTCCGCGCCGAACACCGCGAGTCCGTCCGGTGAGAATCCCGGCATCGACAGCCCCGCCGCCACCCGCAGCACCTCGGCCGTGGAGCGGGCCTCGGCCAGCGCGCGGCCCGCGTCCAGCAGGAACGCCTCCCGGGAGCGCCGCCAGTCGCCGGTCACCGCGCTGCGGCCGGCCGGGGTGCCCGGCGCCGGTTCGGTGACCTCCTGGAGGGTGCCGATCAGTTCGTACGCCTTCTTCTTTGGGTCGAAGGCCGGCTTGGAGCGGGAGCGCACCACGCGCAGGACGCGGCCGGTGTCGTCCATGATCCGGATGCGTACCTCGGCGAGGGTGCCCTCGGCGACCGCCAGCTGGATCACGCCGGTGATCTCGTTCCAGTCGACGGGGTGCAGCCGGGCGCGCACCTGGGCCTCGGTGAGGACGACCGGCTCGGCGGGCAGCCCGAGCAGCCGCGCCGCCTCCGCGTCCACGGTGACCTGCCCGGCTGCGGTGTCCCAGTGCCACAGGCCGGTCGCGAGGGCGGCGAGGACCTCCTCCACGGCGGGCAGGGGCTCACCAGTACGCATTGCCCCACTTTAAGAAGATCTGTTCGCATCATGCCACCGAAGCAGGTCGGCGCAGGGGCCGACGGCTCTCCGGGAGGGCCCGCGCGGCGACGGAGACGGGCTCGTCGCGGCGGCCCGCGCGGTAATGGTGGGGAGGCGATCGCGGGGCGGCCGGTACCCTTGAAAAGTCCGGGCACCGGGCCCCGGAGATACCCGATCCGCGAAGACTGGATGAACGACGATGCATCGGTACAGGTCCCACACCTGCGGCGAGCTCCGCGCCTCTGACGTCGGCACCGACGTCCGGCTGAGTGGCTGGCTGCACAATCGGCGCGACCTGGGCGGCATCCTCTTCATCGATCTGCGCGACCACTACGGCATCACGCAGCTGGTCGCCCGCCCCGGCACCCCCGCGTACGAGGCGCTGGACTCGATCTCCAAGGAGTCCACGGTCCGCGTCGACGGCCGCGTTGTTTCACGTGGAACCGAGAACGTGAACCCCGACCTGTCCACCGGCGAGATCGAGGTGGAGGTCGCCGAGGTCGAGCTGCTCGGCGCGGCACAGCCCCTGCCCTTCACCATCAACGCCGAGGACGGCGTCAACGAGGAGCGGCGTCTGGAGTACCGCTTCCTCGACCTGCGCCGCGAGCGCATGCACAAGAACATCATGCTGCGCACGGCCGTGATCTCCGCGATCCGCCACAAGATGACGGCGCTGGGCTTCAACGAGATGGCGACGCCGATCCTGTCCGCGACCTCCCCCGAGGGCGCCCGTGACTTCGTCGTGCCCTCCCGCCTGAACCCGGGCAAGTTCTACGCCCTGCCGCAGGCGCCGCAGCAGTTCAAGCAGCTGCTGATGATCTCCGGCTTCGACCGCTACTTCCAGATCGCGCCCTGTTTCCGCGACGAGGACGCGCGCGCCGACCGCTCGCCCGGCGAGTTCTACCAGCTCGACATCGAGATGTCCTTCGTCGAGCAGGAGGACGTCTTCCAGCCGGTCGAGAAGCTGATGACCGAGCTGTTCGAGGAGTTCGGCGGCGGCCGTCATGTCACGTCCCCGTTCCCGCGCATCCCCTTCCGCGAGGCGATGCTGAAGTACGGCTCCGACAAGCCCGACCTGCGCGCCAAGCTGGAGCTGGTCGACCTCACGGACGTCTTCGAGAACAGCGAGTTCAAGGCGTTCGCCGGCAAGCACGTGCGCGCGCTGCCCGTCCCGGCGGTCCAGGACCAGCCGCGCAAGTTCTTCGACCAGCTCGGCGACTTCGCGGTCTCCCAGGGCGCCAAGGGCCTGGCCTGGGTCCGCGTCGGCGAGGACGGCCAGCTGTCCGGTCCGATCGCGAAGTTCCTCACCGAGGAGAACGTCAAGGTCCTCACCGAGCGCCTCGGCCTGGAGGCCGGCCACGCCGTCTTCTTCGGCGCGGGCGAGTTCGACGAGGTCTCCAAGATCATGGGCGCGGTGCGCGTCGAGGCCGCCAAGCGCGCCGGGCAGTTCGAGGAGAACGTCTTCCGGTTCTGCTGGATCGTCGACTTCCCGATGTACGAGAAGGACGAGGACACGGGCGCGATCGACTTCTCGCACAACCCGTTCTCCATGCCGCAGGGCGGCCTGGAGGCCCTGGAGACCCAGGACCCGCTGGACATTCTGGGCTGGCAGTACGACATCGTCTGCAATGGCGTCGAGCTGTCCTCCGGCGCGATCCGGAACCACGAGCCGGAGATCATGCTCAAGGCGTTCGAGATCGCGGGCTACGACCGCGAGACCGTCGAGGAGAAGTTCGCGGGCATGCTCCGCGCGTTCCGCTTCGGCGCCCCGCCGCACGGCGGCATCGCCCCCGGCGTCGACCGCATCGTGATGCTGCTCGCGGACGAGCCGAACATCCGCGAGACCATCGCCTTCCCGCTCAACGGCAACGCCCAGGACCTGATGATGGGCGCGCCGACCGAGCTCGAGGCGGCCCGCCTGAAGGAGCTGCACCTGACGGTGAACAAGCCGCAGCCGAAGTAGCGGCGACAGCGCGAGCGGCCCGGAACCGACGCAGGTTCCGGGCCGCTGCCGTACCCGCGGCTACTTGGCGACGAACTGCGTCAGGATCGCCTGGACCTCGTAGATGTCGACGCCCTTGGTGAACGTCTTCTCGATCGGGGCGGCCGTGCCGGAGACCCAGATCTTCAGCTCGGCGTCCAGGTCCAGATGGCCGGCGGTCTCCACCGAGAAGTGCGTGATGCTGCGGTAGGGGACGGAGTGGTACTCCACCTTCTTGCCGGTGATGCCCTGCTTGTCGATCAGGATCAGCCGGCGGTCGGTGAACAGGATGGTGTCGCGGATCAGCAGGTAGGCGGCGTGCACCTGCTCGCCCTGGCCGAGCAGCCGGGCGTAGTCCCGCTGGGCCTCGGCCGAGTCGATGCTGTGCGCGTTGCCGAACAGTGCCATGTGGTTCCCCCCACGTGTAGGTGATCTCCGTCGGTGATCACCGGCAATCTATCCGTCCGCACCCTCGGCGTCATCGGGTGAGGCGCCCTCCTCCAGGAGGCGTTCGGCGATGTCGTCGGACCAGTGCTGGGCCCAGGCGCGCAGCGCGGCGATCTCCTCCGCCGGCAGGCCGTACGCGGTGAAGGCGCCGTCCGGGTACCAGTCGGTGCCGGTGAGACGGGACTGCAGGGTCGGCAGGTCGAAGGGGTCGTGGGCGTGGCGGCGGCCCAGTTCCTCAAGGTCGGGGAAGCCGAAGCGGGCGGCGGCGGCCCGCGCGTCGATCAGGTCCACGGCGGCGCCCCGGTCGTACAGGGCCCGGATCTTGGTGCCGACCGCGTCCTCCAGGGACAGCGCGGGACCGGCCTCGCTGAGCACGGGCGGATGCCAGAACGCCTCTTTGTGCAGGGCCAGGGCGCACTCCTCGCCGGTGGGCGGGTCGGTGACGGCCAGCTGCGCGGACAGCGGGGTCAGGGAGACGGCGCGCACCTGACGCCCGCGTGCCTCCAGGGCCGTACGGACGTCGTCCGCGATCCGGTCCATCGGGTCGGGGCTCTGCGTCGCGAGGTCGACGTTTGCGTGCGGGCGGGTCAGCAGACCGTGCGCCTGAAGGGCGTATCCGCCGGCCAGGACCAGCCCGTGCGGGGGGCCGGCGGTGACGGCGTCCGCGAGGAGGCGGTGGTGGGGTGCGGAGAGGTTCACGAAGGCCCCATGCTGTCAGACGCCGGGGCCGTCGCGGTGCCGGGCGCGCCGGGGGCGGACAGCGGACCGCCCCCGGGAGCGGTGCTCCCCGGGGGCGGCCGGCGCGTGTCTACGGCGTCACGCGGTGGGCTTCTCCTCCAGGCGCGGGAAGAGGACCGCGCCCTTGGTGACGGTGGCGCCGGCGGGCAGGCGGCCCCAGTCGGCGGCCTCCTGGACCCGCTGCTCGGCCAGGGCGCCCAGGACGGGCTCCGCGCCGAGCGAGTCCCACAGCTTCTGCGAGGTCTCCGGCATGACCGGGTTCAGCAGCACCGCGACCGCGCGCAGCGCCTCGGCGGCCGTGTAGAGGATCGTCGCCAGACGGGCCCGGCCCTCCGCAGAGTCGTCCTTGGCGACCTTCCAGGGCTCCTGCTCGGTGATGTAGCCGTTGACCTGCTTGACGAAGTCGAAGACCGCCAGGATGCCGCCCTGGAAGTCCAGCTCCTCGCCGATCTTGCGGTCGGCCTCCGCGACGGCCTTGGCCAGCCCGTCGTGGATCGCCTTCTCGGCGTCCCCGTCGGCCGTCGCCTCGGGCAGCGTGCCGCCGAAGTACTTGCCGACCATGGCCGCCACCCGGGAGGCGAGGTTGCCGTAGTCGTTGGCCAGCTCGGAGGTGTACCGGGCGGAGAAGTCCTCCCAGGAGAACGAGCCGTCCTGGCCGAAGGCGATCGCGCGCAGGAAGTACCAGCGGTAGGCGTCCACGCCGAAGTGCGAGGTGAGGTCCTGCGGCTTGATGCCGGTCAGGTTCGACTTCGACATCTTCTCGCCGCCGACCATCAGCCAGCCGTTCGCGGCGATCTTCTTCGGCAGCGGCAGGCCCTGCGCCATCAGCATGGCCGGCCAGATCACCGCGTGGAAGCGGAGGATGTCCTTGCCGACGAGGTGCACGTCGGCCGGGAAGGTCGCCTCGAACTTCTCCGGGTTCTCGTTGTAACCGACCGCCGTCGCGTAGTTCAGCAGCGCGTCGACCCAGACGTAGATGACGTGCTTGGCGTCCCACGGGATCGGGATGCCCCAGTCGAACGTCGAGCGGGAGATCGACAGGTCCTGCAGGCCCTGGCGGACGAAGTTCAGCACCTCGTTGCGCGCGGACTCCGGCTGGATGAAGTCGGGGTTCGCCTCGTAGTGGGCGAGGAGCTTGTCCGTGTACTCGCTCAGCTTGAAGAAGTAGTTCTCCTCGCTGAGGATCTCCACCGGCTTCTTGTGGATCGGGCAGAGCTTCTGACCCGCGTACTCGCCCTCGCCGTCGAGCAGCTCGCCGGGGAGCTTGTACTCCTCGCAGCCGACGCAGTACGGGCCTTCGTAGCCGCCCTTGTAGATCTCGTCCTTGTCGTACAGGTCCTGCACGAACTCCTGGACGCGGTCGGTGTGCCGCTTCTGCGTGGTGCGGATGAAATCGTCGTTCGCGATCTCCAGGTGCTCCCAGAGAGGCTTCCAGGCCTCGGTGACGAGCTTGTCGCACCATTCCTGGGGGGTGACGCCGTTGGCGTCGGCCGTGCGCATGATCTTCTGACCGTGCTCGTCCGTGCCGGTGAGGTACCACACCTTCTCGCCGCGCTGACGGTGCCAGCGCGTGAGCACGTCCCCTGCAACGGTCGTGTAGGCGTGGCCCAGGTGAGGAGCGTCGTTGACGTAGTAGATGGGCGTGGAGACGTAGTACGCCTTCCCCGCCTGCTTCTCGGATCCAGTGGCCGCCATGGTCGAAATCCTACTGGGCTCGTGAAGATCGACTCACACGCGTTTCGGGGGGTGGACGGCCGTGGTCCGGCGTCCACCCCCCGGGTGCGGAGTGCTGTGCGGCGGGCTTACGGGCGCCAGGCCGCCAGTACGCCCTCGTAGAGCTCCTCGTCGGTGAGCTCGCGGGGTGCGGGGCCGGCGTGGAAGAAGGACGTGTTGTCCGTCTTCAGCCTGCGGAGGTAGTCGAAGGCCTTGTTGTCGTGCTCGCCGAAGGCGACGAAGGAGAAGAAGAGCGCGGGGTGGTCCTTCGCGGCGTCCGTGAGGGACCGGGTCGCGGGGGTCTTGGCGTCCGGGGCGCCGTCGGTCTGGAAGACGACGAGGGCGGGGGCCTTGGGGTCCTGCGACGTCCGGTGCAGGTCGATCACCTGCTGAACCGCGGCGTGGTAGCTGGTGCGGCCCATGCGACCGAGGCCGGCGTGCAGCTCGTCGATCTTGTTCTCGTGGTCGGTGAGGGTGAGCTCGCCGGTGCCGTCCACCTCCGTGGAGAAGAAGACGACCGGGACGGTGGCCTCGGGGTCGAGATGCGCGGCGAGGGCGAGGGTCTGCTCGGCGAGGGCCTGGGCGGAGCCGTCCTTGTAATACGGGCGCATGCTCGCGGAGCGGTCGAGGACGAGGTAGACCTTGGCACGGGTGCCGGTGAGATTCTGCTTCTCGAGGGCGGCGGTGGCGGCGTCGTAGGCAGTGGCGAGCGTCGGGCCGACGGGGGTGTCTTGCGGGGTGCTGTCCTGCGGGGTGCTGTCCTGCGGGGTGCTGTCCTGGGGGGTGTCCGTCGGGGCTTCGGCCTCGGCTTCGCCTTCGGCCGTCTCGTTCCCACCCGCACCACCCGTGCGGGATTCGTTGTCGGGTGCGGGTGGCCCCTGTGGGGCGTCCTCGCCGTCGGCGGCCGCGGGCTCCGGGGCGGCAGCCTCCGGCTGCTCTTCCGCCTCCGGCTCCGAGGCCGTCGGCTCCGCCTCCGGCGCCGGCTCCTCGGCCGTGGCCTCGGGCTTCGTCTCGGACGACTCCGGCTCCGCCGCGGTCGGCTCCGCAGCGGGCTCCGGTTCCGGTTGCGCCGCCTTCGGCTCCTCTGCGGGCTCCGGCTCCGTCGTCGCGGACTCCGGTTCCGCCGCCGTCGGCTCGTCCGCGGGCTGTGCGTCGGCGACGGTCGGCTCGTCCGCGGGTTCTGCCTTCGCGGCGGTCGGCTCCTCGGTGAGCTCCGGCTCGTCCGCCGTCGGCTCGTCTGCGGGCTCTGCTTCCGTCGCGGTCGGCTCCGTCGCGGTCGGCTCCGTCGCGGTCGGCTCCGCCGCCGGTTCCGCCTCCGCCGCTGGCTCCGCCTCCGCCGCCGGCTCCGCATCCGCCGCCGTCAGCTCAGCCGCCGGCTCCGCCTCCGGCGCAGCGGTCTCGCCCTCGGGCTCCGCCTGCACCGTCGGCTCAGCTGTGGGCTCTGCCTCCGCCGCCGTCGGCTTCGGCTCGTCCGCAGTCGGCTCCTCTGTCGGCGCCGCCTCCGTTGCCGTCGGCTCGGCCGTGGGCTCTGATTCCGCCGCTGGCGACTCCGCCTCCGCCGTCGGCTCCGTCGGCGTGGCCTCCGTCGTGGGGGTCTGTTCTGCGGGGCGGGTGGGGTTGGGGACCGTTACGTGGTCGAAGGCTGCTGCTACCAGGTCGTGGGTGTCGCGGACCTCCGGGCGGGGTTCCGGGATGCGGGGAGTGGCCGCCGGTTCCGCCGGCAGAGCCGCCGCCGGGATCTCCTCGGCCGCCGCCGGGGTTTCTTCGGCCGCCGTCGGCTGCGACGGCTGCTCGGCCGCCGTCACCTGGTGCTTCGCCGTCGGTTCCGCACTCTCTGCCTCGGCCGTGCGTCCCTTGCGTGATCGGCCGAACGCGTTCCGCAGGAGAGTGAGAATGCCCATGTGCGCAACCCTTCGCGTGAGTTGATGCCCGTAGATCCCTGGCCAGGACGGACACGTAAGGTTAGCGGCCCCCGGTGGTGATCTTGGGGAGGGGTGAGCAGGGCCGGAGGCCCGGTGTCAACACCCCGAAGGCCCCGGCGGGTTCACCCTCTTTTCATCCGGCCGCAGCGCTTCCGCGTGCGCTCGTCCCTGCCGTCACGGTCACACCAAGGGCACGCAAGGGGAGAGTAAAGGCGTACGGCGGCCCGCCCCCGTACGGCGGCCCGCCCCCGTACGGCGGCCCGCTCCCGTCCGGCGGTCCGCCGCCGCACGATGGTCCGTCGCCGTCCGGCCGCCCGCGCCGGTCCTCACGCCTGGGAGAACGCGAGCGTGGTGGCGCTGCTTTCCAGCCACTCCCGGTACGCCGGGGACTGGCGCGCCGCTTCCCAGTAGGCATCCCGCAGAGCGGGGCACACGCCGTCCAGTTCGGTCTCCGTGCGGGCTGCGAGCAGCAGCCGTACGCCGAGGGGGTCGCCCCGCAGCCGGCGTACGGCCGACTCGGGGCGGGACAGGGACGTCGGCTGGCAGACGGTGACGACCTCGCCGGTGGCCACCAGGGAGGCGGCCGTGTGGTAGTCGCCGTGCAGCACGCGGGGGCTCAGTCCGGCCAGCCGCAGCATGCGGTGGACGGCGTCCCACTCGCCGTCCACCGTGGGGTCGACCATCCAGCGGTCCCCGGCGAGGTCGGCGAGGTCGACGACGGGTTTCGCGGCGGCCGGGTGGTCGGCGGGCAGCGACACGAACTGCGGTTCGCGCTCGACCAGGACGCGGGTGCGCAGCCCTTCGGGGACGCGCAGCGGGCAGCCCTCGACCTCGTGCACGAACGCCACGTCGAGCTGGCCGTCGGCGACCATGCGCAGCAGGGCGTTGGGGGAGACGTCCATGTGCAGGCTGGGTTCCTGACAGCGTTGCCGCAGCCGGCGCAGCCAGCCGGGCAGGGCGCGGCTGGCGGTGGAGCCGATGCGCAGATGGGGTCCGCCCAGGGCGGCGGCCCGGGCCTCGGCGACCAGCGAGCGCAGGTCGGCGACCAGAGGGCGGGCCCGGCTGAGCACCAGCCGGCCGAGCGGGGTGGGGCGGCAGCCGGCGCGGGTGCGCAGGAACAGCGTGCCGCCCAGCTCCTGTTCGATGCGGCGCAGCTGGCCGCTCAACGAGGGCTGGGACACGCCGAGATGGCGGGCGGCCCGGTGCAGGCTGCCGGTGTCCGCGATGGCGCACAGCGCGCGGAGGTGCCTCACCTCGAGCTCCATGCCCCCGGAGAGTAAAGCGGAAGCCAGGGTTTCACCAGGGGTTCAACTACCGGCTTAAAAGGGCTGGTTGGGCGGGGATAGGGCCGGGCTATCACCGGTTGCCATCATCACAGGCGTCGCGGCGGCGCCGACACTCACGGATGGCAAGTGACTCGACCCCCACCCCAGGAGTCATCGATGCGCATGCGTATGCCCCTGTCCGCCGTCACGGCGGCCACCGCGATCGCCCTCGGCCTCGCCGCGCCCGGCCTGGCCACGGCCTCCCCGGCGCCGGCCCCGCAGCAGTACCAGGGCTACACCGGCTCGGCGGCCGAGGCCAGGGCGAACCAGGCCTTCTTCGACGCCGTCGTGAAGTCCGTCGCGGCCAAGCGGGCCGCGAACCCGAGCAGCACCGCCGCCGTCACGGTGGTCTACGACCCCTCCGGCGCGCCGTCGTTCCGGACGCAGATATCCCGGGCCGCCCAGATATGGAACAGCTCGGTGTCCAACGTCAGACTCGCGGCGGGTTCCAACGCCGACTTCGCGTACTACGAGGGCAACGACTCCCGCGGCTCGTACGCCTCGACGGACGGCCACGGCAGCGGGTACGTCTTCCTCGACTACCGGCAGAACCAGCAGTACGACTCGACGCGGGTGACCGCGCACGAGACCGGGCACGTCCTCGGCCTGCCGGACCACTACAGCGGGCCGTGCAGTGAGCTGATGTCGGGCGGCGGCCCCGGCCCGTCCTGCACGAACCCCTACCCGAACGCGACCGAGCGTTCCCGGGTGAACCAGCTGTGGGCGTACGGTTTCGCCGCCGCCCTCGACAAGGCCCTGCACAAGGTGCGTTAGGGTCTGCCGTTTGGATCAGGCCGGCCTCGAGCCGCGGTGCGTCTCGGCCGACCCGAGCGGGGTCTGGTGCGTGCAGCTGCAAGGCGGAGGAGGGCGCCAACGCGGTGGGGGTCCCCCCTGCTCGAAGAGCTAGGGGGAGTTGGCAACCGACGACAACGCGGCAGATGTGCGTGCCAGACCCCGCGACGCCGGCGTGATCCAAACGACAGGCCCTAAGCCGCTGCCGCTCCCCACACCCCCCACCGGGACGCGGGTCGCCCTCCTGCACAGGGCGGCCCGCGTCGCCGTTCGGGCGGTGGGTCAGCGGTGGTGCAGGGTGATGTCGGCGACGAGCGTGCGGTGGTCGCTGCCGGCCAGTTTCACAAAGCGGGTCCGGGTGACGGAGAAGTCCCCGGACAGCAGGACGTGGTCGATCTGCACGCCGAAGGCGGGCGTGGTGCGGGCCGGCCAGCTCGGGGCGCGGTCGTGCCCGGCGAGCCGGGCGGCGTCGTACAGTCCGGTGTCCAGGATGCGGCGGAAGGCGGCGTGGTCCTGGGAGGCGTTGAAGTCCCCGGCGATGATCACCGGGTTGCCCCGGGCGGACGCGGCGAAGTCGCGCAGCCGGCCCAGCTCGCGGCGCCACGCCCCGAGCCCGCCGGGCACCGGTGGCATGGGGTGCGCGAGCTGCAGCCGTACGGCGTAGCCGTGGACGTCGGCGACCGCGCCGGGCTCGCCCATGGCGGCGGGCACTCCGGGCGTGGGGGTGAGCGGGAAGCGGCTGAGGATGACGGAGCCCTGGGAGCCGGCGCCGTCCACGGACTGCCGGTAGGGGTAGGTGCCGGAGAGTTCCCGGCGCAGCGCGGTGTCACAGCGCACGTTGTCGCACTCCTGTACGAACACCAGGTCCGGCCGCTGCTGCCGTACGGCCGCGAGCAGGGCGTCGGTGGCGCGGCCGAACTGCGTGTTCGAGGTCAGGACGCGGAAGGAGGCGACGGCCGGCCCCGCGGGCTCGCTGTCCTTGCCGTACGGCTGGATGAACCAGGCGAGCAGGGCCATCACGACGACGCCCCACACCACCCCGCCCCACCACCGGCCCAGCACCGCCAGCAGCAGCCCGGCACCGGTCGGCACCAGCAGCCACGGCAGGAAGGCCAGCAACTGGGGCACGGGCGTGACGCCGTCGGTGCCGGCGATCCGGCATCCGAGCAGGACGCTCACCGCGGCCAGCAGCAGCGCCGCGAACCAGGCGCTCATCCGCGGCCCCGGACCGCCGGCGGCGAAGCGCCGGGCGGCCCCGGTGCCCACGTCAGGGGAAGACGTGCACGGCCTCGATGCGGCCCACGATGTGCGCGTTGAACTCGTCCGGTTCCTCGGCAGGCACCCACAGCTCCAGGATCGTCTCTCCACCGGCCTGCCGCACGGGGTGGCGCGAGAACGCCGGCCACTTTCCCCCGCGGGACGCGGAGGGCGTGGGGTGCCCGTGGTCCGCGTGCTCAGACGGAGGCCGCGGCGTCCACCCGGGCCAGGAACGCGTCCAGTGCCGTGTTGAACTCCCGGGGGCGCTCCAGGTTGGGCAGGTGGGCCGCGCGCTCGATCACCACCAGGGTGGAGTCGGGGAGGGCGGCGTGCATGGCCTCGGCGTCGCCGACCGGCGTGTACGTGTCGTCGGCGCCGACCACCACCAGCGCCGGCACTGTCACCCGGGTCAGCAGGGCGCGGTAGTCGGGGCGTTCGGCACGGCCGCGCAGGGCCGCGGCGGCGCCCTCGGGAGGTGCGGACGTCATCATGCGGTGCACGTGCGCCTTGACGGCCTCCTCCGCGTACGGGGCGACCATCTTCTCCAGCACCTCGTCGGCGTATCCGCGCATGCCTTCGCGCAGCAGACGGTCGGCCATCGCGTTGCGTACGGCCTTGCCCTCCTCGCTCTCCGCCGCCGGGAAGGTGTCGGCGAGGACCAGGCCGCGCACCCGGTCGCCGAAGCGGTCGTAGCACTCCATGGCGATCTGCCCGCCCATGGACAGGCCCGCCAGCACGAAGCCGTCCACGGCCAGCTCGTCCAGCAGCGCCTCGATGTCCCGCGCGAAGACGGACAGCGGTGTGCTGCCCGGTACGACCGGGGAGGCGCCGTAACCGCGCAGGTCGGGGACGATCACCCGGCGGGCGGACGCGAAGGCGGCCGTCTGCGGGGCCCACATCGTGCGGTCGAAGGGATGACCGTGGACGAGGACCAGGGGCGGCCGCGAGGAGTGCGGACCGCGGTCCTCGAAGGCGAGGAAGGGAGGCATGCCCGAGACCCTAGGAGCGGCCCGCCGCTCGGGGCAATGAAATCTTTGCCCTCGGTGCAATGAGAGGGGACGGCATGCAGGACTACCGGCGGATCGCCGACCGTATCGCCGCCGACATCGCCGCGGGCCGGCTGAGCCCGGGCCGGCGACTTCCGCCGCAACGGGCGTTCGCCCGCCGCCACGGGATCGCCACGTCCACCGCGGAGCGGGTGTACGGCGAACTGGTGCGGCGCGGGCTGGTGGTGGGCGAGGTCGGCCGGGGCACGTTCGTGCGGGCAGCCCCGGCGCCGCCCGGCGGACGCGCGCTCGCCGAGGAGGCCACCGCGGCGCCGGTCAACCTGGAACTCAACTACCCGGTCGCCGACGGCCAGGCGGACCTGCTCGCCCCCGCCCTCGCCCCGCTCCTGCACCCCGGCGCGCTCACCGAGGCGCTGCGCCCGGCCGCCGCCGACGGCACCGCCGAGGCCCGCGCGGCCGTCGCCGACCTGCTCGCGGTGCCCGGCTGGCGGCCCGACCCGGGGCAGGTCCTCTTCACCGGCAACGCCCGCCAGGCCATCGCCGCCGCGCTGGTCTCCCTGGTCCCGCCGGGCGGCCGCGCGGGCGTGGAGGAACTGACCTACCCGCTGGTCAGGGACATCGCGGCGGGGCTGGGCCGCACACTGGTCCCGTTGCCTGCCGACGCCCAGGGCGTACGTCCCGAGGCGATCGCCGCCGCGCACCGCTCCGCTCCCCTGGCCGCGCTCTACCTCCAGCCGACGCTGCACAACCCGACGTCCGCCAGCATGAGCGTCGAGCGCCGCGAGCAGGTGGCCGCGGTGATCACCGGGCTGGGCCTGCCGGTCGTGGAGGACCGCATCTGGTCCTTCCTGCGCCCCGCCCTGCCGCTGGCGGCGCACGCGCCCGAGCTGGTGCACGTCGTCGACGGACTGTCCAAGCGGGTGGCGCCCGGGCTGACCGCCGGCTTCCTGATCGTCCCGCCCGGACGGGTCACGGCCGTGGCCGACGCGGTGCGCGCGGGCGGCTGGAGCGCGGGGCGCTTCGCGCTTCAGGCGGCGGTGCGGTGGGCCGGGGACGGGACGGTGGCCCGCCTCGTCGCCGCCAAGCGGGCCGAGGCGGCGCGGCGGCAGCGGCTGGTGCGGCGGGAACTGGCCGGGTTCGCGGTGCGGTCGGATCCGCGGGCGTGCTACGCCTGGTGGGAGCTGCCGGCGCCGTGGCGCGCGGACACCTTCACGGCGGCGGCCGCGGCGCACGGCATCGCGGTCACGCCGGGGACGGCTTTCGCGGTGGCGTCCCGCGCGACCCCGAACACGGTCCGCCTGGGCCTGGCCTCGGCCCCGGCCCCGGATCTGCGCAGGGCACTGAGAGTCCTGGCGGAACTGGCACGGGGCGCCCGCGGCGGCTGACGGGGCCGCAGGCACCAAAGGGGCGCGCGGAACCGCGCGATCAGCCACGACGCGACCTGTACGGGCCGCCGCAGGGCAGAACACGCACCCGCACGGGCCGCCGCGGGCGAAAAGAGGCGCGGGGAACCGCGCGGTCAGGCCGGTGGGGCCGCCGGGGCGGGGTCCGGTGTCGGGTCCGGGGCCGGGGCGGGGCGGTGGCGGGCGGTGCGGGCCAGCAGCCAGGTCAGGGCCGCCACCGTCAGCCCCAGCGTCAGCAGCATCCACGACGCGGTGCGCAGCGTCTGTGTCAGCGCGTCGTACACCGCCCCCGCCGCCTGCGCGGAGACCTCCGCCGGCAGCCCCCGCAACGTCACCCGCCGCACCACCGCGACCGCCACCCCGAGCAGCGCGCCGCCCACCGCCGTGCCCAGGGCCGTCGCGGTCAGCGCCCGCCGCCGGCACGCGGCGAGCCCGATCCCGGCGGCTGCCAGGGCGACGGCCGCGACGGGCAGCCAGAACCCCGCGACCTCCAGCACGTCGTAACCCTTCCGCAGCCGTGACAGATCTTCCGCCGGCAGCAGCGCGACCTCCGTGTGCCGCACGGGAATCCGCTCGGCCAGCGGCACGTGGTCCTCGGCGAGCTGCCGTTTGACCTGCGCGGTGACCGGCGCGAGATCGACGGTCACCGGCCGGTCGTCGTCCTCCCGCAACGCCCGCAGCACGGCGTCGTGGGCGGACCGGTTCGCCGTGTCCCACGCGGTGCGGAACGCCTCGGTCTGTGTGAACGACCGCACCGCGTCGTGCACGAACGGCCCCATCGCGCCCTGCGCCGTCCCGGTGCCGACCTGCCGCAGGATGCCTTCGCCGACGGCGTCGGCGATCTGCCCCTGCACGGCGGGGTCACCGGCCAGCGGCGCCATCGTGGCGACGTAGCGCCCGGTGTCCGTCAGGCCGTACGCCGCCCACGCCGCCAGTGCGCCGAGCGGCACCAGCAGGCAGGACAGGACGATGAGTACGGCCGACAGAGCGGTCCGCAGGCGTCGTGACGACACGCTCCCAGGCAACGCCCCCACCGCGCACGCCGCCAGCGGACCTGCGCCGTCCGGGTGACCCGGGCCGCCGCTCCGACCTGGGCTTTCCGCCCTCCGGTGGAGGGTTCACCCGAACGGGTGTTTCCTGGTGCTTGCGGACGTTTCCGGTGCGGGGGAGCAGGAAGCGCCGCATGCGTTTCGTCCGAATCCTCTCCGGAGGCCGGAACCGGGTTCCGGCGGTCCGGTGAGTGGAGGGATGAGGGAAACGTGGGCCCCGGTGCACCACACCGGGGCCCACGTGTGCGCGCCGGAGGCGCCCTACCGGATGCGGTTGCCCTCCGCGTCCTCCCGTGTGTAGTAGCGGTAGAAGAACACCAGGTAGATGGCCGCCCCGGTGACCAGCCCCAGGGCCACGGAGCGCAGGATGGTGTCGCCGGTCTGGCTGTACAGGAAGCCGATGGAGATGCCGGCGAAGGCCGACTTCACGCCCGAGTGCAGTTCACGTGTGAGCCGCGGGGCGAAGAGGGCGACGCCGATGCACGCCACGATGAACACGATCGCGGTGACGAAGCCGAACAGCAGGTTCCAGCCCGTGATGGGCCCGCCGCCGCGCCGGTTGGCCGCGGCCCAGTAGCCGTAGACGAGCCCGAGGACGACGGGGATGCCGTACCTCGCCAGGGTGTGGGTGCGTTCGCCGAAGACGTCGGGCAGTCCGTTGGGCGCCCGGCGGGCGCCGAGCGCGCCGAGGCGGGTGCCGATCGAGCCACGCGTACGGCCGCTCCCGGGTGCGGGTGCCGCATGAGCCATGAGAGCGCTCCTCTCTCTCCTCGCCCCCGCCTTCCAGGGCACACCTGGCGGGGACCACCGGCAAGTCGACGTGTGCCCCTGTGGCGGACGCTGATGCGGGCCGCGCGGGCCCGTGTTTCGCTGGGGTGCGTGAACGGCGGCACGGACAGCGACGGCCTGGCCGGCGGCGAGGGCGGCACGGACAGCCGGCGCAAGCGGGCGTCCGGCGCCGGGAACCGACGGCTTCCCGGCGCTGTCTCCCGCTTCCTTGCCTCCCCGCGCTCCCCGAGTCGCCGGGACGTCGTGCACCGTCACCAGTTGCTGCAGGTCCGCGGCCGCAGCGTGGCCTGGGTGCCGCCCCTGCTGCTGCTCGCGGTGATCGTCACCGTCGACGTCAGCACGCCCGGCGAGTTCCGTGTGGTCGTGTGGATCGTGCTGGTGCCCGGCATCGCGGCGGCGATCTGCGGGGTGCGGGGCACGGCCGCCTACACGGTGCTCGCGGTGATCACCTACATCGCCGTGGACGAGGTCTGGCCGAACCGGTACCACGCCGGGCTGGCCGACTTCGTGCTCGTCGCCGTCGGCGGGGTGCTCGCCACGCTGGCCTGCGCGGTCCGGGTGCGCGACGAGCGGCGGATGCTGCACATGATGCAGATCGCCGACACCACCCGCCGTACCGTGCTGCGGCCGCTGCCGTCGCACTGGGGCGGCCTCGACCACGCCGCCGTGTACCTCGCCGCGGACACCGACGCCCGGATGGGCGGCGACTTCTACGACATCCAGCCCGGCCCGCACGGCACCCGGGTGCTGCTCGGCGACGTCCAGGGCAAGGGGCTCGGCGCGGTGGAGGCGGCGGCCGCGCTGCTGGGCACGTTCCGGGAGGCGGCGTATCACGAGCCGGACCTGCTGACCGTCGCCCGGCGCCTGGAGACCCGGATGGCGCGCCACCGCGGCCTCACGGTCGCCCTCGGCCGCGCCGACGCCGACCGCTTCGCCACCGCCGTCCTGCTGGACTTCCCGCCCGGCCTGCCCGACGCCGTCGACCTGGTCCTCTTCGGCCACGAGCCGCCGCTCGTGGTCGGCGCCGCCGGGGTGCGGCCGCTGCCGGAGGGCGACGGGCTCCCCCTCGGCCTCGGCGACCTCACCGGCGCCCCGCCCCGTGCGCGCCGGGTGCCGGTGGCGCCCGGCGAGACACTGCTGCTGGTCACCGACGGGGTGACCGAGGCCCGGGACGACACCGGCTGCTTCTATCCGCTGGCCGAGGACCTCGCCCGCGCGGTGCGGGCCGACCCGCGCACCGCCGAGCCGGACCGCCTGGTCACCCGTGTCCGCGACGCGACCCTGCGCCACTGCGGGGGCCGCCTCGCCGACGACACGACGGTCTTCGCCGTACGCCGCCGACGCTGACCCGGCAGCCACAGCGGGCACCCGGCAGCGGGCACCCGGCAGCCGAGCGCGCGGGCTCGGCACCCGACCGCGCGCCCACCCCGGCCCCGCCCCCCGACCGCGCACCACCCACGCCCACGACCGCCGGCCCCGGCCCCCGACCGCGCACCACCCACGCCCACCACCGCCGGCCCCGGCCCCCGACCGCGCACCACCCACGCCCACTCCCGGCGGGCCGTGCTCCGGCACCCGGTCGCGTGCCGAACCAGGTCTTCCACCCCGGTACCGACCAGCGGCGCGCCCCGCCGGAATCCCGCCGCCGCGCCCCGCCGGAATTCCCGCCGCCGCACCCCCGCCCCGAGCCTTCGGCCGGCCGCCGCCCCCGTGCCGGTCCGGACGTCGTCGCCGTCCCGCGGTCCCCCTTTGCACCCGCAGCCGTTACGGTGCTGCCGTACGTGATCCACGACAGTCGTCAGGGGGGAGTGGCCCATGGCCGGAACCGTGCTGCTGCTCGCGGCCTCGCCGGTGGGGCGGGGATGTCTGGTGGACGCGGCCTCCGTGCTCCCCGTCCTGGCCGCCGTGCCGCCCGCCGTGCTCGCCGGGACGGACACCGCGAACGTCGTCGAACTCGCCGACCCGCTCGAGCCGCAGGCCGTGCTGACCCGGCTGCGGGCCGCCGCGGCCGCGCCGGGGCCGCTGACCGTGTTCGTCACCGGGCAGCTCCAGCTGGACCGGCGCCAGCGCCTGCCGCACCTCGCGCTGGCCCGCACCACCGCCGCCAGCGTGCGCTACACCGCCTTCCCCTGGCACTGGTTCCGCGAGGAGCTGCGGCTGCGGGCCGGCGGCAGCACCACCCTGCTGGTCGACCTGCACGCCGACGCCGAGTGCTGGCAGTGGCTGCGCACCTCGGCGCTCGACTCCGGCCGCGGCACCGCCGTTTACGGTCGCATCGCACCGCCGCCCGGCCGGCGCAGCGTGGCGGCACCGGCGTACATGAAGGCCGTCGCGACGATCCTGCGCAGCGGTCGGCGGCCGCCGCTGCCGCAGCTGCACGAGCAGGCGCTGGCCCGGATCGCCGCGGACGGCCCGCTGCACGACCTGGTGCTCAGCGCGCCCGGCCCGGCCCCCAGTGACCCGCACGTGGCGCTCAGCACCGCCGTGCGCGAAGGGCGGCACGCCGACGCCGACGCGCTCGCGGCGCAGTGGGAACAGGCGGCCCGGCGGGCCCACGGCCCCGGCTCCGACGAGGCGCTGCACTGGACCGAGGTCCGCGCCGACCTCGCGATGCTCGCCGGGGACCCGGTGCGCAGCTGCCGTACCTGGCTCGCGGTCGCCTCGGCGCGGCTCGCCGCCGGGCAGGCAGCCGACGCGCCGGAGGTGGAGGCCGCGGTGGACCGGGCGCACCACCAGTGGGCGTCGATCCGCGACGCCGACCGGGCGCGGGACCTGGGCGCGGCGCTCGCCGAGGTGCGGGGCCGGGTGCCGGGACGGCGGGAGGGCGCACTGGATCATGTGCTCGGCCAGCTGCGGCAGTTGGACGGCCGGCCGGAGTCGCCGACCAGGGTGTGAGCGGTCGCGCACGCCGGGTGGGCGAGGTTCGTCCGAGGTCTCCCTCCACCACCTGACCCGGTGTCATGATGAGGCACATGGCTGAGGGGGACGCAGTGGCCGGGGCGGGCGTACGGGTCAGTCTGGACGCGAGCGCGAGCAGAACCGACGTGAGCGCGCTCCAGGCGTGGCTGGAGCAGGAGCAGCCGCTCCAGGACCTGGTGCGGGCGGGAACGCTGCAGATCGAGGTGCGGCCCGGCACGGACGCGGCCGGGGAGCACATGGGCTCCGCGTGGGAGATCGCGCTCCACATCGCCGGGGACGTCACCACGGTCGCCGCGCTGGCCGAGTACACCTCGCGCGCGGTCAGGGCCTGGCAGGCCAACCGCCGGCGCGTCGAGGACGGCGAACCGCCGAGGACACGGATCGAGCCGCTGGACTCCGACGAGGACTGAACCGGTGAGCTTCGACCCACGGGGGAAGGCCAACCGGGCGCTCGTCGTCGGCGTGTCCGAGTACGACCACACCAGGGCCGACGCCCCGGACGGCGTGCCCGGACAGCTGCCCGCCGTCCGCTACAACCGCACCGCCCTCACCGAGGCCCTCTACCGTGGCGGGCTGTTCCGCGAGGGGGAGGTCGTGCCGTGCGTCTCGCCGGCGCACGACGAGTTCGCCGCCGCCCTGCACCGGGTGGCGCGGGACGCGCGGGGGCTGCTGCTGCTCTACTTCGCCGGGCACGGCATCGTCACCGCCGCCGGTGACGAACTCTTCCTGCAGATGCGCAACGCGCGCGTGGCGCGCGGCCGGCACGACGTGTTCCCCGGCGCCGTGGCGCTGACCGAGGTGCTCGCCGTGCTGGCGGCCAGCAGCGCCGAGCGGATCGTGGTGATCCTGGACTGCTGTTACGCCGGCAACGCCGCCGGTGTCTGGCACCGCTTCGAGCCGCGCGAACGGCAGAAACTCCTGCTGCTGATGAGCGTGCAGGCCAACCGGCTCATCCACCCCGGCGGCGGCAACCGGGCCACCCCCTTCACCCGGCACCTGGTCCGCGCCCTCGACACGAGCGGACCCGACGGCGCCGGCGGCAGCGGTGAGCTGTGGCTGACCGAGCTGTACGCCGCGCTGAAGGAACGGATGGCCAAGGCGCGGGTCCCCACCGGGGCCGGCGACCACCAGGATCCGCAGGCGGCCTGGGAGCCCGGGCAGGACGTCCTGCTGCGTGGGGTCGCCCGTGGACCGGCGCCCGGGCCCCCGCCCACGCCCACGCCCCGGCCGGAACCGGCTCCCCGGCCCCAGCGGGCGCCCCGGCGCGTGGGGCGCGGCGTGTTACGGGCGGTCGCCGCCCTCGGCCGGGAGACGGCCGCCCGGCTGCGGCGCCGGCTGCGCCTCTGGCTGATCCTGCTGCTCGTCCTCGCCGCCACGGCCGCCGGGGGCTACGCCGTCGCCGTCCTGCTCGGCGATCACGCTCCCTGCGCCCCGCCGCTGGAGCTGCGGGTGCTGACCGACCCCGACCTGGAGCCGGCGCTGACCGCGGCAGCGGACGCCTACCTCGCGTCGGACACCGCCGACGGCTGCCGCCGTACCGGCATCACCGTCGACAGCGCGGGCGCCGCCGACGCGGTCGCCGCGCTGCGGGACCGCACCGACGCCTGGCAGCAGCCGCGCGACGACGACGATCCGCAGCGGGACGTCGGCCCGCAGCCGGACGTGTGGATCCCGGCCTCCCCCGCCGACGTCACCCGGGTGACCGCCGGGCAGGGAGAGCGGGTCTTCGCGCATGTGGAGCCGCTGGGACAGCCGTTGGCCTACTCCCCGGTGGTCCTCGCGGTGCCGGCCGGTGACGGCTCCGCGTCCGCCGGGTCCGCCGCGTCCGGTGGCACCGGGTCCGCCGGGTCCGGGGCGGGGGCCGGGTCCGGCGGTGGGCTGGCCGAGCTGGTCGCCCGCTTCGAGGCGCGCGGCGGACGGGCGCAAGTCCTGCGGCCGGACCCGGAGTTCACCGACGCCGCGCTCCTCGCCACGCTGGGGCTGTACGCCGGCGGGGACGACACCCGGGCCGCCGAACGGAGCGTGCGGCAGAGCGGGTCGCCCGCGCGGACCGCCGGCGAGCTGCTGTGCTCCCTGCCCTACGACCCCGACCAGGACCGGCGCACCGCCGTGCTCGCGCCCGAGTTCCTGCTCAAGAGCGGCCTCGGCTGCGCCTCGGAGATGGTGCGGGCCGGGCGCGTCGCGCAGTACCCGGACGACGTGCCCGCCCTGCAGCCGGCGTTCGTACGGGTGCGCTGGGAGGACGGCGACCGGGACGCTCAGGCCCGGGACGAGGCCGTACAGCGGTTCCACGACTGGCTCGACGGTGACGGCGGACGCAAGGTCCTCGGCGACTACGGCTTCCGCTCCGCCGACGCCCCGCACCGGCTGCTCGGCCCGGGCAGGGCGGCGCCCGGCGTGGCGACGGACCCCGGCGCCCCGCGCCACGCCGCCGAGCCGACCGCGATGAACGCGGCGCTGGAGCGCTACCGCAGCGCGGGCGGCCCCGGCCAGGTGCTGTTCCTGCTCGACAGCTCCGGCTCCATGGCCGGGCTGTGGGAGGGGCCCAGCGGCGGCCCGGGCCTGCTGAAGCAGTCCCTGGGCGGGCTCGGTGACCGTGACGAGTACGGCGTGTGGGCGGTGGCCGGCACGTTGGGCCCCACCCACACCGAGCTGCTGCCGTTCGGCGCCCATCGGCGTGCCGACGGCATCCGCGCCCTCGATCCCGCCGGCCGGGCCCGGGTGCGCGACGCCGAGGCCGACCCGCACGCGGCGCTGCTGGACGCCCTGGAGTTCCTGCACGGCCGCGGCACCGACGACCAGCGGCCGCAGCTGATCGTCTACCTCACCGACGACGAGGACGACAACCGGCTGAGCGGACACGCTCTCGACGAGGTCCTCCAGCGGGCGCGTACGGCGCGTGTGCCGGTCGTCATGGTGTCGCTGGCCAACGGCGGGTGTGACGGCGGCCGGCCCGACGCGCGTGTCGCCGCGGCGAGTTCGGGGCGCTGCCTGGACCCCGGGGACGACCTGGGGGCGGCGCTGCACGACGAGGTCGCACGGACCGGGACGGGGGAGGAATGAGGCCGGGCAGGAGGAGGACCGCGGCAGGGACGGGACTGCGGCGGATCGCCGCCGTGCTGACGCTGCTCGCCGTGACGGCCTGCACCGGTACGGGCGGCACGGACGAGGACACCACGCCCGCTTCCTCGTCGTCGTCCCACTGGATCGTCGTCGCCAGCGGGCGGGACGTCACCGGCAAGGGCGGCATCCGGCAGCAGCTGATCGACGCCTGGAACCGCACGCAGCCCGAGGGCGGCTACCGGGCCCGGCTGGTGGAACTGCCCGGCTCGGCCGACGCGCAGCGCAGCCAGCTGCTCGGTGCGCTGCAGTCCGGCAGCGCGTCCTACGACGTGGTCAACCTGGACGTGACCTGGGTCCCGGAGTTCGCCGCGGCCCGGCTGATCCAGCCGCTGCCGGACAGTGCCGTGGAACGCGGGCCCGATCTCGTGCCGTCCGTGGACGACACCGCGAAGTGGGACGGCGAGCGGTACGCGGTGCCGTTCAACAGTGATGTCGGACTGCTGTACTACCGGCGGGACCAGGTGGCGGCGGTCAGCGGGCGCAGCGATCTGGGCACCAGTGTGAGCTGGGACGAGCTGCGGGCGCTGATCGAGGCGCTCAACCGCACGCGGCCGAAGGGGTA
Organism: Streptomyces sp. NPDC104814; assembly: GCF_055583185.1. Lineage (NCBI taxonomy): Bacteria > Bacillati > Actinomycetota > Actinomycetes > Kitasatosporales > Streptomycetaceae > Streptomyces > Streptomyces sp. NPDC104814. The sequence continues at coordinate 200,523 of NZ_JBVJOL010000011.1, read as the reverse complement.
CGAGGCCGGCTGGACCACCCAGCTCGACGGTTACGAGGGGCGGACCGTCAACGCCGTCGAGGCGTTCGCCTCCGCGTGGGGCGACGACGTCCGGCTCACCGACTCCCGGGGCCGCTACCGGGGCGACGAGGAGCAGCTCGCGGCCGGGATCGGCGAACTGCGCCGGCGCACCGGGACGGCGTACACGCTGCGGGACGCCTACGACTCCGACGAGGCGCGCTCGCTCGACGACTTCGCGCAGGGCCGCACGACGTTCCTGCGGCACTGGCCGTACGTGTACCCGACGCTGTACGGGACGTTCAAGGACAACCTGGGGGTGACCCGGCTGCCGGGCAAGGCGGTGCTCGGCGGGCAGGACCTGGCGGTGACGTCGACGACGGCGGGCGAGCGGGCGGCGCGCGCGTACGACCTGATCCGCTTCCTCACCGGTCCCGACAGCGAGCGCTGTCTGCTGCGGGCCGGGTTCGCGGCGACGCGGGCGTCCGCCTACGAGGACGGTGCCGCGTGCACGCACGCGCCGGTGTACGCGGAGACACCGTCGGCCTCCCCGACCGGCGAGAGCCCCGGCCGGACGCCACCGGACCGGCTCGGCGGCCTCAGCTACCGGCGGCAGATCCTGCTGCCGGCCCTGCGCGGGGCCGTGCAGCGCCCGCGCACCCCCCTGTACGGCGCGGTGTCCCGCACGCTGATCACCACGCTGGGCCCGCTGTACGACGTGGGGCCGGGCGGCGGGGGCGCGCAGGTGCCGAGCGATCAGGAACTGGCGAAGTCGCTGGACCGGGCGCTGAGGCGGGAGCTGCCGCACTGACGGCCGGCGGGCGCCAAGTCTGCCTGGGGGCCGGGCGGCTACGGGTGGCCCGGCGGCTACGGGTGGCCGGGCCAGCGGGGCTGTACGGCGGTGGCGGGGTGGGCCGCGGCCTTGGCCGGGCAGGCGTTGGCCGCCGTGATGAGCGCCGCGACGGCGAGGACCGCGGCGACGACGCCCCGGGTGACGGGCGTCGCACCGGCCGGGCGCGGGCGGGCATAGGGCTGGTCGTGGCGTGCGGAGGGGCGGACGTGCACGGCAACCTCGCAGCGGGCGGGCGATGACAGTGACTTGTCGAGTGGGCTTGAGTCGCTGTTCAACCTAGGGGCTGCCGGAAGCCAACGGCAAGGGTGACCGGGGGAGTTGGGGGTGGACTGGGTGTCGTGGGTGGCGGGGCCGGGTGCGTGGTGCCTGCGGCGCCGGGTTGTCTTTCGGTGCGGGGCGGTGAGAGGTTCTCGCGCCGTTCCCCGCGCCCCTTTTTGCCTGCGGCGGCCCGTTGCCGTCCGGTGGGTGGTTGCTGCCGCGCCTGCGGTGCGTCGTGAGTCGGGGCCGTCCGTCCTCGGTCGGCGTTGGTCTACACCTGTGCTCGGCCCTGTTTGCGGACCTCCGCCAGGCGCAGGGCTCCCAGTTGGACCGCTACTTGGGTCGCGTCGGAGGGGACGTCGGAGAGGCCGCCGTTGGTGAGGGTGAACGCGTCCGTGCCCTGGCGGACCACCGCCACGTCGAGGGTGAGGACCGTCGGGTCCTGTGCGCCCTCGGCCGGTGGGGCCGTCACCGTGACACGCAGGCCCGCTCTCGCGTCCCCGACCGGCGGCAGGGAGGCGGGGGAGACCTGGACGTCCTGGGCCACGCCCCGGTCCGTCGTCGCGGTGAAGTGCGCGCAGGTGCGCGGCACCGTCGCGAGCCAGGCCAGGGTGCGGTCGACGTCGGCGGGCGGCTGGGCCGAGACCTGGTAGCGCAGCTGGGCGCCGGTGTCGGTGTCGTCCAGGCCGACGACCGCGCGGGCCGGGGAGCCGAGGAGTTCGTCGGAGTACAGGGCGTCGAGGAAGCGGGCGCAGTCGCCGGGTGCGCCCGTCGTCTTCAGCATGCCGTCCCGCCAGGTCGCCGCGCCCCGGGTGGGCGTCCAGGCCGGGCCGAGGTCGGATTCGGTGACCAGGACCGCCTGGGCCTGGGCGGCGGTCAGTGCGGGGGTGGTGGTGGGGGAGGCCGGTGCCGTGCGGGGGGCGGCGGACGTGGTGGGGGTGCCGGTGGGGGCCTCCTCCATGTCGAGGTAGCGGCCCGAGCAGGCGGTGGCGGTCAGGAGGGTGCCGGCGGCGAGCGTCAGGGCGAGGGCGGCGGGGGCCGGGGGTCGGGGCATCGGGGCTCCTGGGCGGGGCGGGGTGCGTAGGTCCAGGTCAGCACCGTGATCGCCGGACGACCAGCGCACAGGACCGTCCGGGCGACACATGCGCTCCCGGTGCCGCGGCGCTTATCGTCGGGGGACGACGGAAGGAGGCCGTGGTGGCCGCTCAACCCATCCCCGTGATCATCGACTGCGACACGGGTGTCGACGACGCCCTCGCCCTGCTGTTCGCCGTGCGTCACCCCGGTCTGGATCTGCGCGCGGTCACCTGTGTCGCCGGGAACACCGACGTGGACGGCGTCGTGCGCAACACGCTGACCGTGCTGGAGCAGGCGGGGGCGCCGGAGATTCCGGTGGGGCGGGGCGCTGAGCGTCCGCTGATCGAGCCGGCGCGGTCGGCACGCCACGTGCACGGCCACGACGGCATGGGCGACCTGGGGCTGCCCGCACCGGCCCGCCGGCCCGCCGACGTCGACGCGGTGACGCTGCTGCGCCGGGAGATCCTCGCCAGCGAACGGCCGGTGACCCTGATCCCGACGGCGCCGCTGACCAACATCGCCCTGCTGCTGCGCACCCATCCCGAGGTGACCCGCAACATCGAGCGGATCGTCTTCATGGGCGGCGCGGTCGCCACCGGCAATGCCACGCCGGTCGCGGAGTTCAACGTCTGGCACGACCCGGAGGCCGCGGCGATCCTGCTGACGGCCGGGGTGCCGATCACCATGTACGGCCTGGACGTGTTCATGCGGGTGGTCGTGCCCGGCAGCGATGTGCACCGGATGCGGGCGAGCGGTGAGCCCGGGACCCGGCTGGCCGGTGAGCTGCTCGCCCACCGGCCGACCACGCAGGGCGGCGAGCCCGAGGCCGAGGAGGCGGGCGGCCTCGGTGACGCGGGCGCGGTGTGCGCGGTCGCCGACCCGGCGGGCCTGACGACGCGGCTGCTGCCGGTGGAGGTGTCGCTGGCGCCGGGGCCGGGACGCGGGCAGACCGTCGTCGACCGGCGCCCCCGGCCCGGCGAGTCCGAGATCCACGAGGGCGCCCGCGAACAGCCCCTGGTCGACGTCGCGTTGGAGGTCGACGTCGACCGCTACGTCAAGCTGTACCTGGAGACGGTCGAGCGCTAGGGTCTGTCGTTTGGATCAGGCCGGCCTCGAGCTGCGGTGCGTCTCGGCCGACCCGAGCGGGGTCTGGTGCGTGCAGCTGCAAGGCGGAGGAGGGCGCCAACGCGGAGCGTTGGCAACCGACGACAACGCGGCAGATGTGCGTGCCAGACCCCGCGACGCCGGGATGATCCAAACGACAGGCCCTAGTCGGCAGTGGCGGAGGCCGTCCAGCGTTCCTCCACCCTGGCCAGCCTCCAGTACGTCAGGGCCGCCGCCCACACCAGGACGAACAGGCCGACGATGAGGTAGCCGACGTTGTCCAGGTCGATGTCGGCGATCCAGGCGGTGACGCCGTCGCGCAGGCCGAACTTGTCGTGCAGGACGCCGACCAGCTCGATGGTGCCGATCACGAACGCGACGGCGATGGACAGGCCGGTGATGGCCAGGTTGTAGAACACCTTGCGCACCGGGTTGGAGAACGCCCACTGGTAGGCGAAGTTCATGAACGTGCCGTCCAGGGTGTCGAACAGGCTCATCCCGGCGGCGAACAGCAGCGGCAGGCACAGGATCGCGTACCAGGGCAGGCCGGCGGCCGCGCCGGAGCCCGCCATCACCATCAGCGTGACCTCGGTGGCGGTGTCGAAGCCGAGACCGAAGAGGAAACCGAGCGGGTACATCTGCCCGGGCCGGGATACCGACTTGGTGAGGCGGCCCAGGATGCGGTTCATGAACCCGCGCGAGTCCAGGTGCGCCTCCAGCTCCTGCTCGTCGTACGTCCCCGCGCGCATCGCCCGGAACACCTTCAGGATGCCGACGAGGGCGATCAGGTTGAGCGCCGCGATCAGGTACAGGAACGTCCCGGAGATCGTCGTGCCGAGGAAGCCGAGGACCTGGTGGGTCGTCGAGCCTTCGTTCATCACCTTCCCGGCCAGCGAGGTGCCGCCCGCGATCAGCAGCGCCAGCACGACGACGACGCTGGAGTGGCCGAGCGCGAACCAGAAGCCCACGGACACCGGGCGTTTGCCGTCGGCCATCAGCTTGCGGGTGGTGTTGTCGATGGCGGCGATGTGGTCGGCGTCGAAGGCGTGCCGCACGCCCAGGGTGTAGGCGGTGACACCGAGTCCGATGCCGAACGCCTTGGAGCCGACTTCGTAGTGGCCCGGCACGACGAGCAGGAAGAGGATCCCGAAGGCGGCGACGTGCAGGGCGGCGATGGCGGCCAGCAGCCCGGCGGTCTTGACGGTGTCCTCGCGGCGCCACTTGAAAGTGGCGGCGGTGGTCGTCGTCGGGGCAGGGTCGGGCAAGGTCATCCGGTCACGCTCCAGCACCTCGTGGATCACTTCGTGAGTGCCGTGGCCGGTCTCCTGGCTGACGGGTCGTGCGTCCGCCGTCCCTGCCTTCCCGGTCGTAGGACCAGTGGCCCGGCGTGAGCCGGACGGGACGAGAACTCCCCGATCACAGTGGCGAGGGCCGCGTCGGTTCCACACCGACTTCCCGAACACCACGGCCCGCCCACGGTAGGGGTGCGGGACCACTTCTGCATAGCTGCACAGCTGAGCAGGTATCCAAGATCACAGGGCGGAAGGGGCACGGGTCACGCCGAGGGGCGGCGGACGCGGGCGGAGCCGCTGCGCGGGGGCCGGGGTGCGGGCGGGAGAATGCCGGCATGCACCTCGTGCCTTCCGACCGCGCCGGCCGCCGCACCATCGACGGCCACCGGGTCTGTGACGCCATCGCCGCCATCGGCGACGCCGCTCACGTGCGTGCCTGGGCCGACCGTTTCTCCCTGCTGGCCGACCCCAACCGGCTCGCCCTGCTGCTCGCCCTGCACCGCACCGGCCCGCTCGCCGTGTCCGACCTGGCGATCGCGACCGGGATGAACGACCCGGCCGTGTCCCAGGCCCTGCGGCTGCTGCGGGCGGCCGGCGCGGTGGCGGGCGAGAAGCAGGGCCGTGTCGTCCGCTACCGGGTGGTCGACGCGGACGTACAGGCGCTGCTCGCGCAGTGCACCGCCGACGGGGTCTGAGCCGGGAGGCCGCCGCGGTGTTCCCTTCCGACGGGAAATGGACAGTCATCTTCTTGACGATCCGTGACCGGCGAACGGAGTCCGCGTGCCCGATCTCTCCTCCCGCGACCCCGGCTGGTGGCGGCAGGCCGTCGTCTACCAGGTCTATCCCCGCAGCTTCGCCGACGCCGACGGCGACGGGCTAGGCGACCTGCGCGGGATCACCGGCCGCCTGACCCACCTGGCCGCGCTCGGCGCCGACGCGCTGTGGCTGAGCCCCTTCTACCCCTCCGAACTGGCCGACGGCGGCTACGACGTCGCCGACCACCGCGCCGTCGACCCGCGCCTCGGCACCCTGGACGACTTCGACGCGCTGGTCGCCGAGGCGCACCGGCTCGGCCTGAAGGTCGTCGTCGACATCGTCCCCAACCACACCTCGCACCGGCACGCCTGGTTCCAGGAGGCCCTGCGGGCCGGGCCCGGCTCGCGCGCCCGGGAGCGGTACGTCTTCCGGGACGGCCGTGGCGCCCACGGGGAGCTGCCGCCGTCGGACTGGCAGTCGGTGTTCGGCGGCAGCGCCTGGGAGCGGGTGCCGGACGGGCAGTGGTACCTGCACCTGTTCGCCCGCGAGCAGCCCGACCTGAACTGGGCCGACGACGAGGTCCGCGCCGACCTGCGCACCACCCTGCGCTTCTGGGCCGACCGCGGCGTGGACGGCTTCCGGGTGGACGTCGCCCACGCCCTGGCCAAGGATCTGTCCGAGCCGCTGCGCGACCTCGGCGCGCCCGAGCTGAGCGACGAGGCGGCGCTGGCGGTGCTGCCCCCGGGCAGCCATCCCTTCTACGACCGCGACGAGGTGCACGAGATCTACCGGGACTGGCGCCGCCTCCTCGACACCTACTCCCCGCCCCGCGCGGCCATCGCCGAGGCCTGGGTGCCGGGCGAGCGCCGCGCGCTGTACGCCCGGCCGGACGAACTGGGCCAGGCGTTCAACTTCGAGTACCTCCAGGCACCCTGGGACGCGGACGCGCTGCGCGAGGTCGTCACCTCCTCGCTGGCCGGCGCACGGGCCGTCGGCGCCTCGGCCACCTGGGTGCTGTCCAACCACGACGTCGTCCGGCACGCCTCCCGGCTGATGCTGCCGCCGGGCGCCGACGACAACGCCTGGCTGCTGTCCGGCGGCCGCGCGCCCCGGATCGACCCGGCGGCCGGGCTGCGCCGGGCCCGCGCGGCGACGCTGCTGATGCTGGCGCTGCCCGGCTCGGCGTATCTCTACCAGGGCGAGGAGCTGGGGCTGCCCGAGGTCGCCGGACTGCCGGCCGAGGTGCTCCAGGACCCGATCTGGGAGCAGACGGGCCATGTCCGCAAGGGCCGCGACGGCTGCCGGGTGCCGCTGCCGTGGACGGTGAGCGGCCCGTCGTACGGCTTCGGGGCGGGCGGCGCCTGGCTGCCGCAGCCGCCGTCCTTCGCGTCGTACGCCGTGCAGGCGCAGGACGGTGTGGAGGGCTCGACGCTGGAGCTGTACCGGTCCGCGCTGAAGCTGCGCCGCAAGCTGGCGGAGGGCGAGGAGCTGCGGTGGGCCGAGGACGTCCCGGCCGGGGTGCTCGCCTTCGCCCGCTCCCAGGGCTGGCGGTGTGTCGCCAACCTGTCGGAGCGGGCGGTGCCGCTGCCGGCCGGTGAGGTGCTGCTGGCCAGCGCACCGCTGGAGGAGGGCCGCCTCGGCCCGGACACCACGGTCTGGCTCGGCTAGCGCACGGACACCGCGGTCCGGCTCGGTCAGCGCCCGGGCACCACGGTCCGGCTCCCGGCTCGGTCAGCGCACCGTCGGGGACGGGTCGCCGGGCAGCGGGACCGGGACGGACGTCGGGTTCGGCGGCGGGGTGAGGACCACCTGCGGCTGACCCCCGGCCGGAGGTGGCGGGGTGACGTCGTTCGAGGGCAGCTTCGGCGGGGAGGTCTGCTGGAAGAGGGCCTGGTCGAAGTTGACCAGGCCGGTCTTCTCCATGACCGTGATGTGGTCGAGCACGGTGTCGTTGGCCTGGTCGGCCAGCGCGCGCACCAGCGTGTTCTTCGTCGTGGAGCGGATCTTCGCGACCGTGTTGAAGATCGACCCGTGCGTCACCCGCAGGATGTTGGCGAAGTCCGAGTCGAACTGCTTGCCGCTGTCCGCGTTGAGGGTGGCGATGAAGCCCTGCTGCTGAGGGCTGGGCAGGTTGGGCAGCGTGATGTTCAGCATCGGCGCGATCCTGCGGCAGGTGATGTCCAGGGCCGCGTGCCCGTCGATGAGGTGGCGGCCCGCCGTGAGGACCGCCTTGTCGGTGCTCTTCTTCAGGGCCATCTGCCCGACGGGGTACTCCCACAGCCCGGCCGCGCGCACCTTCACCACGAAGTCCCGGTCGCCCTCCGTGAGCGGCCCCCACTGGGTGTTGGCGATCACCCGAGAGGTGTCGCTGGACACCGTCTGCAGGCCCAGCATGGCGGGATAGGCGAGCGCAACGAGGGTCAGGCCGAGGGCTCCGCCCATGAAGAGGGTTCCCGTCGCGGTCCGCGAGAGTCGCACCATGCCTCCTGTCGTCGTCCGGTCGGACGCACAGGAGTACGCGGCCGGCGGCGCTGGTGTTCGGGGGGCGCCGTAAAAAATCTTCCTTGACGGTGGTCGGATCCCGATTTATGCAGGAATGTGAGGTGAGGCCCGCAGCCCCGGCAGCTACGGCACCCGAGAAGGGAGAGCCCGATGGCGCGTTCGGTCGGAATCGATCTCGGCACCACGAACTCGGTGGTCGCGGTCCTGGAGGGCGGCGAGCCCACCGTCATCACCAACACGGAGGGCGCCCGCACCACCCCGTCCGTCGTCGCCTTCGCCAAGAACGGCGAGGTGCTCGTCGGGGAGGTCGCCAAACGGCAGGCCGTGACGAACGTGGAGCGCACCGCCCGGTCCGTGAAGCGGCACGTGGGCGACCACTCCTGGCGGTTCCCGGAGAGCGGCGACGTCGACGGCAAGCGGTACACCGCGCAGGAGGTCTCCGCGCGGGTGCTGCAGAAGCTGAAGCGGGACGCGGAGGCGTACCTCGGGGAGGACGTCACCGACGCCGTGATCACCGTGCCGGCGTACTTCGACGACGCCCAGCGGCAGGCCACGAAGGAGGCCGGGGAGATCGCCGGCCTGAACGTCCTGCGGATCGTCAACGAGCCGACGGCGGCGGCCCTGGCGTACGGGCTGGACAAGGGCAACGACCAGACGGTGCTCGTCTTCGACCTGGGCGGCGGCACGTTCGACGTGTCGCTGCTGGAGATGGGCGACGGTGTCATCGAGGTCAAGGCGACCAACGGCGACACCCACCTCGGGGGCGACGACTGGGACCAGCGGATCGTCGACCACCTGGTCACCGGGTTCAAGAACAACTACGGCGTCGACCTGTCGAAGGACAAGATGGCGGTGCAGCGGCTCCGGGAGGCGGCGGAGAAGGCGAAGATCGAGCTGTCCTCGTCGACGGAGACGAGCATCAACCTGCCCTATGTCACCGCCTCCGCCCAGGGGCCGCTGCATCTGGAGGAGAAGCTCACGCGGGCGCAGTTCGAGCAGCTGACGGCGGATCTGCTGCAGCGCTGCAAGGGGCCGTTCCAGAACGCGGTGCGGGACGCGGGGATCTCCGTCAAGGACATCGATCACGTGGTGCTGGTCGGCGGGTCGACGCGGATGCCGGCCGTGACGGAGCTGGTGAAGGAGCTGACGGGCAAGGAGCCGCACAAGGGCGTCAACCCCGACGAGGTCGTGGCGGTGGGCGCCGCGCTGCAGGCCGGTGTGCTCAAGGGCGAGGTCAAGGACGTCCTGCTGCTGGACGTCACCCCGCTGTCCCTCGGCATCGAGACCAAGGGCGGCATCATGACCCGGCTCATCGAGCGCAACACGACGATCCCCACGCGGCGTTCGGAGATCTTCACGACGGCGGAGGACAACCAGCCGTCGGTGACGATCCAGGTGTACCAGGGGGAGCGGGAGATCGCGGCCTACAACAAGAAGCTCGGCATGTTCGAGCTGACCGGACTGCCGCCGGCGCCGCGCGGGGTGCCGCAGATCGAGGTGGGCTTCGACATCGACGCCAACGGGATCATGCACGTCTCCGCGAAGGACCTCGGCACCGGCAGGGAACAGAAGATGACCGTCACCGGGGGCTCCGCGCTGCCGAGGGACGACATCGACCGCATGGTGCGCGAGGCCGAGCAGCACGCCGAGGAGGACCGCGGCCGGCGGGAGGCGGCGGAGACCCGCAACCAGGGGGAGCAGCTGCTCTACCGGACGGAGCAGCTGATCCGGGACAACCCGGAGAACATCCCGGCGGACGCCAGGAGGGAGACGGAGGAGGCGCTGGCGGAGCTGAAGGAGGCGCTGAAGGGGGAGGACACCGGGGTGATCCGCTCCGCGGTGGACAAGGCGGCTCAGGCGGCACAGAAGATCGGCACGGCGATGTATGCCTCCGCGGGGCAGGGGGAGGGGGGCGGTGCTTCCGGTGCGTCTAGTGCGTCCGGCGCATCCGGTGCGTCCGGTGCGTCCGGTGCGTCCGGTGCGTCCGGTGCGTCCGGCGCCTCCGGTGCCGACGCCGGTGAAGACGTGGTGGATGCGGAGATCGTCGACGACGACAAGCGGGAGGCGGGCTGAGGACCTCTCTCGTCCGCGGGTGGGTGGGGGCGGGTCGCGCCCGCGCGGCGGAGCCGCACGTCGAGCAGCGCCCCGCGCCCCTGAGGGCCGGCTGCCGTTGCTGTCACTCGCATGGGCGCACCGGCGCGGCGCGTGACGCGCAGGGGACCGAGAATCGGCGTGGGGGGTCGACACCCGTTCGTTCAGGGAGATCGCGCCACCATGAGACGCCCCCTCGCTTCGCTGGGCTGCTGCGCAGCTCTCGCTTTGACCGTCCTCGTCCAGTCGCCCGCCGGCGCGCAGGAACGCGAGCTGTGGGGCTCGGTGACCATCGTTCCCGGCCGGCAGGGGCTGCTGGAGGTCTCCGGCTACGGCGGTCCCGCGCTGGGCGCCGGGTCCCGGCTGACGCTCACCGTGGCGGAGCCCGCCGCGGTGACCGGTACGCCGCTGGCCGACGGCGGGTACCGGGGTGCCGTCGCCTCCGACGGCGGCACCGGCAGCTACACGTTCACCGGTACCGCCGCGGCCGGTCCGTGGTCCGGCCGGACGTTCCCGTTCGTGCTCTCCGTTCCCGCGGACGCCGTGCCGGGGACCCGGCTGAGCGCGTGCGCGATGGTCGTCACGGACGCGGACGGCGGCCGCCGGGACGAGGGGGCCTGCTCCGTGACGGTGGGGCTGCCCGAGCCGACGCTGACCCAGCCGCTGGCCGGTGTGCCGCTCGGGCCGCGGCCGCGGACCGCCGGGACCGCCTACCCGGGCGCCCAGGTCACCGTCCGCGACCAGGACGAGAACGAGGTGTGCTCCACGACCGCCGCCGCCGACGGCACCTGGTCGTGCGTCCCCGCGGCCGACCTGCCGGCGGGCGCCGGGCGGCTCCAGGCCACGGCCACCTTCAACGGGGTCGGCGCGGCGAGCGAGCAGATCCGCATCACCGTGACGTAAGGGGCGGTAACGGCGCAGCACCGCAGATGAGTTGGTGAAAGGTTGACCTTTCCTCCGGGAGTGTTGACCCTTCCCCGGGAGAGTCCATAGCCGGGCCGCCCCTACATTCGGCCGCATGTCCGTGCCGCTGCCCGTCCTGCCGTATCGCAAGCCCACCAAGGGGCGCGACTACTGGGTCTTCGACGACGTCCTGCCCGACCCCGACGCGGTGCGCGAGCGCGTGCTGGGCCGGGACGACTGGGTCAAGGGCTATCCGTACACCTCCGAGAGCTGGCCCGGGCTGCGCACCATGCCCGGTCTGGAACCCGACGAGCTGGCGGCCGTCGAGAAGCTCGTGCGCAGGGCGACCGGGGCGAAGGAGCTGTGGGTACAGCAGGCGCCGGGCGGCGGCACCCTCAACCACAACTGTGTGCAGGTCGTGGGAGAGGGCGAGAGCGAGCCCCGGCCGCACACCGACTCCCGGGCACTGTGCCGGTACGCGGCCGTGCTGTACCTCAACCCGTCGGTGCCCAAGGGCTGCGGAACCGCCTTCTACCGCCAGTCCCTGCCCGGGGGGCGGCTCGGCGGCAACGTCGTGCAGGCGCCGCACACCAATCTCGTCCAGGCCCTCGGGACCCGGTTCGTCGCACCGGACGCCTTCGAGGAGGACGTGACCGTTCCGCACCGGTACAACCGGCTGCTGCTCTATCACGCCAACCTCGTGCACAGCGCGACCGGTTACCACGGCGTCGCGCTGGAGGAGAAGCGCATGACGGCGGTGTTCTTCTGGATGGCCTGACGTCCACTCCGGTCGCCGGCTCACCCCTCGGACGGTTGTACGGGCGGCATCACCGCTGCGGGTGACACCTAGGCACCGTGCGTCCTCCGACCGGGCGGTGTACGGACGTGTGAAGGCAACGCCGTGCCTCCGCATCCCTACGCTGTGACGAGTTCCGGCAGCAGGACCGCACGGGGGTCGTATGGGATTCGGATTCGGTCAGCGGCGCGGCGGACAACTCCCGGCCGAGGTCACCGGTTTCGTGGGACGCGCACGGGAACTCGTCGTGCTGCGCGAGGCGTTGGCCCAGGCGCGGCTCGTCACGCTGGCCGGGCCCGCCGGTGTCGGCAAGAGCCGTACGGCGCTGCGGGCGGCCGGGGAGGCGGCCGCACGGTACGCGGACGGGGTGCGGCTGGTCGAGCTGTCGGCGCTGCACGACGCCGAGCTGGTCCCGGCGACGCTCGCCGGGGTGCTGGAGCTGCCCGAGCAGTCCGGCATGAGCGCGCTGGACGCGGTCGTGGAGCATCTGCGCGGCCGGCGGATGCTGGTCGTCCTGGACACCTGTGAGCATCTGCTCGACGCGTGCGCGACGCTCTGCGACATCCTGCTGCGCGAGGCGCCCGGGCTGAGCGTGCTCGCCACCAGCCGGCAGCCGCTGGACGTGCCCGGTGAGCACTGTCTGACGCTGGCCCCGCTGCCCCGCGAGGACGCGGTGGAGCTGTTCCTGCAGCGGGCCGCCACCGTCACCGCGGGGCAGGGCGTCACCGACGCGGACCGGGAGCGCACGCTCGCCCTGGTCGACCGGCTCGACGGCATTCCGCTCGCCCTGGAGCTGGCGGCGGTCAGGCTGCGCGCGCTGCCGCTCGCGGAGCTGGTCGCCCGGCTCGACCGCCGCTTCGAGGTCCTCACCGGGGGCCGGCGCACCGCGCTCACCCGGCACCAGACCCTGCGTACCGCCATCGACTGGTCCCACGAGCTGTGCACCCCGCCGGAACGGCTGCTGTGGGCCCGGCTCTCCGTGTTCGCGGGGCCCTTCGACCTGGCGGCGGCCGAGGAGGTCTGCGCCGGGGGCGGCCTGCCCGCCGAGCGGGTCGTCGAGGCGCTGGTCGCCCTGGTCGACAAGTCGGTCGTGCAGCGCGTCGACGAGGACGGCGGCGCGGCCCGTTACCGGCTGCTGGACACGATCCGTGAGTACGGGCGGGGCCGGCTGTCCCTGGCCGACGAGCACGAGGTGGTCCTGGAGCGGCACTTCGGGCGCTGCGAGCGGCTCGTGGGCCGCTTCTGGGACGAGTTCGTCGGGCCGTCCCAGGTCGCCCTGCACCGCGCGGTACGGCGGGAGGCCGCTGATGTGCGGGCCGCCCTGGAGTACGGCTGCGCGAGCCCCGCGAGGGCGCCGCGGGCGCTGTGGCTGGCCGCCCGGCTCGGGCCGTACTGGCGGGCCGCGGGCACCTTGTCGGAGGGGCGGTACTGGATCGACAAGGCGCTGGAGCTGACCCCGCGGGACTGCCCCGAGCGGGCCTGGGGGCTGTTCATGACCGGGGTGTTCGGGGTGTGGACGGCCGACCTGGACACCGCCCTGGAGCGTTTCCCGGAGGCCCACGCGGTGGCGCGGCGGGCCGGGGAGCGACGGGTGGAGCTGTTCGCCGAGGCGTATCTGGGGGCGATGACCGCGCTCGGCGGCAGGGTCGAGGAGGGGCTGGCGGATCTGGAGCGGGCCCGGCAGCGGATCGTCGCCGCCGGTGACGCGCTCGGTATCGGGGTCGTGCACTACGAGGGCGCCCTGCTGCGGGCCGTGCTCGGCGACACGATGGGTGCGCTGGAGCTGTGCGCGACGGGGCTGGCGTATCTCGAGGGCACCGGGGAGCGGCAGATCTACGCCTCCACGCTGGCGGTACAGGGGCTGATCCTGTCGCTCGCCGGGGACCACGACGACAGCGCGGTGTGCTTCGAGCAGTCCCTTCAGGCGGCCGCGGAGATGGGCGAGGTGCTGGTGGCGGCCCTGGCCTGTCTGGGGCTCGCCTGGTACGAGGCCCGGCGCGGCCGGCACGCGCGCGCATGCCGGCTGCTCGGGTACGCCGAGCACGCGCGGCGTCTGGGCGGCGACCCGGTGGCGATGCTGCCGCGGCTGCTGCAGGAGCAGGAGGCGGTGCAGCGGGCGGTGCGGGCGGCGCTGGGCGCGGAGGAGTTCGGGCGGCTGCGGGACGCCGGGGCGCGGATGTCGGGGCGGCAGGTGCTGGAGGCGGTACGCGCGGGTGCCGACGAGCCGGAGCCCGGGGACGGCGTACGGCGGCCGCCGCGGCCCCGGGAGCCGGTCGAGGGACGGGCGGCGGACGCGCTCACCCGGCGCGAGCGGGAGGTCGCCGCGCTGGTCGCGCGGGGGCTGTCGAACCGGGAGATCGCCGAGCGGCTGGTCATCTCCAAGCGGACCGTCGACGCCCATGTCGAGCACATCCTGGCCAAGCTGCGCGTCACCTCCCGCACGGAGATCACGACGGTGACCGGCCCGGGTACCTAGGTAGGGGGTGGGGCCGGGCCGGGTGGGACCTGGCGGGAGTAGGTATACGGAGCTTCCCCGGTCGTGGTGCGCGGTGCCCGGCGGGCACGGCAGCCTGGGGGCAGCCGCCGCGGGGACGGAGCGCCCGGGTGCCGACAGTGGTCGGATCCCCCACGGCTGTCATGGCAGGCATCCGGCGCGGTACCTCCCCCCGGCGGCTGCAGCGGGGCTGCCCCTGGTCGGCGGGGCAGCCCCGCCGTGTGTGACGGGCGTCACTTCCGGTACCTGTCACATCAGTTCCCCGTCCCTTGTCCCCTGGGCGTCACCGCATGGGTGGCCCGGACCCGGGAGGGACCATGACGCATCAGGATCAGTACGCAGAGCACCGCATCGTCGTCCTCGGCGCCGGCTACACCGGCATGCTGGCGGCCCTCCGCCTGGCCCGCCGCACCCGCCGCGCCAGGGGCGTCCGCATCACCCTGGTGAACCCCTCGGACCGCTTCACCGAACGGCTGCGGCTGCACCAGCTGGCCGCCGGTCAGGAGCTGGCCGACCACCGCATCCCGGACCTGCTCGCCGACACCGGCGTCGCCTTCGTGCAGGGCACGGTCACCGCGCTGGACGCCGCGACTCGCACGGTGACCGTCGACGAGGGTGCGGCGGTGCTGCCGTACGACACGCTCGTCTACGCCCTCGGCAGCGCGCCCGACACCGGGCGGGTGCCCGGCGCGGACGCCCACGCGCACACCCTGAACGGCAGGGACGCGGCGCTCGCCCTGGCCGGCCGGCTGCGCACGCTCGCGGCGGCCGGCGGCGGCACGGTGGCCGTGTGCGGCGCCGGGCTGACCGGCGTGGAGGCGGCGACGGAGATCGCGGAGACGTACCCGGAGCTGACGGTGACGCTGATCAGCACGGGCGAGCCGGGCGCCCTGATGGGCGAACGGGCCCGCGCCCATCTGCACCGCGCGCTGCACCGGCTCGGGGTGCGCACCCGCACCGGCGCCGCGGTCACCAAGGTGCTGCCCGACGGCGTCGAACTGGCGACCGGCGAGGTGGCGCCGGCCGACGTGTGCCTGTGGACGACCGGCGTGCGCGCGCCGCGTCTGGCCACCGACGCCGGGATCGAGGTGGACGACACCGGCCGCGTGGTCACGGACCGCACCCTGCGATCCGTGTCCCACCCCGAGGTGTACGCCGTCGGGGACGCGGCCGCCGTGCGCATGCCGTGGGGACCGCTGCACGGCACCTGCCAGAGCGGGATGCCCACCGCCCAGTACGCCGCCGACACGATCGCCCGCCGGCTGCGGGGCAAGCCGGTCGAGCCGTTCCGCTTCGGCTATGTGCACCAGCCGGTGAGCCTCGGCCGGCGCGACGCCGTCATCCAGTTCACCCACCCCGACGACACCCCCCGCCGGGCGTACCTCGGGGGCCGGGCCGCCGTGCTGTACAAGGAGACGGTCAGCGCGAGCCCGCTGCCGGCGTACCGGCTCGTCAAGCGGGTCGATGTGAACCTGGCCCTGTCCCGGGGCGGCCGGGCGACGCGGTGAGGGGAAGCGGAAACGATGACGGAACCGACGACCGGGCAGCACCGGCGGGACGAGCCGGACCGGCAGGACCGCCAGGACGAGCCGGACCGGCAGGACCGCCAGGGCGAGCCGGACCGGCAGGACCGCCGGGACACCGGAGACCGGCAGGATCCCTACCTCGCGCACCGCCGGCTGCTGTTCGCCACCGCCTACCGGATGCTCGGCAGTGTCGCGGACGCCGAGGACGTGCTCCAGGACGCCTGGCTGAGCTGGCACCGCGCGGACCGCTCCGGCGTGCGCGACCCGCGGGCGTATCTGGTCCGCACGGTCACCAACCTCGCCCTGAACCGGCTCACCTCGGCCCGGGCGCAGCGCGAGAAGTACGTGGGCCCCTGGCTGCCGGAGCCGCTGCTGACCTCCCCCGACGCCGCTGAGGAGACGGAGATGGCGGACAGCGTGTCGACGGCCATGCTGGTGGTCCTGGAAACCCTGACGCCGGTCGAGCGGGCGGTGTTCGTGCTGCGCGAGGTCTTCGGGTACAGCCACGCCGAGATCGCCGAGACCCTCGACCGCCCCGAACCGGCGGTCCGGCAGATCGCCCACCGCGCCCGTGAGCACGTGCGCGCCCGCCGCCCCCGCTACGACACCGACGCCGGCCGCCGCGCGGAGGTCACCAGCCGCTTCATCGAGGCGTGCGGGGGCGGTGACCTGAACGCGGTGCTGGAACTCCTCGCCCCGGACGTCACGTGCTGGTCCGACGGCGGCGGCAGGGTCACCGCGGCCCGGCGTCCGCTGTACGGCTCCGACCACGTGGGCCGCTGGATCCTGGGCGTCCTCGCCAAGCCGCAGACCCGGGGCGTGGTCATGGAGCGCGCCGAGATCAACGGCGAGCTCGGCCTGCTCATGATGCTGGGCGGCACGCCGGTCGGCGCGCTGACGTACGACGTGGTGGACGGCCGTATCCGCAGCCTGCGGCTGCAGGTGAACCCGGACAAACTCGCCGGGGTGCGCGGCTGAGCCCGGCCGTGGTCGGCCGGGCCCGGGCGGGGGCCGCGGTCAGCGGACCGTGGCCGCGTCCCAGTGGTAGAAGCGGTGGGCCATCGCGTCCTTGGGGCTGCGCCAGGTCGCCGGGTCGTACGCGGAGACGAACGGCGTCAGACGTTCGCTGACGTCACGGAACTCCGGGTGGTCGACCAGGCGGGCGATCGCCGGGGACGGGTCCTGCTCCGCCTCGATGAGGTGCAGGTAGATGTCGTTGAACTGGAACAGGCTGCGCCGGCTGACGCCCACCAGGTGCGGCAGCTCGCCCCGGTCGGAGTCGGCGAAGACCTGCGCGATGTCGTTCTCCGAACCGGGCTTCATCCGGGCGACGATCAGGGTGTGGTGCATCGGTGCGCCCCTTCAGTCCGTGGCCAGCGCCGGCTCGCGGCGCTCGTCGCCGGCCGCCTGCTCGATGCGGTCCCGGATCAGCGCCATCTGCGTCTTCGAGTTGCGGTTGATCATCGCGGTCATGCCCGCGTCGTCGACCGGCGCCTCGGGCTTCATCGCGAAGTCCTGGATCCAGCGCATCCGCACACCCTCGGACGTCTCGCGGTACTCCCAGCGGATGTTCATGTACTGGAAGGGCCCGGTCTCCACGCGGTGCGCGCGCACCGTGCGGCTCGCCCGGTCGGCCGTGCGCTCCGACACCCAGCTCCACACCTTGCCCTGCTCGTCGGGGTGCATGGTGAGCCGGAAGGTGACCGTGTCGCCCTTGCGGTCGAGAACGTCGACGGAGGCGTACTCGCTGAACAGGTCCGGCCAGTTCTCCAGGTCGTTGGTCATGTCCCAGACCAGGTCGAGCGGGGCGGCGATGGTGATCTCGTTCTCGGTGTGGCCGTCGGTCATGTCAGGCTCCGCTCGTCAGGGCGTCGTTCACCAGCGCGAGGAACTCGGCCGGCGTCTTGCACTTCTCCGCGTTCTCCGGCAGGCCGGCGCCGTGCCGCTTCTCCAGCTCGGCGACGATGCCGAGCAGGCCCAGCGAGTCCAGCCCGAAGCTGTCGAAGCCCGAGGCGGACTGCCGCTCCAGCTCCTGCGGCTCGACGCTGACGCCGGCCGTCCGCTTCATCAGCTCGGCCAGGTCGGCGTAGGTGACGCGGGCGGTCAGCCGGTGGTCCAGTTGGTCGGTCATGTGCTGTTCCCTCTCTCGTGGCTCGCGTGGATGGTCACGGCGCGCGCAGGACGAGCGCCGCGTTGTTGCCCATCAGGCCCCGGCTGACGACCAGGGCCGTACGGACCTCGGCGGTCCGGGCCCGGCCGGTCACCAGGTCCAGCTCGTGGCAGGGGTCGAAGACGTTCGGCGTGGGCGGGATCAGGCCGTGCTCCATCGCGAGCACCGCCGTCGCCACGTCCAGCACCGCCGCCGCGCAGTGCGCGCGGCCCCCGCCGGTCTTCGGCGCGGTCACCGGCACCTTCCGGGCGTGCGGCCCGAGCGCGTCGGCGAGGGCGAGGACCTCCGCCTCGTCCGCCTCGGGCACCCCGAGCGCGTCGGCGAAGACGACGTCCACATCCTGTGGACGGCACCCCGCCTGCTCCAGCGCCCCGGTGATCGCGCGGGCCAGCCCCTCCCGGGAGTCGGCCCAGCGGGAGGCCCCGGTGAAGGTCGCCGCGTGACCGGCCACCGTCGCCCGTGCCTCCGCGCCCCGCTCGCGCGCCGCCCGCTCGTCCTCCAGGACGAACATCGCGCCGCCCTCACCGGGCACGAAACCGCACGCGCCCGAGGTGAACGGGCGGTACGCGCGCTCGGGGTCGTCGCTGGTGCTCAGCTCGGGATAGCCGAGCTGGCACACCATCGAGTACGGCGCGAGCGGCGCCTCCGTGGCGCCGGCCACCACCGCGTCGGTGCCCCGGCCGATCGCACGGGCCGCGTGCGCCAGCGCGTCCAGGCCGCCCGGCTCGTCCGCGCACACCACGCCGCACGGGCCCTTGAACCCGCCGCGGATGGAGGTCTGGCCGGTGCTGGCGGCGTAGAACCAGGCGATCGACTGGTACGGCCCGACGTGCTTGGGACCGTCACCCCACAGTTTCTGCAGCTCCCGCTGGCCGAACTCGCCGCCGCCGGAGCCCGCCGCCGTCACCACGCCCACCGCGTACGGCGAGTCGAGGTCGGCAGGCGCCAGCCGGGCGTCGTCCAGGGCCAGTTGGGCCGCGGCCATCGCGTGGTGCGTGAACCGGTCCGTCTGGACCAGGTACGTCGCCTCGATCAGCGCCGCCGGGTCGAACTCCCGCACCTCGCCGCCCACCTTCAGCGGCAGATGCGTGCAGCCCTCCCGGGTGATCGGGCCGAGGAAGCCGCGGCCGTCGGCCACCGCCTTCCAGTACGTCTCCACGCCGACGCCCTGCGGCGCCACCACACCCAGCCCGGTGACGACGGCCCGCCGGGTATCCGGTCCGCTCATCGCAGTCTCCTTACCGGTCCTGTCAGCACGACCGCCGACTGGAACCCGCCGAACCCGCTGCCCACCGACAGCACCGTGGACAGCTGCCGTTCCCGCGCGGTGCGCGGCACGTAGTCCAGGTCGCACTCGGGGTCCGGCACCTCGTAGTTCGCGGTCGGCGGCACCACCTGGTGGGCCATCGCCAGCACGCACGCCACCAGCTCGATGGAGCCGATCGCGCCGAGCGAGTGACCCACCATCGACTTGATGGAGCTCATCGGGGTGTCGAAGGCGTGCGCACCCAGGGCGCGTTTGACCGCGGCGGTCTCGTGCCGGTCGTTCTGCTGGGTGCCCGAGCCGTGCGCGTTGACGTAGTGCACGGCCGTCGGGTCCAGCCGGGCCTGACCGAGGGCGTCGTCGATGGCCCGCGCCATCTCCAGGCCCTCCTTGGTCAGACCGGTCATGTGGTAGGCGTTGCCGTACGTGGCGTAGCCCGCCAGCTCGCAGTAGATCTCCGCGCCCCGGGCCCGGGCGTGCTCCAGGTCCTCCAGCACCAGGACCGCGCCGCCCTCGCCCATCACGAACCCGTTGCGGCGGGCGTCGAAGGGGCGGGAGGCGTGCTCGGGGTCGTCGTTGCTGGGCGAGGTCGCCTTGATCGCGTCGAAGCACGCCATGGTGATCGGGGAAATGGGCGAGTCCGACGCACCCGCGATGACCACGTCCGCGCGGCCCTCGGCGACCGCCTGCGCGGCGTAGCCGACCGCGTCCAGACCCGAGGTGCAGCCCGTGGAGACGGTCTGCACGACGCCACGCGCCCCGAACTCCTCCGCCACGGCCGCGGCGAGGGTGCTCGGTGAGTACGCGCGGTGCAGGTCCGGGCCGGCCTTCGTGTGGTCCACGTCCCAGCGGGCGCCGCGCTCGCTGACCAGCACGTAGTCGTGCTCCAGCCGGGTGGTGCCGCCGACCGCGGTGCCGAGGAAGGCACCCATCCGCCACGGGTCCTCGACCGCCGTGTCCAGGCCCGCGTCCCGGACCGCCTCGGCGGCCGCGACCAGGGCGAACTGTATGTACCGGTCGCAGCGCTGGACGGTCGCGAGGTCCAGCCCGTGCGCCGCGGGGTCGAAGTCGCACTCGGCGGCCATCTGCGAGCGCAGGCCCTCCGGGTCGAACAGGGAGATCCTGCGGGTGGCCGTACGGCCACTGGAGAGCAGGTCCCAGAAGGCGGGGACGCCGATGCCGCCGGGTGCGACGACGCCTATGCCGGTGACCGCGACGCGCCGGTTCATGACACCGCCCCGGCCGGTTCGGCGTCCTCCGTGTCGACGTGCCCCATGTCCGGGCGCGGCGCCAGCGGGCCGAGGTGGAAGACGATCCGCGCCTCGGTGTCCCCGACGTTGCGGAAGCGGTGCCGCACGTGCGGCGGGATCAGCAGCCCCTGCTCGGTGCGCAGGTGCTGCGGCTCGCCGTCCAGGTCCACCTCGAACACGCCCTGCGTGACGAAGACGAACTCCTCGGAGTACGGGTGGTAGTGCTCGGCGATGCGCTCCCCGGGCTGCACGATGGCCACGCCCATGAAGCCGCTGGTCGAGCCCGCGGTCGTCGGCGTCAGAAGCGCGCGGACGTCACCGCCGCGCCGGCGGTTGGGGGCGATCGAACCGAGGTCGACGATGCGTGCCTGCTGTTGCGTCATGACGTTTCACTCCGGGAGGGAAGAGGGTTCGGGGTGAGTCGGGAAATACGCGCGGCGAGGACGTACGGCCGCCAGGGCCGCCGCCGCGCGGGTCAGGAGGCCGCCGTGCGGTCCGTGAGCGGCCGCATCCGGGCCCGGGCCAGGAGGCGGGGCAGCGCCCGCTCGTCCGTCAGCGGGACGTCGAGGCCGAGGGCGTCGCCGTCCAGCAGCTCGGCGGCCGCGGCGCGCGCCTCGGCGTCGGCCAGGGCCAGGACGTCCCCGGGGGTGTCCTGCGGATCGCCGGCCACGTCGACCAGGCGCACCACGAGGTCGTCGCGGTGGAAGACGGTGCAGGACGTCACCGGGGTCCGCGGGACGCCGGCGGCCGCCGCGTCCTGCCGTGCCAGCAGCCGGGCCAGCGCCGGACCGGCCCCCGGGCGGGCGTAGTAGAGCAGGGCCACCCGTTCCACGTCGGCGCCCGGGGTGACGGCGTCCACATGGTGTACGGCGGGCAGCGCGGCCCGGGTGAAGAAGGCCCGCGCCGACTTGGGGTCCTTCAGGTCGCGGTCCTGCTCCAGATAGGGGTTGATGGCCTCCTCGACGGCCCGCACCTCCGGCTGGCGCGACACGTGCCGCAGCGCCGCCTGCAGGTCGCCGCGGACCTCGACCGCGCGCACCACCCGGTTGCCGTGCAGGAACAGGGACGTGCGCAGCAGCCGGGTGGTGTCGTCCACCCGGGGCTGCGGCGAGGCGTAGTGGGACAGCAGCTCGGCGACGACGGCCTCGCTGCCCGGGGTGACCGTGAAGGTCAGGGCGTGCCGGACGACGTTGCCGCCGGTGCGCGGGGCCGGCTGCAGACCGCCCGTGGGAAGGGCGTCGGCGCTGCCGAACGTCTCGCGCAGCACGGTGTAGCGCAGGGAACGGGTGTCGCGCACGCAGCCGCTCATCGGCTCGACCATGTCCAGGTGCTGGTCGCTGTTGACCCAGGCGAGGAAGGGCTCGGCGCTCTCCCACTCGCTGGTGATGAGCCACTGGGTGGGGTTCTCCAGGGACTGGCACAGCTGGTCGCTGATGTGTCCCGGTACGGAGGCCACCTGCGCGCACATGCGCTCGTAGGCGGTCAGGAACTCCTGCTGGGTTCCGTCGTGGATGTCCACCATGAGCACGACCCGCACCCGGGACCCGTCGAACGCGTCCGTGGCGACGCGGTCCGGGACCGTCGACACGGCGGGGGAGACCGTCATCCTGCACACCTCTTCTTCGGGTGGGGAGTTTTCGTTTTCCGCGGTGGGTGGTGGGTGGGGGTCGCCCGGGGCGGCCTCCGCGGCCACGTAGGGACGATCCTGAGCCGAGCCGCACGAGCGCGCGATCCGGGCGGGGTGAGCGGGTGAAGCGTGAGCCGCCGACGGCGGTTGGGGGCATGGATGTGAACCCGTGGGATCGATGCGC
The DNA here is from genome assembly GCF_055583185.1 of Streptomyces sp. NPDC104814. NCBI lineage: Bacteria > Bacillati > Actinomycetota > Actinomycetes > Kitasatosporales > Streptomycetaceae > Streptomyces > Streptomyces sp. NPDC104814. Next base: position 178,379 of record NZ_JBVJOL010000011.1, on the reverse strand, counting down.
TGGAGGCGAAGCGATGAAGCAACAGGCCGGTCAGGAGGCCGTGCACCGGGTTCCTGTCCTGATCGTCGGAGGGTCCCTGGTGGGACTGTCGACATCCGTGTTCCTGGGCCGTCTGGGGGTACGGCACACGCTCGTGGAGCGGCATGCCGGTACGTCCATTCACCCGCGTGGGCGCGGCAACAACGTCCGGACGATGGAACTGTTCCGCGTCGCGGGCGTCGAGGGGGACATCCACCGGGCCGCGGCCACACTCGCCGACAACCACGGCATCCTGCAGACGCCGACGCTCGTCGGGGACGCCGGGGAGTGGCTGTTCAAGGAGATCGACCCGGGCGGCGGGCTGGCCCGCTTCAGCCCCACCGGGTGGTGCCTGTGCAGCCAGAACGACCTCGAGCCGGTACTGCTCGACCACGCCGTGGCGCTCGGCGGTGATCTGCGCTTCTCCACCGAGCTGATGTCCTTCGAGGTGGACGGCGACGGCGTGACGGCCGTGGCCAAGAGCCGGGAGACCGGCGAGCACCTGAAGGTGCGGGCGGACTACCTCGTCGCCGCCGACGGGCCGCGCAGCCCCGTGCGTGAGCAGCTCGGCATCGGGCACAGCGGGCCCGGCGACCTGTTCCACAACATCAGCGTCACGTTCCGCTCGCGCGCACTGGCGGAGGTGGTCGGGGACCGGCGGTTCATCGTGTGCTACCTGACGTCCCCCGACGCCGACGGGGCGCTGCTGCCCGTGGACAACCGGGAGAACTGGGTGTTCCACGCGCCCTGGCACCCCGAACGCGGGGAAACGGTCGAGGAGTTCACCGACGAGCGGTGCATCGCGCACATCCGGCGCGCGGTGGGTGTCGACGACCTCGACGTGGAGATCACCGGGCGGGCGCCCTGGCACGCCGCCCAGCGGGTCGCGACGGCCTACCGGTCCGGGCGGGTCTTCCTCGCCGGGGACTCCGCGCACGAGATGTCACCGACGGGGGCGTTCGGGTCCAACACCGGGATCCAGGACGCGCACAACCTCGCGTGGAAACTCGCGGCGGTGCTCGGGGGGTGGGCCGGGGACGGGCTCCTCGACAGCTACGACGCCGAACGGCGGCCGGTGGCCGAGGCGACGAGTGCGCGGGCAGCGGTGCGGTCGGTGGAGCACGAGCATCCCGGGTTCGCGCCGGCCGCCGGGGCCGGCGGGGGCGGGGGAGGCGGGGGGCGGCGGCCCGGGGGGATCCTCGATGTGGCGCTCGGGTACCGCTACCCGGGTGGTGCGGTCGTCGGGGCCGATGCCGGTGGGCCCGTGGTGCCCGACCGGCTCGAGCTGTCCGGGGCGCCGGGCAGTCGTGCGCCGCATCTGTGGGTGCGGCGGCGGGAGGGCTCCGGCGAGGGCGACGCGCGGGTGTCGACGCTGGATCTGTACGAGACGTCGCTGGTGCTGCTGTGCGATGCGGTGGCGGGGCGGGCCTGGTACGACGCGGCGCTGCGGCTGGCCGACGAGCTGCGTGTGCCGTTGCGGCCGCATCGGGTGGGGGCGGGCGGGGATCTCGTGCCGGAGCCTTCTGTGTCGTGGTCGGATCTGCACGGGGTCGCTGCGGGAGGTGCGGTGCTGGTGCGGCCGGACGGGTTCGTGGCGTGGCGGACGGCGCATGCGGTGCAGGACGCGGAGCGGGAGCTGAGGGGAGTGCTGGGGAGGGTGCTGTCGCTGCGGACCTGATCACTCGTCTACGGGGTGCGGCGTCGTCTGCGGGTTTCGTTGTGGCTGGTCGCGCCGTTCCCCGCGGCCCTTTTGGTGCCTGCGGCGGCCCGTTTCCGACCGGTGGGCGGTTGCGGTCCCGCCTCCGCTGCGTTGTGGGTCGGGGCCGGGGCGGGCGGTCCGTCCAGGGCGGTCGGTCACCGTGGTCACCCAGGGGCGCGGGGAACTGCGCGACCGGCCACGACGTACCCGCACCCGCCGACGCTCCTTCCGGGCCGGGTGCTGCCGCAGGCGTTACGGCGTCGGGGCCGTTGTCGGCGTTGCTGACGGGGGTGACGACGGGGACGCCGACGGCAGCGGGGTGGGGGATGCCGACGTGGGGGATGCCGACGTGTGGGGTGGTGGGGTGGTTGCCCGGGGCGGGGCCGCAGGCCGTACGGGGGGCTGGGGCGTGCCCCGGTGCAGGGGGAGTGCGAGCAGCGTCGCCGCCGCGCAGCACACCGCCGTCGTCGCCGCCGCGCGGAGCAGCCGGCGTGTGCGCGCCGCGCGGCGCAGCCGGCGGTAGTGGCCCGGGGGTGGGGGCAGGTGCCCGGTGGGGGACCGCAGGAGCACCACGAGGGGGTCGTCGTCGCCGTCGTCAAAGCGAGTGGTCAAGGCTTCTCCTCAGGTGGACGCGGAGCAGTTCGCGGGCCGCGTGCAGGTCGGCCTTGACGGTTCCTTCCTTGCGTCCGGTCAGCACCGACACCTCCCGGATCGGCATGTCGGCGTAATAGTGCAGCAGGATCGGGACGCGCAACCGCCGGGGCAGGGACTGCACCAGGAGGCGGACGGAGGGGTCCGCCTGTTCCGTGTGCGCGGGCACCTCCGCACCGGCCCGGCGGATCGCCCTGCGTTCGCGTTCCTGTTTGCGCCAGTGGTCGCGCACGAGGTTGGCCGCGGTGACGTAGAGGAAGCCGCGGGGTTCTTCCACCTTCGTCCAGCGGGCCCACAGCCGGGTGAACGCCTCCGAGGCGATCTCGTGGGCCGTCCCGTCGTCGTCGACGAGGCGGCGGCACCAGCCGGCGAGGCGCGGGTAGAGGACGGCGAACAGTTCGGCCGCCTCCTGGTCACGACCCACCGTGCGCCGGCTCCGCGAAGACGATGACGTTGTCGGGGTAGCCGTCGTCCGTGCGCCGGCCTCCGCAGGTGATCAGGCGCAGCACCGGCCGGCCGACGTCGCCGTACACGTCGGCCGTGGGGAAGCGCGACTTGGCGACGGTCCGTACGGCGCTCACCGTGAACGCCGGGCCGGTGCCGTCCGACAGGCGAGTGGTGATGCGGTCGCCGCTGCGCAGCCGGGCCAGATGGCGGAAGACGCCGTCGCCGTAGCGGCCGACGGTGACATGGCCGAGCAGGACCGCCGGGCCGGTGCGGCCCGGCACCGGTGAGTACCGGTACCAGCCCGCCCGGTCGTGGGCGGTGACCGGCGGCACCTCCACCGTGCCGTCGGCCGCCAGACCCAGCTGGATGACGGGGGTGTCCACGCCGATGACCGGGACGAGGAGGCGGACGGGAGCCGGTGTGCCGGGCGGCAGCGGGGAGTTGTGCCGGGGTGCCGCCGGGCGGGGCTTCGGCGCGGCGCAGGCGGTGAGGAGTGCCGCCGCCGCCGCGCCGGCGAACGTCCGCCGGGTCAGGGGGCTCACGCTCCGGTCGCCCGTCGGCGCCGTACGGCGAAACCCGCGCCGCCCGCCACGAGCAGCGCGGCGGCTCCCCCGCCGATGAGGCCGGAGTGGGACTCGGTGGGGGTCACCGCCCCGGTGTTCGGGGCGCCGCTCGGGACGACCGAGACCTGGCCCGGGGCCGGGGCGGCCGACGGTGCCGCCGTGGGTGCGGCGTCCGGCAGGGTCGGGGACGCGGAGGGTGTGGCCGGGAGGGTCGGGGACGCGGAGGGTGCCGTCGAGGGCACCGGGGTGGGGGTCGCACTGGCGGTGGCGAACGCGGGGGCGGTGGCCGCCAGGACGGCCGCGCAGGCGAGAGCCAGGGTCGTGAGGCCGCTTCGGCGCATGGGTGTGTCTCCCTCGGGACGGGCGGGTGGTGCTCGGTCGTGCGGGGAGACGACCGGGCCCCCGGGCAGGTTGTAAAGGGATGGCAAAGGAGCCGGTGGCGTGATCTGCGTCACCGAAGGGCCGCCTCCTGTGATGTCGGCGCAGCCCCCCGCGCTGTAGTGAACGGTGCACGCGAGTGACCGGTGCGCCCTCTGTGACTTCGCTTCCTCTGCCGCCGTTCCGCGGCCTTCTTCGGGGTGGGATACGCCGTGAGTCGTCCTGCGACGCGTGCTTCGCATGCGTACAGACCGCTGAGCCTGAAACGACGGGCGTGGCTGACGCTCGGTGCCGTGGTGCTGGGAGGCGGGGGCGTCGTGACGTACGCCGTCGCCAGCCCCTCGCACGACTCCGGACCCGCGATGCGGGCGAAGCGGCCCGCGCGGGTCTACGACCTGGCGCTCGGCGGTGCCGCCGGCGACAAGCGGGAACTGCCGCGCACGGACACCCACGCGTTCTCGCTCGTCGGCGTCTCCTGGAGCGGCCCGGCCGTCCGGCTGCACGGCACCGCGCAGGTGCGCACCCACAGCAGCGTCAGCGGTGAGTGGAGCGACTGGCAGAACCTCGACGTGGACGCCGACCCGCTGGAGCACCCCGGCCAGGGTGAGCGCGGCGCGTCCGAGCCGCGGTGGGTCGGTCCCTCCGACGGGGTCGAGGCCCGGGTGCTGCGCAGGAACGGCAGCACGCGCGCTCTTCCGAAGGGCCTCCAGGTCAACCTGGTCGACCCGGGCGTCGTCACCGACGCCGAGAGGCGGGTGAGTCCCTCCGCGCCGGCCGCGTTCGTGGCCGAGGCGACGCCGGCCGACTCCGCCTCCCCGACGGACTCCGCCTCCGCGACCGACTCCGCCTCCCCGACGGACACCGCGCCGGCTCCGGTGACCGACTCGCCGTCGCCCACGGATTCCGCCTCGGCCACCGATTCCGCCTCGCCCACGGACTCCCCGTCGCCGACGGACTCCGTGTCCCCCTCGCCGACGGCCACCACCCCGCCCCCGCCCACCGCGCCGCCGTCCACCGTGCCGCGGCCGCCGATCACCTCGCGGGCCGCGTGGGGCGCCGACGAGTCGCTGAGCCCCGATCCGTCGGAGTACAACGCCGACGTCAAGGCCGTCTTCGTGCACCACACCGACGGTGACAACACCTACGCGTGCACCGACTCGGCGTCGATCGTGCGCGGCATCTACGCGTACCACACGCAGGTCAACGGCTGGAACGACATCGGCTACAACTTCCTCGTCGACAAGTGCGGCACCGTCTTCGAGGGCCGCAAGGGCGGCGTCGACCTGCCGGTGCTCGGCGCGCACACCTACGGCTGGAACCGGGAGTCCGCGGGCATCGCGGTGCTCGGCCAGTACAGCACCACCGCCGCGAGCAACGCCGCGCTGGAGGCCGTCGCCCGGGTCGCGGCCTGGAAGCTCGGGCAGTACGGCGCCGACCCGGCGGGCACGGTCCAGCTGACCTCGGGCGCCACGCAGACCAACTACTTCGGCAGCGGCTACACGGCCGGGACGAAGTACACCTTCCAGCGCGTCTCCGGTCACCGCGACGGCTACAACACCCAGTGCCCGGGCAGCTCGCTGTACGCGCAGCTGCCGACGGTCCGGGCGTGGGCGGCCGGTCCCGTGCAGGGGCTGAAGGTCACCTCGGTGGCCGGCGGGGCGAGCCTGTCCGGCTCGACGTACTACACCAAGGGCGCCGTCACCGTGAACTGGTCGGCCACCACGCCGCGTTCACTGGTCAAGGGCTTCGATCTGCTCGTCGACGGCAAGGCCGTGACCTCGGTCGCCGGCACCGCGTCCGCCGCGAGCACCACGCTCGCCCTCGGCAGCCACACCGTCGCCGTGCGGGCCGTGCACCAGTCCGGCAGGACCGCCACGACCGCGTCGGTGAACGTCGTCGCCGAGACGACCGCCCCCACCTTCACCACCAACCCGGCGCTGTCCCTGCGCACCGGCACCGTGAACACCACGGCCGTCCCGGTCACGCTCGGCTGGAAGGCCGCCGACAACGCCGCCCTGCGCTCGGTGAGCCTGCTCTCGCCCGGTACGGCGACGTACGGTCCGACCACCTACAGCGCCGCCCGCACCGCCGCGTCCGGTACGGCCGCCACCTGGTCGCTGCGGGCCGCCGACTGGGCCGGCAACACCCGTACCGCGTCGGCCGCCTTCACCCCGGTGATCCTCCAGGAGAGCTCGGCCGTGAAGTCCGGCAGCTGGTCCGCCCGCTCCGGCAGCAGTTACCTCGGTGGCGCCTCGTACTCCAGCTCCTCCACCGGAGCGAGCCTGACCTGGACCTTCACCGGGCGGTCCGCCGCCTGGGTGGTCTCCCGGGCCTCCACCTCGGGCCAGGCGTACGTGTACGTGGACGGGGTGAAGACCGCGACCGTGGATCTGAAGTCCGCCACCACGCTGTACCGGCAGGCGATCTGGACGAAGACGTGGTCCGCGAGCGCCAAGCACACCGTCAGGATCGTGGTCGTGGGCACCAGCGGCCGGCCGACCGTCACCACCGACGGGCTCGTCTACCTGAAGTGACGCCGTCCTGACTCATGCGAGGAGGGCCCCGTCCGGGGCCCTCCTTCGTCGTCTCGGCCGTCTCTCAGCCGTTGTCTCAGCCGTCGTCCTCGGAGTGCTTCTTCTTGTGGTGCCTGCCCTGCGACTGCTGCTGCGGCTCGCCGTCCGTGACGGTGGCGGCCGCCGGCCCAGTGGCCTGCGGGGCCGGTGACTGCGGCCCGCCCGGGGCGGGCGTACCGGTCACCGGGGTCTGCGGGGTCTCGGCGGAGCTGCGGTCGGGCGCGAACCAGGTCATGCCGGCCAGCAGCGCGCCGACGAAGAGCAGGACGCCGGCGAGCGTGGCGGCCACCTTCTTCCCGGTGCCGCCGAGTCCGCGGGTCCTGGCCGGGCGGCGGTGCTGCTCGCGGGCCGGGAGTCGGTAGGTGGCCACGGCGGCGGTCGCCGCGGGCGGCGGTACGGGGGCGGCCGGCTCCCGGCTGGGCGGCAGCGGCTCGGCGCGCCCGTGCCAGGCGCCGCCGGCGAACCAGTCGGCGATCGCCTGGGCGCTGGGCCGGTCCTCGGGCTCCTTGGCGAGCAGGTCGAGCAGGAAGTCCTCGAAGGCGGGAGGCAGGCTGACGCCGAGGTCGCGGGGCGGGACCGGGGCGGCGTCCAGGTGCTGGTGCAGCACGCCGAGGGCGGTGTCGGCCTGGAACGGGGGCCGCCCGGTGAGGAGTTGGTACAGCACACAGCCCAGCGCGTACACGTCGGACGGCGGTCCGGCGGGCCGGCCGAGGGCGCGTTCCGGCGCGAGGTAGAGACCGGTGCCGACGATCTGCCCGGTCGCGGTGAGGGCCGCGCCGGGGTCGTCGAGGAAGCGGGCGATGCCGAAGTCGCCGATCTTGACGGTGCCGTGGGGGTCGAGGAGCAGGTTGGCGGGCTTGATGTCGCGGTGCACGATGCCCTGCTGATGTGCGGCGGCGAGACCGGCGGCGGCCTGCGCGGCGATGCGGGCGACCCGCTCGGCGCTCTGCCGGCTGAGGCGGGCGAGGCTGTGGCCCTCCACCAGTTCCATGACGAGGAACAGCCGCTCCTCGTGCTGCCCGAAGTCCAGCACGCCGACCACGTGCGGATGGTTCAGCGCTCCCGCGGTCTGCGCCTCCAGCCGGAACCGGGCGGCGGCGGTGGTGTCCGAACTCGCCTGCTCCAGCAGGAGTTTGACCGCGACGGGTCTGGCGAGCATCTCGTCGTGCCCGCGCCAGACCTCTCCCATCGCGCCCCGCCCGATGGGTTCGAGCAGCCGGTACCGGCCCGCTATCAGCACCTGTGACTCATCCTCGTCTCGCACGATTCGACGTGACCGCCGCGGGCCGTGCGCACCGCCGGAGCCGGCGGGAGCAGTGGGGGGAGGCCGCAGCGAGCACAGCGTACTGGCGTACGGACCGTCCGGTCCCAACTGCCCCGTGGGATTCAGGCGGTGGCCTCGGGGCCGGCGGGGTCGAGGTAGGTCACGCCGACCCGTGCGGCGTGCGGCGCGAGCAGGCCGAGGAGTTCGTCGGCCGCGACCTTCACGAGGTCGCCGTCGCGGTCGGCCCGGACGGTCTCCAGGAGGAAGGCGACGTGGGTGGAGTCCTCGGTGACCCGGGTGCGGTGGGCGTCACGGTGGTTCCAGTGGCGGGTCAGGACGCCGGCCGCGTCGGCGTAGACGATCTCGCCGGGCGCGGGGTGTTCGGTGGTGCCGGGTTCGCCGAGCGGGGTGAAGGTCTCGGTGCCGTCCGCGGGGCGGATGGTGACGTCACCGCTGACCTGGTCCAGGTCGAAGGCTCCGGCCGGCAGACCGTGGCGTACGGAGACGGCGTTGTAGGAGTCGACGGCCGGGTTGATCCGGGGCAGGGTGCCCTTCTTGGCCAGGCGGCGGCCGAGGGCGTCGACGCTGGGGCGGACGCGGCGCGGGTTGGTGCCGAAGGAACGGTAGGCGGTGTGCCAGGCCTCGATACGGGGGTCGCTCTCGTCGGCGGGGCGCCAGGTGCCGTGGGCGAGCTGTTGCTCCAGCTCGGTGAGGGCGGTGGCGGTGTGCGGCCAGGGCTCGTGGCCGCGCAGACCGGTGGCGGTGACCAGGGCGACGAGGGTGCCGGGGAAGGCGTCGGCGACGGCGGGGGCGATACGGAAGGCGGGCATGCGGTTCTTTCCGTTTCCTGGGCGGGGCAGTGGCGGCGGCCGTGTTCCCGGGCGGAGCCGGCTCGCGGGACGGGCCGCTTCGGTCAGGTCAGGGCGAGCAGGCCGACGGCGACGGCGGCGGTGCCGAGGCCGACGAGCTGGCCGCGGTGGACGCGTTCGGCGAGCACACCGCGGGCGAGCAGGACCGTGCCGGCCGGGTAGAGCGCGGTGATCACGGCGACGACGGTGAGGTCACCGCTGCGGGCGGCGAGCAGGAACAGCAGATTGGCCAGCGAGTCCAGGACGCCCGCGGCCGCCGACAGCGCGTACGCGGGCCGCTCCGGGCCCAGCCTGCGGCGCAGCACGGCCGCCGCGGCCAGGGTGACGGCCGAGGACACGGCCCGGCCGACGATCAGCGGGGCCACGCCGCTGCCGGACGGCGCCTGGTGCAGGAAGACCAGTTGCAGGGCGATGGCGGCGCCCGCGCCGAAGGCCAGCGTCAGCGCCGTACGGGAGGGGCGGGCCGCGCCCGCGCCGTGCCCGGCGCTGACCAGGACCACCGCCACCAGGGCGAGCGGCAGGCCGATCAGGCCGGCGGCGCCGAGGTGTTCGCCCTGGGCCAGTCCGACGGCGACCGGCAGCGCCGCGGAGACCAGGGCGGTCACCGGTGACAGCACGTTCATCGGGCCGATCGCGAGGGTCTGGTAGAGCAGGGCGAACGCGGCGGCCGAGGCGACTCCGGAGGCGGCACCCCAGCCGAGGGCCGAGGGCGAGAAGGCGGCGCCGAGCACGGGCCACAGCAGCAGTTCGACCGCGAGGCTGGCGGGGGCGGCGACCAGCACCGTCCGCAGCACGTGGGCCTTGCGGGCGCCGAGGCCGCCGAGGAAGTCGGCGCAGCCGTAGGCGAGTGAGCTGCCCAGGGCCAGCAGCAGAGCGAGCACAGCACATCCCTTACCATTTAACAGAACGACCGCACCGTACAACGAAACGACCGTCGTGTGTCAACCAAACGACCGGGCGGTCCATCGAAGTGGTCCAGCGAGGATGGTGATCCGTGGCCGAGACAGCCGCCGCCCTGCGGACGGTCGCCCACAACGTCAAGGCGGCCCGCGCCCGAGCGGGACTGTCCCTGGACGAGCTGAGCCGGCGCGCGCAGGTCAGCAAGGGCGCCCTGGTGGCGCTGGAGAAGGCGCAGGGCAACCCCAATCTGGCCACCCTGGTCCGGCTCGCCGACACCCTCGGCATCTCGGTGTCCGCGCTGATGCAGGGCCCGCCCCAGGGCCGGGTGCGCGTGGTGGACGCCGGTGCCGTCGCCCCGCTGTGGACCGGCGAGCACGGCGGCGAGGCCCGGCTGATGCTGACGACGTCGGGAGCGGCGCCGGTGGAGGTGTGGCGCTGGCGGCTGGAGCCGGGCGAGGAGTACCCGAGCCATCCGCACCAGGCCGGGGTCGTGGAGACGGTCAGCGTCACCTCCGGCCGTATGACCCTGGTCGTCGACGGCACCGAGCACGTCGTCGAGTCGGGCCAGACCGCCACCTTCGACGGCGACACGTCCCACACCTACCGCGGCGCGGGCACCGGGCCCTGCCACCTGATCATGACGGTCCACCTCCCGCCGGGCCCCGCCGACCCACGGCTCCCGGCCCGCTGACGGCGACCGCCTCGCCCTTTGCGGCCGGCCCCGGTTTCAGCCCCCGCCTCCCGGCCCCGGACGCTGAAACCGCGCTGAAGCCGTCCTGAATGCCGGCCCCCGCACGCTACGGGGCATGACGACGAGCGAGTACGAGCCGGCCATCGCGGCCAGGGGACTGCGCAAGGCCTACGGGGACAAGACCGTCCTCGACGGTGTGGACATCGAGGTGCCCGCGGGCACCGTCTTCTCCCTGCTCGGCCCGAACGGGGCCGGCAAGACCACGGTGGTCAGCATCCTGTCCACCCTCATCTCCGCCGACGCCGGCCAGGCCCGCATCGGCGGGCACGACCTGGCCGCCGAGGCGCAGGCGGTGCGGGCCGCCATCGGGGTCACCGGCCAGTTCTCCGCCGTGGACGGGCTGATCACCGGCGAGGAGAACATGCTCCTGATGGCCGACCTCCACCACCTGCCCCGCAAGGAGGGCCGGCGGGTCGCCGCGGAACTGCTGGAGCGGTTCGACCTCACCGAGGCCGCCGGGAAGCCCGCCTCCACCTACTCCGGCGGCATGAAGCGCCGCCTCGACATCGCCATGACCCTGGTCGGCAGCCCGCGGATCATCTTCCTCGACGAACCCACCACCGGCCTCGACCCGCGCTCCCGCCACACCATGTGGCAGATCGTGCGCGAACTGGTCTCCGACGGCACGACGGTCTTCCTCACCACGCAGTACCTCCAGGAGGCCGACCAGCTCGCCGACCGCATCGCGGTCCTCGACGGCGGCCGGATCGTCGCCGAAGGCAGCGCCGAGCAGCTCAAGCGCCTCGTGCCCGGCGGCCACGTACGCCTGCGCTTCGCCGACCCGCAGACCTACGAGCGCGCCGCCACCGCCCTGCGCGAGGCCCAGCGCGACGACGAGTCCCTCACCCTGCAGATCCCCAGCGACGGCAGCCAGCGCGAACTGCGCGCCATCCTCGACTGGCTGGACGGCGCCGGCGTCCAGGCCGACGAACTGTCCGTGCACACCCCCGACCTGGACGACGTGTTCTTCGCCCTCACCGCCCCCGCATCCTCCGAGAAGGAGACCGTCCGATGACGAGCACCGCCGTCCGCGACAACGTCACCATGCTGCGCCGCAGCCTCCTGCACGCCCGCCGCTACCCCTCCCTCACCCTGAACCTGCTGCTCACCCCGGTGATGCTGCTGCTGCTGTTCGTGTACGTCTTCGGCAACGTGATGAGCGCCGGCCTCGCCGGCGGCCACGCGGACCGCGCCGAGTACGTCGCCTATCTCGTCCCCGGCATCCTGCTGATGACCGTCGGCATGACCTCGCTCGGCACCGCGGTGTCCGTGGCCACCGACATGACCGAGGGCATCATCGCCAGGTTCCGCACCATGGCCATCTCCCGCGCCTCCGTGCTGACCGGCCATGTGATCGGCAGCGTCATCCAGACCCTGCTGGCGCTGGCGGTGATCCTCGGCCTCGGCGTGGCCATCGGCTTCCGCCCCGACGCGAGCCCGGTGGAGTGGCTCGCGGCGATCGGCCTGATGGCCCTGGTCAGCCTCGCCCTGACCTGGATCGCGGTCGGCATCGGCCTGGTCAGCCCCAACGCCGAGGGGGCCAGCAACCTCGGCATGCCGCTGACCATGCTGCCGCTGCTGTCCAGCGCGTTCGTACCGGTGGACGCGATGCCGGCCGGCTTCCGCTGGTTCGCCGAGTACCAGCCCTTCTCCCCGATCATCGAGACCCTGCGCGGCCTGCTGCTCGGCACCGGCATCGGCACGAAGAACGCGGTGCTGGCCCTTGGCTGGTGCGTGGCCCTCACCGTGCTGGGCCACCTGTGGTCCAAGGCGTCGTTCAACCGTGAGCCGCGGCGCTGACCTGCGGACCGCCGGCGCCCACCGATGGACCACGCACCCCGCGTCCGCCCGCGCGTCAAGCAAGCTCCCGCAGCGCCTGGACCCGCAAGTCCTCCCGCCCCAGGGCGGCGTACCGCGACCTCGCGTCGGTGTACGCCGCCCTGTCGGCTTTCTCGGCGGCCGCGTCGGCGCGCGCGGAGGACAGCGTCGGCAGGTCCCGGATCACCGGCATCCGTTCCGCCAGCGCCACCAGCCGGACCGCCGCCGTCTCGCCCGCCGCCAGACCGGCGTGCCCGAGCGCCAGCAACACCGTTCCGTACACCGGCAGTTCCACCGGCGCGGTGCCCCTCGGCGCGGCGGTCAGCATGCCCAGCAGCCGCTCCCGCAGTTGCCCGGCGAGCGCGGCCACCGGCTCCAGCCGGCCGTGCTGCGCGTGCGCGGCCAGCGCCGCCGACTGCACCTGGAGGGACCACGGGTCCACGAACGGGTCACCGGCGTGGCGCCGGCCGTCCTCCCGCACCTGTTCCACCGCCCGGCGCCACAGCCCGAGCCCGACCTCGGTCAGGCCCCGGGCCAGCGCGATCTCGGCGCGGGCCGGCAGATCGGGTGCGAAGACGCGGGCGGTCTCCGACTGCCGGTCCAGGGAGGTCAGTCCCAGCCAGTACTCCGCCTCGTCGACATCCCCGCGCTGCAGACAGGCCAGCACCAGCCCCCAGTACACGCCGATCGAGTCCGACCAGTCGCCGTACTCCTCGAGCGCGCCGAGCGCGGCCCGCAGATGCTCGTACGCCTCGGTGCCCCGCTCGGACTGCAGGCACAGTTCGCTGACCCGCCCGTGGCCGAGCAGCCGCATGGCCGGGTTGCCGAGCGGTCCGAGGGCGTCCAGGAGGCGCCGGGCGTGATGCAGCGCCCGCTCGGCGTCGTGCTCGGCCTCCCACACATAGCTGGCGATGCACGCGGCGACCCCGGCGAGCAGCGGCTCGGCGGCGTCGCACAGCTCCTGCAGCCGTGCGTAGTGCGGCGGCCGTATCTCCGGTACGTCGCACAGGACCTGGGCCAGCGCCCGCAGCAGTGTGTCCGGCGGCGCGGGCGGCAGCCGGCGCAGGACGACCAACTGACGCAGGGCGTGCGGGCCGTGGCCCATGAACAGGGCGCCCGTGATGACCGCGGCGGCGCTGCGGGTCGTCTCGACGTCGTCGGGGCCGGGCCGGAAGTGCGACAGCGGGCCCGCGGTGTCGGCGGCGAGCGCGGCGAGCCGGGTGTAGTGGGTGTCGATGGCCCACAGGGAGGCCAGTACGGCGGTGAGGGCGGCGGTGGCCGGGCCGTCGCCGCGGGCCAGCGCGTACCGCAGCGCCAGGACCAGGTTGTCCTGCTCGGCGCGCACCCGCACCAGGTCGCCCACCGGTCTGCCGCTGAACAGGGCGTCGTGACGTTCGCGGCCGAACTCCCGCGCCCAGCCGAGGAAACGGTCCGTCACCTGCTCTTCCTCGCCCGCCTCCGCGCGCCGGGCGGCGCTGAACTCCCGCAGTGTCTCCAGCATGTGGAAGCGCACCCCGGGCGGGCCGTCCCCGACCTTGACCAGGGACTGGCCGGCGAGCTGTTCCAGCACGGTCAGCGCGTCCACGTGGTCGCCGAGCACGTGCTGGGCGGCGTCCTCGGCGAAGCCGCCGGGGAACACCGACAGGGCCCGCAGCGCGGCCCGGCCGTCCTCCTCCAGCAGCTGCCAGCTCCACTCGACGACGGCCTGGAGCGTGCGGTGGCGTTCGGGTGCGTCGCGGGCGCCTCCGCGCAGCAGCCGGAAGCGGTCCCGCAGCCGCCGGTTGATGTCGGCCACGGACAGCACCCGCACCCGGGCCGCGGCGAGTTCGACGGCGAGCGGCAGCCCGTCGAGATGCCGGCAGATCTCGGTGACCTCGTCGGCGGGCAGCTCCGCGCCGGGCCGTACGGCCCGCGCCCGCTGGACGAACAGCTCCACGGACGTGTTCAGTGCCAGCTCCGGCAGGGCGTACACGGATTCCGAGGTCAGTCCCAGCGGGGCCCGGCTGGTGGCGAGCACCCGCAGCCGTCCGGAGCGGGTTATCAGCGCCTGCACCAGGTCGGCGACACCGCCGAGCACCTGCTCGCAGTTGTCCAGCACCAGCAGCGCCGGGCCGCCGCCCAGGGCGCCGAGGATGGCGCCGGTCTCGTCGGCGCCGCCGGCGAACGCCCGGCCGGCACCGGCGCCCACGGCCGCGGCGACCTCGGCGGCGACGTCGTCGTCGGCGACGACACCGGCGAGCGGCACGAAGTGCACGACGGCCTGCTCGGCGGCCCGGCTCACCGCGTGGGACAGCCGGGTCTTGCCCAGCCCGCCGGGGCCGACGACGGTGACGACCCGCGCCTCGCGCAGCAGCCGCCCCACGGCGGCCACGTCGGCGTCCCGGCCGAGCAGCGGGTTCGGCTCGTGCGGCACGCCGTGGCGGACCGGCGCGGCGCCCGAGGCGAGTAGCTCCTGGTACACGGCGGTCACGCCGCGGCCCGGGTCGGTGCCCAGCTCCTCGCGCAGGGCGCGCCGGTAGCCGTCGTACCGGGTGAGCGCCGCGGCCCGGCCGGCGGTGGCGGCCTCGCAGCGCAGCAGCTCCGCCAGCACCTCCTCGTCGCGGGGAAGGTCGCGGGCGAGGTCGAGGAGCGGTGCGAGGGCCTCCTGGCGGCGCTCCAGGCGGGCCAGGGCGAGCGCGCGGGAGCGCACCAGCGAGCGGTGCGCGGGCAGAAGGCCGGTGCGCAGGGCGGCCACCGGGTCGTGCAGGTCCTCGCCGGCCGCGGCGTCCACGCCGCCGTCCCACAGCGCGAGTCCCGCCTCGGCCTGCGCCAGCGCGGCCGCGTGGTCCCCGGCGCGGGCGCGTCCGGCGCTCGCCTCGGCGTGCCGGGACAGCGCGCAGGCGTCGACGCGGGACTCCTCCAGCGCCAGCCGGTATCCGGTCGGGGTGCTCACCACCAGGTCGGCGCCGAGCTGCGCACGCAGCCGGGACACGAGGACCTGGACGGCCTTCGCGGGCCGTTCGGGCAGCTCGTCGGGCCACAGCCCCTCCACCAGCCGGCCGGTGCTGCACCCGGCGCGCAGATCGCCGGCCAGGAGGGCGAGCAGACCGCGCAGCCGGGGCGCGGTGATCTCCCGCCCCCGGAAGGCGACGGTGGACAGGAGCGTCAACTCGGTGGTCACGCCTGCAGAGTAGTCAGTGAGCGGCCGCGCGGTGCCGGACACGGAAAGGGCCCTGCCCCCACCGCTCATGGCGGCGGGGGCAGGGCCCGTGTCCGTGAGGCGCTGGGCGCCTTACATGTAGTAGCCGAACAGGTCGGCGATCACGTGCACGCTGCCGGCGTTCGGACGGAAGTCGATCTTTCCGTTGACGACCGGCACGGTCACCAGGTTGGCCACGGTCTGGCCCTTGACCCAGTTGACGCTGGAGGCGTTGGGCAGGGTGGTCCCGTCGGGCCAGACGGTCAGGAAGCCGTTGGACGTCGGGGCGGTGACGGTGACGTTGAGGACCACGGCCTTGGCGTTCGCCAGGGTGTGGCCGTCGTTGACGTTCAGCACCAGCGTGGCGCCGCCGGGGACCGCGGTGTTGCGCGCGGTGCCGAGGGCGTAGCGGGTGTCGAGCAGGCGGCTCGGGCCGGCGGTGTGGAACGACGACCCGGTCGCGTCGGCCGTGAAGTAACCGGCGACGTCCGCGATGAAGTGCACGGTGCCGGTACCGGCGTTGTACAGGTTCACCTTGCCGTCGTTGCCGATCGGCAGGACGACCATGTTCGGACGGGTCTGGCCCGCGAGCCAGTTGATGTTCGACGACTCGGTGCGGGGCGCGCCGTTCGGGTAGGCGATGAGGTGACCGGTCGAGGTCGGCGCGGTGGCGGTGACGTTCATGACCACGGCGGTGGCGCCCGTGGCGGGCACCCCGCCGCGTCCGGCGACCTGCAGGGACACGGTGCCCTTGCCGGCGACCGGCGTCTTCGTGGTCACGCCGTTGGCGGCGCGGGTGTCGAGGATGCGGGACGGGCCGATGGGCAGGTAGGTGCTGCCGCCGGCCGCGGTGGTGTAGTAGCCGGCGACGTCCGCGACGAAGTGGACGGTGCCGCTGGAGGCGTTGAACAGGTTGACCGAGCCGTCCTGGCCGACCGGGACGGTCACCAGGTTCGGGATGATCTCGCCCTTGAGCCAGTTGCTGTTGGACGACTCCGGGCGGGTGGTGCCGCTCGGGTAGGCGATGAGGTGACCGGTCGCGGTGGGCGAGACGGCGGTGACGTTGATGACGACCGCCGTGACACCGGTGGCCGGGACGCCTCCGGCGCCCGCGACCTTCAGCTTGACCGTGCCGTTCGCGGCGACCGGGGAGGTACCCGGGCGGCCGGTGCCGTAGCGGGTGTCCAGGACGCGGGCCGGGGTCAGCGCGTTGAACGTGCCGGCCGGGGAGCGCGGGACGGAGGCGCACAGGCCCTTGACGATCTCGCGGCCGTTCGGGGTGCCCAGACCGGTGGCGAGGTCGTAACCGGCGGCGGCCTGGTACTGGCCGCTGTAGTTGCCGGAGCCGGTCAGGTTGTTGTTGCCGGTGGTGACGTCACGGAACGCGGCGGCCGGCAGGCGGTACAGCGCGTTGTGCGCGTAGCCGACGGTGCCGTTGGCCTGGCAGGCGAGGTCCTGGTCGGCCTGCCCGATCAGCGCGGCCCACACCGGGGCGGCGCCGCTGGTGCCGCCGATGATGTTCCAGTACTGGCCGCCGGTGGACGTGTGACCGAAGGCGACCGGGTAGCCGGTGGCCGGGTCGCCGACCGCGGAGACGTCCGGCACCTGGCGGCAGACCTGGCCGGTGGCGGCGGCGCAGGCGTCGTTGTAGCCGGCGCCGGTGCGGTTCTGGAAGCCGTTCGCGGCGACGCTGAAGCGGTGCGAGACACCGCCGCCGGAGCCGGTCCAGGTGGTCTGGTTGGCGACCGCGGTCCGCATCGAGGTACCGCCGACACCGAGGACGTACGGCGAGCCGGCCGGGAAGTCGGTGACGAGCTGGTCCTGGCCGGGGATGGTCTCGCCCGGCTGGTAGCAGCCGGTGGAGCCGCTGTCGCCGGAGGCGGCGACGACGGTCTGGCCCTGCGCGGCGGCCTGCTGGAACAGCAGGTTCTCGGCGTCCATCACCTCGGCCGGGGTGTACGTCTCACAGCTGCCCCAGCTGATGGAGACGACCTTCGCGCGGTTGTCGGTGACGATCCGGCGCAGCGTGGCCGTGCCGTCGTCCCAGGTGTTCTTACCCTGGTAGACGAGGATCTTGGACTGCGGGGCGAGACCGGCGATGGTCTCGACGTCCAGCGCGGTCTCCATGCCGGTGCCGTTGACGGGGTCGACCGGGTCGGTGGGACCGCCGTTGACGCGCACGGAGCTGACCGAGGCCTTGGTGCCGTGGCAGGCCTGGTAGCTGTTGATGTCGCGCAGGTCGTAGTTCTCCAGCGAGTAGACCGCGATGGTGGTGCTGGTCTGCACGTTGGGCTGGTCCGCCATGTTGTAGGCGGCCGCGAGCGACCGGGCGCTCCAGTAGTCCGTCTTGTCGTACGCGGCCGGGTAGCCGTCGCCTGGCGTCGCGTACAGGTTCTTGATGCTGGTGCACATGGTGCCGGTGGTGCCGGTCAGCCGGGACTGACGGGCGCCGTCCGTGGCCTGCTGCAGGCGGGCCGGACCCTTGGCGCCGGTGTTGCGGGGGGCGCGGGCGGCGAGGGTGTTCAGGCCGACCACCGCGCGCACGTCGCCGGCGATGCGGCCGTCGAGCTGCGGCGCACGGGTGTTGGTGAACCCGGTGCTGCCGTCCTTCAGCTTGTAGCCGTCGAAGTCGGTGGCGAAGGCCTTGGCGGCCTTGCCGACCGTCGCGTGCACGGGCAGCGTGAGTCCGTCGGACTCCAGCGCCCCGACCTCGAGGCCCTGGGCGGCGAGCCGCGCGCGGACCCGCTCGACGGCCTGCGGCGTCGCGCCGAAGCGGTCGGCGAACTCGCCGGAGCCGAGGTACTTGCGGTAGTTCGGCGACGCCGGGTCGGAGACCTCGGCGACGAAACGGTTCAGCGCCGCGGTGTCGCGCGGCTCCAGAACGACGCTCAGGTCGAGCGCCTCCCCGGCCGCCGGGTCCGCCGCGCGCACGGCGCCCGCCGGCACCTTCGGCGCGCCGCCGACCCGCTGCGGGGCCGGCTCGCCGGATGTGGCCGCGTACGACACCGGTGTCACGGTGGCGGTCACGGCCAGGGCGGCTATGGTCGCCGCTCCCCATCGATACGCCTTTTCACGGGCGGTTCGGCCCATGCACACTCCCTCTTCGTCATCTGCGTCACCCAGGTGCGTGGGCAGGTGAGACCGCGGAAGGGTGCGCCGGTGCGGGCACGCGGGCACATGGCATGCGGCATGCGGGCACGGCGAGAGCGCGAAGAGTACGTGTCGGAGATCCGGCCGCAGCCGGACCACGTAGAGCCCCCCCGGCGGTGTCACCGCTCCCACGCGGTGGACGACGGCCAGAAACGAATCTCTATCAGCCCCGGGATCGGGCCGCCAAGGCGGGGGTGGGTACTTTGCGAGACCGTGATCATGACAAGCGGATGGTTTACCGGACATAGCGGCCGGAGCTCCGCCGTCCGGCACGGAAAGCGTTGTCTGCGGCCCTTGTTATGCTCCGGCTCACCTGCGGTGGGGGGCACGGCAGGGACAGGGGGAGGGACTCGTGCTGAAGCGTCATGGCCTGATCCGGGGAGTACTGGCCACCGCGGTGGCGGCCGGCGGACTCCTGCCGCTCGCATCGAGCGCCGTCGCGGACGACCCTGCCCCGCCACCGGAGGTGGTGATCCCGGCGGCACCGCGGCCGGCACCGGTCGGCGCGTCGCTGTACCAGTCGGGCATGTCACGCTTCGGCTGGGCGGACGCCGCCGGACCGGACGGTGTGTTCTACGCCGACGGAAAGCCGGGCGGCGTCGTCTGGACCCGGTACGCCGACGGTCGGACCACCAGGGTCTCCGTGCCCGCCGGGAACATCCGGTCCACCGGCTCCGACACCCTGGCCGTCCTGCGCGACGGCGAGGTGGAGTTCCGCGGTGCCGACGGCAGCGTCCGCCACCTGGCCCTGCCCGGCGACATCAGGACGGCCGCCATGGTCTTCGGCTCAACGGCGGTCGCGTACCGGATGGTCACGCAGCCGGACGGGACACGGACGCCGGAGTCGACGCACCTGCTGTCGCTGCGGCCCGACGGAACGACGAGAGATCTGACCCTGACCGGCCCGGACGGCGTGGCGTTCGACCGGGTCATCGGCGGTGACGCGTCGAGCGTCGTGGTGTCGACGACGGCCCGGGACGGCCAGCGGCGCATCGGCATCGCCTCGACGCAGACCGGACGCGTCGAGGCACTGACCCCGCCGGTCCCGGAGTCGTACGAGAACGTGAAGCTGTCCCCGGCACACCTGGTGGTGTACAGCGGGAAGAACGGCGTTCACGACATCCTGGCGTTCTCCCGCAAGGACCTCTCCGCCCCGGCCACCGTGGTCCCGGGGGACCGGATCGACCCGGTCGACTACACCAAGACCCACGGGTTCGCGATCGTCGGCGACTGGTTGGTCTACCCGTACGCCCGGACCCTCGAAGGGGTGCCGATCTCCGGCGGTCCGGCCGTCACGCTGCTTCCCCGGACCTTCTCCGGACCAGCCGCCGGACCCGACGGCACCGCCGCCGCCATGGGCGGCAGCGACCCGGTCCGGTGGGGGGTGCAGCACATCACCCCCGATGACTCCGGCAGGCCCGTCGCGCGGCTGGTGAAGCCGCTGCCCAACCCCGCGCGCATCCAGGGCGTCGCGCTCGCCCAGGGACGCCTGTCCGTGGTCGACGACAGCGACGACACCCCCTACGAGTACGTCCGCACCCTCGGCGCCTCCGGCACCCCCGCTGCCGGCGAACGCTCCAGGCTCACCGACGTCCCGCTACAGGGCTGCGCCGAGGACGACGTCGACTGCGCCGAGTACCGTGCGCTCGGCGACGGCCGCTTCGAGCGCCGCATCGGCGGCTACTACGTCGTCAACGGCCCCGAGCGCGGCGACTTCCGGTCCGCTTGGCTCGGTGCCGGCCGGCTCGTCGACATCGACGGCGAGTACCTCGTGCACGACACCGCGGACGCCAAGAACAAGCAACAGGTGTACTCGCTCACCGAGGAACGCGTCGTCAAGGAGCGCGCGGCCACCGCCGCCGCCCTGTGGGGCTCGTGGCTCTGGACCCCCGGCGCCACCGCCGGCACGCTGACCGCCGAGGACCTGACGACCGGCAAGCAGGTCGAGACCGCGGACGCCGCCACTCCGTGTGTGCCGCAGGAACTCCAGGCCGTCGGCCGCTGGCTGTACTGGAGCTGCGGCGCGAACGGACCGGCCGGAGTGTACGACCGGGACACCAAGGCCACGCAGCCCGTCCCGGCCGGTGCGGCCCTGCTCGGCGACGGCTACGTCGTCACGCACGACACCGCCGCCGCGCAGCTCGTGCTCACCGGCGCCGACCGCGCCCACCCGGTCGGCCGGGTCATCGGCGCCCTGCCCGCCACCGGCGTCTCCCAGCGGCACATCCGCTGGAGCGTCGACCGCTTCGGCGGCCACGTGGCGTACGTCGACGCCGACGAGCAGGTCCACGTCGTGCCCACCGGCATCGCCACCCAGCCGCTGACCGTGCTGCACCGCACGGCCGCCACCTCCCTCGCGGCCGGCGAGCCCGGCGCGGACCTGGTGTCCCTCCTGCTCAGCAAGCCCGCGGGCGCGTGGACGGTCACCGCGCGGCACACCACCACCGGCCGCACCTTCGACGTGGGCTCCGGCACCGACGCCCGCGGCCGGCTGCGCGTGCGGTGGACCGGCAAGGACACGGCCGGCCGGCTCATGCCCAACGGCCAGTACGCCTGGACGCTGACCGCCGCACCGGCGGACGGCACCGGGCCGGCCCTCCGGCAGAGCGGCTCCGTCGTCCTGACCGGCGGCCTCTCCCCGGCGACGACGCGGTTCACGCCGGTCGAGCCCGAGCGGCGGATGGACACCCGCACCGGAGCCGGCGTCCGCAAGGGCAAGGTCGGATCCGGCGGCACCGTGACCGTGAAGGTCACCGACTCCGCCGACGTGACGGCCGTGGCCATGAACGTGACGGCGACCAACGCGACGGCGTCGACGTACGTCTCGGCGTACCCGGCGGGCACGCCCCGCTCCAGCGCGTCCAACCTGAACGTGCCGGCCGGCCGGACGGTGCCGAACATGGTCGTGGTGCCGGTCAAGGACGGCAAGGTCAGCTTCTACAACCACGCCGGCACGGTGGACCTGATCGCCGACGTCACCGGCCTCTACACAAAGGCGGCAGGTTCCCTGTACGAGCCGGTGGGGCCCGCGCGCCTGCTCGACACCCGCAGCGGCCTGGGCGCGCGCAAGGCCAAGGTGGCCGCCCGCACCACGGTGCCGCTGACCGTCGTGGGCCGTGGCGGACTGCCGGCCAAGGGCGTGACCGCGGTCGTCCTGAACGTGACCGCGACCAACCCGACTGCCTCGACCGTGGTCTCCGTCGTCCCGAACGCCACGACGACGGCGTGGTCGGGCCCTTCGGTCCTGAACGTCCCGGCCGGGGGGACCGTGTCCAACCTCGTCGTCGCGCAGGTACGCGACGGCCGGGTCTTCCTCTACCACCACGCCGGTTCGACCGACCTGGTCGCCGATGTCGCCGGGTACTTCACCGACGGCGACATCGGTTCCCTGTACCAGCCGCTGGCCCCGGCCCGCGCCATGGACACCCGTGACGGCACGGGCGTACGCAAGGGCACGGTCGGCCCCGGCGGCACGGTCACCCTCCAGGTCACGGGGCGCGGCGGCGTCCCCGCCACCGGCGCCACCGCGGTCGTCCTGAACGTGACGGCGACCGGTCCGACGGCTTCCACGTACATCTCGGCGTACCCGTCGGGCACGGCCCGCACCAGCGCGTCCAACCTGAACCCCCGCCCCGGCGACACGGTGGCCGGCCTGGTGGTGGTCCCGGTGATCGACGGCAAGGTCACGTTCTACAACCACGCGGGCACGGTGCACCTGATCGCGGACGTGGAGGGCTTCTACGCGCCGTAGCGACGACGGGCCCCGAGCCGACCCGCCCTCAACACGGTGACGTGCCATGGTGGTTCCTCCACCCGATCAAGGGGGAGCCACCGTCTTCGACACCTCCGTCGGCCGCATCAAGGAGGAGAACCTCCGCCACGACTCCACGGCGTACGGTGCGGCGTCCTGGACGAACGCCGCCGCGCCGCCGTGTGAGCCGGCCGACGGGTGCTGGGGACCCCGGGATCACGCCTCCCGGGGGACCACCGGAGCCGGGTCGTCGAGCAGGTTCTGCGGGGTGGGCAGTGCGGGCGACGGCCCGCCGAACGCGGACTCGGGCTCGGCGTCGGGATGCGGGTGGCAGGTGAAGCCGAGGCGGGTCATCGCCAGGGTGACCTCCCGGCCGGTGAAGTCCCGCCGGTCCTGCCGGGTGACGACCTCACCCACCTGCTTCACGGGGTAGCGGCGCCGCCCGATCGTCACGGACTCACCCGTGACGGGTTCGGGCGTGACGCCCTCCATGGAGGCCAGCACTCCGGCCTTGGTCAGCTCGAACGGATAGCGGGCGATGACACAGCGCATGATGCCTCCCAGGAGGGGTGAACGGGCTGTCGGACAGGGGGCGTTCAGCCGGCGGCCGGGTGCGCGCTAGGCCGCCCGGCCCAGGGCGGAGCCGCGTCCCGTGCCACGCCGCGCCGCTTCACCGGAGGACCGGCCGCGCCCCGAACGTCCCCGGCGGGAACGGGACGACGACGAGGAGCCGGGCGCGGCGGCACGGCGGCTGGGTTCGGGCGCGGGTGCGGCGATGACCACGGGGACACCGGAGGGCGCCTGGGCGCCGGTGATGCGGTTCAGCTCCTCCTCGCCCGGACGCACGGCCGTGACGCGTGCCGTGACACCGGCCGTCGAGATCAGCCGCTTGAACTCACCGCGCTGCTCGGGGGTCACCAGGGTGACGACGGTGCCGGACTCGCCGGCCCGGGCGGTGCGGCCGCCGCGGTGCAGATAGTCCTTGGGGTCGGTGGGCGGGTCCACGTTGACGACGAGGTCGAGGTCGTCGACGTGGATGCCGCGGGCGGCGACGTTGGTCGCCACCAGCACGGTGACCTGGCCGTCCTTGAACTGGGCGAGGGTGCGCGTGCGCTGCGGCTGGGAGCGGCCGCCGTGCAGGGCCGCGGCCCGCACACCGCTGCTCAGCAGGTGCTTGGTGAGCCGGTCCACGGCGCGCTTGGTGTCCAGGAACATGATCACCCGGCCGTCCCGGGCGGCGATCTCGGTGGTCGCCTGCCGCTTGTCCGCGTCGTCGACGTGGAGGACGTGGTGTTCCATCGTGGTGACGGCACCGGCCGACGGGTCGACGGAGTGGACCACCGGGTCGGTCAGGTAGCGGCGGACCAGCAGGTCGACGTTGCGGTCGAGGGTGGCCGAGAACAGCAGCCGCTGGCCGTCGGGGCGCACCTGGTCGAGCAGGGCGGTGACCTGGGGCATGAAGCCCATGTCGGTCATCTGGTCGGCCTCGTCGAGGACGGTGATGGCGACGTCGTCGAGCTGGCAGTCGCCGCGGTCGATGAGGTCCTTGAGCCGGCCGGGCGTCGCGACGAGCACCTCGGCACCGGCGCGCAGCGCACCGGCCTGCCGGCCGATGGACATGCCGCCGACGACGGTGGCCAGGCGCAGCCGCACGGCCCGGGCGTAGGGCGTGAGCGCGTCGGTGACCTGCTGGGCCAGCTCACGGGTGGGCACCAGGACGAGGGCCAGCGGGCGGCGTGGTTCGGCGCGCAGCCCGGTGGTGCGGGCGAGTACGGCGAGGCCGAAGGCGAGGGTCTTGCCCGAGCCGGTGCGGCCGCGGCCGAGGACGTCACGGCCGGCCAGCGAGTTCGGCAGGGTCGCCGCCTGGATCGGGAACGGCACGCTCACGCCCTCCTGGCGGAGCGCGGCCGGCAGGGCCGGCGGCAGGCCCAGCTCGTCGAACGACTCCACGGGCGGCAACGCGGGCGTGATCGTCTTCGGCAGGGCGAATTCACCCGAGGGGCGGGACGCGCCCTGTGCCGAGGACGGCCGACGGCCGCGGCGGCTCTGGGAACCACCGGCGGAACCGGATCCGCCGGATCGGTTGTATGTACGAGCGGAACGGGCACGGCTCATGCGAAATCTTCACGCTTTCCTGGACGCGGCACGTATCCGTCAAGGAAATCGCGCGGCAGGAAAACCGCCGCGCGGAAAACCGCAGAACGAGCCGGAATTGAAGGGGGCGGACCGGATCGGTCGACGACGCCCCGAACGACGCGAGCTGGGGCCCGCACCCCAAGGTGCGGGCCCCAGCTGCTGTGTGACGCGATGGTGCGCAGGTCAGGCGGGGACGATGTTCTCGGCCGTCGGGCCCTTCTGGCCCTGACCGATGTCGAAGGTCACCTTCTGGCCCTCCTGCAGCTCGCGGAAGCCCTGGGCGTTGATGTTCGAGTAGTGGGCGAAGACGTCGGCGCCGCCGCCGTCCTGCTCGATGAAACCGAAGCCCTTTTCCGCGTTGAACCACTTGACAGTACCGGTCGCCATTTTTTTCTCCTTCGGGACGGTGTTCGAAGCCGCTCTGTGCGGCTCCGGTCGCCGCGATGATCACCCCGCAGGAAAAAAACTCCCGGCAACCACAACTGCAACTGACGTCGACACTACCATGCCGCAATCGCTCCCGCACGGAAAAAAATAATTCCCCTCCGCTTGCCGGGACGGGAATATTTCGCGTCTTCCAATGGCACGGCACCCATCTCAACAGCTGGTCGCCTCCGCCCGCCCCGGCGACCCGGGGGGCCGGCCCGAAAAAGAGCGGGCGGCGCGGCGGGAAGAGCTGCTAGCTTGCGGTCGACCGTGACCGAGCCGGAGGAGGTGACACCCGTGAACGCTGTATCGAGGTGGGTGCTCCCCCTTTCCGTCACGGTGTGCGACTGACCCAGGTGTCGTCGGGAGCGCCCCTTTCCCAAGGCACTCCTGGAAGGCGAACACCATGAACACTGTGACGATCACCCGGGTCGACCAGGCCCGATGGCAGGCGGTGGCGGACGACCGGATCGTCGGCCACGGCGATGTCGCGCACCGCCCCGACGGGCGGCTCTTCGTCAGCGTCGACGTATGGCAGGACCCGGTCTTCGACCAGCTCGCCGCGGCGATGCTGGCGGACCTCCCCGCGCCGCTCCACACCGTGGTCGGCGAGGACGACCACGAGCTGACCTCGCGCTGGCAGCGGCTCGGCTTCACCGTCGGACGCCGTGAGCGGGAGTACGTCCTGCCCACCGGCGTGCGCGACACCCCGCTCGGCGCGCCACGGCCGGCCCCGGATGTGACGATCCTGCCCGCCGGCGAGGCCGACATGAGCCGGCTGCGCGCACTGGACCGCGTGATCCGCGAGGAGGTCGGAGCCACCGTCGGCTGGCACACCATGCCGGCCGAGGTACTGCCCGGCCCGGCCGGCTGCCTGCCGCTGGACCCGTCGAAGCACGCCGTGGCGGTCCGCGACGGTGAGTACGCCGGACTGGTCCGCGTCGTGCGGGTGCGCCACCGGGCACGGATCGGGCTGATCGCCGTCCGGGCGGATCAGCGCGGGCGCGGCATCGGACGAACGCTGCTGGCCCACGCCCTGGACGCGTTGCGCCGGGACGGGGCCGACGCCGCCTGGGCCGAGGTGGACGAGTCCAACACTGTGGCGATCGCGCTGGCCGAGGGCGCCGGGGCCCGGCGTTCGGGCGGCTGCCTGGAGCTGGTGCGCCGATGAGCCAGGCCAAGGGCGTGGAGGCCGAGGGCACCGTCCTCGAATGCCTGCGCAACGCCACCTTCACGGTGGAGCTGGAGAACGGGCATCGCGTGCTCGCTCACATCAGCGGGAAGATCCGGAAGCACCGCATCAAGATCCTCCCGTTCGACCGCGTGCTCCTGGACCTCAGCCCGTACGACCTGAGCCGCGGCCGCATCGTCTACCGCTACCGGAGCTGACCGGCGCCGCCCCCGGACGACGGGCGGTGCTCAGCCGGAGCCGGAGCCGCCCGCGGCTTCGGCGGCGGCACGGCGGTACTCGGCGTTGATGCGCTGCGCGTCCTCGAGCTGGTCCTCGAGGATGACGATGCGGCACGCGGCCTCGATCGGGGTGCCCCGGTCGACGAGCTCCCGGGCGCGGGCGGCGATCCGCAACTGGTAGCGGGAGTACCGGCGATGTCCCCCCTCCGAGCGGAGCGGAGTGATCAGACGAGCCTCCCCGATGGCCCGGAGGAAAGCCGGGGTGGTACCGAGCATCTCGGCTGCCCGGCCCATCGTGTACGCGGGGTAGTCGTCGTCGTCCAGACGATCGTTCAGTGGGTTGTCCGCGGTCATGTCACCTCGCTGTGCAACGCGTCGAGGGGCCCCGGTGCCGTACGGCACCAGGGCCCCGAGGGAATTCAACACCATGCGTCGCCACTGCCGCTGTGAGCCGTCCGTCCGTCCCGGCCGGGGTGCGCTGCAGCGGGGGGCCCGCCGACGCGCGCGGCCGGAGCCGCCCGTCGGGGCCGGAGCCGTGCGTCGGGGCCGTACGAAATTCGTCGTACATCCCGGCAATATTCCTGGAACATATTCCTGGAACCTGTCAGGAATATTCCCCGAATTCATCGCCGGGTCATTGCCGGAATCGGCAGAAACGGCAGAATCGGCCCGGAATTATCTGCTAAACAAAGCGAGCCGGGGCCCGCACCTCATGGTGCGGGCCCCGGCTGCGACGTGTGACGTGATGCGTCCGCGCCTGTGCGTCAGGCGACGGGAACGATGTTCTCGGCCGTCGGGCCCTTCTGGCCCTGCGCGATGTCGAACGACACCTTCTGGCCTTCCAGCAGCTCGCGGAAGCCCTGGGCGTTGATGTTCGAGTAGTGGGCGAAGACGTCGGGGCCGCCGCCGTCCTGCTCGATGAAGCCGAAGCCCTTTTCCGCGTTGAACCACTTCACGGTACCGGTAGCCATGATGTTTCTCCTTCGGGAACGGTGTCAGGAACGCACCCTGTGCGCATTCCATGTCGCCGTGATGATCAGCCGTCGGAAAAACCGTCTGGCAACCACACCTGCAACTGATGACGACAGTAGCACGGAGACGTCGGCCGTGCGGGGCGGAAAATCCGGCCCACTTCGTGGCGGCAGGAATATTTCCGGTGCCCCGCAGCGAATTCTCCTGCCGCGACTACAGATATGGATCCGCCCGCGGCACCAGCCGGGCGAGGCCGCGGGCCGCCAGGACGACGCAGGTCACCGCCAGCGGCACCTCCGCAACGACAGCCATGGCCACCGCGGAGACCTGATCCGCGCCCGGCGCCGCCGTCAGGGTGTCGAACCAGGCGTCGGCCCCCAGCAGGGTCGCGGTGGCGGTGGCCGTGAGCGGGTGCAGACGGTGACCGCGACGGGCCAGCAACCCGGTGGTGATCAGCCCCACCGCCTCCAGGGCGTCCAGGCCGATCCAGATGACGGGCCGGTGCCCCGTGCCCCCGGGCAGGCCGTACGCGAGGACGACCAGCCAGGGCAGCAGGCCCAGCCCGCAGACGACCAGGACGTGTTCCGCCCGGCACCGGCGGCGCGTCCGGCCGCCGGCCGACCGGCGCACGGCGTCCTGCGGCCGGCACTCACCAAGCGCGCTCATCGGATCGGCCCCCCTCACGTTCGCGGCTCCTGCTCACGGTCTCCAGCCTGCGCCGCACGGCGATCGCGGTCAGTAACGCGGGGGCCCGTTCCGTGGTGGCACCAGTTGCACCCCCGGAGCGGATCCCTGTGCCATCGATTTCCCCCGACCGCCGCACATACCGTCTCCCCATGCCTACAACTGCCCGTCTCCGGCGCGTGATCCTGCGACCGTTGCAAGGAGCCGGACGCCCGGTCGCGTTTCTCGCCACGGGCGTCCTGATCCAGCTCGGTGTGCTCTTCGTGCTGGCGCTGCCCTGGATGCTGTTCGTGCCGGTCGCGATGTGGGCGGTTCTGCTCGCGGTCTTCGTCCCCCTGGCCGCCGTCGCGCTGGCCGGGCCGCTCCTGACCGCGGCGCAGCACGGCCGCTTCCGCACCCGGCTCGGCGTGGACATCCCCCCGCCCCGCCCTGGGCGCCGGCCCGCGCCGCTCGCGTGGATCCGCAGCCCGGCGGGACGGCGGCAGCTGATGTACCACCTGCTGGACGGGCCGCTGCTGGCGCTCGCGGCGGCCCTCGTCCTCCTGCTGTGGACCGCGGCCGGCACGGCGGTCTCGGTCTACGCGTGGCTCTGGCTGGTGCCGCTCGACTGGCGCGTCGGCCACCCCGGGTACACCACCTGGGCGGCCTTTCTCACCGCGGCGGGCCTGGCCCTGCTGTACGCGGCGGCGTGGACGTCACGGGCCCTCGCCCGGCTCGACACCCGCGTCGCGAGCGTCCTGCTCGGCCCCAGCCGTGAGGAGCAGCTGGCACGCCGGGTCGACGACCTGACCGAGAGCAGGGCCGGCCTGGTGGACGCCGTCGACGCCGAACGGCGCCGCATCGAGCGCGACCTGCACGACGGCGCTCAGCAGCGGCTGGTCTCCCTGGCGGTCAACCTGGGACTGGCCAGGGCGACGCTCGGCGACCTGCCCGAGGACGCCCGCCGTGTGATCGAGGAGGCGCACCGGGAGGCGAAGGAGGCGATCGACGAGCTGGGCGGTCTGGTGCGCGGACTGCATCCCGCCGTGCTGGAGGACCGCGGCCTCGACGCCGCGATCTCGGGCGTCGCGGGCCGGGCACCGATTCCGGTACGGGTGTCGGTGACGCTGCCGTCGCGGCCCTCGCCCACGATCGAGGCCGTGGCCTACTTCGTGGTCTCCGAAGCGCTGACGAACGTGGTGAAGCACGCCGAGGCGTCCAGGGCCGAGGTCATCGTGGAGCGTTTCGGGCCGACGCTGCTGGTCGTCGTCAGCGACGACGGTGTGGGCGGCGCCGATCCGGCCGGCGGAACCGGCCTTGCGGGGCTGGCGAAGCGGGTCGCCGCGGTGGATGGCACCCTGTCGGTCGACAGCCCTGTCGGGGGGCCGACCGTGATGACCGTGGAGCTGCCGTGCGTGCCGTGATCGCCGAGGATTCCGTCCTGCTGCGGATCGGCGTGGTCAAGGTCCTGGAGATGGCCGGGTTCGAGGTGGTCGCCGAAGCCGGTGACGCCGAGGCGCTGTTGTCGGCGGTCGAGGAACACCGGCCGGACATCGCGGTGGTGGACGTCCGCATGCCCCCCGGCTTCACGGACGAGGGCGTGCGCGCGGCGCTGGTCGTCAAACAGCAGTGGCCGGACACGGCGGTCCTGCTGCTCTCGCAGTACGTCGAGGAGCGGTACGCGGCCGACCTGCTGTCCCTGCACACCTCGGGAATCGGCTATCTCCTCAAACAACGCGTGGCCGACGTCGAGGAGTTCGCCGACGCGCTACGGCGGGTCGCGGCCGGCGGCACCGTCCTGGACCCCCAGGTCGTCTCCCAGCTGCTGGTGCGCCGCCACAGCGATCCGCTGGACCGGCTCACCCCCCGGGAACGCGAGGTCCTGGAGCTGATGGCGGGCGGCCGCTCCAACGCCGGAACAGCCGAGGCCCTCGTGATCAGCGAGAGCGCGGTCGCCAAACACATCAACAGCATCTTCACCAAGCTCGACCTGCCGAAGGCGGACGCGGACCACCGCAGAGTCCTCGCCGTACTCCGCTTCCTGGGAGTCTCCTGACACGGGCCCGGGCAGCACAGAACCCCGGACCGACGGCCCGGGGTTCGTATGGAGCGGGCGACGAGAATCGAACTCGCGCTCTCAGCTTGGGAAGCGCCGGCGCCTGGGCGGGTTCATGGGCCCTGACCAGCGCAGATACCTGTCCTTGAGGTGGTCGTGTGGGCCGGATTGCACCGCTGTTGACCGTGATTTTCCCCCTTACGGGCACGCTATGGGCACGCCTCCGGAGCCATTGGTCTGGGGGACGGGGCGACGGACATTCGGAGGATCCTGCGTCCAGGTGCCTCTTGCCCAGGAGATGCGTGGTTGCGGGTGCGCAGGTGGTTCGGCTTCCGGCTGTCATTCGACGTCGACTCCGTAGGCGCGGGCGAGGCCGTCGAGGCCGTCCGCCCATCCCTGACCGAGGGCCCGTAGCTTCCATGCGGGTAGGCCGTCGACGGTGTGCTGATACAACTCGGCGACCACCATGGCTCGGATATCCGGGTTTGCGGACGGCTGGAAAGCCCATGTCGCCCCCCTCACGCAGTCCATGTGCAAGGCGGTGTGGGTGAGAGAGCCGCAGTTCAGGCCCGTGTTGACGTCCATGTTGATGGCGATGGCGACGCGGCGCACTCGCTCGGGCAGGGCAGCCAGGTGAATGGTGGCGCGTTCGACGGAGTACGGACCCTCCTGCTGCTTGCCCAGGAGCCGTGCGGCGCCGTCGGCAGAGAAGGGCTGGTTGTAGAAGACGAAGTCCTCGTTAGCCGCCACCCGGCCGTCCCCTCCCCGGTCAGGAAGAGGGTGAGGTCCGCGTCCGCCCCGGCGAAGCTGAAGGCGACGTGCAGCCCCTGCCAGGCGTCCTCGGGCAGGACGAGGGTCTGGCCGGGGATGAGCGAGGCAGGCAGCGCGGGCGGCGTGGCGGGTAGAGGAGGCGGTCCTGCCGACCTCCCTTGCTTCCATTCGGCGAACGGCTTGATCCGGTAGGGATCGGTGAGTGGCGCCCGGTCGTCGGGCGGGGTGCCGGCGCCGAGGGTGACGTCGATGTCGGCGAGCGACGGTTCGTCGGCACCGGGTTCCTCCTGAGCGTGGTCGAGCAGGTCCTGGAGGCCGGGCACACGGCTGCGGTGGCGAAGCCCTCGTTCAGTGTGGCGACGATGTTGGAACCCATGGACGTCAGCCACCACAGAACGTGGTCCCGCTTCGTGAGGTTCTTCAGCGTCGGGCGTCCGCCGGGCGTGAGCCCAGGCGTCTGACCGGGCATGGAGTCGAGGTCCTGTTGTCTCACAACGACGCACAGCACCGAGCCGTCCACGCCTACGGCACAGCCGGCGGCAGGGTTGTCCGAGAAGGCGGTGTTCACCGCTTCGCAGACGGTGTCCTCGTCATTGGCGAGGCGTGCCACCAGTGTTCGGCCTCGTCCGCCAACTGATGGTGGATCGCTCACAGTCGCGCTGTCTCGGCGGCCAGGTAGGCAGGTGCGTCCTGTTCCGCCCGTTGCCTGGCCGCAGCCCTCTCCGCGCGGGCCAGCCGCCCCACGCCCAGAAGATGGAACGTCCGGGCTTCGGCGAGCGCCCATGACAGGCTCAGTTGGGGAGCGTCCGGGATGACTTGCGGATGCGCCGCGGGGAAGGACCCCAGGTGAACGCTGGTCATCTGACGCCTCAGCTCGCGCAACTGAGTGATGGCGGCATCGCGCTCCGCCTCCTGCTGAGCCCGCTCCGCCTGACGGCGCGCCCGGTCCAGTTGCACGGCTGAGGGGGCGACCGCACGAGAGCGTGTCGTACGCCGTGTACTGGTGCGCCGTCGATTGCCGCCGAGGGAACTCGAGGCGTAGAAGGGGCCGAACCCGGTCGACATCCTGGCGCCGCCGCTGCCCATGCTGAGCCTCGCCGCACGTGGCCCGACCGAGGTGCGCACTCCACGAGTCGAGACCCGCACACTCATCCCAGGTACACCGACACGGAAACCGAACCCATGACACACACCTCTCCCCAGGACCAGTCCGGCACCCGGACGGGGCCTGTGAGGTCGGCTCGGCCGGACCTCGACAACGGGACGAGAGGTAGCTGCGCGGATACATCAATCCGGTACATGGACTAGTATTGGTACATGTCCATGAAGCGCACGAACGTCTACGCGGACCCCGAGGACCTGGCGATCATCAAGGAGGCTGCCAAGCGCCGGGGTATAAGCGAGGCCGAGATCATCCGCCAGGGCATCCACCTTGCAGCCATGGCGAACCGGGTCTGGGACGAGCCGCTGTTCTCGCGCACCTTCGAGGGGCCGGGGCGCACGCTGCCCAAGTCGGAAGTCCGCGACACGGTCGCCGAAGCGGTCCGGCGTGAGACCGGCTCGGGCTCCGGATCCGCGGCGTGATCATTGTCATCGCCGATACGTCCGGCCTTCTGGCAGCGCTGGATTCGGCTCACCCGGAACACCGGGCGGCGAACGAGGCCATCATGGCGGCGGGCCTGCTGGTCATGTCCCCGCTCCTGCTGGCCGAACTGGATCACGTGGCGACGCGCGAGCTCGGCAGGGAGGCTGCCGTCAGCGCGGTCGACGACCTTCGGCGCTGGATGAGCCGGGGTCGTGTCGTCCTGCCGGAGATCACGGAAGACCACCTGGGCGCCGCACAGTCTGTTCGTGTCCGCTACCGCGCGCTGGACCTCGACCTCGCCGACGCGGTGAACGTGGCGCTTGCCGCCGACTACGACACGGACGCGATTCTTACCCTCGACCGACGAGACTTCCGGGCCGTACGCCCGTTGGGCCGTTACAAGGCGTTCCGGGTACTCCCCGACGACCTCCCGCTCTGACGCAGGGACCCGGCGGTCAAGAGCCCGCTTCTACAAGGGGCTTGTGCCCGCCCACGCGGCATCGGCCCCTCAATGAACAAGGCCCAGGTCTCTGACCTGGGCCTTCAGTATGGAGCGGGTGACGAGAATCGAACTCGCGCTCTCAGCTTGGGAAGCTGATGTTCTACCATTAAACTACACCCGCGTAAGTTTCCGACGGCCTCCCGAGTCGGGTGGTGCCGGAACCGTCGCCCACTGTACCTCATCCCAGGCCCCCGGTGTTCATGGACGGGGGTCTGCGTGTGTTCGCGGGGACGGGGTATGCGGCTGCGCGGGGCCGGAGTTGGGGCGTACGGTGGGGGCGTGCCGGAGGGGCTCCGCGAGGTCGGAGTGCCGCCTGGAGAGCCGTCCCTTTCATCCCGTAATGTGTGGCCTCGTCGCCAGGGCAGTCCAGCCCGGCGCGGCTCTTTGGGGAAGGGACTTCAGGACTTGATGGAGCGCACCCTCGTCCGTTGTGCCGACGGGCACGTGTTCACCGCCGCTTCGTTCCCGATGCAGCAGGCCGAGCGACTCGGTCCCGGACGCCTCGTCCGGTGTCCCCGGTGTGCCCGGCTGCGCAGCGTGGTGCCGGTCACCCTCGTGGACAAGCGGTAGCGGAGACAAGCGACGTCGCGGACAAGCCGCGGCGTGATGCGTGGGAGAGATCGTCCCCGGCGTGCGGGACCCTCACGATTGGGGGGCTCCGCACGCCTTGCGTATCCTCGCTACGTGCTTCTCTCAGACAAGGACATCCGGGCCGAGATCGATGCCGGGCGGGTCCGCATCGATCCCTACGACACAGACATGGTGCAGCCGTCGAGCATCGACGTCCGGCTGGACCGTTATTTCCGGGTGTTCGAGAACCACCGGTACCCGCACATCGACCCCTCCGTCGAGCAGGCCGACCTCACCCGGCTGGTCGAGCCGGAGGGCGACGAGCCGTTCATCCTGCACCCTGGTGAGTTCGTGCTGGCCAGCACGTACGAGGTGATCACCCTCCCGGACGACATCGCCTCCCGGCTCGAGGGGAAGAGCTCGCTCGGGCGGCTCGGGCTCGTCACCCACTCCACCGCCGGGTTCATCGACCCCGGCTTCTCCGGGCACGTCACGCTGGAGCTGTCGAACCTCGCCACCCTGCCGATCAAGCTGTGGCCGGGGATGAAGATCGGCCAGCTGTGCATGTTCCGGCTCAGCTCGCCCGCCGAGTTCCCCTACGGGGCCGAGCGGTACGGATCGCGCTACCAGGGGCAGCGCGGCCCCACCGCCTCCCGGTCCTTCATCAACTTCCATCGGACGCAGGTGTGAGCGCGAGCATGAGTGACGTGCGTGAGAATCTGACCTACGAACTCTTCGGCAAGGCCGTGCGCGAGCTCGCGCAGACCATCGCCGACGACGGCTACCGGCCCGACGTGGTGCTGAGCATCGCCCGGGGCGGCGTGTTCGTCGCCGGCGGTCTCGCCTACGCCCTCGACTGCAAGAACATCCACCTGGTCAACGTGGAGTTCTACACCGGCGTCGGCACCACCCTCGAGATGCCCGTCATGCTCGCCCCGGTGCCGAACGCGATCGACTTCACCGACAAGAAGGTGCTGATCGCGGACGACGTCGCCGACACCGGTAAGACGCTCAAGCTCGTCCACGACTTCTGCCTCGACCACGTCGCCGAGGTCCGCTCCGCCGTCATCTACGAGAAGCCGCAGTCCCTCGTGAAGTGCGAGTACGTCTGGAAGCGCACCGACGACTGGATCAACTTCCCGTGGAGCGTCTTGCCTCCCGTCGTGAAGCGTGAGGGTCAGGTTCTCGACGCCTGAGACCCCGCGCCCCATACCCACGCACGTGTGCGGGCACCGCATGCGAAAGGCCCCCGGCTGTGTGACGCCGGGGGCCTTTCGCGTGCCGGGAGTGCCTAGAACGTGCCCAGCTTCACGATCGACAGCAGTGCGATCAGCTGGATCGCCGACGCGCCCAGTGCCTTCGGCCACGGCAGGTCGTGCGAGCGGCTGACCATCAGGGTGAGCAGCGCGCCGCCCGCGACCCAGGTCGCCCAGCCCAGGACCTGCACGAACGGTGCGTCGCCGCCCGCGAACATCGCGACGACCAGGCGTGGCGCGTCCGTCAGGGCCATGATCAGCATGGACAGCCCGACCGTGGGCTGCCACGCCCCGTCGCCGCCGAGCTGGCGGGCCAGCGTGTGGGTGACCGCGCCCAGGACGAAGGAGGAGATCACCATCGCCACGGCCGTCGTCAGCACGATCGGGATGGCGTTGGAGAGCGTGGCCTTGATCGCGTCCTGCCGGGCGCCGTCGAAGCCGAAGACGGCCAGCAGGCCGTAGAGGAACGTCACGACGAGGGCCGGGCCCCACATCGCGTAGTCCCGCATCCGCAGGAACGTCTGGTTCGGGGCCAGCACGATCCCCTTCAGCAGGTCCTTCCAGTGCAGCCGCGGCCCGATCGGGCCGGCCGGGGCCGCCGCGCCGGCCTGGTAGGTGCCGCCCTGCGTGTAGCCCTCGTCGTAGCGGGCCTGGTCGTCGATGGAGAACGCCTGGGTGTGCCCGGGCTGGTTCGCCGCGTACGGGTCCGCCGGGCCGGGGCCGTAGCCGCCGCCCGGGCCGCCGAAGTACTCCGGCTCGCCCTGCGGCGGGTGACCGCCGGCCTGCGGCCACGGCGACGCCGGGCCGCCGGCGCCGCCCGGTGGGGGCGACTGCGGGTAGCCGTACGACGGTCCCTGCGGTGCCTGCTGTCCGTACGGGGGGTGTTGCGGTCGCGATTGCGGGGCACGGCCGTCCCGGCCGCCGCGTCCGATCCTGAATCCAGCCACGTCAACGAACGTACCTGGTTCCGCTGAGTGACGTGCCCACGGCCGAGTCCCCGGCGGGGGTTTGCGGCCGAGCTGTGACATCCCCTAAGGGGCCAACGCCGGGCACTTCGGGGTCGTTTCAGGGACGCTTCCGGGACCGGGGACTCAACCCCGCCACCGCTCACGCCCGCGGCAGGAACGCCCGGGTGGAGAACGTCACCGCCGGTTTCGCCGACACCAGTCCCTGCCGTGCCCCCGGGTACACCGTCACCGTGTCCTGCGTCTCGCTCCGGTACGTCCGTACGACCAGGTCCGCCCGGCCGTCGCCGTCGAAGTCGGCGGCGGCGACCACCCGGGCCGTGCCGTGCGCCGCCGATGGCACGGTGACCGTCTCCCGTGCCGACAGGCCCGCCGGGCCGCCCCGGAAGATCTTCAGCCGGGAGCCGCTGGAGACCAGCTCGCTCAGGCCGTCGCCGTCGAAGTCGGCGGCGTCGAGCACCGTGCCGGGGGAGTCGAGGGCGGCGCGGTGGGCGCCGGGCAGGTCGTAGAGCAGGGTGGTGCCGCCCATGGCGCCGACCGCCGCGTCCAGGGCCTTGCCCCGGCCGAAGCGGCCCAGGGTCACGTCGATGCCGGCCGGCAGTACCGCGCCGGTGCGGGTGGGGCCGTCGGGGCCGCCGAGGACCACCGCGAAGGTGCCGGACCGTTCCGCCGTACGGACGACGAGGTCGTCGTAGCCGTCGTGGTCGACGTCGGCGGCGGGGCCGGTGGGCAGGTTGCCGGGGGCCGGGATCGGTGCGGCGGCGGCGCGCGGGGCGCCCGTCCGGGTGAACGGGCCGCGCAGGAAGCTCAGCTTCCCGCCCGTGGCGTGCAGCGTGAGGTCGGTGTGGCCGTCGCCGTCGAAGTCGCCGCACACCGGCTGGTCGGGCCAGTCGTCGCCGGCCCGGGCGCGCGCCGGCACGGTGAGGACGACGCCGCGCCCGGTCAGGCCGCCGGGCGAGCCGAAGAGCAGTTGCAGCGGCACCGGTGGCTGCCCCTGGCCGTCGTAGGGCGGGTCGGTGGAGACGACGAGGTCGGTGAAGCCGTCGCCGTCCAGGTCGCAGGACGCCTCCGCCTCGAACAGCGCGGGCAGCTCGCCGCCGGCCCGGGCGGCGTGGGTGCGCGGGGCGAGCAGCTGCCGGGTGCCCGGTACGAGGCCGTGCGCGCTGCCGTAGACGATGCCGATGCCGGGGTCGTCGGTGTGCGGCTGGTTCTTGGCGAGGTCGTCGAGGACGAGGTCGCGGTGGCCGTCGCCGTTGAAGTCGTCGGGGACCTTGCTGCCGGTGCCGCGCGGGACCGGCAGGGGCGCCGTGGCGGGGGCCGCCCGGACGGGCGCGGGGTCTTCCCCGGCGGCGGAGCTGCACCCGGCGAGCAGAAGGAGACAGCCGGCGGCCGCCGCGGACAGGGCCCCTCTTCGCACGCGCACCGATTCCACCTCACCCGCCCCACCGGCAACGACCCGGCAATCATGCACGCGTTCGAGGCGGGGGGACAGCCCCGGGGGCGCCGCGGGGTGGCGGGCACGCGGGGTCGGCCCCGGCGGCGTCCTTGCCGGTGCCCGTGGGCGAGGATGGGGGCATGAGCGTCGTGAAGATCAATGTGCTGACCGTTCCCGCCGAGCAGCGGGAGGTCCTGGAGAAGCGGTTCGCCTCGCGGGCCCACGCCGTGGAGAACTCCGACGGCTTCGAGTGGTTCGAGCTGCTGCGCCCCGTCGAGGGCACGGACCAGTACCTGGTGTACACGCGCTGGCGGGACGAGGAGTCCTTCCAGGCCTGGATGGAGGGCCCGATGAAGGCCGCCCACCAGGGCGGCGCCGAGGGCGAGCGGCCGAAGCCCGCGGCCTCCGGCTCGACCCTGTGGTCCTTCGAGGTGGTCCAGCAGGCGGCCCCCAAGGGCGTCTGACCGGCCCGGACACACGGACGACGGCGCCCCCTGCCTGTGCGGGTCAGGGGGCGCCGTCGGTTTCGGGGGAGCCGTTACTTCACCGGCTCCGGCTCCGGGGTGCTCTCGGACTCGGTCTCGCCCGCCGGGTCGACCGGCGTCCTGACGGAGTCGAGGAGCAGCTG
Organism: Streptomyces sp. NPDC104814; assembly: GCF_055583185.1. Classification (NCBI taxonomy): domain Bacteria; kingdom Bacillati; phylum Actinomycetota; class Actinomycetes; order Kitasatosporales; family Streptomycetaceae; genus Streptomyces; species Streptomyces sp. NPDC104814. The sequence goes on along the minus strand of NZ_JBVJOL010000011.1, from coordinate 140,994 downwards.
GGCGACGTCCACGACCTGGATGGACTCCTTGGCCTTGCCCTCGTTCTTCTTGCCGTTGACCGAGTCGGTCAGCATGACGAGGCAGAACGGGCAGGCGGTGGAGACGATGTCCGGGTTGACGGAGAGGGCTTCGTCGACGCGCTCGTTGTTGATGCGCTTGCCGATCCGCTCCTCCATCCACATCCGCGCGCCGCCGGCGCCGCAGCAGAAGCCGCGCTCCTTGTGGCGGTGCATCTCCTCGTTGCGGACGCCGGGGACGGCGGCGATGATCTCGCGCGGCGGCGTGTAGATCTTGTTGTGGCGGCCCAGGTAGCACGGGTCGTGGTAGGTGATGATGCCCTCGACCGGCGTGACCGGGGTCAGCTTGCCCTCGTCCACCAGGTGCTGGAGCAGCTGGGTGTGGTGGATGACCTCGTAGTCGCCGCCGAGCTGCGGGTACTCGTTGCCGAGCGTGTTGAGGCAGTGCGGGCAGGTGGCGACGATCTTCTTGGCCGACTTCGGCTTCGCGGACTCGGCGACGACCTTGCCCTCGTCGTCCAGCTCCTCGCCGAACGCCGTGTTCAGGGCCATCACGTTCTCCATGCCGAGCTCCTGGAACAGGGGCTCGTTGCCCAGGCGGCGGGCGGAGTCACCGGTGCACTTCTCGTCGCCGCCCATGATCGCGAACTTGACGCCCGCGATGTGCAGCAGCTCGGCGAAGGCCTTGGTCGTTTTCTTGGCGCGGTCTTCGAGGGCGCCGGCGCAGCCGACCCAGTACAGGTACTCGACCTCGGTCAGGTCCTCGATGTCCTTGCCGACGACCGGGACCTCGAAGTCGACCTCCTTGAGCCATTCCAGGCGCTGCTTCTTCGCCAGGCCCCAGGGGTTGCCCTTCTTCTCCAGGTTCTTGAGCATCGTGCCCGCCTCGGACGGGAACGCGGACTCGATCATCACCTGGTAGCGGCGCATGTCGACGATGTGGTCGACGTGCTCGATGTCCACCGGGCACTGCTCGACGCAGGCGCCGCAGGTGGTGCAGGACCACAGGACGTCCGGGTCGATGACGCCGTTCTCCTCGGCGGTGCCGATGAGCGGACGCTCGGCCTCGGCCAGCGCGGCCGCCGGGACGTCCTTGAGCTGCTCCTCGGACGCCTTCTCCGCGCCCTCCATCGTCTTGCCGCCGCCCGCGAGCAGGTACGGCGCCTTGGCGTGGGCGTGGTCCCGCAGGCTCATGATCAGCAGCTTCGGGGAGAGCGGCTTGCCCGTGTTCCAGGCGGGGCACTGCGACTGGCAGCGGCCGCACTCGGTGCAGGTGGAGAAGTCCAGCAGGCCCTTCCACGAGAACTGCTCGACCTGGGAGACGCCGAAGACGTCGTCCTCGCCCGGGTCCTCGAAGTTGATCGGCTTGCCGCCGCTCGTCATCGGCTGCAGGGCGCCCAGCGCGGTCTCACCCGTCGCGTTGCGCTTGAACCAGATGTTCGGGAACGCCAGGAAGCGGTGCCAGGCCACACCCATGTTGGTGTTGAGGCTGACCGTGATCATCCAGATCATGGTCGTGCCCAGCTTGATCATGGCGAACAGGTAGACCAGGTTCTGCAGCGTGGAGACGCTCAGGCCCTTCAGCGCCAGGATCACCGGGTAGGAGGCGAAGTAGCCGGCCTCGTAGTGGTCCACGTGGTGCAGGGCGCCTTCGAGGGCGCGCAGCACGTAGATCGCGAGGCCGATGACGAGGATGACGTACTCGACGAAGTACGCCTGGCCCATCTTGGAGCCCGCGAAGCGGGACTTGCGGCCGGGGCGCGAGGGCAGGCTGAGCAGGCGGATGACGATCAGCGTCGCGATGCCGAGCGTGGTCATCGCGCCGATGAACTCGATGTACATCTCGTACGGCAGGAAGCCGCCGAGCACGGGCAGCGTCCAGTCGGCCTGGAACAGCTGGCCGTAGGCGTTGATGATCGTGGGCGGCAGCGTCAGGAAGCCGATGGCCACGAACCAGTGGGCGATGCCGATGATCCCCCAGCGGTTCATGCGCGTGTGGCCGAGGAACTCCCGCACCAGGGTCACGCTGCGCGCGTAGGGGTTGTCGGTCCGGCTGCCCGCCGGGACCGGCTGGCCCAGCTTGAAGTACCGGACGAACTGGCCGATGGCGCGGGCGAGCAGGGCGACGCCGACCACGGTCAGGGCCAGCGACACGATGATCGCGGCGAGTTGCATGGGGGCTCCTCGGGCCTGCGAGGGGTGAATCGAGGGAGATTACTAAGCGGTAACTTATTCAGTTCGTCTGAGACTACCCCTATCTTCCGATGCAATGTAGCCAGCCGTTCGGTGATCTGTGTCGCTGAGGCTTGCCTTAAAGGATCACAGCAAACCGGGGGCCCCGGCGAAGCCGGCCGCAATCCGAACGTGTTATTCGTACCAAATTGGTACATTCACCTCTAACTTATATCCGTGCTCTACGGGATCGCCGCCGCCACCGCCGCCCTGCTGCTCACCGCCCTGCTCGCGGGAGCGCTCCGGACGCCTGCCCTGCGCCTGGGGCTCGTCGACCGGCGCCGGCGCACGCGGCCGGTGCCGCTGCTCGGCGGGGCGGCCATGGTGCTCGCCACCTGCCTGGTCGCCGCGGCCGGCAACTGGACCCGCCTCGCGCCGCTCGGCCACGGCAACGACCAGCTGCTCGTCGCGGGCGCCGCGGTCGCCGCGCTGGGCCTGGCCGCCGACGTCTGGCGGCTGAAGACCCGGTTCCTGCTGGTGGGTACGGCCGTGGCAGCCGCCTTCGTCGTGCCGTACGACGAGACGGGCGTGCTCGGCGGGATGCTGGGCGTCGCCTTCATCGCCGCCGCCTCTCTCGCCTTCCGCTCGCTGGACCACGCCGACGGCGTCGCCGGGACCGTGGGGGTGCTCACCGCCTTCGGGGTGGCGGCGTGTGCCGCAGCGGAGGTGATGGACGGGCTCGCGGTGCTGCTGAGCGTGCTCGCCGCCGCGCTGACCGGCTTCCTCATGCACGGCTGGCCGGCCGCCCGGATCGGCCTCGGCTCCTGCGGCTCGCTGTTCACCGGCTTCCTGCCGGCCTCGGCGGCCGTGGTCACCCGGTCGGGCTACGACCTGACCGGCACCGCCGCCGTCCTCGGGCCGCTGGTCGCGCTCGGCGCCGCCGACGTCGTCCTCGTCGCCTTCTCGCGCCGGCTGGCCGGACGGGCGCTCGCGCGCGGCGGACCCGACCATCTCGGCCACCGGCTGCGGCGGCTCGGACTCACCGCGCAGGGCACCGCCGTACTCCTGGGCGTGGCCTCGGCCGCCGGGGTACTCGTGGGAGTGCTGGTGCACGCCGGATGGGCGCGGCCGAGCGCCGCCCTGTGGGTGGCGGGCGGCGCGCTGGTCGTCGTCCTCGCACTGCTGCGGGTGCCGGTGTACCGGGTGCCGCGCCGGCGGGGACCCGGCCCCGGGGCGGGGCCGCAGACCATGGCGCGGGCGCCCCGGCAGCATGATCCGGCGACCGCCCGGCCGACTTTTTCCCGGGTGCAGCCACCTCGACGTCCGCCATCGTCGCAGGTCAGAGCGCCGTTGCGTGTAAGGAACGGATAAGAGTTGAGTCCCAGTGACTCAGGTCTGTTGACCGAGCCGTGAGCCTCATGCACACTTGAGCCTGTTCCACTCAAGTCAGTTGGAGGAATCGCAATGGCACGTGCGGTCGGCATCGACCTGGGCACGACGAACTCGGTGGTCTCGGTCCTCGAGGGCGGCGAGCCCACCGTCATCACCAACGCCGAGGGCGCCAGGACCACGCCGTCCGTCGTCGCCTTCGCCAAGAACGGCGAGGTGCTGGTCGGCGAGGTGGCCAAGCGCCAGGCCGTCACCAACGTGGACCGGACCATCCGTTCGGTCAAGCGTCACATGGGCACGGACTGGAAGATCGAGCTGGACGGCAAGCCGTTCAACCCGCAGCAGATCTCCGCGTTCATCCTGCAGAAGCTGAAGCGCGACGCCGAGGCCTACCTGGGCGAGAAGGTGACCGACGCGGTCATCACCGTCCCGGCCTACTTCAACGACTCCGAGCGTCAGGCGACGAAGGAGGCCGGTGAGATCGCCGGTCTGAACGTCCTGCGCATCGTCAACGAGCCGACCGCCGCCGCGCTGGCCTACGGCCTCGACAAGGACGACCAGACGATCCTCGTCTTCGACCTCGGTGGCGGCACCTTCGACGTATCCCTGCTGGAGATCGGCGACGGCGTCGTCGAGGTGAAGGCCACCAACGGTGACAACCACCTCGGTGGTGACGACTGGGACCAGCGCGTCGTCGACTACCTGGTCAAGCAGTTCCAGTCCGGCCACGGCGTGGACCTGTCCAAGGACAAGATGGCCCTGCAGCGCCTCCGTGAGGCCGCCGAGAAGGCCAAGATCGAGCTGTCCTCCTCCACCGAGACCTCGATCAACCTGCCCTACATCACCGCGTCCGCCGAGGGCCCGCTGCACCTGGACGAGAAGCTCACGCGCGCCCAGTTCCAGCAGCTGACGGCCGACCTGCTGGAGCGCTGCAAGACGCCGTTCCACAACGTCATCAAGGACGCCGGCATCTCCATCAACGAGATCGACCACGTCGTCCTCGTCGGTGGCTCCACCCGTATGCCCGCCGTCGCCGAGCTCGTCAAGGAGCTGACCGGCGGCAAGGAGGCCAACAAGGGTGTGAACCCGGACGAGGTCGTCGCCATCGGCGCCTCGCTCCAGGCCGGTGTCCTCAAGGGCGAGGTCAAGGACGTCCTGCTGCTCGACGTCACCCCGCTGTCCCTCGGCATCGAGACCAAGGGCGGCATCATGACCAAGCTCATCGAGCGCAACACCACGATCCCGACCAAGCGCTCGGAGATCTTCACCACGGCCGAGGACAACCAGCCGTCGGTGCAGATCCAGGTCTACCAGGGCGAGCGCGAGATCGCGGCCTACAACAAGAAGCTCGGCATGTTCGAGCTGACCGGTCTGCCGCCGGCGCCGCGTGGCGTCCCGCAGATCGAGGTCTCCTTCGACATCGACGCCAACGGCATCATGCACGTCACGGCGAAGGACCTCGGCACCGGCAAGGAGCAGAAGATGACCGTCACCGGCGGCTCCTCGCTGCCGAAGGACGAGGTCGACCGCATGCGTGAGGAGGCCGAGCGCTACGCGGAGGAGGACCACAAGCGTCGCGAGGCCGCCGAGGCCCGCAACCAGGGCGAGCAGCTGGTCTACCAGACGGAGAAGTTCCTCAAGGACAACGAGGACAAGGTCCCCGGCGAGGTCAAGACCGAGGTCGAGGAGGCCGTCGCCGAGCTGAAGGAGAAGCTCAAGGGCGAGGACACCGCCGAGATCCGCTCCGCCACGGAGAAGGTCGCGGCCGTCTCGCAGAAGCTCGGCCAGGCGCTGTACGCCGACGCCCAGGGCGCCCAGGCCGCCGGTGGCCCCGAGGACGGTGCCGCCGGTGGTGCCAAGGCCGCCGACGACGACGTCGTGGACGCCGAGATCGTGGACGACGAGCGCAAGGACGGGGCCGCGTAATGACGGAGGAGACCCCGGGTTTTGAAGAGAAGCCCGACGTCCCCTCCGGCGCCACCCCTGACGACGCCGAGCCGAAGGCCGCCTCCTCCGAGGAGGGGGCGGCCCCGGCCGGGGACGGGAACGAGGACGCGGGTCTGCTGGCCCAGCTGGACCAGGCACGCAAGGCGCTCGACGAGCGCACGGCGGACCTCCAGCGCCTCCAGGCCGAGTTCCAGAACTACCGCCGCCGGGTCGAGCGGGACCGCATCGCGGTCAAGGAGGTCGCCATCGCGAACCTCCTGACCGAACTGCTGCCCGTGCTCGACGACATCGGGCGCGCGCGGGAGCACGGCGAGCTGGTCGGCGGCTTCAAGTCGGTCGCCGAGTCGCTGGAGACCGTCGCGGCCAAGATGGGCCTGCAGCAGTTCGGCAAGGAGGGCGAGCCCTTCGACCCGACGATCCACGAGGCCCTGATGCACTCCTACGCGCCGGACGTCACCGAGACGACCTGCGTGGCGATCCTGCAGCCCGGGTACCGCATCGGCGAGCGCACCATCCGCCCCGCGCGGGTGGCCGTCGCCGAGCCGCAGCCCGGCGCGCAGGGCGCGAAGACGGAGGGCGCCGAGGACAAGGCGGCCGACGACAAGGAGAACGGTGGCCCGGACGAGGGCTGACGTCGCACACACCATGGGGATCACCGGAAAGGGGGCACGTCGGGGATGAGCACCAAGGACTTCATCGAGAAGGACTACTACAAGGTCCTCGGCGTCCCCAAGGACGCCACCGAGGCCGAGATCAAGAAGGCGTACCGGAAGCTCGCCCGCGAGTTCCACCCGGACGCCAACAAGGGCAACGCCAAGGCCGAGGAGCGCTTCAAGGAGATCTCCGAGGCCAACGACGTGCTCGGCGACCCCAAGAAGCGCAAGGAGTACGACGAGGCCCGCACCCTGTTCGGCAACGGCGGCTTCCGGCCGGGGCCGGGCGCGGGCGGCGGCTCCTTCAACTTCGACCTGGGCGATCTCTTCGGAGGCGGCGCCCAGGGCGGAGGCAGCTTCGGCGGAGGACTCGGTGACGTCTTCGGGGGCCTGTTCAACCGGGGCGGTGCCGCGGGGACGCGGACCCAGCCCCGGCGCGGCCAGGACATCGAGTCCGAGGTCACGCTGAGCTTCACCGAGGCCATCGAGGGCGCCACGGTCCCGCTGCGGATGTCCTCCCAGGCGCCGTGCAAGGCCTGTTCCGGCACCGGCGACAAGAACGGCACACCGCGCGTGTGCCCGACCTGCGTCGGCACGGGACAGGTGGCGCGCGGCTCCGGCGGCGGCTTCTCGCTGACGGACCCCTGCCCGGACTGCAAGGGCCGGGGCCTGATCGCGGAGCACCCCTGCGAGGTCTGCCACGGCAGCGGCCGGGCGAAGTCCTCCCGCACCATGCAGGTCCGCATCCCGGCCGGCGTCTCGGACGGGCAGCGGATCCGGCTGCGCGGCAAGGGCGCCCCCGGCGAGCGCGGCGGTCCGGCCGGTGACCTCTATGTCGTCGTCCACGTCGGCGCCCACCCGGTGTTCGGCCGCAAGGACGACAACCTCACGGTCACCGTGCCGGTGACGTTCGCGGAGGCGGCGCTCGGCGGGGAGGTCAGGGTCCCGACCCTGGGCGGCCCGCCGGTCACGCTGAAGCTGCCGCCCGGCACGCCCAACGGCCGCACGATGCGCGCCCGCGGCAAGGGCGCGGTCCGCAAGGACGGCAGCCGCGGCGACCTCCTGGTCACGGTGGAGGTGAGTGTTCCCAAGGACCTGTCGGGGAAGGCTCGTGACGCGCTCGAGGCGTATCGCGAGGCGACCGCGGACCAGGATCCGCGGGCGGAGCTGTTCGAGGCCGCGAAGGGAGCTTGAGTGGGATGGACGGCCGTCGACGTAATCCGTATGAACTGACGGAGGACACCCCGGTCTACGTCATCTCGGTGGCGGCCCAGCTCTCCGGCCTCCACCCGCAGACGCTGCGCCAGTACGACCGCCTGGGCCTGGTCTCCCCGGACCGCACCGCGGGCCGGGGGCGGCGCTACTCGGCCCGTGACATCGAACTGCTCCGCCAGGTGCAGCAGTTGTCGCAGGACGAGGGCATCAACCTGGCCGGCATCAAGCGCATCATCGAACTGGAGAACCAGGTCGCCGCGTTGCAGTCCCGCGTCGCGGAGATGCAGGCGGCCCTGGAGGGCGCGGCGGCGGCGATGCAGCAGCGCGAGGCAGCCGTCCACGCCTCCTACCGCCGCGACCTGGTCCCCTACCAGGAGGTCCAGCAGACCAGCGCACTGGTCGTGTGGCGGCCCAAGAAGGCCAAGGACTAGCGGACGTTCAGCGCACCGCGCGAAGGGCCCGGAGGCGATCCGCCTCCGGGCCCTTCGCGTGCGTCGTGCCGGGTGCCGGCCGCGCGCGGTGGGGCGACGGCGGGCCCCGGGAAGACGGCGGAGGTGCCCTCACGCTGGCCGATATCGTTCGGTCATCTGTGCTGATCCGGGGAAGGTGAACACCCGCTCGTGAAGAGTCGGTAAAGGGTGTTTGGTGGTGAATGGGCGGGTGTTCTCCCCGTCTTCACGCACCAAGCGGAGGGTGATGTTGCTATCTCGTTAGGTGGCCGGTCTTGACGCAAGGTGGCGGTCCCGCGTTGGCTTTTCAGTCACGTGGGTCGTGCCGCTGCACCCGCGTTTCGTACCGCACCCGAAGTGAGCCCCCGCATGCGCCGTACCGCCCTGTCCGTGGCCGCATCCACGCTGATCCTCCCGCTCGCCGGCTGCAGCATGCTGAACTCGACGGGCGGCGGCGGCACCGCGAGCCCCACCAAGGGCGACGACGTCACGGTGGGCCTGCTCCTGCCGGAGAAGGTCAACTCCCGGTACGAGAAGTTCGACCACCCCATCATCGCCGCGAAGGTCGCCTCCCTCACCCGCAACCAGGGCAAGGTGGAGTACGCCAACGCCGAGCAGGACGCGGCCCGGCAGGCGACCCAGATGCAGCAGATGATCGACGACAAGGTCGACGTCATCCTGCTGGACGCGGTCGACTCGCACGCGATCGCCGACGAGGTGAAGAAGGCGAAGGACGCGGGCATCCCCGTCATCGCCTACGACCGTCTCGCCGAGGGCCCGATCGACGCCTACGTCTCCTTCGACAACGAACTGGTCGGCGAGGTGCAGGGCCGCACCCTGCTGGACGCCCTCGGCGAGGGCGCCGGCACCGCCGACCGGATCGTCATGATGAACGGCTCGCCGACCGACCCGAACGCGGCCCAGTTCAAGCGGGGCGCGCTGAGCGAGCTGAGCGGCAAGGTGACGATCGCCAAGTCCTACGACACCAAGGACTGGGACCCGAAGAACGCCCAGACCAACATGGCCGAGGCCATCGCCGCGATCGGCGCCAAGAAGATCGCCGGTGTCTACTCCGCCAACGACGCCATGGTCGGCGGCATCATCAAGGCCCTCAAGGCGGCCGGTGTCTCCACCCTGCCGCCGATCACCGGGCAGGACGCCGAACTGGACGCGGTGCAGCGGATCGTGGCCGGCGACCAGTACATGAGCGTGTACAAGCCCTACCCGACGGAGGCGGAGGCCGCCGCGGAGATGGCCGTGGCCAAGGTGCAGGGCAGGGACATCCAGTTCGACGCGCTCGCCGGCGACAGCGTCGACAGCCCCACGCAGAAGAACGTTCCGGCCCAGCTGGTCAGCGTGGTCGCGCTGACCAAGAGCAACATCAAGAGCACGGTCGTCAAGGACGGCATCTACAAGGCGTCGGAGATCTGCACCTCGAAGTACGCGTCGGCGTGCGCCTCGATCGGGCTGAAGTAGCGCCCCACGAGGCGGCCCCAGCGAATTAGCCCCAGCGAATCGGCCGCCGCGAATCGGCCCCGGCGAATCGGCCGGACACGTCGGCGGACCGGCCGTGGCGCAGCGCTCACGGTCCGGTGACCGGGGTCATGGGCACGAACACGCCGTCCGGGGCGTGCGGGACCGTCGCACCGCTGAGGTAGCCGTCCGGGTCCCGGTCGCCGGCCACCCGCAGCCCCGTGACCCGCGCCCGCTTCGGGACGTCGTACCAGACCTCGATCTCGATGAGGTCGTGGCCGCCGATCTCGACCCGCTCGTGCTGGCGGCGCACCGCCATCGCGAAGGAGTCGGGCCGAGTGCGGGCCCCGTCCGCGCTCACCAGCCGCTGCCCGGCGGCGACGTAGGTGTGGAAGGCGGGGTCGGCATTGCGCACCCGCAGCCGCGCGGTGCAGAACTGCCCGTCCGGCTGGGCCTCGCTGTGCGTGCCGGCCACCGCGGTCAGCCCGCACCGCAGGGAGAGCACCGTGAAGACCAGGTGTCCGTCGCGGTGCTCGCCCGAAACGCGCGAGGAGGGGCGGGCGGAGGCACTCGGCGGCGCACCCGTGGACGCGTCGCATCCGCTCGCGGCCACGATGGCGGCCAGGACGAGCGCTGCCGCCCGGACGGCTGCGATCAGCGGGCACGCCGGTGTCGTACGCCCTGCACGGACCATGTCCGGCATTGTCGGGCCGCATCGCGCCGAAGGGGAGAGGCCCGGCCGGCGCGGTCCGGTGGACCGAGGACGCGGAGGGCGGGAGATAGCGGTACGAACCGGTGGTTTCCCGCGGTCACGCGCGTTCGAGCCGTGTTGCACCGCACGCTCCGTCCGCGCATAGTTGCGCTGCGAAGAGGCGTGAACCGGGGGTGGAGTGGGCGATGACCGGGCACGGGACGGATGAGCACCCGCACGGTGCCGGCCGACTGTGCGCGGCCGGGGACCGGGTGTACTCCCGGGCGGTGCGGCGCGGCCGGGTGCCCCGCCGGGACGCCGAGCAGGTGCCCTGCCTGCTCGACCTGGCGCTGCTGCACCCCGACCCGGACGACATGGACTGGCTGGTGCCGACGGCGCCGCAGGAGGTCATGACCCGGCTGCTGCGCGGCGTGTACGACGAGGTCGCCGAGAGCCAGCGCCGGGTGGGCGCGGCGGTGGCGGCCGTCGAGTGGTACGCCGGTCTCGGCGGCCGTACGCCCGCGGCGGGGGCCGGAGCGGGTGAGGGCAGCGCGATCCGGGTGCTGGACGGCCTCGCGCGCATCCAGGCGGCGATGGACGAGGCGACGCAGGCGTGCACGACCGAGGTGCTGACCGTGCAGCCGGGCGGCATCCGCCGCGAGCACGAGCTGTCCGAGGGGCTGCACCGGGCGCTGGCGCTGCGCGGCCGGGGTGTGCGCATGCGGGACCTGTACAACCATGTGGCGCGGCACGGGCAGGGGCTGCTGACGTATCTGGAGCTGATGGGCGACGCTGTGCAGGCGCGCACGCTCGACGAGGTCGTGGACCGGCTGATCCTCTTCGACCGCACGGTGGCGTTCATCCCGGCGAACGCCGAGCGCACGATGGCCCTCGAACTGCGCCACCCGGCCCTGATCTCCTACCTGGTCACGGTCTTCGAGCGGCTGTGGCGCCTGGGCGTCCCGCTGAACGCGCCCATCCCCGACAGCGGTATCGAGGGCATCTCGCACCGCGAGAAGTCCATCGCGGCGCTGCTCGCGGAGGGGCATCAGGACGCGGTGATCGCCGAGCGCCTCGGCATCAGCGTCCGCACGTGCCGGGCCCACATCGCCCGCCTGTCGGAGACGCTCGGCGCGGCCAGCCGTACCCAACTCGGCGTGCGCATCGCCCAGGTGGGCCTGGACACCCCGGCGCACCTGACCTTTCCGTGCCAGGAATCCCCGACGGCCCGGTGAGCCGGCCGGTCCGCGCCGCCTCACTCGTCCTTGTTCAGGATCCCGGACTGCGCGATCAGATAGCCGAGTTGGGCGCGGCTGCCGCTGCCGAGGGCGGCGGCCAGCTTGGCGATGTGCGCCCGGCAGGTGCGCACGTTCATGCCGAGGCGGCGGGCGATGGCCTCGTCGACGTGACCCTCCACGAGCAGTTTGGCGATGGAGTGCTGGATCTCCGTGATCCCGTCGGGGGCCGTCTCGTAGGGCGCGCCGGCGCTCAGCGCGACGGCACGGTTCCACATGAACTCGAAGACCTTGATCAGGTAGCGGACGAGTGCCGGGTTGCGTAGTTCCAGGGCCACTTGCTGGTCGTCCCGGGCCGGGATGAACGCGACGGACTCGTCGCAGATGATGAGGCGCTCGACCAGCTCGTCGATCGTGCGGTACTCCACCTTGCCGTTGGCGAGCTGCCCCACGTAGGCGAGCTGCTCCAGGTTGAAGCGCACCGTGTGCTGGTAGAGGGTCCGGATCCGCACGCCGCGGTCGACCAGGGCGGTGTCACGGTCCAGCCCCTGGCGGATGGTGCGCTCGGTGAAGCGGTTGCTGGGCTGCACCGTGAGCATTTCGGCCTGGCACTGGGCGGTGGCCAGGTCGAGCGCCGCGTTGATCCGGTCGCTGCCTTCCAGCACGGTGATGGAGTGGGTGGCCGAGGCCATCTGCCCGTTCAGGGCCATGAACGGCTCAAAAGCATCGGACAGTTCGATTGCCCACCGCCGGCGCTCCGCGATCTCCCGCTCGATGGGCAGCAGACGCTGCGCGAGCGCAAGCGCCGGGGGGACCGGACGGAGCCAGTCCGGGTCGTCGGGATCGGGGTGGAGCAGGGCGAACTCCATCAGGCAAGGGGCGGGTTCCGCCTCCGAGCGGGAGATACGGCCTTCGCGCAGGGCACCGGCGTAAAGGCGGCTACCCTCCTCGCAGAGCTCGTTCGCCGCATGGGGATGTGCCGTATTGGACCGATTCGACATCAAATCTCCACCCCCCAGGGTCCTGAACATGCAGGAACATGATGCACCGATTGTGTGGCCATGACGTGCCTGAATGAGCCATCGTCGTACTCGACGGGGGAAGAGGGGACCTTCAAGTGAGGACGAAGCCGACTATGGGGAAAAGAGTGCTTCGCTCGATACTTGTCGCCACCTTCTCCGCCGTTGTGGCCCTCGGAGCTCTGGGTGGCCACGCCGGTACGAAGGGCGACGATCGAGCGGACAGTAAGTGGCCGGCGGTGGCGGTGTCCTCCGAGTCCGTGGCTACGGCAGACGGTGCTGGGGGCAGATGATGGCGACTCCACCTGACGACCGTTCCTTCCGACGGGAAATGGCCACCGCGTACCGATCCGGCTGGCACTTCATCGATCTGGTCACCGCCATCCCCCACAACGGGGATTCGCTGATGGTGACCGTGTTCGGTGAGCCGGTGGTCGTCACGCGCGACGACGAGGGCGACGTGCGGGCGTACCGGTGTCTGCGGCGGCCTCGGGGGGCGCCGCAGCCTGTGCGCTGTGCCATCCGGTACGGAATGATCTTTGTGAATCTCGACCAGCGCGACCACCGGCTGTCGGAGCCGGACATCTCCGACGTGCGGACCATCTCGGCCACCCCCCGCAGTGCCTGACGCGATTCCCCCGTCGTAACAGATCGCTCAGGTGCTTCCCCCCGCAGCGGCGTCACCGTGACCTGAACACGGTGACCCCGCTGCAGTTTGTGCGCGTACGCGCCGTTCATCCCCGGCCCATGGCCCGGTCCAGCTCGATCTCGATCACCACGCGTGAGGGGTTCGGCGACGGCACGCGCTCGTAGCGTTCCGCGTAGCGCCGCTCCGCCTCCGCGACACGGTCGGCCTCCGAGCGGACGAACGCCCGCCCCTCCAGCGTGGCCCAGCGCCGCCCCGCGACCTGGCAGACGGCGACCCGTGCGCCCTCCGGGCCGGCGGCCCGCACATGCCCCGCCTTCGCGCTCGCCTTGTTCGTGATCACCCGGGCCAGCCGCGCCTCGGGGTCGTAGGTCACTCCGACGGGAACGACGTGCGGGGTGCCGTCGGGGCGCAGCGTCGTCAGGGTGCACAGGTGCCGCTCCCGCCAGAAGGCGAGATACGGCTCGTCCGGTGCGCCCGGGTCCTGGGGGTACGCGGTCATGGGACGGAACCTACCCGCAGTGCCGCCGGGCCGCCGACTGTCACCCCTCCCCTCCCAAGCTTGAGTGGAATAGACTCAACTTTGTGCACGTTGACCGAGTCAGTACGGGGAGACGGCTGACCCCAGCACGCCCAGGAGGAGAGAAGCGAACGTGGACGCCGAGCTGACCAACCGGAGCCGGGACGCGATCAACGCCGCCGGCAACCGGGCCGTGACCGAGGGACACCCGGACCTCACCCCTGCCCACCTGCTCCTCGCGCTGCTCCAGGGGCAGGAGAACGAGAACATCGTCGATCTGCTGGCCGCCGTCGACGCCGACCAGGCCGCCGTGCGCTCGGGGACCGAGAAGGTGCTCGCGTCCCTGCCCAGCGTGACCGGCTCCACCGTCGCGCCGCCGCAGCCCAACCGCGAGCTGCTCGCCGTCATCGCCGACGCCCAGGCCAGGGCCGAGGAGCTGGGCGACGAGTACCTGTCCACCGAGCACCTGCTCATCGGCATCGCCGCGAAGGGCGGCCGGGCCGGCGAGGTGCTCACACGGCAGGGCGCCACGGCCGGCAAGCTTCAGGAAGCGTTCCGCAAGGCGAGGGGAGGGCGTCGCGTGACCACCGCGGACCCCGAGGGGTCGTACAAGGCGCTGGAGAAGTTCGGCACGGACTTCACCGCGGCCGCCCGCGAGGGCAAGCTCGACCCGGTCATCGGGCGGGACACCGAGATCCGGCGGGTGGTGCAGGTGCTCAGCCGCCGCACCAAGAACAACCCCGTCCTCATCGGCGAACCCGGCGTCGGCAAGACCGCCGTCGTCGAGGGGCTCGCCCAGCGGATCGTGAAGGGCGACGTGCCGGAGTCGCTCAAGGACAAGCGGCTCGTCGCGCTCGACCTGGGCGCGATGGTCGCGGGTGCGAAGTACCGGGGTGAGTTCGAGGAGCGGCTGAAGACCGTCCTGGCGGAGATCAAGGACTCCGACGGGCAGATCATCACCTTCATCGACGAGCTGCACACCGTCGTGGGCGCGGGCGCCGGCGGCGACTCCGCGATGGACGCCGGCAACATGCTCAAGCCGATGCTGGCCCGCGGTGAGCTGCGCATGGTCGGCGCGACCACGCTCGACGAGTACCGCGAGCGCATCGAGAAGGACCCCGCGCTCGAGCGCCGCTTCCAGCAGGTGCTGGTCGCCGAGCCGAGCGTCGAGGACACCATCGCCATCCTGCGCGGACTCAAGGGCCGCTACGAGGCGCACCACAAGGTGCAGATCGCCGACAGCGCGCTGGTGGCCGCGGCCACCCTGTCCGACCGGTACATCACCTCCCGCTTCCTGCCCGACAAGGCCATCGACCTGGTCGACGAGGCGGCCTCCCGGCTGCGCATGGAGATCGACTCCTCGCCGGTCGAGATCGACGAGCTCCAGCGCGCCGTCGACCGGCTGAAGATGGAGGAGCTGGCACTCGGCAAGGAGACGGACGTCGCCTCCCGTGAGCGCCTGGACAAGCTGCGCCGCGACCTCGCCGACAAGGAGGAGGAGCTGCGCGGGCTGACCGCCCGCTGGGAGAAGGAGAAGCAGTCCCTCAACCGGGTCGGTGAGCTGAAGGAGAAGCTGGACGACCTGCGCGGCCAGGCCGAACGCGCCCAGCGCGACGGCGACTTCGACACCGCCTCCAAGCTGCTGTACGGCGAGATCCCCGCCCTGGAGCGCGACCTGGAGGCCGCCTCCGAGGCCGAGGAGGAGGTGTCCCGGGACACCATGGTCAAGGAGGAGGTCGGCTCGGACGACATCGCCGACGTCGTCGCCTCCTGGACCGGCATCCCGGCCGGGCGGCTGCTGGAGGGCGAGACGCAGAAGCTGCTGCGCATGGAGGACGAGATCGGCAAGCGGCTGATCGGACAGGGCGAGGCGGTGCGCGCGGTGTCGGACGCGGTACGCCGCTCCCGGGCCGGCATCGCCGACCCCGACCGTCCGACCGGCTCCTTCCTCTTCCTCGGCCCGACCGGCGTCGGCAAGACCGAACTGGCCAAGGCACTCGCCGACTTCCTCTTCGACGACGAGCGGGCGATGGTCCGCATCGACATGTCGGAGTACGGCGAGAAGCACAGCGTCGCCCGGCTGGTCGGCGCGCCTCCCGGCTACGTCGGCTACGAGGAGGGCGGCCAGCTGACGGAGGCGGTGCGGCGGCGGCCGTACAGCGTGGTGCTGCTGGACGAGGTGGAGAAGGCGCACCCGGAGGTCTTCGACGTCCTGCTCCAGGTGCTGGACGACGGCCGGCTGACGGACGGCCAGGGCCGCACGGTCGACTTCCGCAACACCATCCTGGTGCTGACCTCCAACCTGGGCAGCCAGTTCCTGATGGACCCGGTGACCAGCGAGGAGGAGAAGAAGGAGCAGGTGCTGGAGGTCGTACGGGCGTCCTTCAAGCCGGAGTTCCTCAACCGCCTCGACGACCTCGTGGTCTTCTCCGCGCTGACGAAGCAGGAGCTGAGCCGGATCGCCGAGCTGCAGATCTCCCGGCTGGCCCGGCGGCTCGCCGAGCGGCGCCTCACGCTCGACGTCACCCCCGAGGCGCTGGCCTGGCTCGCCGACGAGGGCATGGACCCGGCCTACGGTGCGCGTCCGCTGCGCCGCCTGGTGCAGAGCGCGATCGGCGACCGGCTGGCGAAGGAGATCCTCTCCGGCGAGATCAAGGACGGCGACACGGTCCGCGTGGACCGCTTCGGCGAGGGCCTGCTGGTCGGCCCTGCGACAGGCAAGACGCTGTGACGGCTCAGGTGTCGGTGGTGTAGAGGAGGTACAGCGTCCAGAAGAACCACAGGGAGAACGCCAGGCAGCCCCACCACAGTGCCCACAACACCCACCGCACCGCTCTCGGTATGCGCATCCCGGCATCATCGCACCGGGGGCGGGCGGAACGCGGGGCGCGGGCCGGGAGCTGACCGGCGCCGTCGGGGACCGCGGTGGGCGGTCCCACGGTGGGTGATCCCACAGTGGGTGGTCCCACGTGGACGCCGCCGGTCCGGGCCCCCGGCGGACGCCGGTTCTGGTCACACGCGGGATGCCGGTTCTGGTCACGCACCGATGCCGGTTCTGGTCACGCGCCGGATGCCGGTTCGGGTCACACGGTGAACGCCGGGAGCCGCACCCGGGCCAGGTTCAGGCACAGATCCACGCCGTCGTGGCACAGCCGCTCTCGCCCGACCGGCCGGATCCTGTCAGCCCAGGGCTGACAGGCACCGCCGGGGCTTGCCACCCCCCTCCCCCTCTGGGGGAGGATGGCGGAATCCGTACGAAGGGAAATTCACGGTGACCATCGACCCGTCCTCGATTCCGAACTTCGGGGGCCAGCCCCAGCCGCAGCCGCAAGGACCGGCGGGCCCCGTCGTCCCGGATCAGGACCTCGTGAAGCAGCTCCTGGAGCAGATGGAGCTCAAGTACGTCGTCGACGACGAGGGTGACCTCGCGGCGCCGTGGGAGCAGTTCCGTACGTACTTCATGTTCCGCGGCGAGGACGACCAGCAGGTCTTCTCGGTGCGGACGTTCTACGACCGCCCCCACAAGATCGACGAGAAGCCCCAGCTGCTGGAGTCCGTCGACGACTGGAACCGCCGCACCCTGTGGCCCAAGGTCTACACCCACACCCACGACGACGGCACCGTCCGCCTCATCGGCGAGGCGCAGATGCTGATCGGCATGGGCGTCAGCCTGGAGCACTTCGTCTCCTCGACCGTCAGCTGGGTGCGGGCCGCGATCGAGTTCGACCGCTGGCTCGTCGAGCAGCTGGGCCTGGAGCAGGAGATCAACGACGCCGACGAGCCCGAGGAGGGCGAGGAGTAGTCCAGCCGAACCATCGGGGCGTACGGGCGATCACGACCAGGTGCGCGCCGTAGGGAAACGGCAGACGGAAACGACAGCCCGGCCAGGGCACCGGCCTCCACGGCCGCGTGCCGGGGCCGGGCTTCGCCGTGCCCGGGGGCCGTTTCACCGGCGGCGCGGCGCCGTCCACAGGCTGTGGAAACTCTTCGGCCGTGCGGTGGCCAGGTCGTGTGACCCGAAAGAGGGAAAGTACTTGCCGATGTGGAAAGTAGTTTCCTAGAGTGGCTGCACGGGGGCGGACCGACCACCGCCCCGGACACGGGGAGGACCACATGACGCACGGCACGGACCAGCCGTACGACTCGCACGCCGCCGAGGCGGCTCTGCACGCCGCGCGAGACGCCCAGGCGGCGGCCCGGGCAGCGCAGCGCACACCGCGCGGCTATGTGATCGCGCAGGGCGCCGCCTGCGTCGTCGAGTTCGGCGCCCTTGGGCTCGCCGGGGTGTCCGAGCAGTGGTCGGGGCCGCTGCTCGCGCTCGGCCTGGCCGGCTTCGTCGCCTTCATGGCCCTGATGTGGGCGGGCGTCCGGCACGGCGGGAGCGTGCCCTGGCCCCGGCGCGAGGGCCGCCCGGTCTGGCGGATCCTGCTGCCGCCGGCCGCGACGATCGCCGTCGGCGGCCTGGCCGCGGTCCCCTACGGCCTGCCCGGCGCGCTGGTGGTGTTCGGCGTCGTCTGCGCCCTCGACCTCGGGCGTCGCCTCATACGAACGGAGCACGCGTGACCGACACCCCGCCGCCCGCCCTGGACCGGGAGTTGCAGCACCCCACCCGGCTGGCGCTCGTCGCCTACCTCTCCTCCTGCGCGGAGGCAGAGTTCGGCGTCCTGCGGGACTACTGCGGCATCTCGGACTCGGTCACCAGCAAGACGGTCTCCGCGCTGGAGAAGCTGGGCCATGTGAGCGTCCGCAAGGGCTACGTCGGCAAACGGCCGCGCACCTGGGTCGCCCTCACACGTGAGGGGCGCCGGGCGCTTGAGGCACACCTCGCGGCGCTGGAGGAGATCGTCACCGCCGCCCGGCGCGCGGGCGCCGCGCAGCAGGGATGACGCCGGCGACCGGGCCGTATGGCGCGATGGCCCGGACCGCTTCCGCCGCGCCGGGGGCGAGGCGTCAGCCGGCCAGGGCCTTGAGCCGCTGGGCCGCTTCCTGGAGCACCTCCGTGCGCTTGCAGAACGCGAACCGCACGAAGGGCGCGCCCGCCTCGCGGTGGTCGTAGAAGACGGCGTTCGGGATGGCCACCACGCCCGCCCGCTCGGGCAGCGCGCGGCAGAAGGCGAACCCGTCGTCGAAGCCGAGCGGGCGGATGTCGGTGGTGAGGAAGTACGTGCCGGCCGTCCGGAACACCCCGAAGCCCGCCTCGGCCAGGCCCGCCGCGAGGAGGTCCCGCTTGGCGCGCAGATCCTCACGGAAGCCCGTGAAGTACGACTCCGGCAGGTTCAGCGCCTCGGCGATCGCGTACTGGAAGGGCCCGGCGGAGACGTACGTCAGGAACTGCTTGGCCGAGCGCACGGCCGCCACCAGGGCGGGCGCGGCGGTGATCCAGCCGACCTTCCAGCCGGTGAAGGAGAACGTCTTCCCGCTCGAGGAGATGGTGACGGTGCGCTCCCGCATCCCGGGCAGGGTGGCCAGCGGCACGTGGGCGGCGCCGTCGAACACCAGGTGTTCGTACACCTCGTCGGTCACCACCAGCAGGTCCCGCTCGACCGCCAGCTCGGCGATCGCGGTCAGCTCCTCGCGGGTGAGGACGGTGCCGGTGGGGTTGTGCGGGGTGTTGATCAGCAGCAGCCGGGTGCGGTCGGTGACGGCGTCCCGCAGCTCGTCGAGATCGAGGCGGAAGTCGCCCTCCTCGGGGCGCGGGCGCAGGGTGACCGGCACACGCGTGCCGCCCGCCATGGCGATGCAGGCCGCGTACGAGTCGTAGTACGGCTCCAGTGCGACGACCTCGTCGCCCGGTTCGACCAGGGCGAGCAGGGCGGCCGCGATGGCCTCGGTGGCGCCCGCGGTGACCAGCACCTCGGTGTCGGGGTCGAACGCCAGCCCGTAGTGGCGCCGCTGGTGCGCCGCGATGGCCGTGCGCAGCTCGGGGACGCCGGGGCCCGGCGGGTACTGGTTGCCGCGTCCGTCGCGCAGCGCCCGCACCGCGGCCTCGCGGACCTCCTCGGGTCCGTCGGTGTCGGGGAAGCCCTGACCGAGGTTGATGGCCCCGGTGCGCAGGGCGAGGGCGGACATCTCGGCGAAGATCGTCGTCCCGAACTCGGCGAGCCGGCGGTTCAGCAGGGGGCGGGCGCTGGAGGTCATGCGGGCCATCCTGCGCCGAAGCTCTGGAGTTCCTCAACTCTGCTTTGGGTCGTGAGGGGGTTGGGCATCTCCCGGTCACACCGAGAGCGGGGCGGCCGACGGGGGACGCCTCGCCGGGCCCGGCCCGGGCGGACGCCCGGGGCGGGTCCACGGGGGAGAAACGAAAGGAGGGTGACGCCGTGAGCGTGTTCTTCGGCTTCATCCTGGTGCTGATCGCCTTCGCGGTGATCGCGGCGGTCGTGTCCGGCGTGCGCCGCGGCCGGCGCACCGCCCGGCGGCCCGGTGGTCATCCCGGCCGTCGCACCGGCCGGCGCAGTGCCGCCGCCGGCACCGTCCACGGCGGCAGCGGCTCCCAGAACAGCTGGTGGGCCGGCGGGGGCGACTCCGGGGCGTCGTCGTGCGGCTCCTCCTCGGGTGGGCACCACGGCGGTGGCCACTCGGGGCACGGCGGACATTCCTGCGGGGGAGGCCACTCCTCGTGCGGCGGCGGCTCGTCCTGCGGAGGCGGGTCGTCGTGCGGGGGTGGCGGGGGCGGATGCGGGGGAGGCAGCGGCTGACACGGGGCAGCCGGGTCTCGAACGGGGGAACCGCATCCGATCCGCGGGGCCCGGTCCTGGGCCGGGCCCCGCGGCGATCCGTCCGACACACGTACGGCGCGCGGGCGTACGCCTCCCGCGGGTGGGCGTACGCCCTGGTTGAACAGTTGAGCGTTGCAGCCCTCTGAGGGATGGAAACCCTACGAAGTTGGGTAAAAACGCTGTGGCGGCCGCACTGTTCATGATTCCCTCTCCATCACCACCCCAGCCCCGAGGACGTCTCGCGCGGACGCCTGCCCGCCGGGCTGACCGGGCCGATCTCCCGGTGCCGACCGGGGTGTGACGGACCAACGCCCCTGTTCTTTGCGTGCTTGCGGAGCCGATCCATGCTCACGACCCTGAAGACCTCCTACACCGACACGCGCGCGGCCGACCTCGCCTGGGCCCTGGGACGCGAACCCCTCCCCGCACTGGCCACGCTCGATCTCGAACTGACCGGCGTCAAACTCCAGTTGAGACTGCTCGGCGCCTCCCACCAGGTACTTCTGGAAGAGGAACGGGGCGTGTGCTCGGAGACGGTGGCCTGCATCCCGGGCAGCAGCACACCGCTGCCGCTTGGCGTCGCCAAACGCGTCGGCGACTGGGAGTACGAGTTCGCCGCCCGTGTCGAGGTGCTCTCCCCGGGCTCCTTCGCGGGCCGCGCACAGGAACTGCTGGCCCTGGTCTCCGACCACCCCCACGGCCTCGCCGGTGTCTTCCCGGGCAGCCCGCACGCCTTCACGGCTCTGCTGGCGCAGGCCCACGAGGGCCATGTCCACTGGCGCACCTGGCACGCCTACCCGCAGGACGGCCAACTGGTGGCCACCCGCACGAGGGTCGGCACCCGGGTACCGGCCGTGGCCTAGGCGCGCCCGCTTCGGACCGGCCGCCGTTCGGGTGTTCTTCGCGTCGGACCGGCCGCCGTTCGGGTGTTCTTCGCTTCGGACCGGCCGCCGTTCGGGTGTCTTGGTGGCGGACCGAGGGCCGGTCCGGGTGCCATCGGGTCGGCCTTTGCCGGGTACCGCGCGTCGGCCGGGCAAACCCGTGAAGGGCCAACACCACACGTGTGGGTGACGAAGCGTGGCGGACCTCTGACGTAACGTCACAAGCGTGATCGAACAGCACGCCCCCGCCCCGCCCGGCGCGCCGCCGCCCTGGGGCTGCCCCGCGCGGCTGCCCGTCCGCCCGCGCACGGGCCGGTTCCTGGTCCTCGCCGGTGTGTTTGTGTGCGCCGCCTGCGGACTGGTGTACGAACTCGAACTGGTCGCCCTCGCCTCGTATCTGATCGGCGA
Organism: Streptomyces sp. NPDC104814; assembly: GCF_055583185.1. Taxonomy (NCBI): domain Bacteria; kingdom Bacillati; phylum Actinomycetota; class Actinomycetes; order Kitasatosporales; family Streptomycetaceae; genus Streptomyces; species Streptomyces sp. NPDC104814. The sequence continues at coordinate 119,562 of NZ_JBVJOL010000011.1, read as the reverse complement.
CTCGGTCACCCAGGCCTCGGTCGTGCTGTCGGTCATGGTGTTCGCCATGGGCGTCGGCTCGCTCGCCGCCAAGCGGCTGCGGCGGCACGCGGCGATCGGGTTCGCCGCGCTGGAGGCGGCGCTCGCGCTGGTGGGCGGATGCAGCGCGCTCGCCCTGTACGCCGTGTTCGCCTGGACGGGGGCCTGGGGCGGGGTGTGGGCGAGCGGCCCGCGCTGTCTGCTGGTCGCCTTCTCCCTCGCCATCGGGCTGCTGATCGGCGCCGAGGTGCCGCTGCTGATGGAGCTGATCCAGCGGGTGCGCCGGCAGGACGCGGGGGGCGCGGTGGCCGACCTGTTCGCCGCGGACTACGTCGGCGGCCTCGTCGGCGGCCTCGCCTTTCCGTTCCTGCTGCTGCCGTTGCTGGGCCAGCTGACCAGTTCTCTGCTCACCGGCGCGGTCAACGTCGTCGCCGGGGGCGCGCTCGTCCTCGGGCTGTTCCGCCGTGATCTGAGCCGGCGGGCCCGGCGGGTGCTGCTCGGCGTGGGTCTCGTCGTGCTCGGCGTGCTCGCCTTCGCCGCCGCCGAGGTCGACGACTTCGAGCGGGCCGCGCGGCAAGCCGTCTACGGCGGCGGGGTGCGGGTCGCCGTGCAGAGCGGCGTCCAGGAGATCGTGCTGACCGGCGGCACCGCGGGCCGTCCCCTCGACCTCTTCCTCGACGGTCGGCTGCGCGTCGGCGGCCGCGACGAGCGGCGCTATCACGAGGCGCTCGTCCAGCCCGCGATGGCCGGGCCGCACGCGCGCGTGCTGATCCTCGGCGGCGGCGACGGCCTGGCCGCCCGCGAGGTGCTGCGCCATCCGGACGTACGGCGGCTGCGGGTCGTCGAACTGGACCCCGAGGTGGTGCGTCTCGCCCGCACCGACCCGGCCCTGGCCCGGCTCAACGACCACGTCTACGGCGACCCGCGGCTCACGGTCACCACCGCCGACGCCTTCGGCTGGCTGCGCACGGTGCCCCACGGGTCGTACGACGTGGTGATCGCGGATCTGCCGGATCCGGGCATCACCGCCAGCACCAAGCTGTACTCGCAGGAGTTCTACGGGCTGGCCCGGCGGGTGCTCGCCCCGGGCGGGCGGCTCGTCGTGCACGCGGGGCCGGTCGCCGCACGGCCCCGCGTGTTCTGGACGGTGGAGTCGACGCTGCGGGCGGCGGGGCTGCGGACCGTGGCCTACCGGGTCGGTGGCCGGGACGCCGGGTTCGCGGCCGGACCGGACCGTACGGCCGGGGTGTCCCATCCGCCGGGGGACTGGGGTTTCGTGCTGGCCGCCACCGGCGCGCGGCCGCCCGCCCTGCGCCTGGAGTCCGGTGGGCCCCGTCCCGTCACGCTGACCCGGGACACGCTCGCCGCCGATGCGCGCGCCGCGGCGGCCACGCGGGTGCCGGGGCTGCCGCCGTCGACGCTGGTGCATCCGCGCTACCGGGGCTGAGCGGCCGCCGGGCGTTGCCTCGCCCGCACTTCCCGTCCTACGGACGTATGGCGGTCTGGTGCTTTGTGCCGCGGGGGTGCGTGGCGCTCCGACGCGGGCATGCGTGGCGGCCCGCCTCTCCCCCGGGGAGACGGGCCGCACCCTTCCCCCCGGTCGGGCCGCTCGCCACCGAAGGTACGGGCGGTGCGGCCGGGCCGAATCCGGCGCACGGCTGATCTTGGGCGCAACCCAGGGGGTAGCCGCGCGGTTCCTGCAACTTTCGCGGTAGTCCGCAAGGGGGAGGGCAGGGGGATCCAGGCGCGTGGGGGTGCAGTTCGCCGCCCGCTGGGTAGGCTCCGTCGACATGGAGCATGAGGTGTTCGTCCCGGTCCCCGCCGAGCGGCTTCGGGCGGCGCTCGCCGACCCCGCGCGGATCGCCCGGGCGGTGCCCGGACTCCAGCGGGACGCCGGCGCGGAGGACGGCACGGACATCGCCGGGCGGCTGAAGCTGCGGGTCGGCGGGCACTCCGTCACCTACCGCGGAACCCTGCGGGTCAGGGGCCGTGAGGACGGCTCCTGCGCGGTCGAGGGCGACGCGGGCGAGGCGCGCGGCAGCGGCACGGTGAAGCTGACGCTCACCGTGCGGGCCGCGGACGCCGAGGGCGGCGCCACGGTCACCTTCGAGGGCGGTGTGACGGCGGACGGCCGTATCACCGAGTTCCCCGCGGACGAGGTCGAGGCGGCGCTCACCCGCCTGCTGACCCGATTCGCGGAGCAGCTGGGGCGGGAGGAGACGCAGGAGCGGGGCGCCGAAGCCCCGGGCACCGCGCCCGAGTCGCCCGAGCAGCTGTCCACCGGGGACTTCGAGCCGGCCGTGACCACCGATTTCGAGACCGCGCCGGACGCCGACGACGCGCCGGCGCCGTCCGTCTTCGAGGCCGAGGTACCGCCGCCGTCCCTGGACCCGCGCGCCGACGAGCCCCCCGAGCCATCGGCCGACACCGGACAGCAGGCCGACATCGGGGAGGACGACGCCGGGGAGGACTACACCGAATCCGGCCGGCCGCCCGCCGAGGCCGCCCACGCCCGGCGCACGATGATCGGCCGCAGTGCCGAGGAGGTCGACCACGCGCCGCCCCGCGGCCGTTACGCACCGGTCCCGGCCCCGCAGACGGCCTCGGCGACGTCCACGCTGCGCTGGATGGCCCCGGCCGCGGTGGCGGTGGTCGCCTCGGCGATCGTGGTCGGCCGAGCCCTGCGCCGCCGCCACTGAGCCCACGCCCCCCACCCCGCCTCCGGCGGTTCCTCCCGCTGCCGCCCGGCCCTGCGCTGCCCCGAGGCTGCGCCGTGCGCGGCGTCCGGGTGGCGCCGGCGCTGAGCCCGCGCCCAGCGTCGGCCGGCCGCTCCCACTTCCCGCCGGCCCGCCTCCGGCTGCCGCCGGGCCCTGCGCTGCGCTGAGCCTGCGCCCCCCCCGTCGGCGCGGCGGCCGGCCCCCCGACTGCGCGCCGCCCAGGCTGCCGCCCGGGCTCGCGCCGCCGCTGACCGGCGCCCCCGACCTGCTCGCCCCCGGGCCGACGCCCGCCGCAGGACCGACCCGCCCCGGCCCGCCACCCCTCACGACCCCACCCAGCACCCCCATCCCCCCGCCCCCAGTACTGTCGTCCCGTGAGTAACGAAGACATCACGTTGAGCGCGGGGGACGCGCAGGTTGTCGTGCGGCCCGGTGGCGGTGGGCGGATCGGGTCGGTGCGGGTCGGCGGTGTGGAGCTGCTGCGGCAGGGGGACCGGTACGGCTGCTTCCCGATGGTGCCCTGGTGCGGGCGGATCCGGGACGGACGGTTCCGTGACGGTGCCACCGTGCACCAGATGCCGCTGAACTCCCCGCCGCACGCCATCCACGGCACCGCACGCGACGGCGCCTGGCGGACCGCCCGCGCGACGGCCGACGAGGCCGTTCTGACGTACGACCTGGTCGAGCCCTGGCCCTACCCCGGCCGCGTCACGCAGATCGTCGCCCTCGCCCCGGACTCCCTGACGCTGACGATGTCGATCGAGACGTACGACTCGTCGTTCCCGGCGCAGATCGGCTGGCACCCCTGGTTCCAGCGGAACCTGGGCGGCGCGGACGTCACGCTGGACTTCTCGCCCGCCTGGCAGGAGGAGCGCGGCGACGACCACCTGCCCACCGGCAACCGGACCGAGCCGAAGCCCGGCCCCTGGGACGACTGCTTCGGCATGCCCGGCGGAGTCGACGTCACCCTCACCTGGCCCGGCCAGCTGGAGCTGAAGGTGACCAGCAGGGAGGAGTGGGTGGTCATCTACGACGAGCAGCGCGAGGCCGTCTGCGTGGAGCCGCAGACCGGGCCGCCCAACGGGCTGAACACCGCCCCGCGCCTGGTCACGCCCCTGGAGCCGCTGGAGGCCACGACCACCTGGAGCTGGCGGCGCCTTTGAGCGCATTTAAGCTGGTCGGCATGACGGACGTTCGCGCGGCGCTGCTGCAGCAGATCAAGGACAAGGCCGTGGTGCACGGCAAGGTGACCCTCTCCTCGGGTCTGGAGGCCGACTACTACATCGACCTGCGCCGCATCACGCTCGACGGCGAGGCCGCCCCGCTGGTCGGCCAGGTCCTGCTGGACCTGACGGCCGACCTGGAGTTCGACGCGGTCGGCGGCCTGACCATGGGCGCCGACCCGGTCGCCGCCGCGATGCTGCACGCCGCCGCCGCGCGCGGGAAGAAGCTGGACGCGTTCGTCGTCCGCAAGGCCGCCAAGGCGCACGGCCTGCAGCGCCGCGTCGAGGGCCCGGACATCGCGGGCCGCCGGGTGCTCGTCGTCGAGGACACCTCCACGACCGGTGGCTCGCCGCTCACCGCCGTCGAGGCCGTGCGCGAGGCCGGTGCCGAGGTCGTCGCCGTGGCCACGATCGTCGACCGGGCGACCGGTGCCGCGGAGAAGATCCAGGACGGCGCGGGGGTGCCGTACCTGTACGCCTACGGCAAGGACGAGCTGGGCCTGGACTGACCGGCCCCCGGACCGCGCCTGGACCTTCCGGCCGAGTCTGGGAAGATGGGGCCGACGATGACGTCGCCCCCATGGTCTAGGTCAGGGCCGTAACGCACCACACGCCCACCCGCACATACAAGGAGCGGACAGATGCCCATCGCAACCCCCGAGGTCTACAACGAGATGCTCGACCGGGCGAAGGCAGGCAAGTTCGCCTACCCGGCCATCAACGTCACCTCCTCCCAGACCCTGCACGCGGCCCTGCGCGGCTTCGCGGAGGCGGAGAGCGACGGCATCGTCCAGATCTCCACGGGTGGTGCCGAGTTCCTGGGCGGCCAGCACAACAAGGACATGGTGACCGGCGCGGTCGCCCTGGCCGAGTTCGCGCACATCGTCGCCGAGAAGTACGACGTCAACATCGCCCTGCACACGGACCACTGCCCTAAGGACAAGCTCGACGGGTACGTACGTCCGCTGCTGGCGCTGTCGAAGAAGCGGGTCGAGGCCGGTCTGAACCCGCTGTTCCAGTCCCACATGTGGGACGGCTCCGCGGAGACCCTGGCCGACAACCTGGAGATCGCCCAGGAGCTGCTGGAGCAGGCCCGCGCCGCCAAGATCATCCTCGAGGTCGAGATCACTCCGACCGGTGGCGAGGAGGACGGCGTCTCCCACGAGATCAACGACTCCCTGTACACCACGGTCGACGACGCGATCCGTACGGCGGAGGCCCTCGGCCTGGGCGAGAAGGGCCGCTACCTGCTCGCCGCGTCCTTCGGCAACGTCCACGGCGTGTACAAGCCGGGCAATGTCGTCCTGCGTCCCGAGCTGCTGAAGGAGCTGAACGAGGGCGTCGCCGCGAAGTACGGCAAGGCCTCCCCGTTCGACTTCGTCTTCCACGGCGGCTCCGGCTCCTCCGAGGAGGAGATCCTGACCGCGCTGGACAACGGCGTGATCAAGATGAACCTCGACACGGACACCCAGTACGCGTTCACGCGTCCGGTCGCCGCGCACATGTTCACCAACTACGACGGTGTCCTGAAGGTCGACGGCGAGGTCGGCAACAAGAAGACCTACGACCCGCGCACCTGGGGCAAGCTCGCCGAGGCGGGCATGGCCGCCCGTGTCGTCGAGGCCTGCAACAACCTGCGCTCCACCGGCACCCGCATCAAGTAAGCGGTCCGGAAGCCCTCCGAAGGCCCGGCGTCCGTACTCCGGTACGGCGCCGGGCCTTCGGCGTGTCCGGGGTCGTGGAGGCCGGCGGGGGTGATACCCGCGCGCGCGATGTCAGGGACATGCTCTACGCTGCGCTTCACCGCGTCCCCCTCGAGGACGCGTGGACCATTGGGGGGTCTTCTACATCGTGCGTAAGCGCTCTCTCTCGGCCGCGACGGCGCTCGCGGTCCTCTGCAGTTCCGCGGTGCTCGTCGCCGGCACGGCCGGCTCCGCGGCGGCGGACAGCAGCCTGCTGCTGCCGCTCAGGAGTGCCGGGGACGTCGTGGTGGACGGCGTCCACCAGCGGATCTTCATCAGCGACCCGTCCGCCGGCAAGGTCGTCGCGACCAACTACTCCGGCGCCGTGCTGGCCACCGCCGACGCCCTGCCCGGCGTCACCGGCCTCGCCCTGTCCGACGACGCGAAGCGTCTGTACGCCGCGGTACCCGGCGCCGACGCCGTGGTCGCCCTGGACACCCAGGCGGTCACCGAGCAGGCCCGCTACGCCACCGGCGAGGGCACGCACCCGCGTTTCCTCGCGCTCGCGGGCGGCAAGATCTGGTTCGGCTACGGCAGCGACCTCGCGAACGGCGCCTGGGGCGACGACGACGGCGACATCGGCTCGCTCGACGTCTCCGGCGCCGAACCGGCGGTGGCCCTCGGGCAGGACACCGAGACGGCCTACTCGGGCGCCCCGCGGCTGGTCGCCTCGCCGGCGAACCCGAACGTCATCGCCGCCGCCGGCTCGTACTCCAACAACTTCGCCCTCGCCACCTACGACGTGACGACGGGCAGCGCGGTGCGCACCGCGCGCGCCGAAGGCGCCACGGACCCGGCCCGCGGCATGACGAACGACCTCGCCTACACGCCGGACGGCACCCGCCTGATCACGGCCAACCCGGGCAACACCCACACCGTGTGGCAGACCTCGGACCTCACCCGGGTCGCCGGCTACCCGAGCGAGTACAACGGCGCCGCCGTGGCCGTCGCCCCGGACGGCACCGTGGCGGCCGGCTCAGACGGGGTGTACGGCGACGACGTCTTCGTCTACCGCCCCGGTGAGCAGACCGCCGTGCGGCACTACGACTTCCCCGGCACCGGCTACATCGGCAACGGCGGCGGGGACGAGCTGGTCGACGGCGGTCTCGCCTGGGAGCCCGGCGGCAGCCGCCTGTTCGCGGTGACCCGCAACGACCGCGGCGGCCTGCGGCTGCAGCGGATGGACGAGCCGGTCAAGTCCGCGCCCGCCGTCGCCGTCAAGGCACCCGGCACGGCCTCGCTGGACAAGGCGCTCACCGTCTCGGGCACCGTCACCGCGAGCCTGCAGCTGCCCGCCGGGACGCCGCTCGCCGTGACGCGGTACGACGCCGAGGCCCCGAACGGCAAGTCGCTCGGCACCAAGCCGCTGGGTGCGAACGGCGCGTTCTCCTTCGCCGACACCCCGACCGCCGCCGGCACCGTCACCTACAAGGTGGCCTACGCCGGGGACGCCGAGCACGCATTCGCCGCCGGGATCGCCCGGGTGAAGGTCGCCTACAAGCCGACCGCGATCAGCCTCGACCGCAACGGCACGCTCGTGAACTACGGCACGACGGTGACGTACACGGCCACCCTCGGCCCGACGTACCGGAACCGTGTCGTGGAGATCTGGGCCGACCCGTGGGGCTACGAGCCCAAGCGGCTGCTGAAGCGGGGCACGGTCAACGCCCAGGGCAAGCTGTCGGCGTCCATGTGGATGAACCGCGACACCACCGTCACCGCGGTCTTCGCCGGGGACGCCCGCAACGGCGCCGCGACGGCGAAGTCGGGGGTGTACACCCGCGCCGGGGTGTCGACCACGCTGTCCCGCCACTACAAGTGGACCAAGATCGGCACCACCTGGTACCAGACCTACCACCAGAGCACCGACGCGCTGATCACCACCTGGCACAACGCCTACCCGGGCCGCTACACGCGGATCGACGTGGAGGTCTACGTGCAGGGTGCCTGGCAGACCGGTTTCTCGGAGTTCTTCGAGCTCGGCAGCGACGGCAAGATGTACCTCACCCTCGACAACGACGGCGGCGCGGGCATCCGCGCCCGGGTGCGGTCGGTGTACGTCGACGGCTACAACGGGGACAACGTCAACGCCGGTGTCACCGGACCGTGGAAGTACTTCAACGTCACCCGGTGACAGACTGGACGCCATGTCCCTTCACGAGAACCTGCTCGGGGGTCCGCCCCCCACCCACCTGCCCGACGACCCGGAGCCGCGCGAGCTCCTCGCCAAGGGCACCCCGCCCGCCGAGGTCGCGGCCCGGTTCCCGGCGTCCTCGCTCGCCTGGGCCCAGCTCGCCGACGACGCGTTCGAGCGGGGCGCGGCCGTGGAGTCCTACGCGTACGCCCGGACGGGCTACCACCGCGGCCTGGACGCGCTGCGGCGCAACGGCTGGAAGGGCCACGGCCCGGTGCCGTGGGACCACGAGCCGAACCGCGGCTTCCTGCGGGCCCTGCACGGCCTCGCACGGGCCGCGCACGCGATCGGCGAGGAGGAGGAGTACGAGCGCTGCTCGCAGTTCCTGAAGGACTCCTCCGCCACCGCTGCCCAGACGCTGGGCTGAGCGGCACGCTTCCGGCCGATCCGCTGGACCAGAGCGTATTGCCTGGTGGGCCCGCCCTTGACGGGGCGGGCCTTGCCGTTTCCGGAGTGATTGCGGAGGATGCGGGTGGGGACCGGGGCCCCCGTGCCGGTAACGGCAGGGGCGGACCGCTACCCGGAGTGCACAACAGGAGACAGCGATGTCCCACGAGGCTCACCAGTCCGACGAGCTTCAGACCCCGCATCTCGACTTCGAGGGCACCACGCCGTACGAGGACTACGTCAAGGCGGATGTGCTCACCCACCTCCAGCACACCCTCTCCGACGATCCCGGAGAGATGGTCTTCCTGGTCACGACCCAGGTGATGGAGCTGTGGTTCACGGTCGTCGTCCATGAGTGGGAGACCGCCGCGCGTGCCCTGCGCGAGGACCGGGTGCCGGTCGCGATCGATGCGCTGAAACGTTCCGTACGCGAGCTGGAGGCGCTGAACGCCTCCTGGAAGCCGCTGGGCGGACTCACCCCGCAGCAGTTCAACTCCTACCGGTCCGCGCTCGGCGAGGGCTCCGGTTTCCAGTCCGCGATGTACCGGCGGCTGGAGTTCCTGCTCGGTGAGAAGTCCGCGTCCATGCTGGTGCCGCACCGCGGCGCGCCCCGCGTCCACGCGGAACTGGAGAAGGCGCTGCACGAGCCGTCGTTGTACGACGAGGTGGTGCGGCTGCTCGCCCGGCGCGGGTACGGCATTCCGGCGTCGGTGCTCGGGCGGGACGTGTCCCGCAAGTACGAGCCGTCCGACGCCGTCGAGGAAGCCTGGGCGGAGATCTACTCCGGCGACCAGAACGGCGAACTCGCCCGGCTGGGCGAGGCGTTGACGGACGTCGCCGAACTGGTGTGGCGCTGGCGCAACGACCATCTGACGGCCACGCGCCGCGCCATGGGTGCCAAGCAGGGCACCGGCGGGTCGGCCGGTGTGGCGTGGCTGGAGAAGCGCGCGCAGAAGAACGTGTTCCCGGAGCTGTGGACGGCGAGGTCCCATGTCTGAGCTTGCGGTGCGGGCGGAGAAGCTGGACGCCGCGGACGGCCTCGCCGAGGTGCGCGGCCGGTTCGTCCTGGACGACGTGGTGTACCTGGACGGCAACTCGCTCGGCGCGCTGCCTGCGCATGTCCCGGGCCGGGTCGAGGACGTGGTCCGCCGTCAGTGGGGCGAGCTGCGCATCCGCTCCTGGGAGGAGAGCGGCTGGTGGACGGCGCCCGAGCGGATCGGCGACCGGATCGCGCCGCTGGTCGGCGCGGCGCCGGGCCAGATCGTCGTGGGTGACTCGACCAGCGTGAACGTCTTCAAGGCGCTGGTCGGTGCGGTGCGGCTGGCCGGGGACGGGCGGGACGAGATCCTCGTCGACGCCTCGACGTTCCCCACGGACGGCTACATCGCCGAGTCGGCGGCCCGGCTGACGGGCTGCACGCTGCGGGCGCTGACCCCGGCCGAGGTGCCGGGCGCGCTGTCGGAGCGCACGGCGGCGGTGCTGCTGAACCACGTCGACTACCGCACCGGGCGGCTGCACGACCTGCCGTCGCTGACGGCCGCGGTGCACGGCGCGGGCGCGGTCGCGGTGTGGGACCTGTGCCACAGCGCGGGGGCGCTGCCGGTGGGGCTGGACGAGCACGGGGTGGACCTGGCGGTCGGCTGCACCTACAAGTACCTCAACGGCGGGCCGGGTTCACCGGCGTACCTGTACGTGCGCCGCTCGCTGCAGGACCGCTTCGACTCGCCGCTGCCGGGGTGGAACTCCCACGCCGAGCCCTTCGGGATGCGTCCCGAGTACGCGCCGGCGGACGGTGCGCTGCGGGGGCGGGTGGGCACGCCGGACATCCTGTCCATGCTGGCCCTCGAGGCGGCGCTGGACGTGTGGGACGGGGTGTCGGTCGAGGCGGTCCGTGCCAAGTCGCTCGCGCTGACGGACTTCTTCCTGGAGTGCGTCGCGCTGTACGTGGGTCAGGGCCGGGTCGAGTCCGTCACGCCGGTGGCGCACGCGGAGCGCGGCAGCCAGGTCGCGCTGCGGTGCGCGGACGCCGGTGACGTCATGAAGCGCCTGATCGAACGGGGGGTGGTGGGCGACTACCGGGCCCCCGACGTCCTGCGGTTCGGCTTCACGCCGCTGTACGTGGGCTTCGCGGACGTGGAGCGGGCGGCGGGGGTGCTGGCGGAGGTGCTCTAGCCTCCGGCGGTCGGGCGGGTGGGGTTGCCTGCGGTGCTGGGTGCGTGGTGCCTGCGGCGCTGGGTGCGTGGTGCCTGCGGCGCTGGGTGTGTTGTCGGCTGCGGGTTTCGTTGTGGCTGGTCGCGCCGTTCCCCGCGCCCCTTTTTTGCCTGCGGCGGCCCCTGCGGGTGCGTGGTCGGTTGCGGTCCTCGCCTGCGGCCGGTGGTCACGTCGGGGCCGGGGTAGGGGGTGTCCGTCCTCGGTCCGGCCGGCCGTTTGCGACGAGGGCGCCGTGTCACGGTGCCGGACGCTGCGGGCGGACACCCCCCACCCCGTCCCCTCACCGCCGCGCGCGGGTGCGGCAGCGTCGTGGCGCGCGGCGGGGGGACGCCCGGTCGCTTATCCGGTTGAGGTCACCCGGCGTACACCCCGGCCCTCGCCGCCTCGTACGCCGCGCGGGCCGCGCGGTCGGCTGCGGCGGGGTCGGGGGGCGTGGCGGTGGTCAGCAGTTCGTAGTAGAGGGGGGCCGAGACCGCTCGGACCACTGCCGCCGCGTCCGTGCCGGGCGGCAACTCGCCGCGTTGTACGCCCTGTTCCACGCTGGGCGCCCACTCCGCGACCCGTACGTCGTAGAACCGCCGCAGCGCCTCCGCGGTGCGCGCGTCGCACGCCGCCGCCGCGATCACCGCGCGGAACAGCGGCCCCTGCCGGGGGTCGGCCAGCGTGCGCTGCACCAGGGACGCGTTCGCGCGGAGGTCGCCGAGGACCGCCCCGGTCTCCTCCCGCGGCAGCGACTGCTCGGCCATGTCCGCGAGCAGGTCGGCGACCAGTCCGGTCACGGAGCCCCAGCGCCGGTAGACGGTCGTCTTGCCGACCTCCGCCCGCCGTGCGACGTCCGCGAGGTCGAGCCGGTCGAAGCCGTGCTCCACCAGTACGTCCCCGGCCGCGCGCAGCACGGCCGCACGGACACGGGCGGTGCGGCCGCCGGGACGTACGGTGCCGGGTTCGGCGGACATGGCGGCCTCCTTGGTGCACGGACGGGCGACCCCGTCAGCGTAACGAAACAGCAGAACCGTTTAACCCTCACCGAGCGTGACATCCGCGTGTCGCCGCACGTCATCGGCCTGATACCGTCCCGGCCAACGGCCGATTTTTCCTCCTGGTCCGTCTCTTCTGGTCCGCCGAAATACGTGTCACCGCTGGAAGGTTGGAGCATGCCGGACGACGTCGCAGCAGCCCGGGCCGCCGCCGAGGAGGAGTCGGCCTTCTCGCATCCGCCCGTCGACCCCGACGCCACCGCCGCCTACGGCGACCACCCCGACCAGGTGATCGACTTCTACGCCCCGCGCGTCCAGGTGGGTCCGACCGGATCCGCCCCCCTGGTCGCCGTCCTGCACGGCGGTGCCTGGCGGGCGCCGTACGACCGGCGGCACATCAGCCCGTTCGCGGGTTTCCTGGCGCGGCGCGGGTTCGCCGTGGCCAGCGTGGAGTACCGGCGGGGGAGCGCCACGGAGGGCGACGCGGTCGCGGGCCGCTGGCCGGAGACGTTCGACGACGTCGCCGCGGCGCTGGACGCGCTGCCGGGCCTGGTCCGCGAGGCGCTGCCGCAGGCGGACGCGCGCCGCACGGTCGTCACCGGTCACTCCGCCGGCGGTCACCTCGCCCTGTGGGCGGCAGCCCGGCACGTCCTGCCCGCCGACGCGCCCTGGCGCACCGACGGCCCGGCGCCCTTGCGCGGCGTGGTCGCCCTCGCCCCGATCGCGGACTTCACGGTCGCGGAGGAGCTGGATGTGTGCGGGGGCGCTGCCCGTCAACTGCTCGGTGGTCGCGAGGCGTTCGACGAGCGCCGACCGTACGCGGATCCGGCTCTGCTGCTGCCCACCGGTATCGCGACCACGCTCGTGCAGGGCCGAGCCGACCTCGACGTCCCCCAGGCGGTCGCCGAGTCGTACGCGGACGCCGCGGCCAGGGCCGGGGAGGTGGTGGGCCTGACGCTGCTGGAGGACGTGGGCCACTTCCCGCTGATCGACCCGGCGGCGGACGCGTGCGCGGTGGTCGCGGAGGAGCTCGCCCAGCTGGCGTGGTGACGCGGCTCCACCGGACGTCGTACCCGTCGTACGCGTCGTAGCCGTCGTACCCGTCATACCTGAGAGCTACGTCGCGGAAGAGCTCCACGGCGTGACGCGGACGACGCCGCGCTCTCCGTAACTTCCTTGCCGGACGGGCCCGATGGGCGGGCCGCGTGGTGGGGAGGCGACGATGGTCACGGGGGAGCTCGGCACGCGGGAAGGCCGGCGGCGGCGCGGACGCGTCCTGCGGGCGCTGTCGGCCGCGCTGATCACTGCCGCGGTCGTCGTGCCCCTGTCCGGCGCGGGCCGCCCGCAGATCCCGGCGCCGGCGCCCGCGCACCTCGCCGAGGTCACCGCGGCCACGCTGCCGCAGGCGTACGCCGCGAACCGCGCCGACGCCCTGGAGGCGGCCCGGATGGCGGCGGCGCACGGTGACACGGGCCGTGCGCGGACGGAACGCGCCCTGGCGGACCCCGCGCGACAGCTGCTCGCCTTCGACGGGCGGGGGACGGGCCGTGTCACCGAGGTGCTCGGCGACCTGGCCCGCGCCGACCGGACGGCCGTCCTGGTGCCGGGGTCGGACACGTCCCTCGACACCTACGCCCGCTTCCGCGCGACGGCGACCGCGCTGGCCGCCCGCCTCGCGCGGGAGGCGCCGCCGGGGACACGTACGGCCGTGGTCGCCTGGCTCGGCTACGAGACCCCGGGCACGGTCAGCACGACGGTCCTCACGGCCGGCCGGGCCGGGCAAGCCGCCGCCGGATTGCGGGAGTTCCTGCGGCGGCTGCCCGCCGTCGCCGGTCGCGCCTCCCATGTCACCCTGGTGTGCCACTCCTACGGTTCCGTGGTCTGCGGGCGCGCCGCCGACGGCCCGGCCGTCGACGACATCGCCCTGATCGGCAGCCCCGGCACGGGCGCCGACGACGTCACCGCCCTGCACACCACCGCCCGGGTGTGGGCGGCGCGCGGCGGCGACGACTGGGTGGCCGACGTGCCGCACGTGCGCGTGAACCTCCTCGGTACGACCGTCGGGTTCGGCACGGACCCGGTGGACCCGGCGTTCGGCGCCCGGGTCTTCGCGGCCGGCGACGGCGGGCACAGCGACTACTTCCGGCCGGGCTCGGTGTCCCTGGCGAACCTCGCCCGGATCGTGCTCGGCGAGCAGACGGAGGTGTCCCGTGCGTGAAGGAGCACGCCTGCGTCCGCTCACCGCCCGGCCCGTGCGTGAGGGGACACGTCTCGGCCTGGTCGCCACCCGGATCGATGCGGCGACCCCCGCCGGCCGGGACCGGGCCGTGGACGCGCTGCGCGCGGTCGCCATCCTCGGTGTGGTGCTCGGGCACTGGCTGGTGACTGCCCTGGTCACCGACAGCGGCAGCCTGCACACCGCGAGCCCGCTGCGGTCCATGCCGTGGCTGGCGCCGGTCTCCTGGCTGTTCCAGACGCTGGCCGTGTTCTTCCTGGTCGGCGGGCACTCCGCCACCCGCGGCCTGGCGGCGGCCCGGCAGCGGGGCGTCCCCTACCGGCGGTGGCTGGCGGCCCGGCTCGGGCGGCTGTTCCGCCCGGTGGCGGCCCTGCCGGCGCTGTGGGCGGTGGCGGCGGCCGGGCTGGTGGTCACCGGCGCCGAGCCGACGACGGTGCACACGCTGGTCAAACTGGCGCTGTCGCCGTTGTGGTTCCTGCTGGTCTTCGCCGGGCTGACGGCGGCGACCCCGCTGCTGACCCGGCTCAGCCCGCTGTGGCCGCTCGCCGTCGTCCTCCACGTGGACCTGGTGCGCTTCGGACTCGGCGGCCCGGCCTGGCTCGGCTGGGTCAACGTGGCGGCCGGCTGGCTGGTGCCCTACACCCTGGGCGCCGCGTGGACACGGGGTGAGCTGGAGCGGCGGCGGGCCGGGTGGCTGCTGCTGGGCGGGGGCGCGGCGGTGACCGCGGCGCTGGTGGCGTGGGCGGGCTATCCGGCGTCCATGGTCGGGGTGCCGGGTGCGACGGTGTCCAACCTCGACCCGCCGACGCTGGCCGCCGTCACGTTCGGGCTGGCCCAGTGCGGCCTGGCGCTGCTGGTGCGCGAGAGGCTGCGCCGGGCCATGCGCCGGCCGGTGCTGTGGGCGGCGGTGGCGCTGGTGAACCTGTCCGCCATGACGATCTTCCTGTGGCATCAGACGGCACTGATGGCCACCACGGCCGGCGCGCTGCTCGTCGGCCGGCTGCCCGGTCTGCACACGGCGCCCGACACTCTCGCCTGGGTGGCCGAGCGGCTGCTGTGGCTGCCGGTGTTCGCGCTGGTGCTGGCGGTGTGCTGGACCACGTTCCGGTGGCACGAGCAGGGCGGTGCGCGGGGCCGCTCCCGGTCCCGGGTGGTGCGGGCGCACCGGCCCGCGGACCGCAGGCCCTCGGGGGAGGCACGCCATGTCTAGGGCCTGTCGTTTGGATCAGGCCGGCCTCGAGCTGCGGTGCATCTCGGCCGACCCGAGCGGGGTCTGGTGCGTGCAGCTGCAAGGCGGAGGAGGGCGCCAACGCGGTGGGGGTCCCCCCTGCTCGAAGAGCTAGGGGGAGTTGGCAACCGACGACAACGCGGCTGGGGGTCCCCCCTGCTCGAAGAGCTAGGGGGAGTGCGTGCCAGACCCCGCGACGCCGGGATGATCCAAACGACAGGCCCTAGGCTGGGCGCGGTGACGGAATCGGGGGTGGGCGGGGTGGTGCTGCGCTGGCTACGGGTGCTGCGCGACGACCTGTGGACGCTGCGCGCGGACCCGCTGCCGCCGTTCGTGTGGCTGCGCTGGTTCCCGCACGGCCTGCTGTGGCTCGTCGCGTTCGGGGTGTCGTTCGGCGCGGTGGCGCAGCTGGGGAACGACGGCGGGGTGGCCGGGCAGTTCGCCCTGCTGATCGGGCTCGCGCAGGGCGGTGCGGTGGTGTTCGCGCTGTGGCGGCCGCTCCCGGCGTGGTGGCTGTCCATGGCGGCCACGGCGGTGGGAGCCGTGGAGGTGCGGCGCCAGCTGATGTCCGGCGGCGCCCACGACTTCACCTGGCCCTGGTCGTCGGCCGGGATCATCGGGCACATGGCGGTACTGCTGCTGCTGGCGCTGCGGGTGCGCACCCGGGTGTCGCTCGAGGTGCTGGCCGTGACCGCGCTGTTCACCTATGTCGTGCAGGGGCTGTGGGGCGCGACCGTCTACACGCCCACCGGGCTGCTCGCGGTCATCCTCTCCTCGGTCGTCGTGGTGCTCGGCATCGCCCTGCGCGGCCGCCGCGAGGCCCGCGCCCAGCTGGAACAGCAGACCACGCTGACCGCCGAGGAACGGGCCCGGCGCGCTCTGCTGGAGGAACGCAACCGCATCGCGCGGGAGTTGCACGACGTGGTGGCCCACCACATGTCGGTGATCTCCATCCAGGCCCAGGTCGCGCCGCACCTCGTCGAGGACCCGCCGCAGGAGCTGAGGGAGAACCTCGCCGGGATCCGGGAGAACGCGCTGGAGGCGCTGACCGAGCTGCGCCGGGTGCTGGGCGTGCTGCGCTCGGAGCTCCCCGAGGACCTCGGCGCACCTGGAGGGAGCCGCGGCTCCGACGGGCCGGGCACCGCGCCCGACGCCCCGCAGCCCACCCTGGACCGGCTGGGCAGCCTCATCGACAACACCCGCGCCGCCGGCCTGGAGATCAGCACCGACATCCGGGGCGACGCGGTGCCGTATCCGCCGGGGGTGGAGCTGTCCGCGTTCCGTGTCGTGCAGGAGGCGCTCAGCAACGTCTTGCGGCACGCTCCAGGCGCCGCGGTGCGGGTCGAGGTCGTCCACTTCCCCGACGGCCTCTATCTCGGGGTGGTCAACTCCCGTCCGGCGCGGCCGGCCACGGACTCCTCGGGCAGCGGGCACGGGCTGCTGGGCATGCGGGAGCGCGCCACCATGCTCGGCGGTCATGTCGTCGCCCACCCGACGCTGCACGGCGGTTTCGCCGTCTCCGCGTTCCTGCCCCGCGACGGCGTCCCGCTCGCCGGACGGGCGGTGCCGCCGCCCGGACACGAACTCAGCTTCCCGACAGGAGACGACCTCGTATGACGAGCGGTCCCACCCGTGTACTGATCGCCGACGACCAGCAGATGGTCCGCCAGGGCTTCACCGTGCTGCTCAACACCCAGCCCGACATCGAGGTGATCGGGCAGGCCGTCGACGGGAAGGACGCGGTGGCGAAGGTGGCGGAACTGGCCCCGGAGGTCGTCCTGATGGACATCCGGATGCCCGAGATGGACGGCATCGAGGCCACCCGCCGCATCAAGGCCGCCACCCCCGGGGTCAAGGTGCTGGTGCTGACCACCTTCGACCTGGACGAGTACGTGTACGAGGCGCTGCGTTCCGGCGCGGCCGGGTTCCTGCTGAAGGACGCCTCCGCCGACCAGCTGGCCGAGGCGGTGCGGGTGGTGGCGGCCGGGGATGCGCTGCTCGCGCCGGGTATCACCAAGCGGCTGATCACCGAGTTCACCCGCCTCGACGGTACGCCCCGCGCTCCGCTGAAGGAGCGGATCGCCGACCTCACCGAGCGGGAGACGGAGGTGCTCGCGCTGATCGCGCAGGGCCTGTCCAACGCGGAGATCGCCCGGCGTCTCGTCGTCGCGGAGCAGACCGTGAAGACCCATGTGGGCCGCATTCTGGTGAAGCTGGGCCTGCGGGACCGCACCCAGGCGGCGGTGTTCGCCTACGAGTCGGGCCTGGTCCGGCCGTCCGGCTACTGACGGGGGACGGACGGGCCGGCCAGGCGCCCGTAGTACTTGAGACGGACCCCGCAGGACCCCTCTCACTGGTGACGACCGGCGCCACCGGCCCGGCCTACCGTGTGGAGCGTGACCGAGACGACCCCTACGCACAGCACACCGCCGCAGGGCGCGGACGGCGCGTACGCCGCGTACACGCCGCGCAGTCCCGAGGCCCGGGCGGCCGTGCAGGCACTGCGCGGCCTGCGGCAGGACCTGCTGGACGACGCTTTCGCCTACCGCCCCCTGCCCCGCAGGCCGGCGGACGGCCGGTTCGTGCGGAGCCTGCCCGCCGGGCTGCGGCGGTACGCGGTCCGGACACCGCACGCCATCGTGGGTGCGCTGGCGCTGCTGGTGTGGATGACCGGCGCCGCGCCCGCACCGGGCCGGCCGCCGTATCTGCTGCTGAGCTTCCTGCCGGCGGCCGTGGTGCTGCTGACGCTGCTCAGGCCGGTCGCCGCGTTCTGGCTGTCGCTGGTCTCGGCACCGGTGCTGTGCGTGCTGGACCCGCTGTGGGACCTGTGGCCGTTCCAGCCGGGCAGTTTCCTCGCGCACCTGTGCGTCATGACGATCGTGGCGATCCGCACCCGGCCGCGCACCGCCGCGTGGATGTGGCTGCTGACGCTGGTGTACGGCGGGATGGCCGAGCTGCTCGCCCGTCCCCTCGAGGGCACGGACACCATGCCGGTGCTGTTCCTGTCGGCCGTACTGCTGCTCGTCGTCACGGTGTGGCACATCCGCCGGGACGCCGAGCAGGAGGTCACCGCGCAGCAGACGGTCACCGCGCACGAGAGGTCCCGGCGCACCCTGCTGGAGGAGCGCACCACCATCGCGCGGGAGCTGCACGACGTGGTCGCGCACCACATGTCGGTCGTCGCCATCCAGGCGGAGGCAGCGCCCTACCGGGTGCAGAACCCGCCGGAGGAGCTGGAGAAGGCCTTCGCCACGATCCGGGAGAACGCGGTGGCGGCCCTGACCGAGCTGCGCCGCGTGCTGGGCGTCGTACGGGCGGAGGACTACGAGGCCCCGGAGGCGCCGCAGCCGACGCTGGCCGACCTGGACGGGCTGCTGGCCAATGTGCGGCAGGCCGGCCTGGAGGTGGACAAGGCGGTGACGGGCGCGGTGCGGGAGCTGCCGCAGGGGGTGGAGCTGTCGGCGTACCGGATCGTGCAGGAGGCGCTGAGCAACGCGCTGCGGCACGCGCCGGGCGCGAGCGCCCGGGTGGAGATCGGGTACGTCATCGGCGGACTGGGCCTGCGCGTGGTCAACGGCCCGCCGCCCGCCCCGGGGCCGGTCGGGCGGTCGCCCGGCGCGGGGCACGGCCTCACCGGCATGCGGGAGAGGGTGACCATGCTGAACGGGGAGATGACGGCCGGGCCCCTGGCCGACGGCGGCTACGAGGTGGCGGTGTTCCTGCCGGTCACATCGGTGTCGGTGGGCACCCCATGACGATCCGGGTACTGATCGCCGACGATCAGATGATGGTCCGGGAGGGTTTCTCGGTCCTGCTGAACGCGATGCCGGACATCGAGGTCGCCGGTGAGGCGGTCAACGGCCGCGAGGCGGTGGACCGGGTCCGCGAACTCGCCCCGGACGTGGTGCTGATGGACATCCGGATGCCCGAGCTGAACGGCATCGAGGCGACCCGGGAGATCGTCGCGGCGGACGCGTCGGCGAAGGTGCTGGTGCTGACGACGTTCGACCTGGACGAGTACGTGTACCAGGCGTTGCGCGCGGGCGCCTCCGGCTTCCTGCTGAAGGACGCCTCCGCCCGTCAACTCGCCGACGGTGTCCGGGTGGTGGCGGCGGGTGAGGCGCTGCTCGCGCCGTCGGTGACCAGACGCCTGATCACCGAGTTCTCCCGGCTCTCGGACACCCCGCGGATTGCGTCGGCGGCGCAGGCGTACGGGGAGCTGACCGAGCGGGAGACGGAGGTGCTGGTGCTGATCGCCCAGGGCCTGTCGAACGCGGAGATCGCCGAGCGGCTCGTGGTCGCCGAGTCGACGATCAAGACGCATGTCAGCCGCATCCTGGTGAAGCTGGGCCTGCGCGACCGCACCCAGGCGGCGGTGTTCGCCTACGAGACCCGCCTGGTGACCCCGGGCTGACCCCCCGGGCTGACCCCCGCCGGGCTGACGCCCCGGGGCGGCACCGGTGGGCCGGCGACGGTGCGGCCGGCCCACCGGAGCGAGGTCACCGGGGGGGCGAGGTCGGCGGGGCGGGGCCGGAAGAGCGAGGCTCAGCGGTCGGCCCCGCCCTTGTCGCCCTTCTTGCCGACCCGCTCGGTGAGCGGTTCCAGCAGCAGGCCCACCGTGGCGACGGCGACGGCCGGCAGCAGGGAGTGGGCGCGAACCCCCGGCGTCCACTCCAGCAGCATCACGCCGACGAGGAACGCCGACAGCCAGCCGAAGACGGCGTCGCAGACGCGGGCGACGGACGGTGACGGGTTCAGCGAGGCACGCACCAGGGCGCGCGCCGGCACCGTGACGGCCATGGCGGCGGCCGCGCACGGGCCCATCAGCAGCAGCGCCCACAGGACGGGCAGGACCCCGTCGAACTCCACCGCGTCGGGGAAGACGACGGCCGTGACGAGCAGGACGAGCAGGAACACCAGCCCGACCAGCCCGGCCACGAACAGCACCAGTCCCCCCACGACGAGGCGTGCGAGCCGCTTCTCACCAGGTGTCGACGGTTCGTCATCCATCCGGCTGCCCTCGCCTACGCGGCGATGATGATGATCGCCTTGGCGAGGTCACTGGCGATGTCGTGCGGCAGGCCGGCCTTCATCAGGGCCAGGGCCAGCGCGTGTTCGCCCCAGTTCTCCACGGCGTCGATCGCGTCGGCGATCTTGGCGCCGTTCCGGGAGGCGTACTTGGCGGCCTTCGGCGAGACCCGCTTGAGCACCTTGCCCAGCCACACGCCGCCGTGCCGGAAGCCGGCCACGACCAGCTTGCGGACGATGGTGCTCCACCCGAATCCCGGCATGGGCTTGGCGGGCCCCTTGCCCTCCAGCCGGTCGGCGTAGGCCTCGAACTGGGCGATCTCGGCGGTGTCGGAGCCCCCGTCGGCCTTCATCCGCTCGACGAGATCCCGCACCTCGGCCGCGGTGAACGTCGGCTCCCTGTCGTCGGTGACGGTGGTGCGGGTCACGCTCTGCGCCTCCGTGGCCTCGGCCAGCGGAGCCGCTACCCCCAGAGCCATCGCTGCGGTGGCCACGATCGCGGCGGCGCGTATGGCAGTCGACGATGTCACGTCGGTGTTCCCCTCTTGTGCAGTTGTGCAATCAGGTGCCTGCTGGTCAGACAGACACGGCGCGGTCCGCACCCCGGACCTCGGCCGCTGGTCGGGCGACGGGAGCGGGGCAACCGCGACAGAGGTGATCTTGTAGAACAGAGCCGCCGAAGACAACGGCTTTGAGCAAGAACTGAGCAAGAACGAACGACAGGCCCGCGCCCCGTGCCGGGCGACGGCCCCACGCCCCTGGCCAGGGGACCGGCTCCCGCGTTAGCGTCCCTGCATGTCAGCGGTCACGGACCTCGCCTTCGATCCCTGGGACCCGGGTTTCGTCGGGAACCCGTACCCCGCCTATGCCGAGCTGCGTCAGCGCGGCCGGGTGCTCTACTACGAGCCGACGGACCAGTGGCTGGTTCCGCATCACACGGACGTCGCCGCGCTGTTGCGGGAGCGCCGGCTGGGGCGGACGTATCTGCACCGCTTCTCGCACGAGGAGTTCGGGCGCACCCCGCCCCCGCCGGAGCACGAGCCGTTCCACACGCTCAACGACCACGGCATGCTCGACCTCGAACCGCCGGACCACACCCGGATCCGGCGGCTGGTGTCCAAGGCGTTCACGCCGCGCACGGTGGAGCGGCTGAAGCCGTATGTGCACGCGCTGGCGGGCGACCTCGTCCAGCGGCTCGTCGACGCGGGCGGCGGGGATCTGCTCACCGACGTCGCCGAGCCGCTGCCCGTCGCCGTGATCGCCGAGATGCTGGGCATCCCCGAGGGCGACCGGCATCTGCTGCGGCCCTGGTCGGCTGACATCTGCGGGATGTACGAGCTGAACCCGTCCGAGGAGACGGCGGCCAGGGCCGTGCGGGCGTCGGAGGAGTTCTCCGGCTATCTGCGGGAGCTGATCGCCGCCCGCCGCAAGGAACCCGGCGAGGACCTGATCTCCGGTCTGATCGCCGCGCACGACGAGGGCGACCGGCTCACCGAGCAGGAGATGATCTCCACCGCCGTCCTCCTGCTCAACGCCGGTCACGAGGCCACCGTCAACGCCACCGCCAACGGCTGGTACGCCCTGTTCCGGCACCCGGACCAGCTGGCCGCCCTGCGCGCCGACCACTCCCTCGTGCCCGCCGCGGTCGAGGAACTGATGCGCTACGACACCCCTTTGCAGCTCTTCGAACGCTGGGTGCTGGACGAGATCGAGATCGACGGCACGACGATCCCCAGGGGCGCGGAGATCGCCCTGCTCTTCGGTTCCGCCAACCACGATCCGGCCGTCTTCACCGACCCCGGCCGCCTGGACCTCACCCGCCGCGACAACCCGCACATCTCCTTCAGCGCCGGCATCCACTACTGCATCGGCGCCCCGCTGGCCCGGATCGAACTGGCCGCCTCGATGACCGCGCTGCTCACCAAGGCCCCGGACCTCGCCCTCGCCGCGGAGCCGAAGCGCAAGCCCAACTTCGTGATCCGGGGGCTGGAGGGGCTGCGGGTGGACGCCGGCTGACCCCGCGCCGGCTGACCCCGCGCCGGATGCCGCCGGGTCCGGTCACCGTGGTGGCGGGCTCATGCCATCAGGTCCCGCCTGCGCACCCCCGCGAGCCCCGTGACGACCAGTACCGCAGCCAGCACCAGCAGCGCTCCGACCGGCCCCCACGCCATCTCCCCGCCCGGCAGCTTCGGCAGGTGGCCGAAGGGGGAGAGGTCCAGCACCGCCTGCGGCGCGTCCAGGGCCGGGCCCACCCAGCCGAGCAGCAGGACGGCGCCCGCGACGCCCCACGCCGCCGGGGCCAGCCGCGGCGCGCAGCCGTACAGCAGCACCGCCGTCCCGCCGATCACCCACACGGCCGGTACCTGCACCAGGCAGGCCCCCAGGATCGCGCCGGTCCGTCCGCCGTAGCCGGCGGCGAAGCCGAGGCCGGTCAGGAGCATGAGCAGCGCCGCACCGCCGAAGGCGATCAGCAGATGCCCGGCCGCCCAGCGCAGCCGGCCGACCCCGCCCGCCAGGACCGGTTCGGCGCGACCCGAGGTCTCCTCGGCATGCAGCCGGAGCACCGAGGCGACCACGTACAGGGCGGCGACCAGACCCATCACGCCGGTCATCGACGCCAGGAAGGCGTCCGTCAGGCCCGCGTGGCCGCCCATCCGCTCGAAGATCTCCCGGGCCCGCGCGTTGTCCCCGACCAGATCGGCCGCGCCCTCGGTCATCCCGCCGTAGACCACCCCGGCGGTGAAGAAGCCCATGGACCAGCCCAGCACGCCGCCGCGCTGGAGACGCCAGGCCAGCGCGCCCGCCGTGCCCAGCCGCCCCGCCGCGGGTCCGGGCCGGGCCGGCAGGAAGCTCAGGCCGACGTCCCGGCGGGCGGCGAGGGCGTACGCCACCGCCGCCTGCGCGAGCACGGCCGCCGCGAAGAGCGGCAGCACCCACCAGCGTTCCCGCGCGAAGGCGCGCAGGTTCTCCAGCCAGCCCAGCGGTGAGAGCCACGTCAGCGCCGACGAGCCGTCGTCGCGCGCCGCGTCGCCCGCCGCGCGCAGCACGAACGCGGCGCCCAGCGCGGCCGCCGTCAGGCCGCGCGCCAGGCGGGCGCTCTCGGTCAGCTGGGCGACGATCGCGGCGAGCGCGGCGAAGACCAGGCCCGTGCCCGCGACCCCCAGCGCGAAGGCCACGGCTCCCGTCGCGCCCTGTGCGGCAAGGCCCGCCGCCAGCAGCAGCGCCAGTACGGTGTTCGCCACGGCCGCCGTGAGCAGGGCCGCCGTCAGGGACGCGCGCCGCCCCACCGCGCCGGAGGCGAGGAGTTCCTGCCGCCCGCTCTCCTCCTCGTCCCGGGTGTGCCGTACGACGACCAGCAGGCTCGTCACGGCGGCGAGCGCACCGGCGTAGACGCCGACGCGCCAGGCGGTGAGCGCGCCGAGGGAGTCGCCGAAGACGGGGCCGACCATCGCGCGCAGCGAGGAGTTGGCGGACATCTGGCGGACCAGGTCCGCGCGGTCGGCGTCGGTGGCGTACAGGCCCTTCAGGGTGTTCGGCATCGACAGGACCATCAGGGTGTTCACCGCGATCCACACCGGCAGCACGAGCCGGTCGCGGCGCAGGGCGAAGCGGGTGAGGGTGCCGGTGCCCGCCAGGGCCGTCATCGGGTCACCTCGTCGGCGCTGTGCTGGTAGTGGCGCAGAAACAGCTCCTCCAGGGTCGGCGGCGTCGACGTCAGCGACCGCACACCGGTGCCGGCCAGGGAGCGCAGCACGGCGTCCAGCCGGTCGGTGTCGACCTGGAGGCGGACCCGGTGGCCCTGGACGTCGAGGCCGTGCACGCCGGGCAGGTGGGCGAGCCCGTTCGGGGGGCCCGCGAGTTCGGCGGTGACGCTGGTGCGGGTCAGATGGCGCAGGTCGGCGAGGGAACCGGTCTCCACGGTCCGCCCCTTGCGGATGATGCTGACCCGGTCGCACAGCTCCTCGACCTCGCTGAGGATGTGGGACGACAGCAGGACGGTCCGCCCGCGCTGCCGCTGCTCCGCGACGCAGCGCTGGAACACCTCCTCCATCAGCGGGTCGAGCCCGGAGGTCGGTTCGTCCAGGATCAGCAGGTCCACGTCCGAGGCGAACGCGGCGACCAGGGCGACCTTCTGCCGGTTGCCCTTGGAGTAGGTGCGGCCCTTGCGGGTCGGGTCCAGCTCGAAGCGGTCGATCAGCTCGGCGCGGCGCCGGGCGTCGAGGCCGCCGCGCAGCCTGCCGTACAGGTCGATGACCTCGCCGCCGGTGAGGTTGCGCCACAGGGTGACGTCGCCGGGGACGTACGCGATCCGGCGGTGCACCTCGACGGCGTCCCGCCAGGGGTCGCGGCCGAGGACCTGGGCGGCGCCGGAGTCGGCGCGCAGCAGGCCGAGCAGGACCCGGAGGGTGGTGGACTTGCCGGCGCCGTTGGGGCCGAGGAAGCCGTGCACCTCGCCGCTCTCGACCTCCAGGTCGAGCCCGTCGAGGGCGTGGGTGCGGCCGTAGGACTTGTGCAGTCCGGACACCGAGATGGCCTTCGTCATGGCTCCGAACGTACGCTTCTTTCAGAAATCTGTGAAGTTAAAGAAGTCTGAGAAGCGGCGATAGGCTGGAGGGCATGGTCGACGAGACGGTGGAGCAGCAGGGCGGACGCGATCCGGAGGCGGTCTCCCGCTTCGTCGAGCACTTCGCGGCGCAGCTCGTGGAGGCCGGCATGCCGCGCATGCCGTCCCGGGTGTTCGCAGCGCTGCTCGCCTCCGACACCGGGGCGCTGACCTCAGCGGAGCTGGGCGAGGGGCTCAGGATCAGCCCGGCCGCCGTGTCCGGCGCGGTGCGCTACCTGTCCCAGGTGCACATGGTGTCCAGGGAGCGCGAACCGGGCTCGCGGCGCGAGCGGTACCGGGTGCACAGCGACCAGTGGTACGAGGCGCTCACCAACCGTGAGGCGATCATCAAGCGCTGGGAGGACGCCCTGCGCGAGGGGGTCGCCAGTCTCGGCGCGGGCACCCCGGCCGGTGCCCGGCTCGCCGAGACGCTGGCGTTCTTCGAGTTCATCGAGCAGGACGTCGCCGGGATGATGGAACGCTGGCGGGCCTACCGCGAGGCACGGGCCGGCGGCCGGGCGGACGGGCCCCTCACCCGCCCGCCGGCACCCTGAGCGCCCACGCCCCCTCCAGGACCGTCCAGGTCCGGCGCCGTATCGGGCCGGAGACCGCCGCGTCCGCCCGGTAGCGGAAGTCCGCGCCGGTGACCGTCACCAGGCGGCCCGTCGCCCGCAGCGGTGTGGCCGCCGCGCCCACCGACACCGGCCGCACCTCCACCTCCGCGACCCCCGCGGCCCCCGGGACCACCGACACGCCCGACACGGGCTGCTCGGTGCCGATCAGCAGCTCCCCGTCGACCTCCACGCGCAGCCGGGCCGGGCCGTCGCGGTCCGGCGCCACGCGGGGCGGGCGGGCCGGCACCAGGGCGTGCACGAGGGACCGGCAGGTGCGCAGCCACGGCCGTAGCGCGTCCACGCCCTCCCCGGACTCCCCGGACGGCGGAGCCTCCCGCACCGGCGGGATGCGCAGCTCGCCCAGCACCACCCCGTCGCTGTCGTCGACCAGCAGGTCCAGGCGCCGCTCGGCGCCGTCGAGCACGGCCCGCGCGGCCGCCACCGCACCCGTCGGCACACCGAGCGCGCGCGCCACCGACAGCCGGCCCCCGACCGGCACCACCGACAGCGCGCAGCCGGCCAGCTCGCGCCGCCGGTGCAGCAGCGTCACCGCACGCGCGAGCGCCCGGTCGTCACCGATCACCACCGGCCTGCGCGAGCCCCGGCGCAGCAGCATCCGGGCGAACTCCTCCGGTCCCTCCGGCAGGCACACCTTCGTGGCCGCACCCGCGCTGAGCACGTCTTTCGCGATCCGGACGGACTCTGGGTCCGTCCGCCGGGCGACCGGATCGATGATCACCAACAGCTGGTCGGACATCGCGAAGGTCGCCACCTCGGTCCTGCCTCGCTTCCTCGGGTAGCATCTTTGTGCAAGAGCCCCTTGCGCTATTGCGCCAGGGGCTTCGTCTATTCCGGGGCATCCGGTCCGACGGTAGCGGCCAACGACGGCCGTGGCGCACGCGGCGGAACCCTTCCGCGTACGCCCCTGACCATGGACATGCCCCGCCCGGAAGGGGTGTACGCGCGTGCCCGCACTTGTGCTGCTCGGTGCTCAGTGGGGTGACGAGGGCAAGGGAAAGGCCACCGACCTGCTCGGTGGATCGGTGGATTATGTAGTGCGCTACCAGGGCGGCAACAACGCCGGCCACACGGTCGTCGTGGGCGACCAGAAGTACGCACTGCACCTCCTCCCTTCCGGAATCCTCTCTCCCGGCTGTACGCCCGTCATCGGAAACGGTGTCGTCGTCGACCCGTCGGTCCTGCTCTCCGAGCTGAGCGGTCTGAACGAGCGCGGCGTCGACACGTCGAAGCTCCTGATCAGCGGCAACGCGCACATCATCACGCCGTACAACGTCACCGTCGACAAGGTGACCGAGCGCTTCCTCGGAAAGCGCAAGATCGGCACGACCGGGCGCGGCATCGGACCGACCTACGCGGACAAGATCAACCGCGTGGGCATCCGGGTGCAGGACCTCTACGACGAGTCGATCCTGCACCAGAAGGTCGAGGCGGCCCTCGACGTCAAGAACCAGATCCTCACCAAGCTGTACAACCGGCGCGCCATCACCGCCGACCAGGTGGTCGAGGAGCTGCTGGGCTACGCCGAGCAGATCAAGCCGTACGTCGCCGACACCGTGCTGATCCTGAACCAGGCCCTGGAGGACGACAAGGTCGTGCTCTTCGAGGGCGGCCAGGGCACGCTGCTGGACATCGACCACGGCACGTACCCCTTCGTCACCTCGTCCAACCCGACGGCGGGCGGTGCCTGCACCGGCGCCGGCGTGGGCCCGACGAAGATCAGCCGGGTCATCGGCATCCTCAAGGCGTACACCACCCGCGTCGGCGCCGGTCCCTTCCCGACCGAGCTGTTCGACGAGGACGGCGACGCGCTGCGCCGCATCGGTGGCGAGCGGGGTGTCACCACCGGCCGTGACCGCCGCTGCGGCTGGTTCGACGCGGTGATCGCCCGCTACGCGACCCGGGTCAACGGCCTGACCGACTTCTTCCTCACCAAGCTCGACGTCCTCACCGGCTGGGAGCAGATCCCGGTCTGCGTGGCCTACGAGATCGACGGCAAGCGCGTCGAGGAGCTGCCGTACTCGCAGACCGACTTCCACCACGCGAAGCCGGTCTACGAGATGCTGCCCGGCTGGAGCGAGGACATCAGCAAGGCGAAGTCCTTCTCCGACCTGCCGAAGAACGCGCAGGCGTACGTGAAGGCGCTGGAGGAGATGTCCGGCGCGCCGATCTCCGCGATCGGCGTGGGCCCGGGCCGGGACGAGACGATCGAGATCAACTCGTTCCTGTAGGCCTCCCCGCAGCACACACGGGCGCTCCCGGCAAGCGGGGGCGCCCGTTGTGCGTTCGAATGGAGACATGCAGCGGCGTGAGGTACCGTGCCGCGGCCCGTACGGTGGCGAGGTCGCCGGCACCGACTGCGGCGAACGGGCCCGTTTCGAAGTGACCCGCCACGGCCGCCCCGCCCTGCGGGTGTGCCCGGTGCACCTGGGCCCGTCCCTGCTCCTGGCCACCGGCGTGCTGTGGCCGCCGGAGATCCACCTCATCGACTGACGTACGCCTGCGGCGGGCGGGCGAACCGGACTTGCCGGATTTATGGTGAGTGCGTAGGGGTGTGCATCGACCATGGAGAAGGTGAGCGCGATGCGCCTGCTCGTCAAGGCCAACATGGACACGGATCGCAGCAACGAGGCCATCCGCAGCGGCAAGATGCCGGAGCTCGTGAAGAGCGCCCTGGAGCGCATCAAGCCGGAAGCGGCGTACTTCGGCCCCCTGGACGGGCACCGGACGATGCTGCTCGTGGTCGAGATGGCCGACAGTTCGCACATCCCGCCGGCCCTGGACCCGCTCTTCACCGACCTGAACGCCTACGTCGAGGTCACCCCGGTCATGAACCTCGACGACCTCCAGAAGGGCCTGTCCCAGCTCGCCGGGTGACCGTCAGCTGAACACGATCATCGAGCCCTGCGCCAGACTCCGCGTCGCCGCCGCGTGCAGCCCCAGCCAGACGTGACGCTCGCGGGCGAACGGGCTCGGATCGTAGGGCGCCGGCGCGGCGGGCTGTTCCAACTCCGTCGGCTCCAGCGGCGGTTGCGGCGGTGCCGGCGGGTTGGCCGGGTCGATGCCGAGCGCCGGGGCGACCTGCTCCAGCTCCCGCAGCAGGCCCTGCGAGGAGCCCAACGGGCCGCCTCCCGCGAGCAGTTCGTCGTTGGCCAGCGGATGCGGGAAGTCCAGCGGCACGTACGCGCCGGCGTGGTCGTAGTGCCAGACCAGATGCGACTGCTGTGCCGTCGTCTCGAACATCTCCAGCAACTGCTCGTAGTCGCCGCCGAGTTCGTCCACCGGGGTCACCTGCAGCCCGCACAGCTGGAGCAGGTGCGCGCGCCGCAGGAAGTGCAGCGCGTCGTAGTCGAACCCGGCGACCGGGCCGACGTCGCCGGACAGACCCGGCATGTACTGGTACACCGGGACCGGCGGCAGTCCGGCCTCGGCGAGCGCCGCGTTGTACTGGGCGAGTTCCTCGGCGAACGGGTTGTCGGGCGCGTGGCACAACACGTCGACGAGCGGTACCAGCCACAGGTCACAGGCCAACAGGAGCTCCTCACACAGCAACGGCGCACGCTTCGGTCAGGGCAGCGTATTCGCTGCCACCCGCCCCCGTAAGGCGCGGGTACGTCCCGGTCAGCCGACGTTTTCCCCCGCGCGCCGCGCCTCACCCCTGTGGGCGGCGAGCTGTTCGATCAGCGCGAGCGAGTGCGTGTTGTACGACATGACGATCGAGCGGGCGGTGGCCGTGTCGCGCACCGACAGGGCGTCGACCAGTTCGGTGTGACGCGCCCACAGGTGGCCGCGCAGATCGCTGAGCAGCCGCAGATGCTGCACCGCGCACACCCAGGACTGCACGCGCAGCCGGTGCAGGAAGTCGGCGAGATAGGGGTTGCCGAACAGGCCGCTCAGCTCCCGCCAGAACCGGAGGTCGTAGCCGATCAGCACCGTCAGGTCTCCGGCCCGCGCGGCCCGCTGCGCCTCCTCCGCGCGCCGGCGAACCCCGGCAGCGGCGGCCGCCACCTTCGGTTCGTGCAGGTCGCGGTAGCCCTTGTGGCCGTCGTCCAGGGCCGTGAACATGCCCTCCACGACCAGGCTGCGGGCCTCGATGATGCCCCGGTAGTCAGCGACGGAGTACTCGTGCACCCGGAAGCCGCGGTGCTGGTCGGCCTCCAGCAGACCCTGCGCGGCCAGGTCGACGAGCGCCTCGCGCACCGGCGTCGCGGAGACGCCGTACTGCTCGGCGATCTCCTTGACCGTGAACTCCTGCCCCGGCTTGAGCCGCCCGGCCAGCACCTCGTCGCGCAGCGCGTCGGCGATCTGCTGCCGCAGGGTGCTGCGGGTCACGGCGCCGGTGCCGGTACTGCCGGGCATGGTCGTGGGGGCTCCTTCCGGAACGCGCGTAGGTGGCGGGCTCGCAGCGATGTCTACGAGCACGCCACCTTACGCGTTCGGCCCGGCGAGGGCGCCCCCCGCGGGAGCTACACCGTGTACTCGTCGGCCACCGACAGCGCCGCGTCCAGCGCCGCGAGGCCCTCCTTCAGCTCGGCCTCGGTGACGTTGCACGGCGGGACGACATGGGTGCGGTTCATGTTCACGAACGGCCACACGCCGTGCGCCTTGGCCGCCGCCGCGAAGGCCGCCATCGGCGCGTTCGCCTCACCGGCCGCGTTGTACGGCACCAGCGGCTCGCGTGTGCTCCGGTCCTTGACCAGCTCCAGCGCCCAGAACATGCCGGTGCCGCGCACCTCGCCGATGCTCGGGTGCCGCTCGGCCAGGTCGGCCAGCGCGGGCGCGAGCACGCTCTCGCCGAGCCGCTTGGCGTGCTCGACCACGCCCTCCTCGGCCATCACGTTGATCGTCGCCACGGCCGCGGCACAGGCCAGCGGGTGCCCGGAGTAGGTGAGCCCGCCCGGGTAGGGGCGCTTGGCGAAGGTCTCGGCGATCGCGCCGGAGATGGCGACACCGCCGAGCGGCACATAGCCGCTGTTGACGCCCTTGGCGAAGGTCATCAGGTCCGGTACGACGCCGAACAGGTCGGCCGCGAACCACTCACCGGTGCGGCCGAACCCGGCCATCACCTCGTCCAGGACGAACACGATCCCGTACTTGTCGCAGATCTCGCGCACCCCGGCGAGGTAGCCGGGCGGCGGGACCATGATCCCGGCGGTGCCGGGCACGGTCTCCAGGACGATCGCGGCGATCGTCGCCGGGCCCTCGAAGGCGATGGTCGTCTCGAGGTGCTCCAGCGCCCGCGCGCACTCCTGCTCCTCGGTCTCGGCGTAGAAGCGGGAGCGGTACAGGAAGGGCGCCCAGAAGTGGACGACGCCGTTCGTGCCGGTGTCGCTGGCCCAGCGGCGCGGGTCACCGGTGACGTTGATCGCCTGCTGGGTGCCGCCGTGGTACGAGCGGTACGCCGAGAGCACCTTCGGACGGCCGGTGTGCAGCCGGGCCATCCGGATCGCGTGCTCGACGGCGTCGGCGCCGCCGTTGGTGAAGAAGATCTTGTCCAGGTCCCCGGGGGTGCGCTCGGCGATCAGCCGGGCCGCCTCCGAGCGCGCCTCGAGCGCGAAGGCGGGCGCGAACGTCGTCATCGTCGCGGCCTGCTCCTGGATCGCGGCGACGACCTTCGGATGCTGGTAGCCGATGTTGGTGTAGACGAGCCCGCTGGTGAAGTCGAGGTAGCGGTTGCCGTCGTAGTCCCAGAAGTACGACCCCTCCGCGCCGGCGACGGCGAGCGGGTCGATCAGGTCCTGAGCGGACCAGGAGTGGAACACGTGCGCGCGGTCCGCGGCCTTCACCGCGGCGCCGGTCTGGGGGTCGGGCAGATGAGGGGTCATGTCCGCGAGCGTAAATGTCCGCGATGCGGAAGCGGTATCGGCGTCCTGTCTGTGGACAGGGGCTTTCCACGACAGGTTGTCGATACGGGTCCGGGCGGCCTCCGTGGGAGGTCCGGGCGGACGCGAAGGCTTTGACAGCTAGCTGTCATCATGACAGCCTTCTGTCATATGGTCATTCCGCTGGAGGCAGCCATGAGCAGCACCGACCGCAAGCCCGTGCACCTCGCCGTCTACGACACCCTCGCCGACTGGGAGACCGGCCATGCCACCGCGCACCTCGCGCTCGCCGGCTTTCCCGTCCGGACCGTCGGCCCCACCCGCGAGCCCGTCACCAGCATCGGCGGACTGCGCATCCAGCCCGACCTGGGCCTGGACGAACTGCGCCCCGAGGACAGCTCCCTGCTGATCCTGCCCGGCGCCAACGACTGGAACGCCGACGGCGACCCCCTCACCCCCTTCGCCCGCACCGCCCGCGCCTTCCTCGACGCCGGCGTCCCCGTGGCCGCGATCTGCGGCGCGACCCGCGGCCTGGCCCGGGAGGGCCTCTTCGACCAGCACGCCCACACCAGCGGGGCGCCGGAGTACCTGGCCGCCACCGGGTACGCCGGCGGCGACCGGTACGTCGAGGCGGACGCCGTCACCGACGGCCTGCTGATCAGCGCCGGACCCACCGAGCCGGTCGCCTTCGCTCGGGAGATCTTCCGGCTGCTCGGCGCCTACGACGAGCGCGTGATCGACGCCTGGTACCGCCTCTTCCACGACTCCGACGCCAAGGCGTACGCCGAGCTGCAGCAGGCCGGGGCGCAGTGAGCCGGGCCCGTCAGGACCTGCTCAGCCGCAGTGCGCTCGGGGTCTTCCGGCTCAACGGGCAGTTCCTCGCCGTCGCCGAGGAACTGGCCCGGCCGGCCGGGCTGACCGCCGCTTGGTGGCAGGTGCTCGGGGCGGTGCTGCCGCAGCCCCTGCCGGTCGCCGGGATCGCCCGCACGATGGGGATCACCCGGCAGAGCGTGCAGCGGATCGCCGACCTGCTGGTGGAGCGGGGGCTGGCCGAGTACCGCCCCAACCCGGCCCACCGGCGCGCCAAACTGCTCGCGCCCACCGAGGAGGGCCGCGCGGCCGTGGCCCGTATCGGCCCCGGGCACGCGGCGTTCGCCGACCGGCTGGCCGAGGCGTTCGGGGAGACGGAGCTGGCCTCCGCCGTCGCACTGCTGGAGCGGCTGGCCGCGGTCCTGGACGGACTGGGCACGGCTGTTACGGAACCGTAGACACCGGCCCGTCCACCCCGTGCCGGGCCCGCAACTATCGTGGGTCCGTTGCACAGGGGGAGGGGCACGGCATGGAGAAGCTGGGGCCGGGGGATCCGCACCGCATCGGCGTCTATCGGCTGCTGGCGCGGCTCGGGGCCGGCGGGATGGGGCAGGTGTACCTGGCCCGCTCCGACCGGGGGCGCACGGTCGCCGTGAAGCTGGTGCGCGAGGAGCTGGCCGCGCAGGAGGAGTTCCGTGCGCGGTTCCGGCAGGAGGTGCAGGCCGCGCAGCGCGTCGGCGGGCACTGGACGGCACCCGTGCTCGACGCCGACACCGAGGCGGCCGTCCCGTGGGTGGCCACCGGGTACGTCGCCGGGCCGAGCCTCGAGCGGGTCGTCGGCCACGACCACGGGGCCCTGCCGGAGCGCTCGGTGCGCATCCTCGCGGCGGGCCTCGCGCACGCCCTCAAGGACATCCACGCGGCCGGCATCGTCCACCGCGACCTGAAGCCGTCCAATGTGCTGGTGACGATCGACGGCCCCCGCGTCATCGACTTCGGCATCGCGCGGGCGCTGGAGACCCCGGCCCGGGAGGGCCTCACCCGCACCGGTTCGCTGGTCGGCTCGCCCGGCTTCATGGCGCCCGAGCAGGTGCGCGGCGAGCGCATCACACCGGCCTGCGACGTCTTCTGCCTGGGCTCGGTGCTGGCCTACGCGGCCACCGGCACCCTTCCCTTCGGCTCCGCCACCAGCGGGGCGCACGCGCTGATGTACCGCATCGCCCAGGAGGAACCCGACCTGGAGGGCGTGCCGGAGGGCATCGCCGA
This sequence comes from Streptomyces sp. NPDC104814, assembly GCF_055583185.1. Taxonomy (NCBI): domain Bacteria; kingdom Bacillati; phylum Actinomycetota; class Actinomycetes; order Kitasatosporales; family Streptomycetaceae; genus Streptomyces; species Streptomyces sp. NPDC104814. The sequence continues at coordinate 86,468 of NZ_JBVJOL010000011.1, read as the reverse complement.
CCTGGTCCGCGAGTGCCTGCGCAAGGACCCGTCCGCCCGCCCCACCCTGGACCGCGTCCTGGAACACACCGGCGCGGAGGACACCGTCACCGACGGCCGCTCCCGCGACCCCTGGCTCCCCGGCTCCCTGGTCGCCCAACTGGGCCGCCACGCGGTACGCCTGCTGGACACGGAGAACCCGGAGGGAGGGGGTCCGGGCGCAGTCGGCGCCCTGGCTCCGGACGCGCCGGATGCCGTGGCCGCCGCTGGGGCCGGGCTCGGCGCCGGTGCGGCGGACGGCCCGGGCGACGGGGACGGCCCCGGGGCGGACGACCGTGCCGCACCCGGCGGTGCTGCGGGCGATTCCGCCGCTGCCGGGGTGCCCCGGCAGGGTGTTCCCCGGGCCCTAGCGGCGGGCGGACCGCCGACGGTGGCGCCGGACGCTCCGAGGGGTGCGCCGGATGCCGCGGCTCCCGGCCCCGACGACGCCCCGGGCGCCGTTGCGCCCCCCGCGGCGAACCGGCCGGCTACCGTGCCGGGCGCCGCGCCCGAGCACGCCTCCGCCTCCGGCGCGGCCGCGGCGTCCGGTGTGCCCGGCCAACGCGACGGGGCGGCCGCGCCGCCTCCGCCCGGACAGCCCGGGTACCTGCCGACGATGGCCGCCGGAGCGAGCGGCGCCGCAGCGCGCGGCGCCGGCGCCGGCACAGGCACGCCCGCCCCCGCGCAGACACCCCCGCACGGCCACCCCCAGGCGGCCCGGCCGCCGTCCGCCCCGCCCACCCCGCACCAGCCGGGTCACCCGCCGACGCCATACGGCGTCCCCCAGCAGCCCGGCGTCCAGCACGCGCAGGCGCCGGCGGCGCAGGGCCCGTACGGCGGGAGCCCCGGCTACCCGCAGAACCCGGTGGCCCCCACGCCGTACGGCCACCCGCACCCCCAGCCGTCGCCCGCGCCCGGCGCCTACGGCTACCCCGGGCAGCACGGCGCCTGGGGCGGACCGGGGTACGCGGCGCCGGGCGGTGGGCTCGGGGTCACGCCGCCGTACGGGCCGCCGCCCTTCGGGGCGCAGGAGCCCCCGCGCCGCAACGGCCGTTCCACCGTGCTGCTCGTGGTGATCGCGGTGATCGTCGCGCTCGCCGCCGGCGGCTCGGTGTACGCCTTCATGAGCGGCGGCGGCTCCGGCGGGCATCCCAAGCCGTCCCCGACGACGAGCGGCGCGCAGCCCTCTCCGCAGCCGACCTCCGACACCCCGTCCACGGACCCGTCCTCCCCGCCCCCGTCCGCGCAGAACGGCGCCGTCCCGCAGGGGTACCTCGGCACCTGGTCCGCGACGATCGACAACGGGACCGGCCTCAACACGCGCGTGCTGACCATCCGGCAGGGCGAGGTGGGTGACACGGTCCTCACCCTCGTCGCCGAGGGGCCGGCCGGCAGCGGCACCTACCACTGCGAGTTCACGGCGTCCCTCAGCGCGGCACCCGGACCGGACGGACCGCTGCAGATCGGCCCGTCGACCGTGGTCACCGGCCCGCCCGCCTCCTGCTCACCGGGCGCGGCCACCGAGGTCACCCTGCTCCCGGACGGCACCCTGGAACGCGTCAACACAGCCAACGGAGAAAAACTGACGTACACCCGCCAGAGCTGACCCTCAGGCCTGGTCGCGCGAGCTGACGGCCGACGAGACGGCAACCCCTTAGGGGCGCGGGGAACTGCGCGAGCCTCAGCGAGGCTCCGGCGGTCGCTGCCGCGGCATGTTCGGGCGGGTACCGCCACCCGGTGGCATCGGGAACCGGCCGTGCACCACCGTGCCGTCCTGCCGCGTCCCCGGAGAGGCCACCGTCGACTGGATGCCGAGCGGCGCGGACCCGGTGCGGAACTCCACCATCCAGTCGGCCGTCTCGGTGCGCACCAGCTCCGTGATGTCCTCCGAGAACCGCCGCAGCACCCCCAGGCACCGGTCGGCCGCCTCGCTCGCCGTGCCCTCCGTCGGCCCCAGCACCTCGCGCACGCTCTCCGAGGCCCAGTCGAACTGGAGCACCTGGAGCCGGCGCTGCACGGCCTGCGCCGTCGCCACGTCTCTTATCCAGCCGGACGTGACCCCGAAGAACCGGTCCACGCCCACACACGCCACCGCCAGCATCAGCGCCAGATACCCCCAGGGCGCGACCCCGCCGATCACCCCGGTGAGGTCCAGCAGCGGCAGCGCGGCCCCGGCGACGGCGCCCGTCGCCGCGCCCGTGCGCAGCAGCCGCGCCCCGCGCCGCTTCCACACCCGGTCGGCGAGGTACCAGGCCGACGTCTCCAGCGCGCCGCGCTCCACCCAGCGGTACAGCTCGTCCAGCCGCTGCGCGGGCTCACCCCAGTCGCCGAGCGGGAACGCCCGCCCGGTCAGATCGCCCGGCCGCAGCCCGGCCGCACCCTCGCCCCACCCGTCCTGAGGCGGACCCTCGGGCTGCATCTCCGGCTGACCCACCCCGGCACTCCCTACTGATCCCGACCGACCGCGACCGGTCACACTGCGTGACCGAGTGACGCGTGATGCTGATGCGCCGGACCCTTCCTACCGCCCAATGGGTGGCGATGGGTGACCTTTAACGTCTTTTCCGCCCGGAAGAGGGCCTTGATCAGGTATAGGAGACGAGATCGACTCACTCGAAAGAGTGGCGGGGCGATGCCCTCCCGGACCACGTAGGCTCATTCCGAGCGGTAATTCCGCTACGGAACGCACGCACCGACGCCAAGGAGCTGAGACGTGATCCCCGGTGGTGGCCAGCCGAACATGCAGCAGCTGCTGCAGCAGGCGCAGAAGATGCAGCAGGACCTTGCCAGGGCCCAGGAGGAGCTGGCGAACACGGAGGTCGACGGCCAGGCGGGTGGCGGCCTGGTGAAGGCCACCGTGACCGGATCCGGTGAACTGCGCTCCCTGAAGATCGACCCGAAGGCCGTGGACCCGGAGGACACCGAGACCCTGGCCGACCTGATCGTGGCGGCCGTCCAGGCGGCCAACGAGAACGCGCAGAGCCTGCAGCAGCAGAAGCTCGGCCCGCTCGCGCAGGGCCTCGGCGGCGGCAGCGGCATCCCGGGTCTGCCGTTCTAGTCACCTGTCTTTCTGAGTCAGGTGTCGGCCCTCTACCGTACGTAGTGACGAGAACCCAGGAAGGACGGCAGTCCGTTGTACGAAGGCGTGGTCCAGGACCTCATCGACGAACTGGGGCGGCTGCCCGGCGTCGGTCCCAAGAGCGCGCAGCGGATCGCCTTCCACATCCTGCAGGCGGAACCCACGGACGTACGCCGCCTGGCGCACGCCCTGCTCGAGGTGAAGGCGAAGGTCCGCTTCTGCGCCACCTGCGGCAACGTCGCGCAGGAGGAACTGTGCGGGATCTGCCGTGACCCGCGCCGCGACCCGTCGGTGATCTGCGTGGTGGAGGAGCCGAAGGACGTCGTGGCGATCGAGCGGACCCGCGAGTTCCGCGGCCGCTACCACGTGCTCGGCGGCGCCATCAGCCCGATCGAGGGCGTCGGCCCGGACGACCTGCGCATCAGGGAGCTGCTGGCCCGGCTGGCCGACGGCACGGTCACCGAGCTGATCCTGGCCACGGACCCCAATCTCGAAGGCGAGGCGACGGCGACGTACCTCGCCCGCATGATCAAGCCCATGGGCCTGAAGGTCACCCGCCTGGCCAGCGGCCTCCCGGTGGGTGGCGACCTGGAATACGCGGACGAGGTCACTCTCGGCCGCGCCTTCGAGGGGAGACGACTGCTAGATGTCTGACGCCACGCTGCACGCGACCGACCCGAACCCGGACGACTTCGTGGTCCAGATCGCGGACCAGATCGAGAGCTTCCTGGTGGCCGTCACCGAGGTGGCGAAGGGCGACGAGCCGGCCTCGGCGGTCCCCTTCCTCCTCCTGGAGGTCTCCCAGCTCCTGCTGGCCGGCGGCCGCCTGGGCGCCCACGAGGACATCGTCCCCGACGAGCGCTACGAGCCCGACCCGGGCCCGGAGCCGGACGTGGACGAACTCCGTGAGAACTTCGCCCGCCTCCTGGACCCCATCGACGTCTACTCCGAGGTCTTCGACCCCTACGAGCCGCGTACCGCCCCGGTCCCGGCCCGTATCTCCGACGACCTCGCCGACGTCATCACCGACCTGCGCCACGGCATGGCCCACTACCGCGCCGGCCGTGTCACCGAGGCGCTGTGGTGGTGGCAGTTCTCCTACTTCTCCAACTGGGGCTCCACCGCCTCGGCCGTCCTGCGGGCCCTCCAGTCCGTCCTGATCCACGTCCGCCTGAACCAGCCCCTGGAGGAGCTGAACGGCCTGGACACCGACCAGGCGGACCTGGGCGACGACACCCTGGAGATCGAGGCGGGCCGCGTCATGGCCCAGGAGATCGGCGACCCGCTGGGGATGCATCCCGGGAAGTGAGCGCGAGCAGCGCCTCCGCGTCGACGAACGGCGCGGTGGGCGTCGGCTCGCTGTACCAGCGCAGCGGCCATGTGTCGCCGTCCAGCGCTGGTACGCCGATGTAGGTGACGGTCCGGTCCGCGCGCCGGCCGTACCGCTGCACGCCCAGCGGCCAGTCGTAGCGGTGCACGGTCCCCGGCGCCAGCAGGAAGTACACCCACCGCCTCCCGCCCCCGCCCGCGCACACGATCGGCCCCGCGTCGTCGTCGGCCCGCTCGATCAGCCCCTCGGCGACGGCCTCGCCCCGGCGCCCCTCGATCCGCACGGCGTCGAAGTGCACCCCGGCCAGGCGCAGCCGGTGTCCTTGGGCGGGGACCCAGGCGGGCCGGTGCCGGTGAATTCTCTCGGTCATGGTCACACGGTGGCGTCCGGGTGGCTACGGTCGGTAGTGACCCAGGTGATACACGACGCGGTGTACCGGCCGGAGGTGCGACCTGTGACCCAGCAGCCCCCCATGTGGCGCTTCACCGGCAACCAGTTGAAGCGCTGGCGCATGAAAGCGAACGTCTCCCGCGAGGAGTTGGCCGCCGCATCCAACTACTCCCCGGACACCATCAAGGCCATGGAACAGGGCGTACGCATGCCGACCCCCCGAGTCCTGGACGTGGCGGACGAGTTGTGCGGCGCCGAGGGGATGCTGAGCGCGGCGAAGGACTACTTGAGCAGGGAGAGGTTTCCGCCCCGGGCGCAGGAGTTCATGGAGCGGGAGAGGGAGGCGGTCTCTCACTGGTCGTACGAACCGACGTACATTCCAGGGCTGTTGCAGACCGAGGGGTACGCGCGTCTGCTCATCGACAATCACGTCCCCACCCTCGACGAGGAGGCGGTGGAGCAGCGGATCGCCGCCCGAATGGAGCGACAGGCGATCCTCACCGAGCGGAAGCCGCCCGTGGGACTGAGCTTCGTGGTCTACGAGGCGGCCTTACGGGCTTCTCAGGTGGACGCCGAGCAACTGCGCCGCTTGCTGAAGGCGTCCCGCTTGCGCAACGTCGTGCTTCAGGTCCTCCCGTTCGAGCGGGCCATTCCGGCGGCGTTCATGGGACCGATGGTGCTGCTGGAGACCGGTGACCACGAGCGCTTCGCCTTCACCGAGGGGCCGTTGGCCAGCGAGCTCTCGGCCGATCCGGAGGTTGTCAGGCGCACCACCGAGCGACTTAGCATGATCCGCACGCAGGCTCTCGGGCCTGACGAGTCGGCCCGTTTCCTCGAACGGATGGTGGATCGCCATGACTGACCAGCTCACGTGGTCCAAGTCGAGCTACAGCGACTCCGAGGGTGGCAACTGCGTCGAAGTCGCCCCCACCCCCACCACCATCCACATCCGCGACTCCAAGAATCCGGCCGGCCCGGAGATCTTGCTCCCCGCCCCCGCCTGGACGGCGTTCCTCAGGGGCCTCGCCGGCTGACCGTCTCAGCATGTGACCCGACCCACATTCCGCGTGCCCTCCGCCCCCCTGGGCATGAGCCTGTCGGACGCGAGCGGCCCGTACATCTCACGATGCGGTATCACGAGGGGTGAAAACGGGCGCTCGATAGACTGAACCGACCGCGGTACACCGGCGTATCCGCGGAAAGATCACAAACGGAGCGAGGAGCGCACGTGGGCCTTGTCGTGCAGAAGTACGGAGGCTCCTCCGTAGCCGATGCCGAGGGCATCAAGCGCGTCGCCAAGCGGATCGTGGAAGCCAAGAAGAACGGCCACCAGGTGGTCGCCGTGGTTTCCGCGATGGGCGACACGACGGACGAGCTGATCGATCTCGCCGAGCAGGTATCCCCGATCCCTGCCGGTCGCGAGCTCGACATGCTGCTGACCGCCGGAGAGCGGATCTCCATGGCCCTGCTGGCCATGGCGATCAAAAACCTGGGCCACAGCGCCCAGTCGTTCACCGGTAGCCAGGCAGGTGTCATCACCGACTCGGTCCACAACAAAGCCCGGATCATCGACGTCACGCCGGGCCGTATCCGGGACTCGCTGGACGAGGGCAACATCGCCATCGTCGCCGGCTTCCAGGGCGTCAGCCAGGACACCAAGGACATCACCACCCTCGGCCGCGGCGGCAGTGACACCACCGCCGTCGCGCTGGCGGCGGCCCTCGACGCCGAGGTGTGCGAGATCTACACCGACGTCGACGGCGTGTTCACCGCCGACCCGCGTGTGGTGAAGAAGGCCCGGAAGATCGACTGGATCTCCTTCGAGGACATGCTCGAGCTGGCCGCGTCCGGGTCGAAGGTGCTGCTCCACCGCTGTGTGGAGTACGCCCGCCGCTACAACATCCCGATCCACGTCCGGTCCAGCTTCAGCGGACTTCAGGGCACGTGGGTCAGCAGTGAACCGATTGGGGACAAGCAGGTGGAGCAGGCCATCATCTCCGGTGTCGCGCACGACACCTCCGAGGCCAAGGTCACGGTCGTCGGCGTGCCCGACAAGCCGGGCGAGGCGGCCGCGATCTTCCGCACGATCGCCGATGCCGAGATCAACATCGACATGGTCGTGCAGAACGTGTCCGCCGCGGCCACCGGCCTGACGGACATCTCCTTCACGCTGCCGAAGACCGAGGGCCGCAAGGCCATCGACGCCCTGGAGAAGAACCGCTCCGGCATCGGCTTCGACTCGCTGCGCTACGACGACCAGATCGGCAAGATCTCCCTGGTCGGCGCCGGTATGAAGACCAACCCGGGCGTCACCGCGGACTTCTTCACCGCGCTGTCCGACGCCGGTGTGAACATCGAGCTGATCTCGACCTCCGAGATCCGCATCTCGGTCGTCACCCGCGCCGACGACGTCCCGGAGGCCGTCCGCGCGGTGCACACCGCCTTCGGTCTCGACTCCGACAGCGACGAGGCCGTCGTCTACGGGGGCACCGGGCGATGACCGCCCGCGTCCGCGGAGGCGTACGCCGATGAAGGACCGTCCGACGCTCGCGGTCGTGGGGGCGACCGGGGCCGTCGGCACGGTCCTGCTCCGGATCCTGTCCCAGCGGGCGGACATCTGGGGCGAGATCCGCCTGATCGCCTCTCCGCGCTCGGCCGGCCGCAAGCTGGCCGTGCGCGGTGCGGAGACCGAGGTGCTCGCACTGAGCGAGGAGGCCCTCGACGGGGTCGACATCGCGCTGTTCGACGTGCCCGACGACATCGCCGCCCAGTGGGTGCCGATCGCCGCGGCCAAGGGCGCCGTCGTGATCGACAACTCCGCCGTGTTCCGGCTCCAGGACGACGTCCCGCTCGTCGTGCCCGAGGTCAACCCGCACGCCGTACGGCTGCGGCCGCGCGGGATCGTCGCCAACCCCAACTGCACCACCCTGTCGATGATCGTCGCCCTGGGAGCGCTGCACGCCGAGTTCGGGCTGCGCGAACTGGTGGTGTCGTCGTACCAGGCCGTGAGCGGTGCGGGGCGGGCCGGCGTGGAGACGCTGCGGCGCCAGCTGTCCCTGGTCGCCGGCACGGAGCTGGGCACGAACCCCGGCGACGTACGGCGGGCCGTCGGCGACGACACCGGGCCGTTCCCGGAGCCCGTCGCGCTGAACGTCGTCCCGTGGGCCGGGATGCCGGCCGAGGACGGCTGGTCCTCGGAGGAGATGAAGGTACGGGACGAGTCCCGCAAGGTCCTCGGTCTGCCGTCCCTGCCGGTGGCCGTGACCTGCGTGCGCGTCCCGGTCGTCACCACGCACTCCCTCACCGTCCACGCCCGCTTCCAGGACGAGGTCACCGTCGGGCGCGCCCGGGAGATCCTCGCGACCGCGCCCGGCGTGGTCCTGGTCGACAACCCGGCCGCGGGCGAGTTCCCGACGCCGGCCGACGCGGTGGGCACCGACCCGACCTGGGTCGGCCGGGTCCGCCGCTCGCTGGACGACCCGACGGCGCTGGAACTCTTCGTCTGCGGCGACAACCTGCGCAAGGGCGCCGCGCTGAACGCCGCGCAGCTCGCGGAACTGGTGGCCGCGGAGCCCGGCTGAGCCGTGGCCCTCGTTCCCCTGGAGGGAAAACCGGTCGCTCTGTCACCCGTCCTTTGTAGGATCTGTGGAAATCATGTGATCAGGACGATGGTCCAGGCCACTTGAATCGTGCCACCTGACGTTCGAAGATTTTTCTCCCCGCCTCCGCAACCGCGCGGACGGCGGGGAGCGTCTTTGCGATCGCCCTTTTCCGGGCTGCGGGAGGCGCGTCGGTCAGGGCCTGGCGAGGCCCGGACCGGGCGCGGGGACGCCCGGTCGCAAACGGACACAGGGGAAGAGCGGGGCTCATGACGGCACACGACTCAGTGTCGGGCGGCGCAAAAGTGACGCCGGGCGCGTACAACCCTCCCGGGGGGAAACGGGTCCAACTGGCGTGGCAGAGGTACTCGACTTTCCCGCGGCAGCGCGCGGCACGGCCCTTCGGCCCCGTCCGCCGGCCCTTCGACCGCGCATGGCCGGCCTGTCCGGTGGCATGCCGGTGATCGCGCCCATGCCCGCAGCGCGGCCCGCCCGCCTTCCCGGTCAGCGTGACGGCGCCGACCAGAGCGAGGCGGTGGCGGCCGGTACGACCGTCGACCACCTCACCGAGACCTACCGGGCGCACTACCGCTCCCTGCTGGGCCTCGCCGCTCTCCTCCTCGACGACACGGCCTCCTGCGAGGACGTCGTCCAGGAGGCGTTCATCCGCGTCCACTCCGCCCGCAAGCGCGTCCGCGACCCGGAGAAGACCCTCGCCTATCTGCGCCAGACCGTGGTCAACCTGTCCCGGTCCGCGCTGCGCCGCCGCATACTCGGCCTGAAGCTGCTGTCCAAGCCGATGCCGGACATGGCCAGCGCCGAGGAGGGGGCGTACGACCAGCTGGAGCGGGACTCCCTCATCCAGGCGATGAAGGGCCTGCAGCGCCGCCAGCGCGAGGTGCTCGTCCTGCGCTACTTCGCGGACATGACCGAGGCCCAGGTGGCCGAGACGCTCGGCATCTCGCTGGGCTCGGTCAAGGCGTACGGCTCGCGTGGCATCGCGGCCCTGCGCGGGGCCATGGGGGCGCGGACATGACCGCGCGCGCCGAGGGCGGCGACCACCACGAACGTCATGAGCCGGACGCCCGGCAGGACCCGGGTTCGCCACGCGAGCAACAGCCGAAGCCAACGCACGCTGGGAACGGAACTGTGAACCACGGCCCCGACGACCAGAGCCCCGAAGGGCTCGACTCGGACGAGCTGGCCCTGCGCCGGATGCTGCACCAGGCGGTCGAGGAGATCGAACCGCGCGAGGGCGGCCTGGACCACCTGCGCCGCGCGGTCCCGGCCCGCCGCGCCCGTAAGCGGCAGGCCGCCGTGGGCATGGCGGCGGCGGCCCTGTTCGTGGGCACCGCCATCCCCGCCCTGGTGCACGTCTCGCAGGCCACCGGCACCGACGCCGACCCCTCCATCGCCGGCAACAGCTCCCAGGCCCAGGGCGGCACCGGGCAGGGCAAGGACCCGAGCGGAGGGCAGACCTCCGGCACCGGGTCCACGGGCCCCGCCCACGACAAGGCCGAGCAGGGGAAGAAGGACCCGGAGAAGGGCAAGGCCGGCGCGGGCAGCGCCTCCGCCTCGGCCGGCACCGGGCCGTCCGCGTCCAGCCCGGCGAGCGTCCCCGAGTGCACCGCCGGGCAGCTCGGCGGCGCCACCGCCACGGCCGAGGCGCCCGACTCCGCCGGCATCGTCTACGGCACCTTCCGCGTCACGAACGTCTCCGACGCCAAGTGCGCCGTCGCCGGCTCCGGCACGGTCGGCTTCACGGCGCAGGGCGCGGCCGACGCCGCGAAGATCTCGGTCGTGGAGCACACCGCGGGCGACGCCGCGGCCGCGCTGTCCGACCCGTCGCTGTACGTGCCGCGGCTGGTCCTCGCGCCCGGCTCGGCCTACGACGTGAAGTTCGCCTGGGTGCCCTCCTCGACCTGCCCCACGGGCGGCTCCGGCAGCACCGGCGGCGGCACGACAGGGGGTGCCGGGGACGGCGGCTCCGGCAACCCGTCGCCGAACCCCTCGCCCAGCCAGGACGCGGCCACGGACACGGGCACGTCCACCGGCGGGGACACCGGCACCACCACCCAGCTGGTCACCGAGGACGGCACGGCCGACGGCAGCGTGGTCATCACGCACACCGCGCAGGCCGGCTCGCCGTCGGCATCGGTGACGGTGACCGGCGCGTGCGCGGGGACGGTCTACCGGACGGGGCTGCTGGCGGAGTCGTGACCCGACCCGCCGGCGCCGGCGCCGGGGGCGTCGGCTGAGGCGGCCTCGGTTTCGCGTTCGGCTTCGGGTCCGACTTCGGCTTCGGTCTCGGGCAGCAGGCCCAGGCGGGCGTCCTTCTGGAACTCCACCTCCCGGCGCAGCAGCCGGAACCACATGAAGACGACGAAGCCGGCGAAGACGAACCACTCACCGGTGTAACCGAGGTTCTGGAACGCCTTGAGGTCCAGGCCGGTGTCCGACGGCGCGCTCGCGGGCACCGCCTTCATCCCGGCGTCGCCCTTGTCGAGGGTGACCCACGCCGGGTAGACGTCGTACGGCACCAGGTTGACGAGGGTCGCCGAGCTGATCGCGGCGGTCTGCCCGGCCGGGAGGCCGCCCCTGGCGCTGACGCCGTTGTCGCCGGGCGTCTCCGGAGCCTGGAGCGCGCCGGTGACGGTGACCCGTCCGGCCGGCGGGGCCGGGGCCTTGGCCGGGTCGGCGGTGCCGGGCAGCCAGCCCCGGACGACGGGCAGGGCCTTGCCGCCGTCGACGCGCAGCAGGGTCAGGACGTAGAAGCCCTGGCGGCCGTCCAGCTCCCGGTCGGGTACGAGCAGCTGACGGTCGTAGTGGCCGGTGGCGGTGGCCTGCCGGCCCGAGGTCGCCTTGTCGACGGGCAGCAGCTCGGCGAGCGGGCGCGGGGCCTCGGTCTGCGCGGCGGTGGCGGTGGCCTTGGCGTCGCGGTGCTCGTCGACCCGGCTCTCGAAGCGGCTCAGCTGCCAGGAGCCCATGAAGATGCAGAAGGGGATGGCCAACAGCACGAAGACGTTGATCCCCCACCAGCGGGGCGTCAGCAGAAACCGGTACACACCACCAAAGGTACGGGGACGCTGCGCTGTGCTTGGCGCGGGGGGCGGTGGGGCGGAGGGCCGTTCACGGGTGCGGGCCCGTCGTGGCTGGTCGCGCAGTTCCCCGCGCCCCTTGAGGCGGGTGCGGGCGCCCGGCGTCTCACACCGGCGGGCACCCGGCCCGGGAAACCCCGGCAAGTTATCCACAGGGTCAGGACGGACGCGGCCAAACCGGCGGAGGACCAGGCACTATGGGCCCATGACTGAGAGCAACGGGCCCGTCTCGCAGGGGCGGCAGCAGAGCCAGGAAATGCCGGACTGGGAGAAGCGCTTCCGGGCGCCCCGCGTGTCCCTGCCCGACTGGGCGGAGGACGCCCCGGACCGGTCGCTGTTCGTGTCGAACGCGACCGGGACGTACGAGCTGTACGCCTGGGACCGGGCGAGCGGCGAGCAGCGTCAGGTGACCGACCGGCCCAACGGCACCACGGACGGCGTGCTCTCGCCCGACGGCCGCTGGATCTGGTGGTTCGACGACAAGGACGGCGACGAGTTCGGTGTCTGGCGCCGCCAGCCCTTCACCGGCGGCGAGGACGAACCGGGCGCCCCGGGCCTCGACCCGTCCTACCCGGCGGGCCTCGCCCTCGGCAGAGACGGGCGCACGGCGGTGGTGGGCCGCTCCACCGACGAGGACGGTACGACGATCCATCTGGCGCGCGAGGGCCGGGAGCCGGTGGAGATCTACCGGCACCGCGAGTCCGCCGGCGTCGGCGACCTCTCGCACGACGGCACGCTGATCGCCCTGGAGCACACCGAGCACGGCGACGCCATGCACTCCGCGCTGCGCGTGGTCCGCCCCGACGGCACGACCGTCGCGGAGCTGGACGACACCAAGGGCGGCACGGTCGAGCTGGGCCTGGAGGTCCTGGGCTTCGCCCCGGTGGACGGCGACACCCGGCTGCTCATCGGGCACCAGCGCCGCGGCCGCTGGGAACCGCTCGTCTGGGACGTGGCGACCGGTGAGGAGAGCGACCTGGCGCTGGAGCTGCCCGGTGACGTGAGCGCCGAGTGGTACCCGGACGGCAGCGCCCTGCTCATCGCGCACAGCTTCGAGGCGCGCAGCGAGCTGTTCCGCTACGACCTCGCGGCGCGCGAGCTGACGAGGATCCCGACCCCGCCGGGCACGGTGTCGGGGGCGACCGCCCGCCCGGACGGCACGGTGGAGTACCTGTGGTCGTCCTCCGCCGAGCCGTCCGCGGTGCGCTCGACCGCCGGCGCTGTGGTCCTGGACCCGCCCGGCCTGAAGTCGCCCGGCTCGGTGCCGGTGGAGGACGTGTGGGTGGAGGGGCCCGGCGGCCGTATCCACGCACTGGTGCAGAAGCCGGCCGGAGCCGGCGGCCCGCTGCCCACCGTCTTCGACATCCACGGCGGCCCCACCTGGCACGACAGCGACTCCTTCGCCGCAGGCCCGGCCGCCTGGGTGGACCACGGGTACGCGGTCGTGCGGGTCAACTACCGCGGCTCCACCGGCTACGGCCGGGCGTGGACGGACGCCCTCAAGCACCGGGTCGGCCTGATCGAGCTGGAGGACATCGCCGCGGTGCGCGCCTGGGCCGTCGAGTCGGGCCTGGCGGACCCCGAGCGGCTGGTCCTCACCGGCGGCTCCTGGGGCGGCTACCTGACCCTGCTGGGGCTCGGCACCCAGCCCGACCTGTGGACGCTGGGCATCGCCGCGGTCCCGGTCGCGGACTACGTCACCGCCTACCACGACGAGATGGAGGCACTGAAGGCGATGGACCGCACCCTGCTCGGCGGCACCCCCGAGGAGGTCCCGGAGCGCTTCGAGGCGTCCTCGCCGATCACCTACGTCGACCAGGTCAAGGCGCCCGTCTACATCTCGGCCGGGGTGAACGACCCGCGCTGCCCGATCCGCCAGATCGAGAACTACGTCAAGCGGCTGCAGGCCCGCGGGGCCGTCCACGAGGTGTACCGCTACGACGCCGGACACGGTTCGCTGGTCGTGGACGAGCGGATCAAGCAGGTGCGGCTGGAGCTGGACTTCGCCGAGCGGTATCTGCCGCAGCGGTAGCCGTCACCCGTCCGGTGCCCCGGTGGAACCAGCCGCCGGGTGGGGCAGTCTGTCCCCTCGTGGGAACGGTTCCGAGTCAGGGCGCACCGGCCGACGCCGCCGCGCACATGGTGGTGTGCGGGGACGACGCGCTCGCGCACCGGCTGGCCGCCGAGCTGCGCGGTGTGTACGGCGAGCAGGTCACGCTCGTCGTGCCGTCCACGCAGCGCACCGTCCGGCCGCCGGTGGTCGGCCGGGCGCGGGCGGTGTCGGCGGCGCTGCTGGACCGGGTGGTCGGCGCCGCCGTCAGCCTCGGCGCCGCAGGCGGCCCGAACGGCGGCGGCGGCAACGGCGGCGGCAGCACCGGTGGCGGCAGCGGCGGTGGGGACGCGGCCGGCCGGCAGGAGCGGCTCGTGGAGGCCGTCGAGCCGACCGAGGCGGTGCTCGCCGACGCGGGCGTGGAGCGTGCCGCCGCGCTGGCGCTCGTCTACGACGACGACGAGACCAACATCCGCGCCGCCCTCACCGCCCGCCGGCTCAACCCCCGCCTCAGGCTCGTCCTGCGCCTGTACAACCGGCGGTTGGGGCAGCACATCGAGGAACTCCTCGACCAGGCGGCCGCGTTGGCGACCGGTGAGGACACCGGTGACGCGTCGACGACCGTGCTCTCCGACGCCGACACGGCCGCGCCCGCGCTGGCCGCGGCCGCCGTCGCCGGCACCACCAAGGTCGTACAGACCGAGGGGCTGATGCTGCGGGCGGTCGAACAGCCGCCGGAGCGCGGATCGCAGTCCGCCCCCGGCCTGGCGACGCTGGCGCTGCTGTCGCCGCCCGGCGACGGCCCGGCGGGCGCGGTGGGTGCGGTGGGCGCCGACGAGCGGGGGCCCGAGCTGCTGCCCGACACGGCGGCGGTGCGTGAGGCCGCCGGGCGGTGCGGCCGGGTGGTGCTGGAGCAGGTGGCGTACGCCGGTGACGGCACGTCGGCGCCGGCCGGGGCGCGGCGCGGGATCGGGGCCGTCGTACCGCCGCTGGGGTCGTTGTTCTCGCGGCGGCTGCGGTGGTCGCTGGCCGGGCTGGTGGGCTGTGTGCTCGCTCTCGCGGTCGCCCTGTGGCTGGTGACGGGGGTGCATCCGCTCGGGGCGCTGTATCTGACGCTGCTGGACCTGTTCGCCATCAACGACCCGGCGGTCGGCGCGTCCACCGGCCGGCAGGTCCTCCAACTCCTGTCGGGGCTGGTCGGGTTGCTGCTGCTGCCGGTGCTGCTGGCCGCGGTGCTGGAGGGGCTCGGCACCTTCCGCAGCGCGTCCGCCCTGCGCAAGCCGCCGCGCGGCATGGGCGGGCATGTGGTGCTGCTCGGCCTCGGCAAGATCGGCACCCGGGTGCTGACCCGGCTGCGCGAGCTGGACGTGCCGGTGGTGTGTGTCGAGGCCGGGCCGGAGGCGCGGGGGCTGGCGACGGCGCGGCGGCTGCGGGTGCCGGTGGTGCTCGGGGACGTGACGCAGGAGGGCGTCCTGGAGGCCGCCAAGATCCACCGGGCGTCGGCGCTGCTGGCGGTGACCAGCTCCGACACCACGAACCTGGAAGCGGTGCTGTACGCCCGTACCGTCCGCCCCGACCTGCGGACCGTACTGCGGCTGTACGACGACGACTTCGCGACCGCCGTCTACCGCACCCTGCGCGCCGCGCACCCGCATGCCCGCACCCGCAGCCGCAGCGTGTCCCACCTGGCCGCGCCCGCGTTCGCGGCGGCGATGCTGGGCCGGCAGATCCTCGGCGCGATCCCGGTGGAGCGGCGGGTGCTGCTGTTCGCTGCGGTGGACGTGGCCGGGCACCCGCAGCTGGAGGGCCGCACGGTCGGCGAGGCCTTCAGGGCCGGTGCATGGCGGGTGCTGGCCCTCGACACGGCCGCGTCCGCCGAGCTGCCGGCCGAGCCGGAAGCGGTGGAGCCGAGGCCGTCGGGTCTGGTGTGGGACCTGCCGGAGACGTATGTGCTGCGGCCGCAGGACCGGGTGATCCTGGCGGCGACCCGGCGGGGACTTGCGGAACTGCTGGGGCGGCGCGGCCGGGCGGCTGCTCAGCGGACCTGATGCGGCACCCGTGGAGCGGCGGGCCGGCCGGGCCGCCGGGTGTCCCAGCCCAGGCCCGCGAGCGCCCGGGCCCGTTCCTCGACGACCGCCATGCGAGCGCGGCGCTCCACCGGGTCGACGTGAGAGGACTGGCCGGTGACCTGGCCGTCCCACTTGCGGTAGTACAGCCCGACTTCGCGGGTGAACCAGCCCGGGCTGACCGCGTCGAGGGCGAGCAGCAGCCCCGTGTCCTCGGAGGCCGGCAGGGCCATCCAGCCGCCGAGGGCGAGCAGCAGCTCGCGGCGGACGAAGAGGGTGGCCGGGTGGACCTGGGCGCGGTAGTCGTTCGCCGCCCAGAAGCCGAGCACCGCGCCCCGCTGGAGGGGCCCCTCGGCCGGGTCGCCGGGGAAGCCGACGGTCGTGCCGTCCGGCAGCAGGTCCAGGGCGCGCGAGGTGGCCCAGCCCAGCTGGGGATCGGCCTCCAGCGCGGCCAGGTCGCGGGCGAGCGCGCCGGGGGCGAGCCGGTCGTCGGCGTCGAGAACCTTCACGTACTCGCCGTGGGCGTGCGCGAGCGCGAGGGTGCGGGCGACACCGGGGCCTCCGTGCCGCCCCTGCCGGAAGGTGATCCGGGGATCGTCGGGGACGTGGGGCCGTACGGCGTCGCTCTCGCCGTCCTCCTGGATCACCCAGTGCCACGTCCAGCCGTCGGGCAGCGTTTGCGCACACAGCGACGCGTACGCCTCGGCCAGGAAGCGCGCCGAGGGCGCGTGAACCGCGGTGACGATGACGACGCGCCGGTGCACGGCAGCCCTCACCCGCCTTTCCGAATCACAGACGAACGACACAGACGAGCCGACCGAAGCCCCCCCACTGCCCAGCAAGGAGCCCGGCCGCTGATGACGGGGGAACCACCAGCGACCGGGCCGGGGCCAGCGTAACAAGGGCCCTCGCACGCCGGGGAGCCACGGGCCACGGCCTGCCCGGCGCCGGGGAACGGCACCGAATTCCGGTGTTCGATCGCGTTCGAAGTGCTGGTAGCCTCGGCGCACTTGCGGTGGGTGGGGAGCCCGCGTGAGCGTTGGGGTGGGGGAGGGTTTCTTGCGCGTCATCAAGAGCCGGCGTGTGCGCAGCACGGCGGCCGTTTTGGCCACGGCTGCGGCAGTCGTCGCTCTGATACCGGCGGCGGCGGGCACGGCAACGGCGGACGACGCTACGGAACTGGTGATTCCGGCGGAGCTGTCCGTGGCGCCGGACGCCGGCAAGCTGCCCATCGTCGGGCTGACCGGCTTCGTCCAGGGCTCGTCCGACGGGGGATACACCTGGTACTCCTACGCGGACGGCAGCCGGACCCGGATGCCCCTGTCGTATCCCAGAGGGACCGGCACCGACGTGATCGTCAGCTTCGACACCCAGTACACCGCCCTGTTGTGGGACCCGGCCGGCCAGGCGGTGCACAAGATCAAGGTGCCGTCGGGGCAGCAGCTGATGACGACGCTCGGACAGTCCCTCGTCACCAACGAGGAGAAGAAGCCCTGGATCTGGCACCTGCTGACCCCTGACCACGGGGCCCTGACGGACCGTGTGCTCGAACTGCCCGAGGGCGCGCAGCCTCGGACGTTCTTCAGGGGCAGCGGAAACGGAAACCCGTACGGCTTCGTCCTCTCCTACTCCGTCGACGGCGCGGTGAAGCACGTATGGGTCGACCGTGCGTTCACCACACGACCGGTGGACTTCGGCACGTCCACCTCCGGTGTCACCAACGTGAGGGCGGACCGGTACCTGTTCACCTTCCCCGCCCCGGGCCGCCTCCGGATCTGGGACGTTCTCGGTGACCTCTCCGCGCCGCTTCATGAGGTCGACTGGGCCGGCGGGACACCGGTCGCCCTCTTCGGTGACCGCATCCTGGTCCGCGTCCCCGGCGAGGGCGGCGACCGTCTGGTCGTCCGGCCGCTGGCGGGCGACGCACCGCAGCAGGACGTCCTCGACCGGATCACAGGGGAAACGCTGGTCGGTTCCGACGGACGCGTGATCGCGGCGCGGTCCGGCCCCGGCAGTGAGCGCACGGTCCACCTCGTTCAAGCCGGGCCCGGCGGCGAGCCCGCGGTGAGCAAGGTCGCCGACATTCCGCTCGCGCCCACGCGGCACTGGCAGATGATGGCCGCCAACGGTGTCCTGCTCTCGAACGAGACGCTGCCGTACACCACGTCGCGTACGCGTGAGCGCGAGCTGACCGTCAGCGGTGCACCGGCCGCCGGTCCGAACCGGGAACTCGCCCCTGACGGTGTCTGCCCCTCGAAGATCGAGTGCACCTGGCAGGACCAGACGGGCGACGGCCGCACGGTGTACGGCGGAGCCAACGGCGAAACGTACGTGGTGGAAGCCGGGCAAAGCCTTCCCGGCACGCCCGTGACCGAGCTGCCGCGCTCCTACGGCCCGTCGAGACGGGCATCGGGCCGCCACATCGCGTACTACGCCTACAACAACGAGATGCAGGTCGCCGACCTGGACACGAAACAGGTCCTGCTGCGCCGTCCGGACAACGGGAATCAGGAGATGGCCCTCGTCGGCGGCACTCTGTGGCACGAGACCCTGACGCCCGGCGTGGTCGACGTCGTCGACGTGCGTTCCGCAGCGGTCACCCGGTCGCTGAAGGTCTCCGACTGTGACCTGTCGGACCTGCAGGTGTGGGGCTCGTTCCTGTACTGGGAGTGCAGTTACGAGAAGAAGTCGGGCGTCCGCGACCTGACCACCGGCACCGACATCCCCGTACCCGGGCACGATTTCCAGGCGGCGCAGCTCGGCGACGGATACCTCGCCCACTCCAAGGGCGGCGTGCTGTCCCTCACCCCGCTGCGCGGCACCGGCACGACGCGCGTCCTCGGAAGCACGTCCCGCTACGCGGGCGCCTGGGCCGTGGACCGTTTCGGAGGCCGTGTCTCCTACGCGGACGAACAGGAGCGCCTGCACGTCGTCTCCACCGGCATCCCCGCCTCCGCGCTGTCCGTCCTCGACTCCTCCCTCCCCGAGACCCTCGACCGTGATGCCGCTGCGAGCGCGTCCTGGACCGGCAAGTGGTGGCTGAACAAGCCCGCCGCGTCCTGGACGGTGACCGTCAGGAACCAGGCGGGCGCCGCGGTGCGCACGCTGCGCGGAGGAGAGGCGCGCGGCGTGGTGCAGGCGGTGTGGGACGGCAAGGACGAGACCGGTGCCGGCCTGACCGACGGCGGTTACCGCTGGGAGCTGAACGCGGCGCCCGCCGACGGGGTGGGTGGCGAGCTGCGCCGGACCGGGCAGGTGTTCCTCACACACAGTGGCCTGGGCACCTATGAGCCCGTCGCGCCCACACGGCTGCTGGACACTCGCAGCGGTGTCGGCGCACCCAAGGCCAAGGTCGGCCCCGGCGGCACCCTGACCCTGCAGGTCGCCGGTCGCGGCGGAGTGGCCCCGGCCGGGGTGTCGGCGGTCGTGCTCAACGTGACGGCGACCAACGCCTCCTCGGTCACGTACGTGTCGGCCTATCCGCCCGGGGACCAGCGGCCGGCCTCCTCGAACCTGAACGTGGCCGCCGGGCGGACCGTGCCCAACCTGGTGACCGTCCCGGTCAGGGACGGCAAGGTGACGCTGTACAACCACGCGGGAACGGTCGACCTGATCGCGGACGTGGCCGGCTACTACACCCTCAGCGGTGGGGGAGACCGGTTCAGGCCCGTGGAGCCGGCCCGGGTACTGGACACGCGCAGCGGCCTCGGAGTGCCGAAGGCCGAGGTGGGCGCCGGGCGCACGGTGAGCGTGCAGATCGCCGGGCGCGGCGGGATACCGGCCACCGGGGTGTCGGCGGTGGTCATGAACCTCACGGCGACCAACCCGACGTCGGCGAGCTTCGTGTCCGCCTACCCGTACGGAACCCAGCGCTCCAGCGCGTCGAACCTGAACCTGACGGCGGGCCGGACGGTCGCGAACGCGGTGATCGTCCCCGTGCGGGACGGCAAAGTCACGCTGTACAACCACGCGGGAACCGTGAACCTCCTGGCCGACGTGTCGGGCTACTTCACCACCACCGCCTCCCAGGGCTTGCGGTTCCGGCCGCTGCCGCCGGCGAGGGTGATGGACACCCGGCAGGGGCTCGGCGGGCGGCAACTGCGCCCGGGCCAGAGCGTGGCTCTGCAGCTCGCGGGGAACGGCGGTGTCCCGGCCGGCGGGGCGTCGGCAGTGGTACTGAACGTGACGGCCACCGCGGCCACGTCACCGACGTACGTGGCAGCGACGACCCGGCCCGGGACACCGAAGGTGTCCCACCTCAACCTGCTGCCGGGCCAAACCGTCGGGAACCTGGTGGTGGTACCGCTCGTGGACGGCAAGGTCTACCTGTACAACCACTCCGGTTCCACCGAGGCGATCGTGGACGTCTTCGGCTACTACACGGGCTGAACGACATGCGCTCGGACATCTGGGGGGACCGTGAGAAGACGAGTGAGGGCGCTCGCATCGTGCGTGGCGCTGGGTGCCGTGGGGGTGGGGTGCGCGGGTGGCGGCGGAGACCGTCCCGCGCAGGACACACGGACCGCCGGGGAGCTGCTGGCGCAGGCCAAGGGGGCGTTGCGGGCGGTGAGCTCGGTGACCGTCGACAGACGGCTCGTCAACCGTGCCTTTCAGGGCCGTCTGACCACCGACCTCAAGAACAGATGCGTCTACCGGGGGAGCATGCCCACGGGCGCCCACATCGCGCAGATCCGGCTCGGTGACACGGACTATCTCCACCCGGACGACGCCTACTTGGAGATATGGGGGCGCACGACGGACCCTGCGGTCCGCACCAAGCCCTGGCTCAAGAGCCCGGTCAGTGCCGCCAGGGGGGCCGACGGGCTGGCCGACTGCGGCCTTCCAGTCGTCCTGCTCGACAGGGCCACCCGGGGGCGGGCCACCAAGGGCGGGCCCGCCGACGTCGACGGCGTCCGGGCGATTGCGGTGCGGGTGGCCGGTGACGGGGTGACATACACGGTGTACGTCGCGGCCACGGGGACGCCGTATCCCTTGCGGATCACGTACCGGGACACCGCCGCGCACGCCGGGGGCGTCGACACCTTCAGCGGCTTCGGCACGCTGTTCGCCCCCCATCCGCCGCCCACCGCCGACGTACTGGATCTCGCCACCCTGCACTAGGGCTTCGCGCACGGGGAGTCGTACGACAGGCGGGGTAGGTATTCGTGCCATTTCTCCGGGGTCAGGACGCCTCGTGTGGTCGCGCAGATGTGGTCGATCGCCGTGTCGACGTCCAGGCTCCACAGGCGGACCGTGTCCGCGCCGCTGGCGATGCCGAGCATGCGGCCCGTGGGGGAGAACGACAGGAAGCTGCCGGTGCGGGCGCGGGCGCTCATCGAAGCGCCGATCGGCCGGGCCGAGGACGGGTCGGCCACGTCCCACAGCCGGACCGTGGTGTCGTTGCCGCCGCTGGCCAGGGTGGCGCCGTCCGGGCTGAACGTCAGGGAGACGACCGCCTCCGTGTGGCCGGTGAGCCGGCGGGCGAAGCCGGTGGCGCGGCCGGGGTCGGTGACGTCCCACAGCCGGACCGTGTCGTCGTCGCTGCCGCTGGCCAGCGTGTGGCCGTCGGGGCTGTAGGCGAGGACGTTGACCGGCCCGCGGTGCCCGGTGAGGGGGCGGCCGCGTGGCACGGTGCGGGCGGGGTCGGTGACGTTCCACAGCCGGACCGTGGCGTCCGCGCTGCCGCTGGCCAGGGTGCGGCCGTCCGGGCTGAACGCGAGCGAGTAGACGTACCCCTGGTGCCCGGTGAGCGGTGTGCCGAGCGGACGGGGGCGGGCCGGGTCGCTGACGTTCCACAGCCCGATGGTGCGGTCGTCGTAGGCGGACGCCAGGACGCGGCCGTCCGGGCTGAACGTCAGCGCGTCGCCGCCGGCGTAGCGGATGCGCAGCGCGATCGGCGGGGCGTAGGGCACGGGGTGCGCGGGGTCGGTGAGGTTCCACAGCCGTATCTCGCTGCTGGCCATGAGGACGGCGAGCACGTGCCCGTCGGGGGAGAAGACCATCCGGCGGATGTGGCCGTGCCCGGGAGGAAACGGTTCGCCCAGGCGGGCGGGGCGGCCCGGAGCCGTCACGTTCCACAGCCGGACCAGGCCGTCCTCGGCGGCCGTGGCCAGCACGCGGCCGTCGGGGCGGAAGGCGCCGACGTGCCCCGCCATGTCCGACGTCGGCACCGACCACAGCCGCACCCGGCCGTCCCCGCTGCCCGTCGCCAGGGTCCGCCCGTCACGGCTGAAGCCGACGGTGTACATCTCCCCGCTGCCGCCCGCCAGCGGCTGGCCGACCTGCGAGGGATACGCCGGGTTGGTCACGTTCCACAGGCTCGCCGTGGAGTCCGCGCTGCCGGCCGCGAGCAGGGTGCCCTGCGGGTTGAAGGCCACCGACCAGATCGGGCCGGCGTGCGCGGTCAGCGGTGCGCCGAGCCGCTGCGGCCGCCGCGGGTCGGCCACGTCCCACAGCTGGGCCGTGTCATCGGCGCTGCCGCTGGCCAGGGTCCGCCCGTCGGGACTGAACGCCACCGAGTGCACCGTCGCCCGGTGCCCGGTCAGCTCCGCCGGAAGCTGCCGCGGGCGGCGCCGGTCGGACAGGTCCCACAGCCGGATCACCGCGTCGTCCCCGCCGGCCGCCAGGGTGCGCCCGTCCCGGCTGAACGCCACGCAGCGCACGGCGTCCCCGTGCCCGGCCAGCGGTTCCCCGAGCTGCTTCGGGCGCGCCCGATCGGCCAGGTCCCACAGCCGTACCGTGTGGTCCTCGTCGGCGGAGGCCAGGGTGCGGCCGTCCGGGCTGAAGGCCAGCAGGTAGATCGTCCCCGCGTGCGCGTTGAGCGGCGCGCCGAGCGGGCGCGGCCGGGCCGGGTCGGCGACGTCCCACAGCCGGATCGTGCCGTCGTCCGAGGCGCTGGCCAGGGTGCGGCCGTCCGGGCCGAACACGGCGCTGCTCACCCAGCTGGCATGCCCGGTCAGCGGCCTCCCCAGCGGCTTCGGCCGCCGCGGGTCGGCCACGTCCCACAGCCGTACGGTGCGGTCGTAGCCCGCGCTCGCCAGCACCCGCCCGTCCGGGCTGAACGACGTCAGGTACACGGCGCCGGTGTGCCCGGCGAGCGGCGTCGCCAGCGGGGCGTTCACGATCGACAGCAGCCGGTTGCGGGTGCCCTCGTCGCCCGGCCGCAGCCGGTGCGCCACCACGTCGATCTGCGCCGACAGCGACGGATCGGTGTCCTGCACCCGGTCCGCCTCGGCGACGACCTGCTCGAAGACGGCGTCGTCGCGCTGCTGCCAGGCGACCACGGCCGCACCGGCCGCCACCACCGCGAGCGCCACCAGCGCCGACACCGCCGCCCGGCTGATCCACACCGTGCGCCGGCGCAGCCGTACCGAGGCGGCCAAGAACTCCACCGCGACGCGGGTGAGCAGGGCGTCACCGGCGTCGTGCGCCCAGCTGCGGGCCTGCTCCAGCCGTGAGCCCCGGTACAGCAGCGACGAGTCGCGGTGCGAGGTCTCCCAGGCCCGGCCGTCCTCCTCCAGCCGCTGGCGCAGCAGGTTCCCGGAGCGGTCCTCGTCGATCCAGTCGCGCAGCCGCGGCCAGGCGTGCAGCAGCGCCTCGTGGGTGATCTCCACGGTGTCCGCGTCCAGCGTCACCAGCCGGGCCCTGACCAGCGCCTCCAGCGATTCCTGTGTCTTGTCCGGATCGGCGGCCTCCGCGGTCAGCTCCCGCCGGGTGCCGCGCCGCCGGGTGGCCTGCGTGTCCTCGCCGAGGCGCACAAGCCGCAGCAGGAGCAGCCGCGCGGCGGCCCGCGCCGCCGGGTCCAGCTCCGCCCAGGCCCGCTCGGCCGTCGCTGCCACCGCGCCCTGGATACCGCCCGCCGCCCGGTAGCCGGCCAGCGTCAGCCGGCCGCCCTTGCGCCGCTGCCAGGTCGCCAGCAGGGCGTGCGACAGCAGCGGCAGCACCCCCGCGTCGTGCGCTCCGCGCGGGCCGTCCGAGCCGACCTCCCGCACGATCAGCTCGGCCAGCCCCGACTCCAGCTCCAGACCGACCGCCTTGGCCGGACCGGTCACCGCGTCCCGCAGCTCCGCGCTGGTCAGCGGCCCCAGCACCATGTGCCGGTGCTGGAGCGCGTCGGCGAGCTCGGGATGGGCGAGACAGTGCTCGTAGAAGTCGGCGCGGATGCCGAGGACGACGAGGACGGGGGGATCCTCGCCCGCGCAGAGGTCGTGCAGCAGCCGGACGAAGGCGCGCCGCTCGTCCTCGTCGACACAGAGAGTGAACGTCTCTTCGAACTGGTCGACGATGACGACGGGGCGAGGGGCGGCACGGCGGCGGCCGGGGCTGGTCTCGTGTCCGGGCCCGGTCTCGTGTCCGGGGCCGGTCTCGTGTGCGGGGTCGGTCTCTCGTCCGGGGCTGGTCTCGCCGCCGGGACCGGTCGCCTCGCGCTCGGGGCCGGTCTCGCCTCCGGTGTTCGTCTCGCGCTCGCGGCCGGTCTCGTGTCCGGGGCTGGTCTCGCCTCCAGGGCTGGGCTCGTCAGGGGTTTCGGCCCCGGCCTCACTCCGGGTCCCGTCCCCGTCCCCGTCCCCGTTCGTGTCCCCGTGCCCATTCCCGGCCTCCGCCGCCGGCCGGGCGGCCTCGGCCCAGGCGGCGACGGCGCTCCGGATGGCGTCGGGGCCGCCGGGCAGGTCCTGGGTGACGCCCGGCCGTCCGCGGTGGTCCGCGGGCGGTGCGTCGCCGTCCGCGCGCCGGTCGTGGGCGGCCGCGGGCAGTCCCTGGGCGAGGGGCGCGGACGGTGCCGGTACCGCCCCGGCCGGCCCCGGGGACGCCGTCGGCAGCCCGGGGATACGGCGGCGCAGCTCGGCGAGGGGATGGGCGCCCGGCACCATCTGCACCACGGTCCGCGCCGGGCTGCCGTCCGGCACGCCGTCCCGCAGCGCGGGCACCAGACCGGCGTTCAGCAGGGACGACTTCCCCGCGCCGGACGCGCCGACCAGCATCGCCAGTCCGCCGGTGCGTTCGGTCGAGCGCAGCAGCTCCACCAGGCTGTCCGTGCTGCGCTGCCGGCCGAAGAACCAGCGGGCGTCCTGCTGCCGGTAGGAGGCCAGACCCCGGTAGGGGCACACCCCGCCGGGCACGGACGCGTTCTCCTCGGGCTGCGGCGGGTCCTGCCCGGAGTGCGCGGCGCGCTCCGCGACCGGGTCGGCCACCGCGCTCTCCCACAGCCGCTGCCACTCGCCGAGGTCGTACAGGCCGGGGCTCACCGGGGTGGGCTGCAACCGGCGCGCCTGCGGGATGAGCACCTGGAGCACCGCGGCGAGGGCGGGGAACTGGGCGGGTACGTTCCTCGCCCGCCGCCAGTCGCTGATCCGCTGGGCGGAGACACGGACGGGCCGCCCCCGTTCGTCCACGCGCTGCAGCCGGACCACCGCTTCGGCCACGCGCTTGAGCGGCGGGTTACCGGCCTCGCCGTACAGCAGCGCGAGCCGCTCCGCGAAGGCCGTGCGTGCCCCTGAGTCGGAACTCAAGGTGTCCCACCCCTTACTTCCCCCGCGTCGTTCGTCCGGACCGGAAAACTCACCCTATACGCCTGACCTGCGCGTACGCCGCCGGACGGACGGCTCGGTCTCCTTCGGACGGGCCCGCTCTGGCAGGATCCCAGATCCGCCGCTCTCGATCCGCGCCGACCGCCGACACGGCCCGGGTCGATGCCGTCCGTACCGGTCCCCACGAGGGGAGGGACCGGTGCCGGACGGTGCGGGGCGCGGGCTCGCCGGCGCACCACGGGGACGTGGGTTACGCCTTGCCGGTCTCGGCCAGGGTGTGGGCGACGAGGGCGTTGGCGTGGCCGTGGCCCAGCCCGTGTTCCGTCTTGAGCAGGCGCACGAGCTCCATGTGCTTGGCCGGCAGCGCCGCCCGGATGACGTCCTGCCACTCGGCGACCGGGCGCCCGTACTTCTTCTCGATGGCGGGGAAGTAACTGGCAGGGCCCTTCACGGCGTCGGTCATCTCCGCGGCTCCTTCGTCGGCTGTCGCTCGCTCTGTCTCACCCCTTATGACCGCTGACCGGGCGGAAACTGACCGGCCGGCGCGAGTGGGCTGCGTCACACGCGGATTACGGCCTCCCGCAGGTGCCGCTACCCACTGGTTTGTCTTTCAAGCTTGCGCAACCCACGAACCATTACACTCGCCAGTCCTCACCTTCATCGGGGGACGTATGACGTGTGGTGGACCGCCGGCGCCGGAGCTCGCCGTCGTTTTCGAGCGGGCGCTCGACCAGGCCCTGGCGTGCGGACCGGTCCGGGAGGCCCTCGACCGCGCCGCCGGCGTGGTCGACGCGGAGCAGCTGCGCATCCGGGCGGTGCGGGCGCGTACCGCCATCGCCGCGGCGGCGGAGACGGAGTACCGGGACTACGCCCGTCTGCTGCCCACCTCGTGCGCACCCGCCGGTGACGCGGCCGCGGGACCGGCCGGCGCACGCCGGGTCCTGTCTCCGCCCGCGGTGCTCCTGCCCGGCGTCTCCGCGGTGGTGGCGGCCGCGTTCCTGCTGACCGGGTACGGCCTGCGCGCCTTCGACGGCCACCCCTACCTGGGCGACGGGTTCCTCACGGCCGGCCTGCTGATCGGCGCCCTGGCCGTGGGAGCGACGGTCGCCGACGTCGTCTGGCTGTGGGCGACGGGCCCCAGGGGAACGGCGGACACGGCGGCCGACAGGGCCAGGCAGCGGTGGGAACGGGCCCTGCTCGAGCGCGGGGTCGTGCCCTTCCTGCTCGGCCGGGTGGAGGAGGCGCTGAGCGGGGAGCAGGCACCGAAGAGCGTGTCCTGAGCCGCACCGGTCACACGGTCACACTGGTCAGAACGGTCACAGGGGCGTCGCCGCGCGGAGCAGGCACAGCAGGGTGACGGCCGAGTTGGCGGAGAACAGCGCGGACAGCACGGCCCCGGTGGCCGCGGTCCACAGGGCAAGGCCGACGGTGGTGAACACGGACGGCCACGCCCGCACGGCAGGCGCCGGCCCCAGTAGCGCGGCGACCCGCCGGGGCAGCGGCCCGGGAGCGGCGAAGGCGGCGAGCGCGGAGGCCGGGGCCGGGGCCGCGGGAGAGGTGGGGGCCGACGCCGATACCGGGGGCGGCGGTGTGGCACCGCCGGGCGGCCCGGTGAAGGCGGCGATTGTCGGGGCCGGTGCGTCGCGCGAGACCAGTGCCGCCTTGCCGATCGCCCGCGCCACGGTCCGGCGGCTGCCGACGGCCTGCGCCGCCTCCTCGTCCGCCCAGCGCTCCGCCGTATAGGCCACGGCGGTCCGCAGCGGCAGCAGGAACGGGTTCGCGCAGGCCGCCAGCCGCACCAGCAGCAGATGGCGGTGGTGCCGGGCGGCCAGATGCGCCCGTTCATGGGCGAACAGGGCCCGGCGCTCGCGCGCGGTCAGGCAGCGCAGGATGCCCGTGGACACCACGACCCGGTCGCGTGGACCACCGGGCAGGGCGTAGGCGTACGGCTCGGCATCGGACAGCACGGCGACCTCGCGCGGCGGCAGCCCGGCCAGGGCGCGGTGGGCGCGCCACCGTACCCGCCAGTGGCGCAGCAGCACCCGGCCGCAGGCGCCGACGACCACCAGCAGCACGGGGATCGCGGCCTTCCCGGCGACCTCGTGACGCGGCACGCTCTCGCGGACCTCCGGATCCGACCAGCCGTCCGGCAGGGGATTGCCCGGCAGCTGCGCGGTGCCGACCACCATCAGCAGCGCCAGGCACACGGTGCTGCACAGGGCCATGACCGCCGCGACGCCGGTCAGCAGCACCGTTGCCGTCCGCGGATGCAGGCGCCCCTCCGCCAGACGCCCTTCCGCCAGGCGCGCGACGGGCCACGCGGTCAGCGGCAGCACCAGCGGGAGGAAGACGAAGATCCCCATCCGCTAGTGCTCCTCGCCACCGGCCCGGTCCAGCAGTTCGCGCAGCAATTGCTCGTCGCCCTCCGGCAGCCCGGTGACGAAGCTGGCGAGCACCGCCCGGCGGTCCTGCTCACCGTCGAGGACCTTGCGCATCCGCAGCGCGGCGAGCCCCGCCGGGTCCGCGGCGGGCATCCACACGAACGACCGTCCCTCGCGCCGGCGCGTGACGGCGTTCTTGGCCAGCAGACGGGCCAGCACCGTGACCACGGTGGTGTAGGCGAGGCCGGCGGCCAGACGCTCCTGCACCCAGCCCGCCGTCACCGGCCCGCCGGCCTCGTGCAGCGCGGCCAGCACCCGCGTCTCCAGCGTGCCGTTGGCCCTGCGCCGACGGGGCGACCCCGGTTCCGGTTCCCGCACGCGCTGCCTCCCTTGCGCCTCGGCTCACCCGTGTTCCCCCCGGGTGGGCGTCACATCGTACAAAGGGCGTGACCGCTCACCGCCGTACGAACGAAGGCGGTGGCCCGGCCCTTCTACGATGGGTGGGCGCACGGGCGCGGGCTGGGAAACAGGGTGGGACGGGAGAGGGCTGTGACGGAGAGCGTCGGGGGCTTCGAGGACCCGCCCGCCGAGGTGCTGGCGGAGGCGGCCGCCGCGTTCGGACTGCTCGCGTCGTCGGCCCGGCTCCACCTGATGTGGGCCCTGGCGCAGGGCGAGAGCGACGTGACGCACCTCGCGCACCGGGTGGGCGGCGCGCTGCCCGCGGTCAGCCAGCACCTGGCCAAACTCAAGCTCGCCGGGCTCGTCCGCTCCCGGCGCGAGGGCCGGCGCCAGATCTACTACATCGGCGACCCGGACATCGTCACGCTGGTCCGGGTGATGGTCGGCCAGATGACCGCCCGCTCCGAGCACAGTGCCGTTCCGGCCCACCGGCTGCGCCGGATCGGCGGCTGAGAGCGACCGGTGGCTGAGAGCACCGTGGCCCCGGGACCGGGCGCGGCGGCGCGGGACGCCGGCCGCCGTGCTCCCGGCACGGTGCTGGAGGTCCTGCGTGCGCTGGACAGCGGCCCGCGGGGCCTGACGGAGACACAGGCGCAGGAGCGGCTGGCCCACTGGGGCGAGAACGTCCTGCCCGCACGGCGCGCGGCCTCCTGGCCGCGGCTGTTCGCGCGCAGCGTGCGGGAACCGTTCACCGCGGTGCTGCTCTGCCTCGGGCTGGTGTCGGCCGCCGTCCTCGCCTGGGGGACCGCCGCGGTGATCCTGCTGCTGGTCGCGGTGAGCTGCGCGCTGCGCGCGAGCGGCGAGCACCGGGCCGACCGGTCCACGGCCGCGCTGCGGCGGCTGGTCGCCACGACGGCCACCGTGCGGCGCCGCCCCGACGAGGGCGCGGCGCCCGTCAGCCGCGAGATCCCGGTCGGCGAACTGGTCCCCGGCGACGTCGTCCGGCTGGGCCCGGGCGACCTGGTGCCGGCGGACGTACGGCTGCTGCGCGCCCGCGGCCTGACGGTCCACCAGTCGGCACTGACGGGGGAGTCGGGGCCTGTGGCCAAGTCGGCCGAGGCCGCCGGGTCGACCGGGGTGGCTGGGGCGGCGGAGGTGGCCGAGGGGACGGAGGCCGGGATCGCCGGTGGCCCGGAGCAGCCGCAGTACTGCTTCCAGGGCAGCAGCGTGGTCTCCGGCAGCGCCACCGCGGTGGTCACCGCGACCGGCGCGCGGACCCGCCTCGCCGCCGCGCACACCCGGCAGCCCGAGCGTCGGCCGGCGAGCGCCTTCGACCGGTCGGTCCACGGCATCTCCTGGATCCTCATCCGCTTCATGCTGCTGACCCCGCCGCTGGTCCTCATGGCCAACGCGGCGCTGCGCGACCGCGGCCTGGAGACGCTGCCGTTCGCCGTCGCGGTGGCCGTCGGGCTGACACCGGAGATGCTGCCGGTCCTGGTCACCACCTGCCTCGCCCGCGGCGCCTCGCTGCTCGCGCGGACCCACGGCGTGATCGTCCGCAGGCTGCCCGCGCTGCACGACCTCGGCGCGGCCGACGTGCTGTGCGTGGACAAGACGGGCACCCTCACGCAGGACCGCCCGGTGGTCCACGGCGCCGTCGGCCCGGCAGGCCGTGACGACCCGGAGGTCCTGCTCTGGGCGGCCGTCAACGCCTGGTGGACCCTGCACCTGGCCGACCTCCCGGAACCGGACGCCCTGGACGACGCGCTGCTGGAGGCGGCCCTGCCGGTGGCTGCCGACGGCCCGGCGGCGCACGACACCGCACCGGGCACCATGACCAGCGCGGACGACAACGCCCCCGCCCTCACGGCGTACGACGGTGTCGCCGCGCTCCCCTTCGACCCGGTCCGGCGCCTCTCGACAGCCGTCGTGCGCACGCCCGGCCGTCTCGGCACGCACACCCTGGTCGTCAAGGGAGACGTCGTGTCCGTCCTGGAGCGGTGCGCGCTCACCGACGCCGAGCGCGCCCGCGCCCTCGACCTCGCCGCCCGTCACGCCGGTGACGGGCTGCGCGTCCTGGCGGTCGCGACCGCCGAGCGGTCCGCCCGTACCCGCCCCTACACCCCGGCCGACGAACGCGGCCTCGGCTTCCGCGGCCTGGTCACCCTGCGCGACGCGCTCACCCCGAGCGCCGCCGACGCGCTGCGTGACCTGGCCGGCAGCGGCGTCACGGTCAAGATCCTCACCGGCGACCACCCGGCCACCGCCGCCCGCGCCTGCCGCGACCTCGGCGTCCTGGTCACCGAGGACGCCGTCGTCACAGCCGACCGCGTGGACTCCCTCAGCGACGCGAACCTCGCCGGCCTGGCCGGCCGTACGACCGTCTTCGCGCGCTGCACACCCGAGCACAAGGCGCGGATCGCCGGAGCCCTGCGCACCGCCGGGCACACCGTCGGATTCCTCGGCGACGGCGTCAACGACCTGCCCGCGCTGCGCGCCGCCGACGTCGGTATCGCACCGCGCGACGCGGCCGACGTGGCCCGCGAGGCCGCCGACGTCGTCCTCGCCGAGAAGGACCTCACCGCGATCGCGCACGCCATCGCGGCGGGCCGGCGGGCGGGCGGCAACATCGCCACGTATCTGCGGGTCACGCTGTCCTCCAATCTCGGCAACGTGATCGCGATGCTCTCGGCGGGACTGCTGCTGCCCTTCCTGCCGATGCTCCCGGCCCAGGTCCTCGTGCAGAACCTGTTCTTCGACGCCGCCCAGCTCGCCTTCGCCCACGACCGCCCGCACCCGGCCGTGCTGCGCCGGCCGACGGTGCTGCGGCCGCGCGACATGCTGCGCTTCCTCACCGCGTTCGGCGCCCTCAACGCGGTCGCCGACCTCGCCACCTTCGCGGTCCTCGCGCTCACCCTGGACGGGCCGGGCACCGGGGACGACCAGGCCGTGTTCCACTCGGGCTGGTTCACGGAGAACCTCCTCACCCAGGCCCTGGTCATGCTGCTGCTGCGGGGCGGCCGCCGGGCGGCCGGGGCGTACGGCAGCCGGGGCCGGATCCGGCGGCGGCCGGGGCCGGTCGCCTGGGCCGCGTTCGCCCTGGTCGTCGTGGGCCTGGGGCTCCCGCCGTCCCCGCTCGGCCCGGCCCTCGGCCTGCCCGTCCTTCCGGTCGTGTACTACGCCCTGCTCGTCGCCGGCCTGGCCGGGTACGCGGTGTGCCTGCTGGCGGTGAGGGCACGTTACGAAACGGCGCCGCGGCCTGCGGGAGGACGTGGTGTGACGGACGTCGCGGAACCGTGCGCCGCGCAGGTGCCTCCCCAGTAAAGGGTTGGTGGTACCGGGCAGGTGCCGTCCTGCCACGGCTCCATGTTTGTTAGATTGCGCAATCACGCAAGCAACACGCCCGACCGTTTCAGGGAGAGTGGCAGATGAGCGAGCCGTGGAACGGTCCGGGCGGCCAGACCACGCGCCACCGCGGCACCCAGGTGCCCGGCGCGCGCGGGCCCGGGGCGGACGGCGGCCGCACAGCGGGCCCGGACGGCAGGCGCCGTACGGCGGACCGGCCGGCGTCCCGGGGACCGGAGCGCCGGGGTGACGGCACCGGCCCGCACGGACGCTCCCGCCCGCACGGCAGCCCACGGCGGCGGTCCCGGCAGCCGAGCCGGGGCAGGCGGCTGCTGAGGGCCGCCGGCATCTGCCTGTCGTTCCTCGTCCTCGTCACGGCCGGCGTCGGCTGGTGGTTCTACGAGCACCTGAACGGCAACATCAACAGCGTCTCGCTGGACGGCAAGGGCGGCACGGAGACGGCGGACGCCTTCGGCCGCACCCCGATCAACATCCTGGTCATGGGCTCGGACGGCCGGACCAGCGAGGAGGACTGCAAGCTCGGCGGCGGCTGCGCGAAGACCGGGGTGCAGACCGGCAGCAACGCGGATGTGCAGATGGTGGTGCACATATCCGCGGACCGCTCCAACGCAACCGTGATGAGCATCCCGCGCGACACGATGACCCAGGTCCCGGCGTGCAGGAACGCCGAGACCGGCCGCTCGACGCCCGGCTACTACGGCCAGATCAACAGCGCGCTGGAATACGGCCCCGCGTGCCAGGTGGCCACCGTCCACCAGCTCACCGGCATCCCCATCGACCACTTCGTGAAGCTGGACTTCTCCGGCGTGGTGAAGATGTCCGACGCGGTCGGCGGCGTCTCGGTCTGCGTCAGCGACAACGTCTACGACACCTACTCGCATCTGAAGCTGTCGCGGGGCTCCCACACGCTCAAGGGCGTGGCGGCCCTGCAGTTCGTCCGCTCGCGGCACGGCTTCGGCGACGGCAGCGACCTGGGCCGTACCGTCTCCCAGCACATCTTCCTCAGCGCGATGCTGCGGAAGTTCAAGAGCGCGGGCACGCTCACCGACCCCACGGCGGTCTACGGCCTCGCCGACGCCGCGACCAAGGCGCTGACCGTGGACGACGGCCTCGGCAGCGTGCGCAAGCTGGTCGCCCTGGCGACGGACGTGGACAAGGTCCCGACCAAGGCCATGACGTTCACGACGATGCAGACGGCCCCCGACCCGCGCAACCGCGACCGTGTGGTGGTGGGCCCGGGCGCGAGGACCCTGTTCGCGACCATGGCGAACGACCAGTCGCTGTCGGCGCCCCAGGGCGCGAAGCCCTCGACGGCGGCCTCGCCCGCCGGTGACGCGTCCTCCGAGCAGTCCACGCCGCCCGTCCCGGCGTCGCAGATCGCGGTGACGGTGGAGAACGGCACGCCGATCAGCGGCCGGGCCTCCGCGGTGGCGTCGGCGCTGACGGAGCAGGGCTTCAGCCGCAGCGCGGGCACGGCGAACGCCCCGAGCCGCGCCGCGGCGACGACCCTGACCTACGGCTCGGGGCAGAAGGCGCAGGCCGAGACGGTGGCAAAGGCGCTGAACCTGCCCACCTCGCACCTGAAGGAAGGCTCGGGCACGGCCCTGACCCTGGTGATCGGCAGCGACTGGCCGTCCGGCACGAGCTACCCGGCCACCGCGTCCGCCCCTGCGGACACCAAGGCGGCCACGGCCGACGCACACGCCCAGACGGCCGACCAGGCCAAGACGTGCGCCAAGGTCAGCCCCTACAAGACGGTGGAGCTGAACGGCGTACCGATGACTCCGGCGCAGGCGTACGCGGCGGCCCGGTCGAAACCGGACTCGGACGCGTGAACCACCTCACCTACTCGCTTGCGCAACAAGGCAAGTAAGATGGGCCACCCAACTCACGGAGGACCGCATGCTCCGCAACGGCCTTGAGCCCTGGCACCTGCTGATCGTGGCGATCGTCATCATCGTGCTGTTCGGCTCCAAGAAACTGCCGGAAGCCGCCCGCGGCCTGGGCAAGTCCCTGCGCATCCTCAAGAGCGAGGCCAGGGCGATGAAAACGGACGCAGACACCCCGACCCCCCTCACCGAAGCGACCGAACGGTGAGCATCGGCTGAGCGTGGCCGACGGGCCCGTGGATGTCGTGCAGGACGGTACTGGTCACCCCCTGACCGTGGGACCGAACACGACGGGCG
The DNA here is from genome assembly GCF_055583185.1 of Streptomyces sp. NPDC104814. Lineage (NCBI taxonomy): Bacteria > Bacillati > Actinomycetota > Actinomycetes > Kitasatosporales > Streptomycetaceae > Streptomyces > Streptomyces sp. NPDC104814. The sequence continues at coordinate 52,982 of NZ_JBVJOL010000011.1, read as the reverse complement.
GCGCCGGCGCGTGACCACGGCCCGGCCCCGACCGGCGCCGTGGTCATGGGCGGCATCTTTAGCGGGCCTCGGAGCGGTAGTCACGCAGATAGACACGCAAAACGAATCGGACCCACCTAGGAACGTTCCTAGGTGGGTCCGACCTTGTACTTCACTGTCGGGGTGGCGGGATTTGAACCCACGACCTCTTCGTCCCGAACGCGATCAGCGCCGCCGTGACCTTGTATGGGATCTCGCCCGCCTGGTCACTGGCTTGTGGCAGCAGTCCACTAGCGTCCGTATCGATCCGGGAGTGGATGCAGCGGTTGGCCCCCCGTTTGGCCCCCGGTGCCAGCCACCCGCTCGCAGATGAGACGAGAGACGCGGCCACTGACATCGCGCAGCGGGCAGCTATGGGGAAGACCTGGGCTCGCTGGACGAGGGACCTCCTTCAGCATGGGCAGCCGTCGCCGAAGGGGTGCGCCCATCTGAGGGAGTTGTTCGATTGCTTCTGAGGGGGCATCAGGGGAAAATGTTGGACTGAGACACCGGGGGTGCTAGCGCAGTCTCAGTAGGGTGGGGGGTATGGGCGAGAACAGTCGGGCATTTGGATCATGGCGCTTGCGGGGTGGCCGCTACGAGCAGCCTGGCCTGCCTGTCGAGGTCTTGGCCGAGTTCGCCAGATATGAGCGCTTGGTGGTGGATGTCGCCCGGGGGCTCTACAAGCAGCGTCACGCATCACGGCAGCGTGTCCCCAGGGGGTTTGCCTCTTCCTTCTCGCTTCGTCTAGCCGACATTCAGCGAGGTAGTGTGGTCCCGGTCTTGGAGCGGACCGACGTTGAGGCTGACGTGCTATTCGATGATCGCGAAGCGGGGATTTTTGAAGAGGCGCGGATTGTAATTCAGGATGCATTGCGGTCCATTCAGCACGGGTCCGGTATCCCGCGCAACTTTCCGCCGCACGCACTGCGTGAATTCTCCCGCTTCGGGAGGAGTCTGCAGGAGGATGAGGTCATCGAGTTCGATGGCGGCTCGTCGAATACTGTTGTTTACTCGCAATCTGTCCGTCGCCAAATCCATGAGCTAGCGCGTCTCGAAAGGTTCGAGATTGAGACACTAGTCTCAGGGCAAGTAGTCAGTGTTAGCCCGGACAAGGGAGTCTTCGAGTTTCGTCTGACTCGTGGCGATAAGGTTACAGGCCGCTTTTCCTCGGACGATATCGTCCCAGATCTCAAGCAATACCTTGACTTGTCAACAATGGCACCGACTGTTGCCCTCAACGCTGTGGCTATTCAGTCGATTGATGGGCACGTCATCGAAATTCAGGATGTCCTGTCGATTGAGCCGGTTCTTCCGGCGGAGTGGTCGGATCGCCTTTCCGAGTTGCATGATCTTGAAGCTGGCTGGCTGGATGGTGTCGGGCAGCAGGTGAGCCGCAAGGTTCTGCGAGAGGTGGAGTCACTCCTGCTCGAGTTCCTGGACGAGCAAGTGCAGCGTCCCTTTATCTACCCGACGGAGCATGGGGGCGTACAGCTTGAGTGGCCCTACTCGGCCGGCGAGGTGACGCTAACGGTTACGGCAGATGAGAAGGTCGAGGCGTACGCCTTCTCCAAGGAAGACGATCGCGAGAGTGACCGCACTTTCCACTGGCGACAGTTGAGTGAGATTACAGAGTTCGTGATCGGGGGGATCACTGAATATGCCGACTGACGGCCCGAACCTTCGTCCTGGTGAGTCCGAAATAACGGATCAGGAAGAGAGGCTGTGGCGCCAAGTCCATCCGGTCTGGGTCCATGATGGGCGAGTGACCAGCCAACTCTTCAGTCCAACACCTAAGGACTCGGGCGAGCTGTCCGTGACGCGGGCTTCGATCGTTACCGCGGAAGCCGCTCATCAGCATCACACCGAGGTGATGGGCCTTAAGTCAGTTGGCGTTTATTGCGTTGACGTTGCCGAGGTGCAGGACGTCGGTCTCAGCGCCGTTGACGACTCTCAGGTTGACGACGGCGAGCAGCGTCCTCCGGGGCATGCTTTTGTGGACTACAAGGGCGTTCCTAGCCCGAAGCAGCAGAAGCGACGTGCCAGTGTCTTGCGCGATAAGGCCGAGAAGCGCGGTTGGCAGTTCGGGCCGACGGACTGAGAGCCGGGCTAAGCTCGTGGTGCCGCGCTGATCAGCACCACGTGCCTGTTGCTGCCGCTCATCAGGGGCACTGACGATCGACCGGGTGGGCGGTCGCGTCGGGCATTGGCTGTGGTGCCGGAGTTTCATCGGTAAATCCGTGTTCCGCGGGCCGCGCGGCTCGCTGGGCGAGCCATCCGGAGACGCGTGGGCCGCCATTTACCGCAACGCCCTTGAGTACGGTCCGGATGTGCCTGAACCCCTGGCGCAGGTAATACTCCTGAAGCCTCTCGTTCGTCGTCCACGCGTCCAGACGCAGCCACTCGGCGCCGGCGCGATAACCCCGGTCTGCCGCCCAGTCGAGCAGGCGGCCACCCAAATTTCGTCCCGCATGGGTGCGAGCCACAGTGAGCTTGTTGATGAAGAGGGATGGTTGGCCCAACTCTTCCTCAGTCCACAGTCCCGCCTCTGCGTCGGGAGTCAAGGTGATGGTGGCCGCCGTAATGTCTCCGTCCCTCACCATGAAGACGGTGCCCGCCTTGATGGACTCGAGAAGCTTGTCGGCCGGGTACGGTCGCTGCCACTGATCGGTTCCGAGGCGGGACAGCCAAGCTGCTGCCTCTTCCCGAAAGGCCAGCAGCTTGGACAGGTCCTCAGGTTGCGCAGAAGTGATTTTCACTGGGGCTCATTCTCTTGCCGGGCGGACAGGTCGCCGATCTCGTAGTTCATCCGGTTCAGGTCGCCGCGGAAGGTCGTGATGGTGCAGCGGATGGGCCGCTCCGCCGAGTAGCCGGTACGCGTCCAGAGCAGTACCGGAACGCCAGGTCCTGTCTCCAACAGTCGCGCTTCTTCAGGCGTTGGCATGCGGGTTGCGATCTCATCGAAGTAGCCGACTTGTTCAATGCCCCGGCTCGCCAGGTACCTGGTGGTGCCCTCTTCGATGTCGCCGGGCTCTGCCAAGCGGGGCGACTCATCAGCCAACCAGGCTGGGTAGTACGTCGCCTGCGTCGACCACGGCACGTCATCCACGTACCGGTGGCAGAAGCGCAGGACAGTTTTCGAGCCGACTTCTACCCTCAACCGCTGCGCGATGCCGTCAGAGGCAGGAGACACCTCAACGCGAAACGTTTGGTGCGGGCGGCGACCGGCAGCCGTCACGTCGGTGCTGTACGCGTCGCCATTCTGCGGGAACTGCAGGTTCTCGAACTTGGACGCGTTGAGTTCGAAGACCTCGTGAGCCCGGACGTCATAGCCAAGCCCCTGGCTAGACGTGATCAGACCCTCGCTGACCAGCAGGCTAAGGCCGTTCCGCACGGTGTTGCGGGAGGCATCGAAGCGTTGCTGTAGCTCGTTCTCGGACGGCAGCCGCGACCCCGGCGGGAACGTGCCGTTGTCGATTTCTCGTCGCAGGGCGTCAGCGACCTGGCGGTACTTCGGCTGCTTGTTCATGCCCCCATCATGACGCACTCGCGCAACTCGTTGGTACATGTAGCTCCGAATCGCTTGACGACTCACTGTCCGTGGGTGCAGCATCACTGCATCAGCTCGTACCTACAAGCTGAGCAGGAGGTGCAAGACCTCTAAGTCTGCCCTGCTGTGCTGAGAAGCGCCCGAGGAAAAGCCCCGCGGTGGGCGAGTACCGAGGAAGCGCCTGTGGACTTGAAAACTGAACAGTGATCGTGCGGAGCCGACGCGAGAGCGGCGGTCGCGGTAGGTGCCTAGGGCGAGGGCCCGGGGGCAAACCGCTGTGATGGACGCGGCTCTCCCTCTACGCGCTTGGCAGGCGCCACCCGGTGTCGGGTGTGGGGCAGTACAGCGGGGCTCCAATGCACGTGGCGGCAAGAGTGAGACCGCCCCCGTGACGGCCGGGTGAAGCCGTTGGCGGTACGCCAACCTGCACCGACTCGTGCAGACCGCCCTGCTGGTGTCAGAGCAGTGACGATGACGCGCCCGACTCTTCCGGCTCGGGACCGGTCCTGCCGTTGCCACGGCGGACCGGTGAAGCCGTGACCCTGCGATCTGCGGGAGGTCGGTGTGAACCGACGACATACCAAGGCGCCGCCGGCGGGACCGGCCGGCGGCGCCCATTACGCACTTCGGTCCGTCCCTGGCTTCGCAGCGCTGCGCTGCGGCCGGCTGCCTCTCCTGCCCGACCGGGGCCGCGCTTGCCGCGGCAGTCCGTTCGGGCGGGGGTGCGGGGAGCCGCGAGGGGCTTCACAACAAGTCGAGAGGACTGTCGATGGACCGCTTGAAGAAGGCCGCCGCCGACAACCGCGAGGCCGCCGCCGTGCAGCGCGCTCACGGCCGTGAGGACGCGGCCAAGCGTTACGAGGCTCGGGCGGAGGAGCTGGAGTCCGGGAAGGTCACCGACTGCACCGACCAGGTCAGCGGCCTCATCACCTGGGCCTTCCGCCGCCGCTGACCTGCGACCGCAATCCCAAACGGCGCGCGCCCCCCGGAGCGGCAACTCCGGAGGGCGCTGTCGGGCCGTTCAACCTGTCGAGAGGAACCACGACCCATGAGGCACATCGTTGCTGTTCAGGCGCCTGTTACCGCCGCTGATGAGTACGACCGCGAGCCGACGGCCGCGGAGCTGGACGCCGTCGAGGGCGAGATGCCGCTGATCCTCGCGGAGGTCGAGCTGCTGGACGTGCGCATCGCGCTGATGGACCGCACGCCGAGCGAGCTGGACAAGCGGCGCCTGCGCACGGCACTGCACCGGGTACTGAGCGAGCGGGCGGTGCTGGCCAACCGCGCGAGTGCCGGGGAGGCAGCGTGAAGGCGGGGAAGTTCACGGCTCAGATGTCCACGCGCTCGGGCCGCTGGCGCCTGTACGTGGCCCTGCTGAACACGAGTGCACCGTGGCCTGAGCACAACTTCGGCCGTGTCGCTCCCGTGCCAACGCTCACGGAGCGCGCGGAGGCGCTCGGCGCGCTCGGCTTCGAGGTGGCGCAGGGCGCGGGCTGGGAATGGATCGAGGACAGCGAGATGTTCGCCGACCCTTCCTCGCCGGTGCTCCTGATCGCCAGGACGACCGTTCAGCCGACCGGCGATAGGGGCGCGGCGTGAACAGTGTTCAGATCCGTTCAGCGGAGAAGGCGTTGTCGGTGGGCACGTGGCTGATCGTGTGCGGCGCGATGCTGTACTCGATCCTCACCGTCACCCCACTGATGGCCGCACACACCCCTGAGAAGTGGGACTGGACAGCCCCCATCCTGCCCCTAGTGGTGGACGCCGCGGTGGTGATCGTGGTCCGGCTGGACTCGGTGCTCGCCCGCCTGGGCGGGCACGGCGGCGCCTGGCCCATCGCCCTGCGGTGGATGACCGGTGTGATGACCCTGGCCCTCAACACCGCCGACTCCGCGCTGAAGAAAGACCTGGTCGGCGTGGCCGTGCACGCGGTCGCGCCGCTGCTGCTGATCGTCACCGCGGAGACCGGGCTCGCCTACCGCCGCGCCATCACCACCGCCGTCATGGCGCTGGAGGAGCGGCAGCGGGCCGAGCGTGAGCGGGCCGAGCAGGCCGCCCGTGAGCGTGAGGAAGCGGCCCGCCGGCAGGCCCGGGAGGAGCGCGAGCACGCCGCCGCGCTGGCGCGTGAACAGCGTGAACACGAGGCCGCCCTGGCCCGCGAACAGGCCGAGCGGGAGGAACGTGCCCGCCGCGAGGAGATGGAGCGGGAGGCGGCCCGCGAGAAGGCCGAGCGCGAGGAGCGTGAACGCCGTGAACGCGAGCGTGAACAGCGCGAGCGGGAGCGTGAACGCGCTGAACGGGAAGCCGCCCAGCGCCGCGAGCGGGAGGCTGCGGAGCGGGCCGAGCGTGAACGCCGTGAACAGCGCGAGCGCGAGGAGCGGGCGGAGCGTGAACGCGCCGCACTGCTGGAGCGCGGGCCGGCCACCGAGAAGCTCGCCGAGGACGAGGCACGCTCGATCGTGGCCGCCGCGTTCGGTGCGGGGCTGTCGGTGCGCTCGGCTGCGGAGCTGTGCGGCTGGTCGGTCGGCTGGGTCTCCTCCCGCTACGCCGAGCACCGCGACCCGAGCACGGGCGGGGCTGAACTGGCCATCGCGAGCCGCTGATGGCCACCATCCCCGTCTACCTGTGGCGCCTCGCCCCTGACGGACTGGCCACCCGCCGCCAGCTGCGCGCCCACGGCTTGCGGCCCGGCGGGCAGGACGTCGCCGCCCAGCTCGAACGGCCGCGGCGACGGCGCGGCCCGCTGGTCGCCTACCTGTACTCGATCGAGCAGGCCAAGCCCGTACGTCCGATGACGCCCGCGAAGTGGACGGCACTGGAGCGGGCGAACGCCGCCCGCCGCACCTGCCCCGAGTGTCGCCGGGATGCCGGATACGTCATCCCCGCCCAGCTCGGCATGTGCACCACCTGCGCCTTCCCCGAGGAACAGCGCGCCGCCTGAAGCTCATTCGGCAGGCCCGGCCGGCACTTCTCACGGCCCCGGCCGGGCCCTACTCCGCGAAGGAGTGCACTCAGCATGACGGAACTCAGCACCGAGCCGGTAGCCATCGAGGCACCGGCCACACCGCCCCCGCCACCGCCCGAACCGGCACCCGCCCCCACGGCCCCGGCCGTGGAGGACGTTGAGCACACGCCGGGCGGCTGGCCGGTCGTTCCGCTTGCCCTGTCCGGGGCGAACACGACCGTGGGCATGGTCGCCACTGCGTCCCTGGCCGGCGGCCCCATCGCCGCGATGGTCGCCGCCACCGGGGCGGTCGTGCTCGGCACGGTCGCAGCCACCCGCTCCCGCAAGCCCAATAACCGTCGCGACGCCATGCGTGCGGCAGCCCGCGCCGCCGGCCGCGCGGCTGCCCGCACCACCGGCCAGACCCGCAAGAGCGGGAGCGCGGCGGGAGGCGGCAGCCGCGGCGCCACCGGCCGCAGCAACGGCGGCCGGGCCGGTCGCGGTCACGGTGGCCGGTCGGCGGGGCGGCTCGGTGGTGTGCCGGGCCAGCACCGCCGCAACTCGGCACCGGCCGGCCGCAACGGCAGCGTCTCCATCGGCAAGCCCGGCACGAAGCCCAGCCAGGGCGTCGCCAAGCAGGCAGCCGGCGCGGCGGGGAAGGCCGCGGGGCGCCTGGGGCAGGTGAAGGCGCTGCGGTCGGCTCAGCAGGCCGCGGCGGGTTCGCGGGCCGGGCAGCGGGCGCAGACCACTGCGGCTCGCCGCGCGGTCGCCGACGCCCGTCGCCAGGCCAAAGCCGCGGCAGGCGCAAGCCGTCTGAGCAAGCGCAACGGCGGTTCCGGGGGCGGTTCCGGTCGTCTGCTCGGGGGCACTGCTCGCAAGGGCCGCGCCCTACGCGATGCAGCGATCAACAAGCAGCGTGCCAAGCGGGATGCGGTGACCGGTGGCAAGGTCGCCGCGCAGCGCGCCCAGGTGCGCAAGGCACCCGCGCGGAAGGCGGCCCGCAAGGCGCTGCGCCGTTCCGCGGCCCGCTTCCACGGCCGGCGCCTGCTCGCCGCCCTGCTCGCCCTCCCCCTCGGGCTGCTGGGCTGTCTGACCACGCCGCTCGGCCGCAAGCTCAACATCCCCTGGCTGATGCACCCCGGTCGCCGCCTGTACCGGCGGCTCACACAGACGGCTGCCGAGCAGCGCGCCGAGCGGGATGAAGAGATCCGCCAGGAGCAGGCCGAGCAGGAAGCCGCCGCCGACGCACAGGCGGAGCAGGACGGCACGGACGGCATCGCGGACGGCGTCGAGCGGCCCGCGGCCACGGTTCCCACCAGCAGCACACCTGATGAAGGAGAGCAGATGCCCCTCGTTTCCGGGTTCCAGTTCGAAGACCACGCCGTCGACATGCTGGCCGCAGCCAACACCTACGAGCCGGACGGCTGCATGGAGATCCTGCGCATGGTCGAAGGACTGCCGGCCGCACTCGAATGCATCGCGAGCGTGATGAAGATCCTCGCCGAGCGCTCCGACAGCGAGTTCCCGCTGGAGAAGCAGGTCGCCGACGGCTTCAACGACATCTACGGCGCCCTGAAGGCCGCCGTCGCGGTCGCCGAGGACATGGGCCCGATGTTCCGGCAGGTCCACGAGAAGGACATCGCCCGCCACGAAGACCCCCGCAACGGCCACGAAGCCGAGAAGGGCTGGAACGTCTGATCATGGCCACCACCGCCACCGCCAACCAGAACGGCAGTGGTCCGGTGCTGGACTGGGCTGCCGGTCATGGACCCGTGACCGGCGCCCTGTCCGCCACCACCGGAGCCTTCGCCGTCGCCACCACCGGCGCCGCCACCGCCATGCCCCCCGGCTGGGCGCTCGCCGTCGGCGCGGCCGGCGCCCTCGGACACACCGTCGCCGGACTGCGGTGGCGCAACGCCGGCCGCACCCTGGCCACCCGCGCCGCGTCCTGGCTCGTCGGCGCCGGATGGACCACCTGGGCCATCACCCACGGCCCCCTCACCTGGGCCGCCCTCGGCTCCCTGGCCACCATCGGCGTCGGCATCGGCGCCGCCGCCCGCTCCACCGCCCTGTACGAGGAAGCTCGCGAGGAGGAGGCCATCGCGGCGGAGCAACGGCAGATTGCCCGGGAGCTGTCCGCCGAACGTCGGGAGATCGCCGCGGAGTGGATCGACCGCATCCAGCGGGTCTGCTCCATCACCGTGCGCGTGGTCGGCGTGGAGAAGTGGCCGACCGGCACCGGCTACTCCCTGGATGCCGAACTCCCGCCCGGCGGCGCGACCTGGTCCAAGATTGCGGCGGAGTCGGCGCGGCTGTCGGCGGATGCGCGGCTCCCGCACGGTTGCACCGCCACCGCTTCCCCCGGCGTCCACCAGGGCCGCGTCATCATCGACGTCACCACCGCCAACGTTCTGCAGGAAGAGCGGACCTACCCCACCGAGTACGGGCCGCTGTCCGTGCACACCGGCATCCCCTGGGGCTACCGCACTAACGCCGAGGAGATCCGGGCGTACCTGCGCGAGCAGTGCGCGCTGGTCGTCGGTCCCACGGGCTCGGGTAAGACGAACCTCGTCCATCTGATCCTGGCCGGGTTCGCCCGCGCCGAGGACATGCTGACCTGGGTCATCGACCTCAACGCCGGTTCGGCTGGCCTGCCCTGGGTCCTGCCCGCCCTGAACGGCGAGGTCACGACCGAGGACGGCAAGGCGGTGCGGCCGGGTATCGACTGGCTCGCCGGGACCTACGACGAGGCCATGCTGATGCTGGACACGGCGGTGCGGGTGGCCAAGCAGCGAAAGATGGCCTATCAGGACCTGCTCGCCAAGGCCAACACGGACCTGCTCCCGATCAGCGCCCGGATTCCGCAAATCATGCTGGTCATCGATGAGGGTGCCGAGATCCTGGCCAGCCCGGACCGGCAGATCCGCAAGCTGGGCGAGAAGATCCTGGAGGTCATCCGGATCGCCCGTGCCATGGGCGTGCGCACGGTGCTGACCGCGCTCGGGGCGACCGGCACCGTGCTGGGCAACCTGATGATCCGCCGTGAGGCCAAGGTGCGCGTCGCGCTGACCGGCGGTGAGACCGAGGGCATGGACCTGTCCAAGATGTTCCCCGGCTCGCGCGGCCTGCGCGTCGACCAGGCCCCCTACAAGGGCTCTGGATTCATGAGCACCCCGGAGTCATCGGCCGCGCTGTTCAAGGCGTGGCGGATCCTGCCGAACCAGATTCGGGACATCATCGCCGCCACATCCGACCGACACCCGCGCCTGGACGAGATCTCCGCGAAGGCGGCCGGCCCCGGCTACGCCCGACGCTGGGACACCGACCGCACCAACTGGATGCGCGACCACACCCCCAGCCCAACAGCCGTGGACATGGCCCCGGGGGCAGGGGCGGCCGGGGCTGAACATGTCCGCGCTGCGCGGCGAGTCGTCCGGAGAGGGTTCGGCGGAGGACGAGATGCTGCGCCGCTTCCGCGAGCAGATCGACGCCCAGTTCGCCACCACCACCGACCCCCACACCCCCGACCGCCGCGAGCCTCCGGTGGCCGGGCTGAACCTGTCCGCGCTGCGGGGCAAGCCCGACAACCCCGCGCAGGACGCCGCGCTCGCCCTGCTGCTCGCCGCCGGCCCCGACGGGACCGGTGCCTCTGCCATCGCGCGAGCGCTCGCCGACGAGTACGGCACCACCCGTCAGACGGTCGTCGGCTGGCTCAAGGACTGGGCCGAGGACGGCACCGCCGTCCGCGTCGGGGAGGGCACCAAGACCCGGTACGTCCACCGCCGGCACGCCCCCGAACAGCCCTCCGATGGCTGATCGCTTGTCGCTTGTCGGCTCGCCCCGGACAAGGTCCGTCAGCGGCTCTCAAGGGGCCGGAAACGGCTTGTGACCTGCAAGGCGACAAGCGACAAGACAAGACAAGCGACAAGCCAGACGACAAGCCGCACGACAAGCGACACGACAAGCAAGGCACGGGCAGCCACCACCGCCGAGGGGGCTGCCCGCCGCGTTGAAGGGACCACGTTGTGCACCCCTACACCCCGTACGAGATCACCACCGCTACCCCCCTGGCGGCCCGGCCAGTCACCTACGGGCCCGGTTGGCAGGGACTGGTGATGCTGCCCGAGGAGATGCCGCCCGGCGTTCAGATGGTCACCCTGCCCGGCGGCATCCGCACCCTCGCCTACACCCAGCCGCCCACCGCCCCGGCACCGCCCGCGGCGGCGCCGGCCGGGCAGCCGATCCCGGCATGGGCGAAGACCACCGCGCTGCTCGCACCCACCGTCGGGCTCGGCGTGGGCGCCGCGTCCGTCGGACTCTCCTACGCCGCACCGGGATTGATCGCCATGACCCACGCCCTGTGGTCCGCCGCCGCGCTCATCGTCGCCGCGGTCGTCGCCGTCCCCGTCCTGCTGCGCTCGGGGCGGCGCGCGACGGCACCGACGCAGATCACGCAGAACATCACCGCCACCGGCCTGTTCGGCCGGGCCAACGGAACCATCAACCACCACTGACAACGCCAAAGGCGGCCCCCTCGTCTCGCCAAAGTCGCGGGGCCGCCCCTGTCAGCCAGAACCCATCAAGGAACTGGAGACCTCCAGCATGCCCGAACCTGCCGGCATCGTCACGGCCGAACTGACCTGCCTGCCCTTACTCGCCTCCGCCCTCGCCGCCGCCGAGCGCGGCTGGCCCGTGATCCCCCTGCATCCGCGCGCCAAGCGGCCCGCCGGCCACCCCGAACGCGCCTGCCCCGGCACCGGACGCTGCGCCAACGGCCACCGCACCCCGGAACAGCGCGCAACCACCAACCCCGAGCTGATCCATGCCACCTGGGCACAGCGGCCCTACAACGTCGGCATCGCCACCGGCCCGGCCGGGCTGCTCGTCATCGACCTGGACCCGGTCAAGGCAGACGAGCCGAAAGGAGCGCCTGACGGCGCCACTTCCTTGCAGGCGCTCTGCGAGCGCGCCGGGCAGGCGCTCCCCGACACCTACCGGGTGCGGACCGCGCGCGGTGAGCACCTCTACTTCACCGCCCCCGCCGGGCTACGGCTGAAGTGCAGCGTCGACCGCCTCGGGCCGCACATCGACACCCGCGCCTGGGGCGGCTACGTCGTCGCCCCCGGCAGCACCACCCCCGACGGCACCTACGAGGTCGCCCACGACGGCCCTGTTGCCGAACTGCCCGCCTGGCTCACGACGTTGCTCACGGAGCCCGAGCGGCCCGCTGCGGTGCCGGTACGGGTGCACGACGGCACCCGCGCCGCTCGGGTGGCGCTGGAGCGCGAGTGCGCCGTCATCGCCGCGGCGACCGAGGGCGGGCCGATGGGCCGCAACGCAACGCTGTACCGCAGCGCCTGCAAGGTGGGGCGCTTCGTGGCGTGGGGCGACATCCCCCGGCACGTGGTGGAGGAGGCAATCCAGGGGGCGGGGGAGTCCACCGGTCTGCCGCCGGCCGAGTGCCGCGCCACCATCCGCAGCGCCCTGGACTGGATCACCGCCCACGCCACCCCACGGGAGGCAGCGTGACGGCCCCGACTCCCCCCGCCCTGGATTGCCCCACAACAGCCCCCACCGGCCCGGCCGCCGCCCCACAGGCTGTGGACGCGGCTGCCGTGGGCGAGCCGAAAGGCGCCGCCCGTCAGGGCGTCCGAACTGCTTGTGGTCCTGACCCGCGGCGTGGTGACGGCCGATACCCCGTCGCGTGGCTGCACATCGCCGCACCACGCGGAGCCACCCCCACCGCCACCTCCCGCTGTGCGTGCGGACGCGACCGCAGCGCCATCGGCCACCGCCGGGTGCTCGCCCTGATCAACGACCACACCGCCCACCGCGACACCTGCCCCCTGCGCAACCCCCAGGAAGGAAGGGCCGCCGCATGACCGACCCCATCGACGGCGCCGCACTGCTGAACGAGGTGGAAGCCTTCCACCGCCGCTTCAACGTCTTCCCCACCGAGGCCGCCTACGTCGCCGTCGCACTGTGGGATGCGCACGCCCACCTGCTCGACTGCTTCGACTCCACCCCCCGCATCGCCTTCCTGTCCCCCGAGCCGGGATCGGGCAAGACGCGGGCGCTGGAGATCGTAGAGACGCTGGTCCCGCAGCCGATGACGGCGGTGAACGCCTCCGCGGCCGCGCTGTTCCGGTCCGTGTCCAGCGGCAACGGCAAGCCGACGATCCTGTTTGACGAGATCGACACCGTCTTCGGGCCGAAGGCGGGGGACAACGAGGAGCTGCGCGGGTTCCTCAACGCCGGTCACCGCCGGACCGGGGTGACCTACCGGTGCATCGGTGACGGCGGGCAGCAGACCGTGCAAGCCTTCCCGTCGTACTGCGCGGTCGCTATGGGTGGTCTCGGCTCGTTGCCGGACACGATCCTGTCCCGCTCGGTCATCATCCGCATGCGTCGGCGGGCCAGGAACGAGAAGGTGGAGCCCTTCCGGGCCCGCGTCCACGAGGCCGAGGGCCACAAGCTCCGTGACCGGCTCGCCGTGTGGGCCGAGCAGGCCCGCGAACGCGTGCTGGGAGCGTGGCCGGAGATGCCGGACGGGGTGACCGACCGGCCGGCGGACGTGTGGGAACCCCTGCTCGCCATCGCCGACGCGGCCGGCGGCCATTGGCCCGAGCGGGCCCGCGCCGCCTGCGTGACGCTCGTGACCGCGTCCAAGGCCAACGACAAAGGCAGCCTCGGGGTCCGGCTGCTGACCGACCTGCGGGACCACGTCCTCGTGGGCATCGACCGCCTGCCCACCATCGCCATCCTGGACCGGCTCAACGCCCTGGACGACGCCCCGTGGGCCGACCTGAACGGCAAGCCGCTCGACAACCGCCGCCTGTCCCGGATGCTCGCCGAGTACATGACCGCGGAAAACGAGCCGATCACCTCCCGCAACATCAAGACCGCCGGGAGCGTCCTGAAGGGCTACTACGCCGCCGATCTACACGACGCGTGGGCCCGCTACTGCCCCCCACCCGCGGAAAGTCCGCTACGTCCGCTACCCGACCTGGCAAACGCCGTCTGACCAGCAACAACGGGGTAGCGGCAAGCACCACCGCGAGCCGCTACCCCGCCGCTACCTATCCGCTACCGCTACCCCTTCCCGCTACCTCGAACAGGCCCCTGACCTGCGAGGTAGCGGCGGTAGCGGAAGTAGCGGACTTTCAGAGGGGTCCCGGACACCAGTCGAGGAGTAAGCCCGGATGAGCATCACCCTTGCCCCTCCCGCTGAGCGGGTTCTTTACCGACCGGAGGAGGCCGCAGCGGCTTTGGGAATCGGCCGCTCGCTGGTCTACGAAGAGATCCGCCTTGGCCGTCTTCAGACCGTGCGGATCGGCCGTCGGCGTCTCATCCCGCCTGAGTACATCGCGCAGTACGTCGAACTGCTCAAGCGCGAGGCAGAGACGGCCGCCTGATTCACCGTCGTTCGTCCGTATCGACCGGGCCGCGCCATCGGGCGCGGCCCGCTCTCTTGGAGCACACAAACATGACCGAAGCCCCGAAGCGGGTCCGCAGGGCTGGCCACGGCGAAGACACGATCTACTGGGATGCTGCGAAGAACCGCTTCGTAGGAGCCGTGTCCCTCGGGTACGCCCCGAACGGCAAGCGCCGCCGGCCGAAGGTGTACGGCAAGACCAAGACCGAGGTCCGCCAGAAGATCCGGGACCTGAAGAAGGAAGTGCAGTCGGGCGTGAAGACGCCGGCCAACTACACCGTTTCCGACGCGGTGAACGACTGGCTTGAGCGCGGCCTGAAGGGGCGCGACGAGAAGGGGACCATCGGAAAGAACCGTTCGATGGCGAACAAGCATCTGCTCCCGTACATCGGTAAAGCCAAGCTGAAAGACCTCAGCGCGGATGACGTCGACGATTGGCTGGACGGCCGGGCCGAATTCTTGGCGACGCGCAGTCTCCGCGACCTGCTCGCCATCCTGCGCCGCTCCATCGAGCACGCTCAGCGCAGGGACAAGGCCGCGCGGAACGTCGCCCTGCTCGTCTCCGCTCCGGAAGGACGGCCGGGGCGTCCAAGTAAGGCCTTGAATCTGAAGCAGGCGGAGGCTGTGCTCGCCGCGGCGCGCCCCTCGCGGTTGTATGCCTATCTCGTGCTCTCACTCCTGAGCGGTGTACGCACGGAGGAAGCGCGGCCCCTCACCTGGGATCACGTCTTCCTGGAGACCGAGGACGGCACCCCGCCTCACGTCGCTGTGTGGCGGTCTGTGCGCAAGCACGGCGAGACCAAGACTAGGAAGAGCCGACGGACCATCGCGCTGCCGCAGCAGGTGGTCGACGTACTCAAAGAACACAAGCGGTGGCAGAAGCAGGAGAGGGCATCGCGAGGGATGGAGTGGAGCCCGGCCGGCCGTGTCTTCACGACGCGGTCCGGCGAACCGTTGGACGCTGCCAACGTGCGGCGGGACTTCAAGGCCATCGTGAAGAAGGCGGGGCTAGCGCCTGAGTGGACGCCGCGCGAGCTGCGGCACAGCTTCGTCTCGCTGCTCTCGGATCATGGCATCCCGCTGGAGCGCATCGCGCAGCTTGTCGGGCACAGCAGTCAGGCGACAACGGAGGCCGTCTACCGGAAGCAGCTCCGGCCGGTCATCACCGAGGGTGCGGAAGCCATGGACGTGATCTTTGCTCAGCGCAGTCCGGTGACCGCCTACGGGGCTTGATCAAAACCCTTTGGCCCCCTGTTTGGCCCCCCAAGCACGACAGAGAGCACATACGGAGATCCGTATGTGCTCTCTGACCAGCGTCGGGGTGGCGGGATTTGAACCCACGACCTCTTCGTCCCGAACGAAGCGCGCTGCCAAGCTGCGCTACACCCCGATGTCGCTGCTTCTCGCGGCGACGTCGTTTACTTTAGCCCACCGGCGGCTGGAGACGAAATCCGGTTCCGGAGCGTGGGCGCGGGTGGCGTCGCAGCGGGTTGGGGCGGAGGTGGTCCAGGACCACGAGGGCGATCCCCAGGGCGTAGAAGGACAGGCCCAGCAGCAGTGCGTTCGCCAGGACGCTCTTGTAGCCGTGCTGCTCCACGTCGAGGAACGGGTAGAGGTAGCGGGCCGGCGTCCCGGGCAGCAGGAACTCCGCGCGGACCAGGGAGAAGACCAGGTAGGCCAGGGGGTAGACGAGCCACGTCGCCGCCTGGCGCAGGTGCAGGTGGCCCGGGGTGGTGAGCAGCAGCCAGTCGAGGACCGCGGCTGCCGGGGCCACCGTGTGCAGGAGCTGGTTCGCCACCGCCTGCCAGCCGGTCGGGGCGCCGGCGCCGGCCATGGAGAACGGGCTCGCCGTGTTCGCCAGGAGCAGGTGGTAGACGAGGGCCGTGATCACGACGTACAGCAACGTGGCGCCGGTCAGGGTCGCGGGCAGGGGGCGGCGGGCCGTCCAGGCGCGGCGGGCCGAGAAGAGGCAGACGACGGCGAGCAGGACGCTGCTCTGGATCGTGAAGTAGGACAGGACCCGTGCGGGGCTGCCGAGGAGGAGGTAGAGCGTCACTCCCGCCGTGGCGAGCAGGGCGATCAGTACGCGGTACGCCGCCGTGAGCGGGCGGCGGATCGGGGGGACCACCGCCGCGGCGGGGACCGGTGAGGGCAGTACGGCGGGGTGGGTTCCCGGGATCGCTGGCAGGTCCGGGATGTCCCTGGGTATGGGGGCGGTCATGCTCCCCAAGCTAGGCGGAAAGGGGCAAGGTGGGCCTTTCGGGCTAGGCCGTTCGGGGTGGTCCGCCCACTGGTGGTGCGCCCGGGCCCCGGGGTATTCCGTGTCGCTTCGGCGGACCGCCGGTGCCCTGGCCCGCCAGGGCAGCCAGGCCCGCCAAGGCCAGCCTGGTCCCCAGCCCGTCTCAGTCGGACCCCTCCGTCAGTCCTTCCCCACCAGCGTCAGCAGCGTCGCCTCCGGGGGGCAGGCGAAGCGGACCGGGGTGTAGCGGTTCGTGCCGCAGCCAGCGGAGACGTGGAGATAGGCGGTGCGGCCCTCCGCGGTGTGCGTGGACAGGCCCTTCACGCGGTCCGTGTCCAGGTCGCAGTTGGTGACCAGGGCGCCGTAGAACGGGATGCACAGCTGGCCGCCGTGCGTGTGGCCGGCCAGGATCAGCGGGTAGTCGTCCGCCGTGAAGGAGTCCAGCACCCGCAGGTAGGGCGCGTGGACCACGCCCATCGAGAAGTCGGCCGAGCCCGAGGGGCCGCCGGCGACCCGGGCGTAGCGGTCCCGCTTGATGTGCGGGTCGTCCAGACCCGTCATCTCCACGGACACCCCGTCGATCTTCAGCATCCCGCGTGTGTTCGTCAGGTTCAGCCAGCCGGCCGCGTCGAAGGCGTCACGGAGGTCCTCCCACGGGTTGTGGACCACGCCGACGGCGGGCGGGTTGCCGTTCAGACCGTGCTTGCCGTGGACCTTCTCGACCAGGTAGCGGGCGGGGTTGCGCAGGCGGGGGCCGTAGTAGTCGTTGGAGCCGAAGACGTACGCCCCCGGGAAGTCCATCAGCGGGCCGAGCGCGTCCAGCGCCTCGGGCACGCCCTCCGGGTCGGAGAGGTTGTCGCCCGTGTTGATCACGAAGTCGGGGCGCAGGCCGGCCAGGGAGCGCAGCCAGCGCTGCTTCTTGCGCTGGCCGGAGACCATGTGGATGTCCGAGACCTGCAGCACGCGCAGGGGGCGCATCCCGGACGGCAGGACCGGGATCGTCACCCGTCGCAGACGGAAGGAGCGGGCCTCGAAGCCCGCCGCGTACACCAGACCGGCGGCGCCAGCCGCCGCGATTCCCAGGGGGACCTTGTATCGCGCGCGCATACGGACATCGTGTCAGATGCGCTCACCCGGCCGCGCAGGCCTGTGGACGACCGACCGCCTGTGGACGACCGACCGTCTGTGGACGACCGACCGTCTGTGGACGACCGACCGTCTGTGGACAGACCGACCCCCCCGTGGACAGTCCCCCGTGGACAGTCCCCCGTGGGCGGACCGCCTCCCTGTGGACGGACCAGGCTCCGCACCCCGGCGACCTCCTCGATTAATCAGCAGGCGTCGCGCCGGTCGCACCTGCGACAATCACCCCCATGACCACGCTCAAGTCGAAGCTGCAGGAAGACCTCAACGCCGCGATCAAGGAGCGCGACGAGCTCCGCTCCTCGACGCTCCGGCTGACGCTCACCGCGATCACCAAGGAGGAGGTCGCGG
This sequence comes from Streptomyces sp. NPDC104814, assembly GCF_055583185.1. Lineage (NCBI taxonomy): Bacteria > Bacillati > Actinomycetota > Actinomycetes > Kitasatosporales > Streptomycetaceae > Streptomyces > Streptomyces sp. NPDC104814. Next base: position 35,302 of record NZ_JBVJOL010000011.1, on the reverse strand, counting down.
GCAAGGAGAAGCGCGAGCTCTCCGACGACGAGGTGCAGAAGGTGATCACCCGCGAGGCGAAGAAGCGGCGGGAGGCCGCCGAGGCCTTCGCCCAGGGCGGCCGCGCTGAGCAGGCCGAGCGGGAGAAGGCGGAGGGCGAGGTCCTCGCCGCCTACCTGCCCAAGCAGCTGTCCGACGACGAGCTGGACGCGATCGTCTCCCAGGCCGTGACGGAGGCCCGGGCCGCCGGTGCCGAGGGCCCGCGCGCCATGGGTGCCGTCATGAAGATCGTGAACCCGAAGGTGGCCGGCCAGGCCGAGGGCGGCCGCGTCGCCGCCGCGGTCAAGAAGCACCTCGCCGGCTGAAGCAGCACCTCGCCGGCTGACACCGGCTACCGGCTACCGGCTGCCGGCCGTCCGGCCGATACGACGGCGGGGCGCCCCTTGCGCAAGGGGCGCCCCGCCGTCGTATCACCGCCTCCGGCGGGAGGGTGTCACCCGTGTCCGCCGTGGCCGCGGCCGTTGTTGCCGCCGTTGCCCTGGCCCTGGAACAAGCCGTCCGGGAGGGTGAAGGACGGCAGCGGGAAGGGGAGGCCGCCGTTGCCCTGGCCGCCGCCGTTGTTGCCGTCGTCACGGCCGTTGCCGTCGCCCTTGTCCGCGGGCTTGTCGCCGCCCGGGATGTTGACCAGCGTGAAGTCGGGGGCGGGCCTGCCCTGCAGCGCCCCGGACATCATGTCCTTCCAGATCGGGCCCGGGACCTCGCCGCCGTAGACCTTGTCGTGCCAGACGCCGCCGATGGAGATCTGCTGCATCTTGCGCTTGTGCGCCGGGTCGCCGACCCACACCGCGCCCGCCATGTTCGGCGTGTAGCCCACGAACCAGGCCGCGAACCGCTCGTCCGTCGTACCCGTCTTGCCCGCGCTGGGGCGGTTGTCCAGGCCCGCCTGCTTGCCGGTGCCGTCCTCGACGACGCCGCGCAGCAGCGTGTTGACGGTGTCGGCGGTCTTCTCGGACATCGCCCGCGAGCAGGTCGACTTCGGCACCGGGAGCGACTTCGTCTGGTCGCCGACCCGCTGGGTGATCGACTCGATGGCGACCGGGGTGCAGTACATGCCGCGCGAGGCGAAGGTCGCGTAGGCGTTCGCCATGGTCAGCGGGGACACCTCCTGGGTGCCCAGCGCGATGGAGGGGCGCTCCTCCAGCTTCTTGCCGTCGGCCCGCTGGACGCCCATCTTCTGCGCCATCTCGGTGACCGGGCAGATGCCGATCTCACTGATCATCTGCACGAAGTAGGTGTTGACGGACTTCGCCGTCGCCTCCTTCATCGCGTACGGGCCGGACTCCGACTTGTTCTCGTTGGTGAGCGGCACGCCGCTCTCGTCCCACTTCCTGCCGTCGCAGGCCGCGACCGGGTGCGGGTAGTCCATCGAGTACGGCGCGGAGTACGACTTCGTGGCGGGCATGCCGCCCTCCAGGGCCGCGGCCGCCACGATCGGCTTGAACGTCGAACCGGACTGGTAGCCCGCGCCGCCGCCCATCTTCTGGTTGACCGAGAGGTTGATCTGCGTCTCGTTCTTTCCGAAGCCGTACGGCCGTGACTGGCCCATCGCGAGGATCTTGCCGGTGCCGGGCTGGACGACGGTCGCGGCGGTGGCCACGTCGTCGCTCTTGTTCACGTGCCGGCGCACCGAGTCCTGCAGCGACTCCTGGGCCTGCGGGTCGAGCGTGGTGCGGATGGTCAGGCCGCCCTGGTTCCAGACCTTCGCCCGCTCCGTGCGCGTCTTGCCGAAGGCCGGGTCGGTCAGGAAGACCTCGCGGACGTAGTCGCAGAAGAAGCCGGCGCCCTTGACCGCCGTGATGCAGCCGTTCTTGGGCTGGCTGACCTTCAGGCCGAGCGGGGCCGCCTTGGCGCGGTCCGCCTCGGCCCGGGAGACGTCGCCGACCTCGGCCATGCGCTGCAGCACGATGTTGCGCCGCTTGGTGGCCTCCGCCTCGTCGTTCACCGGGTCGTAGCGGCTCGGCGACTGGACGATGCCGGCCAGCAGGGCGGACTCCTGGAGGTTCAGGTCCTTGGCGGGCTTGGAGAAGTAACGCTGGGAGGCGGCCTCGACGCCATAGGCCTGCTCCCCGAAGAACGTGATGTTCAGGTAGTTCTCGAGGATCTTCTTCTTGCCCAGCTCCTCCTCGACCTGGATCGCGAACTTCAGTTCCTTGATCTTGCGGCCGAGGGTCTGCTGGGTGGCCTCCGCGACCTTCGTCGGGTCGTCGCCGGCCTCCTCCACGAAGACGTTCTTCACGTACTGCTGGGTGAGCGTGGACGCGCCCTGGGCGACGCCGCCGCTCTGCGCGTTCTTGTTCAGCGCGCGCAGCACGCCCTTCAGGTCGATCGCGCCGTGCTGGTAGAAGCGCGAGTCCTCGATCGCGACGATCGCCTTCTGCATGTACGGCGAGATGTCCTTCAGGGCCACCACCGTGCGGTCACGGGAGTAGACCTGGGCGATCTGGCCGCCGTCGGCGTCGAGGATGGCGGTGCGCTGGCTCAGCGGCGGGGTCTTCAGGCTGACGGGGAGGTCGTCGAAACTCTCCACCGAGCCCTTGGCGGCCAGGCCCAGCACGCCGACGGCGGGCAGCGCGATACCGGCCAGCACCGCTCCCGCGAGCACACTGACCCCGACGAACTTGGCGGCCTGCTGCGTGGGCGACAGACCACCGCCCGAGCGCTTCTTTGGCATGAGGGCAGCCTACGTTCTCATTCGCCGGACACGCGTATATGCCTTGGCCTAAGCTGCTCTCAACTGTCACAGCAGTGCGGCCATGTATCAATACGTCCGGCGACCCCGCATCGTTCCGGAGGCCTGCTGCCCGCAGATGTTGACTGCGGTGGCGGCGTGTCCGAATCCGCCTTGTGTGTCATACGGCGTCCGTTGTGGCGCGCCGGAACTGTCCCGCCTTGCCGGGAGAGTCGCGTATGTCGCCAGCTCACTCGCCCGGGTGATCTGCCGCTTCCCCATAGTCCGTTCGGGCCATTCAAGATTGGGCCCGCTGGGGGTGTTGCGCTGTGCCCACCTTCCGTAACGTCCTCAACTGGCGGCGGTGAATATGCCGCTGCCGCCGTGGGGGAGCCTCGATTCGGGAGAGGACGGCGCCGGTATGGGCTGGGTAACCGACTGGAGTGCGCAGGCGGCCTGCCGCACTACCGATCCGGATGAACTGTTCGTTCAGGGAGCAGCGCAGAACAGGGCCAAGGCGGTGTGCACCGGATGCCCGGTACGCACCGAATGCCTGGCCGACGCGCTCGACAACCGCGTCGAGTTCGGCGTGTGGGGAGGCATGACGGAGCGGGAACGCCGCGCTCTGCTGCGCCGGCGACCGACCGTCACCTCTTGGCGCCGGCTGCTGGAAACCGCGCGCACGGAGTACGAACGCGGCGCGGGCATCCTCCCGCTCGACGACGAGCAGGTGTACGCGGCGGTGAGCTGACGGGTCCGCGCGCGGCAGGGTACGGCGTCCTCGGCCGGCGGTGAGCATGCTCTCGCCGTCCGCGCTGACGCCGCGCCGGTACGCCGACGTGCGGCCGGTCGGTCGCCCCGTGGCGAGGTCGCCCCGTGGCGATCCCGGCCGGTCGCAGCGTCACGCCGGCTCCGGACCGTCGGCGCACACGCCGACTCCGGTTGTCGTCGCGCTACGGCAGCTACGCAGCTATGGCCGCTCCCACCGTCAGAGCCGCTCGGCCGCTCCCGCTGCCAGAGCCGCTCGGCCGCCACGGCAGCTACAGCCGCCCGGTGGCCAGAGCCGCCGCTTACGGCAGCTCCGGCCGGTTGGCCGCGAGCTTTGTGCCGATGTCCCGTAGCCCCGCGAGGTCGTGCACGTCGCCGGGCAGCGCGGCCACTTCGGTCACCGCCACCTCGGGGTGGCGCGCGGTGAAACGGTCGCGTGTGCGCTGCTCGCGGGAGAGCAGCTGCATCCGTTCCGCGTGCAGTCGCAGCAGGCCCGCGGCGAGCTGGTCGACATTCCGGGCGCCGTCCTCGGCGGGCGGGGGAGCCTCGTCCTCGGTGCCGTCAGGGTTCTCGGTGGCCTCGGCGTGCGCGGTGCCGTCGGAGTTCTCGGTGTCTTCGGAGTTCTCGGGGCTTTCGGCGCTTCTCGATGCAGAACTTCCGTACGTGTCGGGAGAGTTACGAAGTCCAGCTTTCCCGCCCCCCTGATCCACAATGCGGGCTTCCTCAAGATTTTCCGCGGCGGCAAGCGCCCGCTCGGCCGAGAGCTGGGCGGCGCCGCTGCCGTGGACGCGGTTGAGCACCAGCCCGGCGAGCGGCATCTTCTCCGCCGCCAGCCGCTGCACGAAGTACGCCGCCTCACGCAACGCGTCCCGCTCCGGGGCCGCGACCACCAGGAACGCCGTCCCGGGCGCCTGCAGCAGCTTGTACGTCGCGTCCGCGCGCGTGCGGAAGCCGCCGAACGTCGTGTCCATGGCCGCCACGAACGTCTGGACGTCCTTGAGCAGCTGACCGCCGAGCAGCTTGCCGAGCGTGCCGGTCATCATCGACATGCCGACGTTGAGGAACTTCATCCCGGCCCGGCCGCCCAGCTTCGCCGGCGCCGTCAGCAGCCGGATCAGCCGGCCGTCCAGGAACGAGCCCAGCCGCTTGGGCGCGTCCAGGAAGTCCAGCGCGGAGCGGGACGGAGGGGTGTCGACCACGATCAGGTCCCACTCGTTCCGCGCCCGCAGCTGGCCCAGCTTCTCCATCGCCATGTACTCCTGCGTGCCGGCGAAGCCCGCGGAGAGCGACTGGTAGAAGGGGTTGCCCAGGATCACGGCCGCCCGCTCGCCGTCCGCGTGCGCCTCGACGATCTCGTCGAAGGTGCGCTTCATGTCGAGCATCATCGCGTGCAGCTCGCCACCGGCGGAGTCCTCGATGCCCTTGACCCGGCGTGGGACGTTGTCGAGCGAGTCGATGCCCATCGACTGCGCCAGCCGCTTGGCGGGGTCGATGGTGAGCACGACCACCTTGCGTCCGCGCTCGGCGGCGCGCAGACCGAGGGCCGCCGCGGTCGTCGTCTTCCCGACGCCGCCCGAGCCGCAGCACACCACGATGCGCGTCTTCGGATCGTCGAGGATCGGGTCGATGTCGAGCACACGCGCCGGTGAGAGCCCACGGGCCCCGTCCGCCGCGCGGGCGCCGTCCGAGGCGCGGGCCGCCTCCGCCGCGCGGGCCTCCTCAGAGGCGTGGGCCGGGTCCGGGCTCATGCGATCCCCTGCTTCCGCAGTTCGGTGGCGAGTTCGTACAGGCCCGCCAGGTCCATGCCCTCGGCGAGCAGCGGCAGTTCGTGCAGCGGCAGGCCCAGCTCGGCCAGCACGGCCCGCTGCTCCTGCTCCAGCGCGTGCCGTTCGGCGTACTCCTCGGCCTGCTCCAGCAGCGGGTCCACCAGCCGCTCGGCGTGCCCGCCGCGGCGCGCCCCGCCGAGGCCGGCCGCGGACAGCGACTGCGCGAGGGCCGCGCGCGGCGTGGTCCGCACGAGGTCCAGTTCGTCCCCGTCCAGCAGCCCGGGCCGCACCATGTTCACGATGATCCGGCCCACCGGCAGCCGCGCCGACCGCAACTCGGCGATGCCGTCCGCGGTCTCCTGGACCGGCATCTCCTCCAGCAGCGTGACCAGGTGCACGGCGGTCTCCGCCGACTTCAGCACCCGCATCACGGCCTGTGCCTGATTGTGTATCGGGCCGATCTTCGCGAGCCCGGCGACCTCGTCGTTGACGTTCAGGAACCGGGTGATGCGGCCGGTGGGCGGCGCGTCCATCACGACGTAGTCGTAGACGAACCGTCCGGACCGGTCCTTGCGGCGCACCGCCTCGCACGCCTTGCCGGTCAGGAGCACGTCCCTGAGACCGGGCGCGATGGTGGTCGCGAAGTCGATCGCGCCGAGCTTTTTCAGGGCGCGGCCGGCGCTGCCCAGCTTGTAGAACATCTGGAGGTAGTCCAGCAGCGCCAGTTCGGGGTCGATGGCGAGGGCGAACACCTCCCCGCCCCCGGGGGCTACGGCGATCTTGCGTTCCTCATACGGCAACGCCTCCGTCTCGAAGAGCTGCGCGATGCCCTGCCGGCCCTCGACCTCGACGAGAAGCGTCCGCTTCCCCTCCGTCGCGAGGGCCAGCGCGAGGGCGGCGGCGACCGTCGTCTTTCCGGTCCCGCCCTTGCCGCTGACGACCTGGAGCCTGCTCACGTCTTCGAGCGTAACCAGTCCGCGTCCGGGTCAACCCGCAGGCTGTGGACAACGGGGTGGCGGAGGGCGGTCCGGCCTGTGGAAAACCGGGGCCGTGAGGCGTCCTGGGGGCAGGTCAAAGGGGCCGCACGGTGCAGCGGCTACAGTCCCCCCATGACCAAGAAGTGGGAATACGCCACCGTGCCGCTGCTCGTCCACGCCACGAAGCAGATCCTGGACACCTGGGGCGAGGACGGCTGGGAGCTCGTGCAGGTCGTACCCGGCCCGAACAACCCCGAGCAGCTGGTGGCCTACCTGAAGCGGGAGAAGCAGGCATGAGCGCCGTCGAGGAGAAGCTCGCCGAGCTGGGGCTGACGCTGCCGGAGGTCGCGGCGCCGCTCGCGGCCTACCAGCCGGCCGTGCAGTCCGGGCCGTACGTGTACACCGCGGGTCAGCTGCCCCTGGTCGAGGGCAAGCTGCCCGTCACCGGCAAGGTCGGCGCCGAGGTCACCCCGGAGGAGGCCAAGGACCTGGCGCGCACGTGCGCCCTCAACGCCCTGGCCGCCGTGAAGTCGGTCGCGGGCGACCTGGACCGCATCGCGCGCGTGGTGAAGGTCGTCGGCTTCGTCGCCTCGGCGTCCGACTTCACCGGTCAGCCCGGTGTGGTCAACGGCGCGAGCGAACTGCTCGGCGAGGTCCTCGGCGAGAAGGGCGTGCACGCGCGCAGCGCGGTCGGCGTCGCGGTGCTGCCGCTGGATGCGCCGGTCGAGGTCGAGATCCAGGTCGAGCTGGCCCCCTGAGCCACCGCTCCGGATCACCTCTCGAACATTCGCTCACCACGGGATAGCCTCCGGCCATGGCGAATGGGCAGTGGTTTCCCCCGGACTGGCCGGACCGCATCCGCGCGCTCGCGGACGGCACCCTCACTCCGGTCGCGCCCAAGCGCGCGGCGACCGTCATGCTGCTGAGGGACGCCGACGGCGGCCCGGCCGTCCACATGCTGCGCAGACGCGCCTCCATGGCCTTCGCCGGGGGCGCGTACGCCTATCCCGGCGGCGGCGTCGACCCGCGTGACGACGATGCCCTGGTCCGCTGGGCGGGCCCCACGCGCGCGTGGTGGGCCGAGCGGCTCGGGGTGGACGACGAACGTGCGGCCCAGGCGATCGTCTGCGCCGCCGTGCGCGAGACGTACGAGGAGGCCGGCGTCCTGCTGGCGGGACCCACGCCCGAGTCGGTCGTCGGTGACACCACGGGCGAGGACTGGGAGGCCGACCGGGCCGCCCTGGTCGCCCGTGAGCTGTCCTTCGCCGAGTTCCTGGACCGCCGCGATCTGGTGTTGCGCTCCGATCTGCTGGGCGCCTGGACCCGCTGGATCACCCCCGCGTTCGAACCCCGCCGCTACGACACGTTCTTCTTCGTCGCCGCCCTGCCCGAGGGGCAGCGCACCCGCAACGCCTCCACGGAGGCCGACCGAACGGTGTGGATCCGCCCGGCCGACGCGGCGGCGGCGTACGACAAGGGCGAGCTGCTGATGATGCCGCCCACCATCGCGACCCTGCGTCAGCTGGCGCCGTACGCGAGTGCCGCCGAGGCGCTGGCCGCCGCTCCCGGCCGTGATCTGACGCCCGTGCTGGCCGAGGCCCGGCTGGAGGACGGCGAGGTCGTGCTGACCTGGCCGGGCCACGACGAGTTCACCAAGCACGTCCCGACGCTTCCGACCGGTGGAGCCTGAGCATGACCGACGCCAGCACCCTTCCCGGCCAGCCGCGTGACGTGGTCCGCACCGGCCCGGCGACACCGCGCGCGGTCAACGTCCTCGCGCCCAACGCCTCCGCGATGACCCTGGACGGCACCAACACCTGGATCGTCTCCGAGCCCGACTCCGAGCTGGCCGTCGTCATCGACCCCGGCCCGCTGCACGAGGGCCACCTGAGGGCGGTCGTCGACACCGCCGAGCAGGCCGGCAAGCGCGTCGCCCTCACCCTGCTCACCCACGGCCACCCGGACCACGCCGAGGGCGCCGCCCGCTTCGCCGAGATCACCGGCACGCGCGTGCGGGCCCTCGACCCGGCGCTGCGGCTCGGCGACGAGGGCCTGGCCGCCGGGAACGTGATCAGCGTCGGCGGGCTGGAGCTGCGTGTCGTCCCCACGCCCGGGCACACCGCGGACTCCCTGTGCTTCCACCTGCCGGCCGACCGGGCGGTCCTCACCGGCGATACGATCCTCGGCCGCGGTACGACGATGGTCGCGCACCCCGACGGGCGCCTCGGCGACTACCTGGACTCGCTGCGCCGGCTGCGCTCACTGACCGTCGACGACGGCGTGCACACCGTCCTGCCCGGCCACGGGCCGGTCCTGGAGGACGCCCAGGGCGCCGTCGAGTTCTACCTCGCCCACCGCGCCCACCGACTCGCCCAGGTCGAGACGGCCGTCGAGGACGGCTACCGGACGCCCGAGCAGGTCGTCGCCCACGTGTACGCCGATGTCGACCGCTCGCTGTGGCCCGCGGCGGAACTGTCGGTCCGGGCCCAGCTGGACTACCTCAGCGAGCACGGGCTGATCTAGGACGGGCTGAGCCGGCCCACGCGCGCGTGTCCCTGCGGGCAGGGCGCGCGAGAGCCGTTCCCTTACCGTGCCCGGGGTGGGCCGACCCGGCTCGGCGTCAGCGCGAACGCTTCGCGAGGCGCTCCACGTCCAGCAGGATCACGGCGCGCGCCTCCAGGCGCAGCCAGCCGCGCTGGGCGAAGTCGGCGAGCGCCTTGTTCACCGTCTCGCGGGACGCGCCGACGAGCTGGGCCAGCTCCTCCTGCGTGAGGTCGTGGACGACGTGGATGCCCTCCTCCGACTGCACGCCGAAGCGGCGGGACAGGTCCAGCAGGGCACGCGCGACACGGCCGGGCACGTCGGAGAAGACCAGGTCGGACATGGCGTCGTTGGTCTTGCGCAGGCGCCGGGCGACGGCACGCAGCAGCGCGGAGGCGACCTCGGGGCGGGCGTTCAGCCAGGGCTGGAGGTCGCCGTGGCCCAGGCCCAGCAGCTTGACCTCGGTCAGCGCCGTCGCCGTCGCCGTACGGGGGCCCGGGTCGAACAGGGACAGCTCACCGATCAGCTCGCCGGGGCCGACCACCGCGAGCATGTTCTCGCGCCCGTCGGGGGACGTGCGGTGCAGCTTCACCTTGCCCTCGGTGACGACGTACAGCCGGTCACCGGGGTCACCCTCGTGGAACAGGGAGTCGCCGCGTGCGAGGGTCACCTCCGTCATGGAGGCGCGGAGCTCCGCGGCCTGCTCGTCGTCGAGCGCCGCGAAGAGCGGGTTGCGCCGCAGAACGTCGTCCACGAGTTCTCTCCTATTCGACCTGCTCAGGGGATCTTGTTCCCCCGGTGTACCAGGGGTCCGTGGTGCCCATTTTGCCGGACGGTCCAAACAGTGTGATCTGTCACAAGGATGCCGTACACCTGTCCCGGGGTACGCGGCAGGGGGCCAATTGGACGCCGATCTTCGCGGTCCGGGACGGATGTCGGTACCGGGCTCTAGGCTGGCCGAGTGTCCAAATCGCCGGTGAGAGCACAGGCCAAGGGGGCTGAGCGGGTGGTTGTACGTCGTGATTCCGCTGTGGGCGAACAAGGCTCCGGCGGTGCTGAAAATGCGACAAACGCCACACCCGGCGCGGCGGGGGAGAAGACCGACAGGAAGGACGTGAGGAAGACGGCAGCGGGAGAGAAGGCGGCGAAGCAGCCCGCGGCGGCGAAGGGACCCTCGGCGGCGGACGCACCCGCGGCGGCCGAGGGGCCGGCCAAGAAGGCGGCGCCCGCCAAGAAGACGGCTGCCGCCAAGAAGACGGCTGCCGCCAAGGGGACGGCTGCCACCACGAAGGCCGCCGTGAAGAAGACAGCGCCCGCGAAGAAGGCAGCGCCTGCGAAGGCGCCCGCGAAGAAGGTGCCCGCCGCGAAGAAGACCTCCGGCGCGGAGAAGCCCGCCGCAAAGAAGGCCGCTGCCACGAAGGCCGCCGTCAAGAAGGCCCCCGCGCTGAAGAAGGCGATCGTCGCCCCCAAGAAGGCCACCGCGGCCGTCAAGGGCGTCCCTCCGGCGCAGACGATCACGGAGAGCACGCCGTCGGGCGAGTCCCGTACCGCCCTCGTCCGTCGCGCTCGCCGGATCAACCGCGAGCTCGCCGAGGTCTTCCCCTACGCCCACCCCGAACTGGACTTCACCAACCCCTTCCAGCTGCTGGTCGCGACCGTGCTGTCCGCCCAGACCACCGACCTGAGGGTCAATCAGACGACCCCGGCGCTCTTCGCCAAGTACCCGACCCCCGAGGACCTCGCCGCGGCCAACCCCGAGGAGGTCGAGGAGATCCTGCGCCCCTGCGGGTTCTTCCGGGCCAAGACCAAGTCGGTGATAGGGCTGTCGAAGGCGCTGACGGAGGACTTCGGCGGCGAGGTGCCCGGCAGGCTCGAGGACCTCGTCAAGCTGCCCGGCGTCGGCCGCAAGACCGCGTTCGTCGTGCTGGGGAACGCGTTCGGCCGGCCCGGCATCACCGTGGACACGCACTTCCAGCGGCTCGTGCGGCGCTGGAAGTGGACGGAGGAGACAGACCCGGACAAGATCGAGGCCGCGATCGGCGCGCTCTTCCCCAAGAGCGAGTGGACGGACCTGTCGCACCACGTGATCTGGCACGGCCGGCGTATCTGCCACGCCCGCAAGCCCGCCTGCGGCGCCTGCCCCATCGCCCCGCTCTGCCCGGCGTACGGCGAGGGCGAGACGGACCCGGAGAAGGCGAAGAAGCTGCTGAAGTACGAGAAGGGCGGCTTCCCCGGCCAGCGGCTCAACCCGCCGCAGGCCTACCTCGACGCGGGCGGCAGGCCGGCCCCGCCGCTGGGGGCCGGGAGCTGAGTATCCCGATGACGCAACAGTCCCAGTACCGGACGGAACAGTCCCGGTACCGGACGGAACAGTCCCGGTACCGGACGGAACAGACTCCGCACCCGACGGAACGATCTCGGTGTCGCCGGACGTTGGACTGGGCAGGACGACGGGGGTGGCGATGACGCGTGCGAGCAACACACAGGGCGGCCCGGTGACGCTGAGCAAGGACGGGCTGCCGGACTGGCTGGACCCGGTGGTGCGCGCCGCCGAGACGGTCGAACCGCTGCAGCTCAGCCGCTTCCTGCCGCCCGAGGACGGCGCGGGGCGCCAGTCGGCCGTGCTGATCCTGTTCGGCGAGGGTGAGCGGGGCCCCGAGCTGCTGCTGATGGAGCGCGCCGGGTCGCTGAGGTCGCATGCCGGTCAGCCGTCCTTCCCGGGCGGCGCCCTCGATCCCGAGGACGGCGACCCCGCCGGGGACGGGCCGCTGCGGGCCGCGCTGCGCGAGGCCGAGGAGGAGACCGGCCTCGACCCGCGCGGGGTGCAGCTCTTCGGCGTGCTGCCGAAGCTGTACATCCCGGTCAGCTCTTTCGTGGTCACGCCGGTCCTGGGCTGGTGGCGCGAGCCCAGCCCGGTCGGCGTGGTCGACCCCGCGGAGACCGCCCGGGTCTTCACCGTGCCCGTGGCGGATCTCACGGACCCCACCCACCGCGCGACCACCGTCCACCCCAGCGGCCACAGAGGTCCCGCGTTCCTGGTCGAATCGGCGCTGGTGTGGGGCTTCACGGCCGGCGTCATCGACCGTCTGCTGCATTACTCCGGCTGGGAGATCCCCTGGGACCGCGACCGCCTGGTCCCGCTCGACTGGCGCGCATGACAGGGTGTCCGACGTGGCTGCGTTTCCCGGGGCCGACCCCCGGGCCCCCGGCCGACCTGTGGTGAGCGCGAAAAGATGAGGCGAGGCGCGAAGCGGTGAACGTGCTGGACATCCTGTTGCTGGTCGCGGCCGTCTGGTTCGCGGTCGTCGGCTACCGCCAGGGCTTCGTCGTCGGCATCCTGTCGGTGATCGGCTTCCTGGGCGGCGGTCTCGTCGCCGTGTACACGCTGCCGGTCATCTGGGCCGCGCTGACCGACCACGCCGAGGTCAGCACCACGGCAGCCGTCGTCGCGATCGTCGTGGTCATCGTCTGCGCCTCCGTCGGACAGGCCCTGACCACCCACCTGGGCAACAAGCTGCGCCGGTACATCACCTGGTCCCCGGCCCGCGCCCTGGACGCCACCGGCGGCGCGCTCGTCAACGTCGTGGCGATGCTGCTGGTGGCGTGGCTGATCGGCTCGGCGCTCGCGCAGACCACCCTGCCCACGCTGGGCCGGGAGGTGCGGGGCTCCAAGGTGCTGCTGGGTGTGTCGGAGGCGATGCCCGCGCAGGCCGACACCTGGTTCAAGGACTTCACCTCGGTCCTCGCGCAAAACGGCTTCCCGCAGGTCTTCAGCCCGTTCTCCAACGAGCCGATCAAGGAGGTCCAGCCGCCCGACCCCGCGCTCGCGAGGAGTCCCGTCGCGGTACGCGCCCGCAAGTCCATCGTGAAGGTGATGGGCACCGCGCAGGGCTGCGGCAAAGTCCTGGAGGGCACCGGCTTCGTCTTCGGCCAGCGCCGCGTGATGACCAACGCGCACGTGGTCGGCGGCGTGGACGAGCCCACCGTGCAGATAGGCGGCGAGGGCCGCAAGTACGACGCCACGGTCGTCCTCTACGACTGGCGGCGCGACATCGCCGTACTCGATGTGCCGGATCTGGACGCGCCCGCGCTGCGGTTCTCCTCGCAGGACGCCGCCAGCGGGGACGGCGCGATCGTCGCAGGCTTCCCGGAGAACGGCTCCTACGACGTGCGCGCCGCCCGGGTCCGCGGGCGGATCACGGCCAACGGCCCGGACATCTACCACCGCGGCACCGTCAGCCGTGACGTGTACTCGCTGTACGCGACCGTCCGCCAGGGCAACTCCGGAGGCCCGCTGCTCACGCCCGAGGGACGGGTCTACGGCGTGGTCTTCGCGAAGTCCCTGGACGACGCCCAGACCGGTTACGCGCTCAGCCTGGACGAGATCAAGGACGACATCGCCAAGGGGCGTCAGGCGAACCAGCAGGTCGACAGCGACAGTTGCGCGCTCTGAGGGGTCCGTGCGCGGTGTGACGCCGTAGCCCCGGCGGGCGGCCGGATCAGTCGCGCGTGGGACGCAGTCGCATGGTCACCCAGCGGGCGCGGCGGCGCAGGATGCGCGGAATGCCCACGCGGGGGTCGTTCCCCGTCAGCTGCGGAGTGCCGCCCCTTTGGTGGGAGCTCAGAGTGCTTCCCGAGCGGCGGTTGCGTGCTACGTCACTGTAGTCGTGCGTCCAGCCCATACCCGGACGTGTGCCCCCTCCCAAGGTCGATAACCGCCTCACGGCCCCTCAATTGGCCTATGCGGGCGGCAAGTGGCCGTTCGAAGTACAGGAGTTCGCCACCGGATACCGGGCGCGATCATTGCGTCACCGATCGGGTTCGGGATCCTTCAGCCAGTTGACCAGTTCGGTGGAGAATGCGACCGGATCCTCCTCATGCGGGAAGTGTCCGAGTCCGTCGAACAGACGCCAGCGGTACGGCGCTTCGACATACTCGCCGGAGCCGGCGGCGCTGCGGGTGCGCATCACCGGGTCGAGCGAGCCGTGCAGGTGCAGCGTCGGCACGCGCACGGGCCGCTTCATCCGCCGGTAGAACTGGACGCCGTCCGGACGGCCCAGCGAGCGCACGAGCCAGCGGTAGGGCTCCACCGAGCAGTGCGCCGTGGAGGGGATGCACATCGCGCGCTGGTACGTCTCCACCGCCTCGTCCTCCGGCAGGCGCGGCCCGGACCAGTCCCGGATCAGCCGTCCGACCAGAGCGCCGTCGTCGGCGGTGAGCTGCCGTTCGGGGATCCACGGCCGCTGGAAGCCCCAGATGTGCGAGCCGGCCCGGGACTGCCGGACGTCGGCGAGCATGGCCGAGCGCCAGCGCCGTGGATGCGGCATGGACGCGACCACGAGCCGTCGGACCAGCTTCGGGCGCATCACGGCCGCCGTCCAGGCGAGGTAGCCGCCCAGGTCGTGGCCGACCAGCGCGGCGTCCGGCTCGCCCAGGGAGCGGATCACGCCGGTGATGTCGAGTGCGAGGTTGGCCGGGTCGTAGCCACGGGGCGTGCGGTCGCTGCCGCCGACGCCGCGCAGGTCCATGGCGACGGCCCGGTACCCGGCGTCGGCCAGCGCGGTCAGCTGGTGCCGCCAGGTCCACCAGAACTGCGGGAAGCCGTGCACCAGCATGACCAGCGGGCCGTCGCCGAGTTCCGCGATGTGGAAACGCGCGCCGTTGGCGGCGACGTCCCGGTGCTTCACTCGTCTGCCGCCGGGGATGCCGATGCGTACGTCCGAGGCGGCCGGCTGCGGCTGGGCCGAGGGGGTGGCGGGGTCCGTCATGAGGACGAGCGTGCCACAGCCTCGATGGCCTCGGGCTTGCGGTCCTCCAGCGCCGGCACCTCGGGGCGCGGGTGCGGCTTGGCGTTCTGCAGGACGCCCGCCGTCTCCTTCATGGACGCGGCGACCTTCTGCGGGCCCTTGCTCTTCTTCGCCTTCTTGGCGAAGACGACGCCGATCAGCGCGAGCAGCCCCGCGATCAGGACGTTGGCGGCGAAGGACAGCAGGAAGCACCAGCCGAGGTTCCAGCCGTCCTGACCGTTGTGGCCGCCGGTCCAGGCGTGGATGCCGTAGGCGAGGGCGAAGTTCAGCATCGGCAGTGAGAACACGAGCACCGCGCCGGCCACGCTGAACGCGCCGCCGCTCACCGCGCCCTTCTTGACGTCCTGCTTGAGCTGCGCCTTCGCCAGCGCGATCTCGTCGTGCACCAGCGCCGACATCTCGGTCGTCGCGGAGGCGAACAGCTGGCCGATGCTGCGTTCGGCACCGACCGGGCTGCCGTCGGGTGCGCTCATCGCGGTCTCCCTCTCTCGCGTTCGGGTCCGTATCCGCCTGACGTGTCCGCGGACTGCGTCGGTTCCCGTCTTTTGTACCGTCCCGTCAGATCATGCCGGACGGTCGTCCTCCTCGCCTTCCCCGCCCGCCACTTCGCCTACCGCGCGCCGCGCGACACGCTCCCCACCGGCGGTACGGCGGTCCCGCGCGGGGGGCTGGTTCACGGGGGTACGGCGGTCCCTTGGCCGGGCCGCTTCACCGCGTACGGCGGTCCCGGGCGGGCCCTCCCCCGGCCGTACGGGGATCCTCCGTGTGCTCCTCGCCGGGCCGGCCCCCGGCGGTGCCGCTCCGCTCCGCGGCCTTCTCCTCGGCGGTCCGGCGGTGTTCCGCGGCCTTGCGCTCGTAGAGGGCGGCCATGCGCAGGTGGTACTCCGGGTCGTCCTCCTCGTAGATGTCCGGGATGCCGTCGAGGTCCTCGTCGCGCTCCTCGACCTCGACCAGCCGCCGGTACCTGGCGTTGCGGATCTTCAACAGCACCGTCGCCGCGGCCGCCGCGATCACCGAACCGGTCAGTACGGCGGCCTTCACCTCGTCCGTGAGAAGCGCGTCGCTTGCGAAGGCCAGCTCCCCGATCAGCAGCGAGACCGTGAAGCCGATCCCGGCGAGCGACGCCACCGCGAAGACGTCCGCCCAGGCCAGGTCGTCGCTGAGGGAGGCCCGGGTGAACCGGGCGGTCAGCCAGGTGCCGCCGAAGATGCCGATCGTCTTGCCGACGACCAGCCCGAGGACGACGCCGAGGGTCTCCGGCTTGGTGAAGACGTCACCGAGCGCCTGCGGGGTGATCGACACTCCGGCGCTGAACAGGGCGAAGAGCGGCACCGCGAGGGCCGCCGACAGCGGCCGCACCCGGTGCTCGATCTGCTCGCCGGGCGAGTGCCGCTCGCCGTCACGGGTGGTGCAGCGCAGCATCAGGCCCATCGCGACGCCGGCGATGGTGGCGTGGATGCCGCTGTTGTACATCAGCCCCCAGATCACCACCGCGAGCGGCACGTACACGTACCAGCCGCGCACGCCCCGGCGCAGCAGCAGCCAGAAGACGGCGAGACCGACGACCGCGCCGCCGAGCGCGGCGAAGTCGATCCGGTCGGTGAAGAAGACCGCGATGATCAGGATCGCGAAGAGGTCGTCGACGACGGCGAGGGTGAGCAGGAAGGCGCGCAGCGCACTCGGCAGCGAGGTGCCGATGACGGCGAGCACGGCGAGGGCGAACGCGATGTCGGTGGCGGTCGGCACCGCCCAGCCGCCGAACGAGCCGCCACCGGTGAGGTTGCTGATCACGTAGACGAGCGCGGGCACGGCCATGCCGCACAGGGCAGCGGCGACGGGCAGTGCGGCTGCTTTCGGGTCGCGCAGATCGCCGGCGACCAGCTCGCGCTTGAGCTCGATCCCGGCGACGAAGAAGAAGACCGCCAGCAGCCCGTCGGCGGCCCAGTGCGCCACGGACAGGTCCAGCCCGAGCGCCGACGGGCCGAAGCGGAAGTGACTGACGCTGTGGTAGCTGTCCTGCAGAGCCGGGATGTTCGCCCAGACCAACGCGGTGATCGCGGCGAGGAGGAGCAGGACTCCGCCGACGGTCTCGGTGCGCAGCGCGTCCGCGACGAAGGTCCGCTCCGGCAGCGACATCCGGCCGAGGACCTTGCGGGCGGTGGCGGGGCGGGGCGCGGTCACGGGGGGACCTCCGGTCGGTGGGCAGGGCTGAACGCATGCCGACCAGACTTCCCGGCGCACCTTGGTGATCCTGATGCGGATCGTGGCGTCAGTGACACTTGTCCGTGACGCTTTGTTTAGTTTACCTAAGCGGCGATCCGAAGGCATCCGGAACCGAAGCACCCCCCGGGTACGGGGGCGGGTGGGTACGGCACGGGCACCCAGCGCGCTGCTCTCCGGGTGCCCGTGTCCTCGGCCGGTCAGTCCTGCGGCCGGTCAGTCCTCCGACCGGTCAGTCCTGCGACCGGTCCCGCATTCCGTCCCGCGTATCGTCCCGCGGTCAGTCCTCGCTCGGGGCCTGCGGCAGCTTCGCCTGGATCAGGTCCATGACCGTGGAGTCCGTGAGGGTGGTGACGTCACCGAGCTGCCGGTTCTCCGCCACGTCCCGCAGCAGCCGGCGCATGATCTTCCCGGAGCGGGTCTTGGGCAGCTCCGCCACCGGAAGGATGCGCTGGGGCTTGGCGATCGGGCCGAGCGTGGCGCCGACGTGGGCCCGCAGCTCGTCGACCAGGCTGTCGTTCTCGGACGCCGTCCCGCGCAGGATCACGAAGGCGACGATCGCCTGCCCGGTCGTCTCGTCGGCGGCGCCGACGACGGCCGCCTCGGCCACCGCCGGGTGAGAGACCAGCGCGGACTCCACCTCGGTGGTGGAGATGTTGTGGCCGGAGACCAGCATGACGTCGTCCACCCGGCCCAGCAGCCAGATGTCGCCGTCGTCGTCCTTCTTCGCGCCGTCACCGGCGAAGTACTTGCCCTCGAAGCGCGACCAGTAGGTGTCGATGAACCGCTGGTCGTCGCCCCAGATCGTGCGCAGCATCGACGGCCACGGCTCGGTGAGCACCAGATAGCCGCCGCCGCCGTTCGGCACCTCGTTCGCCTCGTCGTCGACGACGGTCGCGCTGATGCCGGGCAGCGGGGTCTGCGCGGAACCGGGCTTGGCGGCGGTGACGCCGGGCAGCGGCGAGATCATCATCGCGCCGGTCTCGGTCTGCCACCAGGTGTCCACGACCGGGGTGGCGTCCGCGCCGATGTTCTTGCGGTACCAGATCCACGCCTCGGGGTTGATCGGCTCGCCCACCGAGCCCAGCACGCGCAGGCTGGACAGGTCGAACTTCGCGGGGATGTCGTCGCCCCACTTCATGAACGTACGGATCGCCGTCGGGGCGGTGTACAGGATCGTGACCTTGTACTTCTGCACGATCTCCCAGAACCGGCCCTGATGCGGGGTGTCCGGCGTGCCCTCGTACATCACCTGCGTCGCGCCGTTGGCCAGAGGGCCGTAGACGATGTACGAGTGGCCGGTGACCCAGCCGACGTCGGCGGTGCACCAGTAGACGTCCGTCTCCGGCTTGAGGTCGAAGACCGCCCAGTGCGTGTACGCGGTCTGGGTGAGGTAGCCGCCGGAGGTGTGCAGGATGCCCTTCGGCTTCCCCGTCGTACCGGACGTGTACAGGATGAACAGCGGGTGCTCGGCGTCGAACGCCTCCGGCGTGTGCTCGGTGCTCTGCCGGTCCACCACCTCGTGCCACCACACGTCCCGGCCCTCGGCCCAGGCGACGTCCTGGCCCGTACGGCGGACGACGACCACGTGGTCGACGTTGTCCACGCGGCCGACCGCCTCGTCCACGGCGGGTTTGAGCGCGGACGGCTTGCCGCGCCGGTAGCCGCCGTCGGAGGTGATGACCACGCGCGCGTCCGCGTCCTGGATGCGCGTCGCGAGCGCGTCGGCGGAGAAGCCGCCGAAGACCACCGAGTGCGCGGCGCCGATCCGGGCGCAGGCGAGCATGGCGATCGCCGTCTCCGGGATCATCGGCATGTAGATCGCGACCCGGTCGCCCTTGCGCACGCCCAGCTCCAGCAGGGCGTTGGCGGCCTTGGAGACCTCGTCCTTGAGCTCGGCGTAGGTGATCGCGCGGCTGTCGCCGGGCTCGCCCTCGAAGTGGATGGCGACCCGGTCGCCGTTGCCGGCCTCGACATGGCGGTCGACGCAGTTGTACGCGACGTTGAGCTGCCCGTCCTTGAACCACTTCGCGAACGGCGGGTTCGACCAGTCCAGCGTCTCGGTCGGCTCCTTGGCCCAGCTCAGCCGACGGGCCTGCTCCGCCCAGAAGCCGAGCCGGTCGGCCTTGGCCTGCTCATACGCCTCGGCCGTGACGTTGGCGTGCGCGGCGAGCTCGGCAGGCGGCGAGAAGCGACGCTCCTCCTTGAGGAGGTTCGAGAGGGAAGGACTTTCGTTGGTTGCCATCCGAACACCGTCCAAAGTGGTTTAGACCAATCAACGCCCTTGATTCTCCGAGGGGTCGACGGGGCTGGTCAACCCCTTCCGGCATCCTGTCACCCGTTCACGCCCGGGTCACGGGCCACGGCCCTCGGAGGTTCTCCCCCCGAGGGTCGCGCCTACCCACGGCATTCTGCTCGCAACCGAGCGCGGCCGGCCCGTTGACGCATGCGATCCATACGCCGATACGGGCTTCCGCCGAGCTGTCGGATCTGCTCCGACGCAGACCCGGCGCCGGGGCCGCCGGGCTCGGGGCGACCGAGACGGGCCCGCCTGAGACGGGGTCACCGGGGGGCGGACGGCCGCCCCCTGACGGCCTCACCGCGTCCGACGCGCCCGCGCCGGACTCACCGCGTCCGACGCGCCCGCGTCGACCTCACCGCGTCCGACGCGCCCGCGTCGGCCTCACCCCGTCCGGCTCACCCGCGTCGGCCTCACCCCGACGGGCTGACCAGGGACGGCCTCACCCCGGCACCCCGGCCGCCGCGACCCGCTCGAATCGCTGCCCCGTCTCCTCCCCGACATCCGCCCCGGTGAGCAGGTACGCCTGTGCCTCGCCCACGTCGAAGTACATTCCGTGCAGCTCCAGGGTCCCTTCCCGCAGCGCCCGGGCCACGGACGTGTGGGAGCGCAGGTGCTCCAACTGCTGCATGACGTTGGCCAGGCACAGCCGCTCCAGCTGGTCGGCGGGCAGCCGGCCGGCCAGCCGTGGCCGGGGCCGGCCGTCGTCGGCCACCCGCTCCAGGCTCGGCAGCCCGTGCCGCAGCCACCGCTTCAGCGGCGTCTGCGCGGCCCCCGGCTCGCTGCCGAGCAGTGCCTGCATGGCGCCGCAGCCGGAGTGCCCGCACACGGTCACCGACCGGACCTTCAGCACCTCCACCGCGTACTCGATGGCCGCCGCCACCGAGTCGTCCCCACCCTCCGCGCCCGGCGGCGGCACGAGGTTGCCGACGTTGCGCACCACGAACAGGTCACCCGGACCACTGGAAGTGATCATCGACGTGACCAGGCGCGAGTCGGCGCAGGTGAGGAAGAGCTGCGACGGCCGCTGCCCCTCCCGCGCCAGCCGCGCCAGCTCCTCCCGGACCAGTGGCGCGGTGTTGCGCTGGAAGGCGCTGATCCCGTGGCTGAGCTGGTAGGCATCGCCCGGCCCGGAGGCGCGGGTTCCGTCCGCGGGCGCCACGGTGACCGGTGCGTCGCCCGACTGCTCCGCGCCAGGCGTCTCGCTCGGCGGCACGGTGAGCGGCACCGCGCACTGATGGTTGCGCCACGGTGTCCAGGGCCGGCAGCGGCAGCCCGTGGCTGTTGCTGCCGTACCGCCGGGCGTCTGTCTGGTGCCGGCCGCCATCGCGGTGACGGCCTCGGGGGCCTGGGGGACGCCGGGGCGGCGGCCGGTCACCTCGACGGTGCCGCCCTGGGCGGTGTGTGTCTTCTGCCAGTCCTGCAGGGACTCGTACGCGGCGTGGTCCATGAAGGAGCCGTCGAGCTCCACGACGACTTCGGCACCTTGAGGGACGAGATGCAGGGCCCGGCTGAGCCGTGGTACCGCGAGGAACGTCAACTGCCCCCGGACGCGTACGTGATGGACTCCCTTCCTCTCGTCGTGCGTGATGCGGGTGTGGGCGAGGCGGTTCAGGGCGACGGCGACGGCCACGGCGATCCCCAGCGCCACGCCCTGGAGGACGCCGAGGAGCACCAC
The DNA here is from genome assembly GCF_055583185.1 of Streptomyces sp. NPDC104814. Taxonomy (NCBI): domain Bacteria; kingdom Bacillati; phylum Actinomycetota; class Actinomycetes; order Kitasatosporales; family Streptomycetaceae; genus Streptomyces; species Streptomyces sp. NPDC104814. The sequence continues at coordinate 14,539 of NZ_JBVJOL010000011.1, read as the reverse complement.
GCCGAGGGTGGTGACGGCGTACACCACCGCTTCCCGGTGCCGGGTCACCGTGCGGATGTGGTGCAGGGACACCATCTGGATGCCGACGGCCATCACCAGGGCGGCGAGCGAGGCGAGCGGGATCAGCTCCAGGATCGGGACCATCAGCAGCGCGGCGACCACTACGAGAACGCCGTGCAGCATCGTGGAGTTCCGGCTCTCGGCACCCGCGCGCACATTCGCCGTGCTGCGCACGGCCACCCCGGCGACAGGCAGGCCGCCGAGCGCCCCGGAGACGATGTTCGCGGCGCCCTGCCCGAGCAGTTCGCGGTCCAGGTCCGAGCGGTGGACGCGGGGGCCGGGCCCGGGGCGGGAGGCGACCAGCTTGTCCACGGCGACCGCGCCGAGCAGCGACTGCACGCTGCACACGAGGGTGATGGTGAGCACGGCGGCGATCAGGCCGGGCACCGGGCCCTCGGGCAGCACCGGCAGGGCATGACTGCGCCAGGACGGCAGGTCGACTCTGGGCAGGGTGAGCCCGCCGAGGGCGGCGGCCGCGGTGCCGGCGGCGACCGCGACGAGGGGCGCGGGGAGCGTGCGCAGCAGGCGTCCGGTCCGGCCGGGCAGCCGTGGCCACAGCAGCAGTACCGCCAGGGTCAGCACGCTCACGGTCACGGCGGCGGGCTGAAGTCCGGCCAACTGTGCGGGCAGGGACCGGAGGTTGGCGAGGACCGAGCTCTGCGGGCTGCCGCCGAGAACGATGTGCAGCTGGGCGACGGCGATGGTGACGCCGATGCCGGCGAGCATGCCGTGCACGATGGCGGGGCTCACGGCCAGGGCGGAGCGGGCCACCCGCAGGCAGCCGAGGCCGAGTTGAGCCGCTCCGGCGAGGACGGTGATGGCGCAGGTCGCCCGCCAGCCGTAGTGGTGGATGAGGTCGGCGGTGACGACGGTGAGACCGGCGGCGGGGCCGCTGACCTGAAGCGGGGACCCGCCCAGGCGGCCGGCGACGAGACCGCCCACGGCGGCGGCGACCAGACCGGCCTGCAAGGGCGCGCCGGTGGCGAGGGCGATGCCGAGCGACAGGGGCAGTGCGATGAGGAACACCGCGATGGATGCGGACACATCCGCCCCGGCGAGCGGGAAACGGCGGCGCGGGGCGGGCGGCGGGCTGTGCGGCGGGTGGACGCGCTCGGTGCGCGCCGTGTGGTCCGCTCGGGCTGGGGTGCAGGCTGACATGTTCCCGTCTCCTTCGGGGCAGCGCGGTCGCGGAGCCGGCATGCGGTCGAGCGCGGAGCCGGTCGCGGCCGTGGGTCACGAGTGCAGCGGCGGGATGTACCAACAACGAGTAAATGAATCGTAATGCAAAGTAAAGAACAAGCATGGGTATTCGGCGCAAATGGGCCAAGAATTCACTCTCCGGGGGGAAGTGAGCTTTTCATCGGCTTGTCGTACTAATTCCGTCTCGGCCCCGTGCGACCTTGACGGCGCGTCGGCTGAGCCCGGCCCGGGCCTCGGCCGCGCACCGTCAAGACGCCCTCATCGGCGTTGGCCTGAGAGAAGGAAGAAGGTGGGCGGAAGATGGCCGCCACCCAGAGGATCGCCGCAGGCGCCGTTGCCGCCGCGGCCGTTGCCGCATCGCTGGCCGGTTGCACGATGGGAACCGGTGGGTCCAGCGGGGAGCACGCAGGGGCCTCCGGCCCGCAGAAGAACAAGCCCGCCGCCGCCCCCAAGGGCACGGTCCGGCTCATCGGCGACGGCTCCACCGCCTACACCGGGGCGCAGCCCCATCTGCCCAGGCCCGAGCGGCTGAAGCCGGGGCAGAAGCCTCCGCAGTTCGTGGTGTTCTCCTGGGACGGCGCCGGTGAGGACAGCCAGAAGCTCTTCTCACACTTCCGCGAAGTCGCCCGGGCCAACCACGCCACGATGACGTTCTTCCTCAGCGGCGTGTACATGCTGCCCGAGGACAAGCGTGACCTGTACCGGCCCCCGCAGCACTCACCGGGCCGCTCCGACATCGGCTTCAACGACAACCAGGGAATCGCCGACACCGTCAAGCAGTTGCGCCTGGCCTGGCTGGAGGGCAACGAGATCGGCACTCACTTCAACGGCCACTTCTGCGGCAAGGACGGCGGAGTGGGCGAGTGGTCGGTCGACGAGTGGAAGGACGAGATCGCCCAGGCCAAGCAGTTCGTGAAGTCCTGGAAGACCAACACGGGGATGACGAAGGCGGCGCCGCTGCCCTTCGACTACGACAAGGAGCTGATCGGCGCCCGCACCCCGTGCCTGGAGGGCCAGAAGAACTTCATGAAGGCCGCCCGTGAACTGGGCTTCCGCTACGACACCAGCGGCGTGAACAACCAGGTCTGGCCCGGCAAGAAGGAGGGCCTGTGGGACCTGTCCATGCAGCTGGTGCCCTTCCCCGGCCACTCCTACGAGCAGCTGACCATGGACTACAACTTCATGGTCAACCAGTCCGGCACCCAGACCCAGGGCGACCCGAGCATGTACGACCGTTGGGGCGACCAGATGCGCGACGGCCTGCTCAAGGGCTTCGAGCGCGCCTACGACGGCAACCGCGCTCCTCTGATCATCGGTAACCACTTCGAGTCCTGGAACGGCCGCACCTACATGCGCGCCGTCGAGGACGTCGTCAAGGAGGTCTGCAACAAGCCCGACGTGCGCTGCGTGTCCTTCCATCAGCTCGCCGACTGGCTGGACGCCCAGGACCCGCAGACCCTGGCCAAGCTGCGCAGCCTGGAGGTCGGCGAGGCCCCGAAGCAGGGCTGGGCGTCCTTCCTCAGCGGCCGCCCGGCACCGGCGCCCAAGGGGGTCCCCGGGGCGCCGGCGGCCAAGTCGTAGCCGGAGCGCATACGCCAAGCGTGCGGCTGTGTGAGGGCCCTCGGGCTTGCTCACACAGCCGCGGCGATCTCCTCGCCGAGCACGAAACCGGGGTCGATCTGCGCCGCCAGGTCGGCCCCGGTGCGCGCGTTGCCCCAGGACTGAGCGTTCTTCAGATGGAAGTGCACCATCTGCCGGGTGTAGCGCGCCCAGTCGCGCTGCGCGTAGGTCGCGTCGGCGGCCGACTGCAACTGGTGCAGCGCGCGACGGTTGGCGTCCTCCAGGAGGTCGAACCGCGGCGGACGGCCCTTCTCCATGGCACGCACCCAGTCCGAGTGCCCCACCGTCACGAGCAGGTCGTCGCCGGCCTCGGCGCGCAGGAAGTCGACGTCGTCCTGGCCCTGCACCTTGTTGCCGACGACCTTCAGCGCGACGCCGAAGTCGCGGGCGTACTCCTTGTACTGGCGGTAGACGGAGACCCCCTTCCTGGTGGGCTCGGCGACGAGGAACGTCATGTCGAAGCGGGTGAACATGCCGGAGGCGAAGGAGTCCGAGCCCGCCGTCATGTCCACCACGACGTACTCGCCGGGCCCGTCCACCAGGTGGTTCAGGCACAGCTCCACCGCTCCCGTCTTGGAGTGGTAGCAGGCGACCCCCAGGTCGGCGTCCGTGAAAGGGCCGGTGACCATCAAACGCACGGCGCCGCCGTCGAGTTCCACCGGCCGGGCGCAGGTGTCGTAGACCGGGTTGTCCTCCCGCACCCGCAGCAGCCGGGAGCCCTCACCCGGCGGCGTCGTCTTGATCATGGTCTCGGCGGAGGCGATCCGGGGGTTGCCGCCGCGCAGGTACTCCTTGATGAGCGGCAGGTGCTCGCCCATGGCCGGCAGCGCCGCGGCCTCCGTCTCGTCGAGGCCGAGAGCGGCTCCGAGATGCTGGTTGATGTCGGCGTCGACGGCGATGACCGGCGCACCCGTGGCCGCGAGGTGGCGGATGAAGAGGGAGGAGAGGGTGGTCTTGCCGCTGCCGCCCTTCCCGACGAAAGCAATTTTCATGTTCACCAAGCGTAGTGGCTTCATGGCTGTGCGTGGCCGTCCTGCGTGAAGAAGACCACTCCTTCGTGGGGCGCGGGGTCCGGGTGCGTACTGTCGTACCCATGAGTACGACAGGCGCGACCGCCGATCCTCTCGCCGCCCTGGGCGACCTGCCCGGCGTGCCCGAGTCCGTGGAATCCGTACGCAAGGCCGTGGACCGGGTCTACGGCCACCGGATCATGCGCCGCCGCGGTCCCGCGATCACCTCCGAGGCGGCGCTGCGCGGCGCCCGCGGCTCCGCCGCGCTGTCCGGCGCCGACTGGGCGCTGGAGGAGGTGCGCCGGCGTACCGACTTCGGTGGTGACGACGAGGCACGCGTGGTGGGCGCGGCGTTGCGGCTGACCGCCGAGGCGGGGCAGCTGCTGTCGATCTGGCGGCAGTCGCCGCTGCGGGTGCTGGCCCGGCTGCACCTGGTGGCGGCCGCCAGTGACGACGACCGGGTCGGACGGCCGCGGCAGGCCGGCGAGGACGTCGACGAGCCGCTGGTGGAGCTGGCGCTGCCGGGCGCGGCCGAGGTGTCGGGGCGTCTGGAGGGGCTCGCCGACCTGATCATCAAGGGCAGTTCCGCGCCCGCTCTGGTGACGGCGGCCGTCGTGCACGGCGAGCTGCTCGCACTGCGGCCGTTCACCTCCCACAACGGCCTGATCGCGCGTACGGCCGAGCGGATCGTGCTGATCGGCAGCGGTCTGGATCCCAAGGCGATCTGCCCGGCCGAGGTGGGCCATGCCGAACTGGGCCGAGCGGCCTACCTCGCGGCGCTCGACGGGTACGTCTCCGGCACGCCCGACGGCGTGGCGGCGTGGATCGCGCACTGCGGCCGCGCGGTGGAGCTGGGCGCCCGCGAGTCGACGGCGGTGTGTGAGGCGCTGCAGCGCGGAGCGGCCTGACGGCCGAGAGGCCAGGTGCCCGGCAGGGCGCCGAAAGGGGTTGCGGCGGTACGAGGAACTCGTACCGCCGCTGGCATGTTCACCCGGTTACCATGCGTCCTCGATATGTGCCCATCAGGCCGGGGACTTTGCCCGTCACCTGGTGCGGCTGGCCCGTAATCGACGGGTCGACGTCGCGTGGGTGCTGGATGTCCATGCTCGGTCCGTGGGGCCAAAATGCGTCGTAAAGGTGATCCTCTCGGATGTCCTTTGGTCTCGCGGGCCGTTGAGTCCTTTTTACTCCAGACCGGGAGCAAACGAAACCCCTGCCTGCACTTTTTACTTTTGGTCTCAAACAGTATGTAAACGGACGCCGTGTACTCGAAATCCGGACTGGCCCAGGTCAGGCCGTGCCCGGGCGGCGCCTGCTCGCGTACCAGACGAGGCCCGCCGTGGCCGCCGCGGCACCTATGGCCGCGGCCACCACCAGAGCCGGCCGCGGCGGGACCGAGAGCCCCGGGATGCGCTGCTTGAGACGCACCGGGCGGTGGAAGTCCAGGACCGGCCATCCGCGCGAGAGGGCCTCGCGGCGCAGGGCGCGGTCCGGGTTGACGGCGTGCGGATGGCCTACGGCCTCCAGCATCGGCAGGTCGGTCGCCGAGTCGCTGTAGGCGTAGCAGCGGGTCAGGTCGTAGCCCTCGGACGCGGCGAGTTCCCTGACCGCCTCCGCCTTCGTCGGGCCGTAGGCGTAGTACTCCACCTCGCCCGTGAAGCAGCCGTCGTCACCGACGACCATGCGCGTGGCGACCACGCGGTCCGCCCCGAGCAGCTCACCGATCGGCTCGACCACCTCCGCGCCGGAGGTGGAGACGATCACGACGTCGCGGCCGGCGGTGTGGTGCTGCTCGATGAGGGAGGCAGCCTCGTCGTAGATGATCGGGTCGATCAGGTCGTGCAGCGTCTCGGCGACGAGCTCCTTGACCTGCCGCACGTTCCAGCCGCGGCACAGCGCGGACAGGTACGCGCGCATGCGCTCCATCTGGTCGTGGTCGGCGCCGCCGGCCAGGAACACGAACTGGGCATATGCGGTCCGCAAGACGGCGCGGCGGTTGATCAGTCCGCCCTGGTAGAACGACTTGCTGAAGGTGAGCGTGCTCGACTTCGCAATGACCGTCTTGTCCAGGTCAAAGAAGGCCGCTGTGCGGGGCAAGGAGTGGTTTTCCACGCCCCAGAGCATAGGGGCAGCCCATTCGGCGTAAGGTGGGGCGTGTGGGTTTGCCTGAGAGGCCTCTCGGGTACACCATGGAAGTCACGGATCGTTCGCGACCGTGCTAACCCGGTCCGACTCCTCCCCCCCCGAGTCGGCCGTGGAGACGACCCCCGCTCTCCCCCCCGGCGGGGGTCGTCGCATGTCCGGGTGGGTTTCTCCCTTTTCTGTGTGACTGTCCTGCGTCGACGTGGGCGGATGCAGGGACGATCTGTCATGCCCATGGCTGTTTACTGTGGGTAGCCCCCGGGCTGCGCTGTGGAAAGTCGCACAGGCGCCGGACAAGGGTCACCGGTATGGGTGACGGCGATATTCACAACCCCTGAGCCGTCCACAGTTATCCACCAAGATCCACACGATTTCCGACTTCGCTGCACCGTGATTCCAGCGCCTCCGCTCACGCCGAGTTCGTGGCCGGTTCCCATTGGCGGATGCGTATGGCCGGTTTCCGTCGGCCGTTCATATGGAGACCGCATGCCGGTTCTTCACACGTTCGGGAATCGCGGGGCCCGAGAGCCCACGCGCCATGCAGTGAAGGGGGATGGAAACCGTGGCCGGAACCGTCACACACGACCCGCCGCCCGCCACCTCGGGACGCCAGGGCCGACCGCTCATCGTCACCGAGGACGCCGAGCTCCTCGACGACCTGCTGCGCCTGTGCGCGGCCGCGGGCGCCACACCGGAAGTGCACCACGGGGTGCCGGAACCACGCGGCAGCTGGGAGGCCGCCCCGCTCGTCCTGGTCGGCGACGACGCCACCGGCCGGGTGCGCGCCGCCACCCGCCGCCGCGGCGTGGTCCTCGTCGGACGCGACCAGGACGACCCGGGGGTGTGGAAACGAGCCGTCGAGATCGGCGCCGACCACGTCCTGATGCTGCCCGACGGCGAACAGTGGCTGGTGGACCGGATCGCCGACGTCGCCGAAGGCGTCGGCCGGCCCGCCCTCACCGTCGGCGTGATCGGAGGGCGCGGCGGCGCGGGAGCCTCCACACTCGCCTGCGCGCTCGCCGTCACCTCAGCCCGTGAGGGCCTGCGCACCCTCCTGGTCGACGCCGATCCACTGGGCGGCGGCCTCGACGTCCTCCTCGGCGGGGAGAGCACCGAGGGCCTGCGCTGGCCGGCGTTCGCCGCCTCACGCGGCCGGGTCGGCGGTGGCGCCCTGGAGGAGTCACTGCCCGAACTGCACGCCTTGCGCGTGCTCAGCTGGGACCGCGGCGACTGCGTCGCCGTTCCCCCGCAGGCCGTGCGCGCCGTGCTCGCCGCCGCCCGCCGCCGGGGCGGCACGGTCGTCGTCGACCTGCCGCGCCGCCTCGACGACGGTGTCGCCGAAATCCTCGCCCAGCTCGACATCGGCGTGCTCGTCGTCCCCGCCGAACTGCGGGCCGTCGCCGCCGCCGGACGGATCGCGTCCGCCGTCGGCATGGTCCTGAAGGACCTGCGGGTCGCCGTCCGCGGCCCCTACGCACCCGGCCTCGACGACCGCGAGGTGGCACGGCTGCTCCAGCTGCCCCTCGCCGGTGAAGTGCCCCTGGAATCGGCCCTGCTGCGCCCCGGCGAGGGCAAAGCGCCGCCGGGCGCGGCGGCACGCGGCCCACTGGCCCGGTTCTGCACCCGGTTCTGGGAGCGCGCCCTCATCGAAGCGGGTGCGGCATGAACGGCCTGGATACGACGACCGGAACGGAACTCCTGGACGGCGTGCGCCGGCGACTGGCCGCCAGCGGGGCCGAGCCCACCCCCGCGCGCGTGGCGCAGGCGCTGCGCGAACAGGGCCGCGTCCTCGGCGACGCGGAAGTCCTCGGCGCGGCCGAGCGGCTGCGCTCGGAACTGGTCGGCGCCGGGCCACTGGAACCCCTGCTCGCCGACCCGACCGTGAGCGATGTCCTGGTGTCGGCGCCGGACCGGGTCTGGGTGGACCGCGGCACCGGCCTGGAGCTGACCGACGTCACCTTCCCCGACCCGGCCGCCGTACGACGTCTCGCGCAGCGCCTCGCCGCCGTGGCCGGCCGGCGCCTGGACGACGCCCGCCCCTGGGCGGACGCCCGGCTGCCCGACGGCACCCGGCTGCACGCGGTGCTGCCCCCGGTCGCCGTCGGCTGCACCTGCCTGTCCCTGCGTGTCGTACGGCCGCGCGCCTTCACCCTCGGTGAACTGGTCGCGGCGGGCACCGTGCCGCCCGGCGGGGACCGGGTGCTGCGCGCCCTGCTGGCGGCCCGGCTGTCCTTCCTGATCAGCGGCGGCACCGGTACCGGCAAGACGACCTTGCTGAGCGCGCTGCTCGGTCTCGTCGGGGCGGACGAGCGCATCGTCCTCGCCGAGGACTCCGCCGAACTGCGCCCGGACCACCCGCATGTCGTACGCCTGGAGGCCAGACCCGCCAACCAGGAGGGCGCCGGGCTGGTCACCCTCGAGGACCTGGTGCGGCAGGCGCTGCGGATGCGGCCCGACCGGCTGGTCGTCGGCGAGGTGCGCGGGGCGGAGGTCGTGCACCTGCTGGCCGCCCTCAACACGGGCCATGAAGGAGGCTCGGGGACCGTCCACGCCAACGCGGCCGCGGACGTCCCGGCCCGCCTGGAGGCGCTCGGTACGGCGGCCGGACTCGACCGGGCCGCCCTGCACAGCCAGGTGGCGGCCGCCCTGTCGGTCGTCCTGCACCTGGCACGCGACCGGGCCGGCCTGCGCCGGATCGCCGAGGTGCACGTTCTGGAGCGGGACCCGTCCGGCCTGGTGCGGACCGTGCCGGCCCTGCGCTGGAGCCGGGAGGCGTTCATGCGCGAACGCGGCTGGGAGCGGCTGCGGGGACTGCTCGGGAGCCACGGGGACGCCTTTGACGAGGGCCCGGACGCGACCGGCAGCCGGGGAGGTGACGCGGATGGGTGAGACGCCGTGGGGTGTGGTGCAGGCGTCCTGGGCCGCCGCCACGGCCTGTCTGGCCATGGCGGCCTGGCTGGTCGGCGGTGACCACTTCGGGGCCCGGAGGGCACGGCTGGTGCTCGCGGGCGGGGGTGTGGTGACCATGGGAGGAGCAGTGACCGCCGGGGGATGGGTGCCCGCCGGGGGATCGGTGGCCGTGGCGCCGCTCGCCTGGCCCGATCTCGTCCAGGAGCTACGTCGGCTGCGTGGGCGGTGGCGCCCCGAGTGGTGGGCGGCGGTCGCCGGAGCGCTGCTGGGCCTGCTGGGCGGTTCGCTGCTGCCGCTCGCCGCGGGGGCGGCGGGGGTGCCGTTGCTGCGGCGGGCGCGGCTGGCCGCGCAGGCGCGGTGCATGCGGGAAGAGCAGCGGGACGCCGTCATCGCGCTGTGTGCGGAGCTCGCCGGCGAGGTGCGTGCCGGCCGTCAGCCGGGTCAGGCGCTGCTGAGCGCGTCACGCGAGTCCGGTGGTCTCGGGGACGGCCGGGCCGCGGTTCTGGCGGCGGCCCGCTTCGGCGGGGACGTGCCGGGCGCGCTGGCGACGGCGGCCCGGCAGCCGGGCGCCGACGGGCTGCTCGGGCTCGCCGCCTGCTGGCGGGTGGCCTTGGACCAGGGGGCGGGTCTCGCGGCCGGACTGGACCGCCTCCAGGCGGGTCTACGGGCCGAACGCGACCAGCGCGCCGATCTGCGTGCGCAGTTGGCGGGCGCCCGCTCCACCGCCGTGCTGCTCGCCGCTCTGCCGGCCCTCGGCCTGGCCCTGGGCACCGCGCTCGGCGCCGATCCGCTGCGGGTGCTGCTGCACACCGGCGCGGGCCTCGGCTGCCTGCTCGTCGGCGGGCTGCTGGAGGCGGCGGGCGTGTGGTGGGCGCTGCGGATCGTGGGGGCGGCGGAGTCGGTGTGAGCCGCCGTGAGGAGCAGCTGTGAGGCATGGGAGTGCGAGTGGGGCCGAGAGGAGTGGGGCGTGGTGAGCACGGAGGTTGTCCACAGGCTGGGGGCGGTGTTGGCCCTGGTGCTGGGTCTCGTGGGAGCGGGGCGGTGGCTGGAGCGGGTGCGGCGCGAGCGTCGGGTGCGCAGGCGATTGACCGGGTTGCTGGCCCGTGAGGCGGCGCCGGTGGGCGGCCGGACACGGCCGGACCGTGCGTGGGGGCGTCTGCTGCCCTTGGTGGCCGTGGCAGGAGCGGGATGGGCCGTCGTCGGCGGGATCACCGGAGTCGTCGTCGGCGTGGCCGCCGCGGCCGGGCTGGGGTACTGGCGCCACCGGCAGTCGAGGGCCGCTCCCGGCCCAGGTCTCACGGCGGGGGAACTACGGGATGCCGGGCGCCGACTGCCCCTCGCCGCCGACCTGCTGGCCGCCTGCATCACGGCGGGCGCCGGCCCGGTGGACGCGGCTCATGCCGTCGGTGAAGCACTGGGCGGCCCGCTCGGACAGGCTCTGGCGCGCGGGGCGGCGGAAGTGCGGCTCGGCGGCGAACCGGCCGACGCCTGGCGGCGATTGGCCGCGCTGCCCGGGGCCGCGGCGCTGGCCCGGCTGCTGGAGCGGGCCGATGAAAGCGGGTTGCCGGCGGCGGAGCCCGTCGCGCGGCTCGCCGCGGACGCCCGGGCCGACTGGACGCGCACGGCGACGGAACGGGCCAGACGGGCGGCGGTGATGGTGACCGCTCCGGTGGGGCTGTGCTTCCTGCCCGCGTTCATCGTGATCGGCGTCCTGCCCGTGGTGATCGGACTCGCGGGCGGCCTGCTGGAAGGGGGTGGCTGAGGGCGGAACGGACCGGGTGGACGGACGGCGCAGAACGGATCGACGAACGGAACGGAACCTCACGGGGGTTGAGATGTACAAGGCAGTGAAGGCACGGCTGCGGGTACTGCTGGGCAGGGCTCGGGCGATGGGGCGGAGGGACGCCGGAATGGTCACCTCCGAATACGCGGTCGGCGTGGTCGCGGCGGTGGCGTTCGCCACCGTGCTCTACAAACTGGCGACGAGCGAGGCGGTCTCCGCGCAGCTTCAGGCCCTGATGAATCGAGCGCTCGGTGCGGCGGTGTGAACGGCGGCGGGTGTCAGGCGGGGACAGGGGGTTCGTGACGGCGGAGACGGCTGTGGCCCTGCCGGTGCTGGTCCTCTTCGCCACCGCCCTGGTGTGGGGGCTGCTCGTGGTCGCGGCGCAGGTCCAGTGCGTGGACGCGGCGCGGACCGGAGCGCGAGCGGCCGCCCGCCAGGACCCGGACGAGGAGGTGATCCGGGTGGCGCGGGACACGGCTCCGCGTGGCGCCCGGATCACCGTCGGCCGGGAGGGCGACCAGGTGCGGGTGGTCGTCACGGCCAAGCCCGCCCTGCTGCACGGACTGTCCTTCGAACTGCACGAGGAGGCGGTGGCGTTGGCGGAGGAGACGGTGGGGGTGCAGCGGTGAGCCGGCGGGCGGGGGAGTGGCGCCCTCCAGGCTCGGACCGCGGCTCGGCGACCGTGTGGAGCGTCGGTGTGGTCGCCGTGCTGTGCGTGGTGTTCGCGGCCGTGCTGGCGCTCGGGCAGGCCGTCGTGGCCCGGCACCGCGCGGCCGGCGGCGCGGACCTCGCGGCGCTCGCGGCGGCGGACCACTCGGCCGAGGGCGCCACGGCGGCCTGCGCCCGGGCGGCCGGTGTCGCGCGGGCGCAGGGTGCCCGGCTGGTGCGGTGCACGCTCGTCGGCGAGACCTCGGACGTGACGGCTGGGTCGGGCCGGGCGCCGTTCGCCGCCGAGATCAGGGCGAGAGCGGGCCCGGCGGCGCGGACACCGACGGACCCTCTGCCGAGCCCGGCGGAACTTCCCCGCCCGGGCTCTCCGCCGGCCACTCCACCGGGCCCTCCTCCGGCGGCTCCCCTGGGCTCTCCTCGCGCGGCTCCCCTGGCGTCTCCGCCGGTTGCTCCACCGGCTCCACCGGGTCCTCCCCCCGCGGCTCCACCGACTCCTCCACCCGCAGCTCCACCGGGCTCTCCCCCGGCGACTCGCCCGGCTCGCCCGGCTCCTCAAGGTCTCCCTGCGGTGTCTCCCTCGGCGTCCCGTCCGGCACGGCTTCCGGTTTCTCCTCCGGTGCGCCGCGCAGGAGCGTCGTGAGCAGGCGGATGGCGCCCCGTTTGTGCAGCGGATCGTTGCCGTTGCCGCATTTGGGCGACTGGATGCAGGACGGGCAGCCGGCCTCGCACTCGCAGGAGGCGATGGCCTCGCGGGTGGCGGCGAGCCAGGCGCGGGCGGTGTGGAAGGCGCGTTCCGCGAAGCCGGCGCCGCCGGGGTGGCCGTCGTAGACGAAGACCGTCGGCAGGAGCGTGTCGGGGTGCAGCGGTACCGAGACTCCGCCGATGTCCCAGCGGTCGCAGGTCGCGAACAGCGGCAGCATGCCGATGGAGGCGTGTTCGGCGGCGTGCAGGGAGCCGCCGAGGATCTCCGGGGTGATCCGGGCGGCGTCCAGCTGGTCCTCGGTGACCGTCCACCACACGGCGCGGGTGCGCAGCGTCCGCGGGGGCAGGTCGAGTTTCGTCTCGCCGAGCACTTCACCGGTGATGAGCCGGCGGCGCAGGAAGGAGACCACTTGGTTGGTGACTTCCACCGATCCGTAGCACAGGCGGCCCTCGCCCCAGGGGATCTCGGTGTCCGTCTCCAGGACGGAGATCGCGGTGGTGTCGCGGGCGACCGTCGAATACGGCGGGCTGGCCTGTTCCACCAGGGCGACCGAGTCCTCCAGGTCCAGGGAGCGCACGAGGTAGGTGCGGCCCTGGTGGAGGTGGACGGCGCCCTCGTGGACGGTGCCGTGCGCGGCGGCCTCGTCGACGGTGCCGAGGAGGCGGCCCGTACCGGTCTCGACGACCTGGACGGGGCGGCCGCCGGCCCCGCGGATGTCGGTGAGGTCGGCGGCCCGTTCGCGGCGGGTCCAGTGCCAGGCCTTCGTCCGCCGGCGCAGCAGCCTGGCGGCCTCCAGCTGGGGAAGCACGTCGGCGCAGGACGGGCCGAACAGTTTCAGGTCGTCCTCGACCAGCGGCAGTTCCGCCGCGGCGGCGCACAGGTGCGGGGCGAGCACGTACGGGTTGTCGGGGTCGAGGACCGTGGATTCCACCGGTCGGTCGAACAGGGCCTCGGGATGGTGGACGAGGAAGGTGTCCAGTGGGTCGTCACGGGCGATCAGCACCGCGAGGGCGCCCTGACCGGAGCGGCCCGCCCGGCCGGCCTGCTGCCACAGGGACGCACGCGTGCCGGGGTAGCCGGCGATGAGGACCGCGTCCAGGCCGGAGACGTCCACACCGAGCTCGAGGGCGGTCGTCGCGGCGAGGCCGAGCAGTTCGCCGGAGTGCAGGGCGCGCTCCAGGGCGCGGCGTTCCTCGGGCAGATAGCCGCCGCGGTAGGCGGCGACACGCCGGGCGAGCGAGCGGTCCACTTCGGCGAGCCGTTCCTGGGTGATCACCGAGATCAGCTCGGCGCCACGCCGGGAGCGTACGAAGGCCACCGTGCGGATCCCCTGCACGGCGAGGTCGGTGAGCAGATCGGCCGTCTCGGCGGTGGCGGTACGCCGAACGGGTGCACCTTTCTCGCCTTGCATCTCGGTGAGCGGGGGCTCCCAGAGAGCGAACACCAGTTCTCCGCGCGGGGAGGCGTCGTCGGCCACCTCGACGACCGGCAGGCCCGTCAGCCGCTGAGCGGCCACGGCGGGCTCGGCGGCGGTCGCGGAGGCCATCAGGAACACCGGGGAGGACCCGTAGCGGGCGCACAGCCGGCGCAGTCGGCGCAGCACCTGGGCGACGTGCGAGCCGAAGACGCCCCGGTAGGTGTGGCACTCGTCGATGACGACGTAGCGCAGGGACTTCAGGAAGGAGGCCCAGCGCGGGTGGGAGGGCAGGATCCCGCGGTGCAGCATGTCGGGATTGGTCAGCACGTAGTTGCCGTACTGGCGGATCCACTCGCGTTCCTCGAACGGCGTGTCGCCGTCGTAGACGGCAGGTCGCACGGCGTGTCCGAGCGGCTGTGAAAGATTCTTCACGGACCGGCACTGGTCCGCCGCAAGCGCCTTGGTCGGGGACAGGTACAGGGCGGTGGCGCCGCGGCCGTTCGGGGCCTCGGAGCCGTCCAGCAGGGCGGAGAGAACGGGGACCAGGTAGGCCAGGGACTTGCCGGAGGCGGTGCCGGTGGCGACCACCACCGAGTCGCCGTCCAGGGCGTGCTCGGCGGCCTCGGCCTGGTGGGCCCACGGATGCTCGATCCCGCAGGCCCGCACGGCCGAGATCACCTCCGCGCGGATCCGGTCGGGCCAGACGGCATGGCGACCCGCGCGCGGGGGCAAGTGCTCCGTATGAGTGATGCGCGACGCCCGGTTCGGGCCCGAGGCGAGTCTGCCCAGGACAGCACCCGGCGCCGGGCGGGACACGGGTTCCGGGGCGGGTAGATCGGATCGGTGATTCTTGGCCATCGGCACCGAGTGTGTCACTGGCGTGACGGACAATGGAGTCAAGGCGTCGTGCACGCCTGCCGGTAAGTGATTGAATGCCATCGCGGCTGGCGAACCGTCCTTGGGGCTGCAAGCCGAGGTGTCCCGAGGGACGACCGCTCGATAGCAAGGTGCTGGAGGATCCGTGG
>NZ_JBVJOL010000010.1:0-349574 GCF_055583185.1 Streptomyces sp. NPDC104814 | reverse complement strand
GCCGAGGCACGCTCCAGGACCGGCCGGGCCTCGTCGAAGCCGTACTTCTGCATGCCCGCCAGGTCGGCATGGCCCGGACGCGGCCGGGTCAGCGGCGCATTGCGGGCGAGCGCGGCCAGCTCCTCCGGGTCCACCGGATCGGCCGCCATCACCTTCTCCCACTTCGGCCACTCGGTGTTGCCCACCATGATCGCCACCGGCGAGCCCAGCGTCAGCCCGTGCCGGACACCGCCGAGGAAGGTGACCTCGTCCCGCTCGAACTTCATCCGCGCACCGCGGCCATAGCCGAGCCGCCGCCGCGCGAGGTGGTCCGCCACCATCTCCGTGGTGATCGGCACGCCGGCGGGAAGGCCCTCCAGCGTCGCGACAAGTGCGGGACCATGGGACTCACCCGCGGTCAGCCAACGCAGCCTGCTCAACGATGCTCCTCAGTGCTCGCGCCTGGTTCTGCTCCGCGTACACGCACGCACGCGTACGGCGACGGCGCGACCGGGTGCGCGGCCCGGGCCCGCCACCTCCGATCCTCCCACGTCCGGGCGCAAGTCCCGGCCGCCGGTCCAGCAGGCGGACGCCGGCGCGGACGGCGGAGGCGAGCCGATGGCCGCTTTCAGCGCTCCGCCAGGGCCTTCTCGCCCGCCCGGCGCATCGCCTCCAGCGGGGCCGGGGTGTGCCCGGTCATCTGCTCGACCTGGAGGACGGCCTGGTGCACGAGCAGGTCGAGGCCGCCGACCACGGCCCCGCCGAACATCGACCAGCGCGCGGCCAGCTCGGTCGGCCAGGGGTCGTACAGCACGTCGAAGAGCGTGGTGGGCCGCTCCGGTACGGCGGCGGCCAGGGCGTCGGTCGTCCCGGCGGGTGTCGTCGCGATCACCAGGGGGGCGCGCAGGGCCTCGGCCGCGTCCGCCCAGTCGGCGGTGCGCACCTCGACGTCCAGGCGCTCGCCCCACTCGCGCATCTCGGCGGCCCGGGCCTCGCTGCGCACATAGACGACGACCTCGCCCGAGCACACCCGGGACAGCGCGGCCAGCGCGGAGGAGGCCGTGGCGCCGGCGCCGAGCACCGCGGCCGTGCCGACCTGCTCGATGCCGTGCTCGCGCAGCGCGGCGACCATGCCCGGGATGTCGGTGTTGTCCCCGATCCGTCGGCCGTCCTCGGCGATGACGACCGTGTTGACGGCCTCCACCGAGGACGCGGTCTCGCTGATCTCGTCCAGCAGCGGGATCACGGCCCGCTTCAGCGGCATGGTGAGCGAAAGCCCCGCCCACTCGGCGTTCAACCGGTCGAAGAAACCGGGCAGCCCGGCCTCGTCGACCTCGAAGCGGTCGTAGCTCCAGCCGTCGAGGCCCAGCTCGGCGTAGGCGGCCCGGTGCAGCACCGGGGACAGGGAGTGCGCGATGGGCGAGCCGAGGACGGCCGCCCGGCGGGCGTCAGTTGCCCGAGCTTTCATTGAACTTGTCCTTGAGCTTGTTGAACTCGGCCAGCGTCCTGGCGAATTCGGTGTTGCTCACGCCGTCGGTCGCCACGAAGTAGATCCAGCCGTCGTGCGTCGGATTCAGCGCCGCCTTCATGGCGTCCTCACCGGGGTTGCCGATGGGGCCGGGCGGCAGACCCTTGTTGGTGTACGTGTTGTACGGGTCCTTGTTCTTGTAGATCTCGCGTGTGGCGATGTGGATGTTGCTCTCGCCCTTCAGATAGTTGAAGGTCGAGTCGAACTGCAGGAGCTGGTTGGTCTCCGTGTTCGTGGGCTTGAGGCGGTTGTAGACCACCTCGGCCATCTTGCGGTAGTCGTCGTGGGTCTTGCCCTCGGCCTGGACCAGGCTGGCCACCGTGACGACCTGGAGCGGGTCCTTCAGACCGAGGGCCTGGGCCTTGCCCTGCAGGTCGTAGCGGCCGTAGACCTCGGCGGCCTGGGTCACCATCGCCTTCAGCACCGTCTCCGGCTTCATGCCCTTGGCCGCGGGATAGGTGCCGGGGGCGAGGAAGCCCTCCAGCGGGTCCTTGATCGCGCTGTTGTTGTTCGCCCAGCTGGGCAGGCCGAGGCTCTTGTACTGCTTGTCGGCGGTGGTTTTGGTGGTGCCGGTGGCGAGGCCCAGCTTCTGGTCGATCGCCGCGTAGACGTGCGCGTTGCGCTCGCCGGGCGTGACCATGACGTTGTTCTGGCTCTTCGGGTCGAGCATCATCTCGACGGCGCTGGCGGCCGACATCTGCTTGCGCAGGATGTAGGCGCCGGCCTGGATGGAGTTGCCGTGCGGGTTCTGCTGCTGCGCGGAGACGAAGGCGTCGACGCTCTTGACCACGCCGGCCGCCTTGAGCCGGCGGCCGATGTCGTAGCCTCCCGCGCCCTTGGGGATCTCGATGGTCACGGTCTCGCCCGTGCCGTCGCCCGCGAAGTCCGGGGCCGAGCCGAAACGATTTTGGTAGAAGGTGTAGCCGACGTAGCCGACCCCGGCGAGGCCGCCGCCGAACACGAGCGCGACCACCAGGCAGGCGATGCCGTTACGGCTCTTCTTCTTGCCGCCCTTGCCGCCCTTGCCCCCTTTGCCGCCGCGCCGGGCCGCACGCCCGCGCGGCTCGTCGTCCTCGGGGTCATCGTCGGGGTCGCCGCCGGTGAAGAAGGCGTGCTCACCCTGGTCCGGGCCGGGGTCCCAGTCGGTCTCCTGCCGCGGCTCCGGCTCGCCGCGCCGACGGGCGGGCGGCTCCGGCGGCGGGTAGGCGTCCTCGGTCTGGTAGAAGTCGGGCTGCTCGCCCCCGTAGGCGCCGGCCTGCTGCGCGTAGGGGTCGGCCGGGTCGGGCGGATACGGCACGTGCCCGTGCGTGCCCGTGCTGTCCCAGCCGCCGTCCTGCGGGTACTGCTGCTCGCCGTAGTACTGCTGTTCCTGCTGCTGATACTGCTGCTGGTGCTGGTACTGCTGCTGGTCGTACCCGGACTGCTGCTCGGGGCTCCAGTCGCCGTAGCCCTGCTGTTGCGGGTGCTGCCCGTGCTGCTGGGGGTGGTGCGGCTGCTGCGGGTGGTGCTGCTGGCCGCCGTAGGCAGGCTGATGGCCCACGTGGGGCTGCTGCCCTTCCCATCCGCCGTCCCCGTACAACGGGTCCTCCGGATGCCACGGTTCGGAGCCTTGGCCCCGGCCATACTCAGTCATCGATCCCCTAGAGCCGCGAGGCGGCGGTCACGCGGCTGGTGGCTCCGGCTCCGTCCCGCCTCTTGTTGTGCGGCGGCTGTTCGAACACCGCCGCATCGCGCGGAACGTTACCGTATCGCGATCAGATGACCACTTCGACGCCCTCGCCCGGGGCTTTGCCTGACACCCGTTCGGATTCGAGCGCCTGCTGCAGGATGATGACGGCGGCCGCCTGGTCGATGACCGAGCGGCCCTTCTTGGCCTTCACGCCCGAGGCGCGCAGCCCCTGGCTGGCCGTGACCGTGGTCATCCGCTCGTCCACCAGCCGGACCGGCACCGGCTTGATGCCCCGGGCCAGCTCCTCGGCGAACGCGCGGACCTTGACGGCGGCCGGGCCCTCGCCCCCCTTGAGGGAGCGAGGGAGACCGACGACGACCTCGATCGGCTCGTACTCCTCCACCAGCTGCCGCAGCCGGCGGTGCGCGGCGGGGATGTCCCGGCCGGGGACCGTCTCCACCGGGGTGGCGAGGATCCCGTCGGGGTCGCACGAGGCGACCCCGATCCGGGCGTCCCCGACGTCGATCGAAAGCCGACGTCCTCTGCGCATGATTCCGACCGTTTCCTTACCCGACCGTCACTTGGCCGTCTCGGCCACGAGACGCTCGACGGCGTCGACGGCCTCACCGACGGCGGCCGGGTTCTGGCCGCCGCCCTGGGCGACGTCCGGCTTGCCGCCACCGCCGCCGCCGAGCGTCTTGGCGGCGGTGCGGACCAGGTCGCCGGCCTTGAGGCCGCGCTCGCGGGCCGCCTCGTTGGTGGCGATGACGGTGAGCGGCTTGCCGTTGTTCACCGTGAAGAGGGCCACGACCGCGGCGCGCCCGCCCTGGATGCGGCCGCGCACGTCGAGCACGAGCTTGCGCAGGTCGTCGGGGGTGGTGCCGTCCGGGACCCGACCGGTGACCACGGCCACACCGCGCACGTCCTTGGCGGACTCGGCGAGACCGGCGGCGGCCTGCAGCACCTTCTCGGCGCGGAACTTCTCGATCTCCTTCTCGGCGTCCTTCAGCTTGCCGAGCATGGCGGCGACCTTCTCCGGCAGCTCCTCCGAGCGGCCCTTCAGCAGCTCGGTGAGCTGGTTGACGACCGTGTGCTCGCGGGCGAGGAAGTTGTAGGCGTCCACCCCGACCAGGGCCTCGATACGGCGGACACCGGAGCCGATGGAGGACTCGCCGAGCAGCTTCACCAGGCCCAGCTGGGCGGTGTTGTGCACGTGCGTGCCGCCGCACAGCTCCTTGGAGAAGTCGCCGATGGTCACGACGCGGACCCGCTCGCCGTACTTCTCGCCGAACTCGGCGATGGCGCCCTGCTTCTTGGCCTCGTCGATACCCATGACGTCGGCGCGGACGTCGAGGTCGCGGGCGAGCACCTCGTTGATCTTCTGCTCGACGTCGGTCATCACGGCCGTCGGCACGGCGGACGGGGAACCGAAGTCGAAGCGGAAGCGGCCGGGCTGGTTCTCGGAACCGGCCTGGGCGGCCGTCGGGCCGAGGGCGTCGCGCAGGGCCTGGTGGGTCAGGTGGGTGGCCGAGTGGGCGCGGGCGATGGCCTTGCGGCGGCGCGCGTCGATGGAGGCGTGGGCCTTGGCACCGACCGTCACCTCACCGACCTGCACGACGCCCTTGTGGACGTAGACACCCGGGACCGGCTTCTGGCAGTCGCGGACCTCGATGACGGCACCGGAGTCGACCTTGATCTTGCCGGTGTCGCCGATCTGGCCGCCCCCCTCGGCATAGAACGGGGTGCGGTCCAGGACGATCTCGACCTCGTCGCCCTCGGTGGCGGCCGGGGAGGAGGCGCCGTCGACGAGGATGCCGACGACGGTGGACTCGCCCTCGGTGTCGCTGTAGCCGATGAAGTCGGTGGCGCCGACCTTGTCGGCGATCTCACGGTAGGCGCCGGCCCCGGCGTGGCCGGTCTTCTTGGCCTGGGCGTCGGCCTTGGCGCGCTCCCGCTGCTCCTTCATCAGGCGGCGGAAGCCGTCCTCGTCCACCGACAGGCCCTGCTCGGCGGCCATTTCGAGGGTGAGGTCGATCGGGAAGCCCCAGGTGTCGTGGAGCAGGAACGCCTTCTCGCCGGCCAGGACCGTGCCGCCGGACTGCTTGGTCTCGGTGACGGCGGTGTCGAGGATGTTGGTGCCGGCCTTCAGCGTCTTGAGGAAGGCGTTCTCCTCGGCGACGGCGACCTTCTCGATGCGCTCTCGGTCGGTGATCAGCTCAGGGTACTGCTGGCCCATCATCTCGATGACGGTGTCGATCAGGTCCTTGACGACCGGACCGGTGGCACCGAGCAGGCGCATGTTGCGGATGGCGCGGCGCATGATGCGGCGCAGCACATAGCCGCGGCCCTCGTTGCCGGGGGTCACGCCGTCACCGATGAGCATCACGGAGGTGCGCATGTGGTCGGTGACCACGCGCAGCGAGACGTCCGAGGCGTGGGCGTCGCCGTAGGCCACGCCGGTCAGCTCGGTGGCCTTGCGGATGACGGCCATGGAGGTGTCGATCTCGTACATGTTCTGCACGCCCTGCAGAATCATGGCGAGGCGCTCCAGGCCGAGGCCCGTGTCGATGTTCTTGCTCGGCAGCTCGCCGAGGATCTCGAAGTTGTCCTTGCCGATGCCCTCGCCGCGCTCGTACTGCATGAAGACGAGGTTCCAGATCTCCACGTACCGCTCGTCGTTGACGGCGGGGCCGCCCTCGGCGCCGAATTCGGGGCCGCGGTCGTAGTTGATCTCGGAGCAGGGGCCGCAGGGGCCGGGGACGCCCATGGACCAGTAGTTGTCCTTCATACCGAGGCGCTGGATGCGCTCCTTCGGCACGCCGACGACCTCGTGCCAGATGCGCTCGGCCTCGTCGTCGTCCTTGTAGACGGTGATCCAGAGCTTCTCCGGCTCCAGGCCGTAACCACCCTTGTCCTGGGGCGTGGTGAGCAGCTCCCAGGCGTAACTGATGGCGCCTTCCTTGAAGTAGTCGCCGAAGGAGAAGTTGCCGCACATCTGGAAGAACGTGCCGTGCCGCGTGGTCTTGCCGACCTCTTCGATGTCGGGCGTGCGCACGCACTTCTGCACGCTGGTGGCGCGCGGGAACGGCGGCTTGACCTCACCCAGGAAGTAGGGCTTGAAGGGAACCATGCCGGCGGGGACGAGGAGCAGAGTCGGGTCGTCCGCGATGAGCGACGCCGAAGGGACGACGGTGTGCCCGCGCTCCTCGAAGAAGCTCAGCCAGCGGCGGCGGATCTCAGCCGACTCCATCAGTGGTCCTCATTCCGGTTGTACGAGTACGCCGGGTTCTCGGCGTACTTCGGGTTGCTGCGGTTGTTCTCGATGGCGGCGTAGCGCCCGGGGGCCGCGAGTTCCGGGTTCTCGTGGATGCCCAGGGCCTCCCCGAGCTCGGCCTCCCGCTGGGCCATGTTGTCGCGGACGTCGAGCGCGAAGCCCACGGCGCGGTCCTTGAGCCGCTGTCCCGTCTCGAGCGCCTTGTTCGCCGCGGTCGCGGCGAGGCTCTCGGGGGTCAGCTGCCTCAGCTTGCGGTTGACCTTGGTGGTGGCCCACACACCGGCGGCGACGCCCGTGCTGAACCAGAACGTACGGCGGAACATCGCTCGGTCTCAGTCCTTACTTCCGCTTGCCCCGTCGCGAGGCCGGGACGGTGCGGCCCACGATCACGGTACGCCTCGACTCCTCGGCGGGCACCTCACCCTTGCGCCCGCCCAGCGCCCGGCGGACGCCGTAGCCGAAGGCCGCGACCTTGACCAGCGGGCCGCCGAAGGTGGAGGCAACGGTCGTCGACAGGGCGGAGGCATTCGAGGTGACCTCCTGGACGTCGGAGGCGATCGCGTCGACCCGGTCGATCTGGGTCTGCGCGGAGCGCACCGCCTGGGAGGCGTCGGCCAGCAGCGGGACGGCCTGGTCGGTCACGTCCGCCACGAGCTTGGTCGTCGCCTTGAGCGTCTGGGCCAGCCTCGCGAGAGCCACCGCGAGGAAGGAGACCAGGATCGCCCAGAAGACGGCCACCAGGATCCCGGCCACCTCACCACCGGACACTGTGCGCACCCGCTCCCTGAAACGTGCCTGAACATCGAGAAAGTCGTGCACCGAGCCTATCGCGCCGGGGCTCGGGCTCCGTACCGGATTAGGGGGCGTGGGCGCCGGAGTTCCGGGAAGCGATTGTACGCAGTGATTACGGTTCAGTACGCTCCGTGTCCCATGCGAGATCATCAGCGCGCCGGTACTCCCGCGGGCGGCCATCTTCCCGCGGAATCGAACGCGTTCGTCGGCCGGGCCGGCGAACTGGCCGACCTGGCCGAGGCCCTGCGCGGCTCGCGGCTGGTGACCGTGACCGGCCCCGGCGGGGTCGGCAAGTCGCGGCTCGCGTCGCGCGCGGCGGCGCGCTGCGCGGCCCCGCACGGGGTGTGGCGGGTGGATCTGGCACCCCTGCGGGACGCCGGCCTCGTCGCGTACGCGCTCGTGGAGGCGCTGGGTCTGACGGACCACACGTCCCGGGCGCCGCGCGAGACGCTGCTCGCGCATCTCGCCGGCCGGGAACTCCTGCTGGTGCTCGACGGTTTCGAGCATCTGGCCGAGGCGTGCGCCGAGCTGGTGGCCCACCTGCTGGCCCGGCTCCCGCAGCTGCGGATCCTCGCGGTGGGCCGGTGCCCGCTGCGCCTGGCCGGTGAACGGCTGCTGCCGCTCGCGCCCCTCGGCGAGGAGGAGGCGGTGGAGCTGTTCGCCGAGCGCGCCGCCGCCCAGGGCGTGCCCGTCGGCGACGGGCCCGAGGTGCGCGAGCTGTGCCGGCGCCTCGACGGCATCCCGCTGGCCCTGGAGCTGGCGGCCGGGCGGCTGCGGGCGCTGTCGCCGGGGCAGCTGCTGGAGCGGCTGGACGACCGGTTCCGGCTGCTGACCGGTCAGGTGCGCGACGCGCTGCCCCGGCATCGGACGCTGCGCACGGCGATCGGCTGGAGCCATGAGCTGTGCACCCCGGCCGAGCGGCTGCTGTGGGCGCGGCTGACGGTGTTCGCCGGGCAGTTCGACCTGGACGCCGTGGAATACGTCTGCAGCGGGCACGGGCTGCCGGCGGACGATGTGCTGAACGTGCTGACGGAGCTGATCGCGCAGTCGGTCGTGACCCGTGAGGAGAGCGCCACGGGCGTGCGCTACCGCATGCTCGACACGATCCGGGCCTACGGCGCCGACTGGCTCACGGCGACCGGCGACGCGGAGCGGATGCGGCGCCGCCACCGCGACTGGTACATGGGGCTGGCGACCTGGTGCGAGCTGGACTGGTTCTCACCCCGGCAGGCGGAGGTCGCCCAGCGCATCGAGGCCGAGCTGCCGAATCTGCGCAGTGCGCTGGAGCACTGCCTGACCGAGCCCGGCGAGGCGCACCTGGGCCAGTATCTGGCCGGTTCGCTGTGGTTCTACTGGGCGGGCTGCGGACGGCTCGCGGAGGGACGGCACTGGTTGCAGCGCAGCCTCGAACTCGAGACCGAGGGCGGTGCGCACAGCGCGGGCGAGCATCCGCGGCTGAAGGCCCTGTGGGTGCTGGGATACGTCGCGATCCTCCAGGGCGATCCGGTGCCCGCCCTCGCGGCGCTGACCGAGTGCCGTGCGGAGGCGGAGCGCGTGGGCAGCGCGACCGGCATCGCCTACGCCGAGCACCGCACCGGATGTCTGGCGCTGGTCACCGACGACATGGCCCGCGCGGAGCGGTTGCTGCGCTCGGCGCTGGAGCGCTACCAGGAGATCGGCGAGCTGAACAGCAATGTGCTGATGGGCCAGGTGGAGCTGGCGATGACCCGGGCGTTCCAGGGCGATCTGCCGGACGCGGTGCGGCTGTGCGAGGACGTGCGGCAGGTCTGCGAGGACCACGGCGAGCGGTGGGCGCTCGGGTACGCGCTGTTCGTGCTCGCGTACGCGGCCTGGGCCGAGGGGGACACGGCCCGTTCCCGGGCGCTGCTGGCCGAGTGCCTCGGCGGCGCGCACGCGTTCCGCGATCTGCTGGGCTCGGTGTTGTCGATGGAGCTGCTGGCGCTGGTCACCGCGACGGAGGGAGACGCGGCGGAGGCGGCGGTGCTGCAGGGCGCGGCGGCCGGGGTGTGGCCGTCGGTGGGGCTGCCCCTGTTCGGGTCCGCGTACTACAACGCTCCGCACGAGCTGTGCGAGGCGACGGCCCGGGAGCGGCTCGGGGACGCGCGGTACGAGGAGTGCGTGCGGCAGGGGCGGCGGCTCGGGTGGGGCGAGGCGGTGGCGCGGGCGCTGGGGCGGGGCCGGTCGCTGCCGTCCGTTCCGCCGCCGCGCACGGCGCGCCGCGGTGGTCCGGGAACGCGGCAGCCCGCCGCCTCGCCCACCCGGAAGGGCGGGGAGACGGCGGGCTGAGGGAGTGCTGCGCCTGGCCGAGGATCAGCGGGCGTAGTACTCGACGACGAGCTGCTCGTCGCAGATCACCGGGATCTCCTTGCGGTTCGGCTCGCGGTCCAGGCGGAACGCCAGGGCCTTGAGGTTCACCTGCAGGTAGCGCGGGGTCTCACCGTCGGGGGCGAAGCCACCCTCACGAGCGATCGTGAAGAGGGTCTTCTCCTTGGAGCGGTCGCGGACCTGGACGACATCGTCGGGACGGACGACGAAGGACGGCTTGTCGACCTTCTTGCCGTTGACCTGGATGTGACCGTGGACGACCATCTGGCGGGCCTGGTAGATCGTGCGGGCGATGCCCGAACGCAGGACCAGCGCGTCGAGGCGCTTCTCCAGCTCCACGATCAGGGCCTCACCGGTCTTGCCCTGCACCTTGGCGGCACGCTCGTAGGCGCGCACCAGCTGGCGCTCGGAGATGTCGTACTGAGCGCGCAGACGCTGCTTCTCGAGCAGACGGACCTTGTAGTCCGAGTTCTGCTTGCGGCCACGGCCGTGCTCACCCGGCGGGTAGGGACGGGCCTCGAAGTACTTGACGGCCTTCGGCGTCAGCGCGATGCCGAGGGCACGCGACTTCTTGACCTTGGGGCGGGACTGGTTCGCCACTGTTTCTCTTTTCCTTGTTCCGGCTTGTCAGGGTTGCGGGAGGTCGCATCCGCAGCCGGGGAAACCCGTCGGGTCCACACGGGACCTGCCGGGCAGCCGCTCCCCTGATCTGGGCACATACGTGCAGCACGCGAGTGGCCCACCGACCTTTCCCGGAGCTCCGGGTGGTGGTGGGCTGCCCGCGACACCGTTCGACGGTGCGCGACGCTCCTGGAACCCGCGGGGGGTTCCGGCCGGCTGTCCCGCTCTGACGGCACGGAACTCGGCACTTCAGGGCAGTCTACAGGGCGCTCAGGACCGCTTGCGACCGAGGTGCTTGCGGGTCCACTCCACGGCGTCCGCGTAGCGCGCCTCCGCGCCGTGCCGGGTCGGGGTGTAGTACTCGCGGTCCTTGAGCACGTCCGGGGCGTACTGCTGGGCGGCGATGCCCTCGGCCAGGTCGTGCGGGTAGACGTAGCCCTGGCCGTGGCCGAGCTTGCCGGCGCCCTTGTAGTGGCTGTCGCGCAGATGCGCGGGAACCGCCCCGGCCAGCCCCTTGCGTACGTCGTCCAGGGCGGCGCCGATCGCCGTGGTGGCGGAGTTGGACTTCGGCGCCAGCGCGAGGGCGATGGTGGCGTGGCTGAGGGTGAGCGCGGCCTCGGGGAAGCCGATCATGGCGACGGCCTGCGCCGCGGCGACCGCGATGGGCAGGGCGTTCGGGTCGGCCAGGCCGATGTCCTCGCTGGCGGAGATCATCAGACGGCGGGCGATGAACCGGGGGTCCTCGCCGGCCTCGATCATGCGGGCCAGGTAGTGCAGGGCCGCGTCGACGTCGGAGCCGCGGATGGACTTGATCAGGGCGCTGGCGACGTCGTAGTGCTGGTCGCCGTCGCGGTCGTACTTCACCGCGGCCCGGTCGACGGTCTCCTCCAGGGTGGACAGGGAGATCTCCGCCTCGCCCTTGTCCAGGGCGGCCCCGGCGGCGGCCTCCAGTGCGGTGAGCGCGCGGCGGGCGTCGCCGCCGGCGATGCGCAGCAAGTGGTTCTCGGTGTCCTCGGGGAGGTCGACGGCGCTCTTCAGGCCGCGCTCGTCGGTGAGGGCGCGCTTCAGCAGGCCGCGGATGTCGTCGTCGCTGAGGGGTTCGAGGGTGAGCAGCAGGGAGCGGGACAGCAGCGGGGAGATGACCGAGAAGTACGGGTTCTCGGTGGTGGCCGCGATCAGGGTCACCCAGCGGTTCTCGACGGCGGGCAGCAGGGAATCCTGCTGTGCCTTGCTGAAGCGGTGGATCTCGTCGAGGAAGAGGACGGTCTCCTGGCCGTATCCGCCGCTGGCGCGGCGGGCGCCGTCGATGACCGTGCGCACCTCCTTGACCCCGGCGGTGATCGCGGACAGCTCCACGAAGCGCTTGTTGGTGGCCTTGGAGACGACGTAGGCGAGCGTCGTCTTGCCCGTACCGGGCGGGCCCCACAGGATCACCGAGGACGGCCCCGCCGGCCCCTTGGCGCCCTCGCCGACCAGCCGGCGCAGGGGTGAACCCGGCTTGAGCAGGTGCTGCTGCCCGACGACCTCGTCGAGGGTGCGCGGACGCATCCGGACCGCGAGGGGGCTGGTCGTCGGGTCCTTCTCCTGGCGTTCTTCGGCTGCGGCGGTGAACAGGTCGGGCTCCACGTCAGAAACCCTAAAGGACGGCACTGACAACCCGGCGGGCCGATCTCGGCCGCGCGGACCGCCGGGGCGGCGTCAGCTGGTCCAGAAGTCCCACCAGCGGGTCAGGACCAGCATGCCGATGATGCCGACGTGAAGGACCGGCAGGACCCAGGTGAACTCGCCGAAGAAGCCCTTGAGCCAGCGGGGGGCGGGCAGCAGGTCGTTGCGGATGTTGAACGACGTCACGTACCAGAACATGGTGATCGTGGCGACCCAGGCCAGGGAGCACCACAGGCACAGCGCGTTGATCCGGTACAGGGACTGGAACTGCAGCCAGGTGCAGAAAGCCACCCCGAAGAGCGTGCCGAAGTTGAAGGTGAGCCAGTACCAGCGCGGGAAGCGGGCGCGGGCCAGCAGGCTCATGCCGACGCAGACGACGATGCCGTAGCAGACCAGGCCGAGCATCGGGTTGGGGAATCCGAAGGCGGCGGCCTGCTTGGACTCCATCACGCTGCCGCAGGAGACGACCGGATTGAAGCTGCAGCCGGGCGTGAACGTCTTGCCCGCGACCTTGGCCTCGAGGATCTTGAACTTGTCCAGGGTGATGACCCAGGCGGCGAGCAGTCCGGCCGAGCCGGTGATCACCAGCAGCACTCCGAAGGCGCGGCTGCCGCCCACGGTGCGCGGCGCGGCGGCCCCGGCGTGCTGCGGCTCGGGGTCGGTGGAGACGTCCTTCACTGTCGTCTTGCTCATTCCGCCGGTTCCGTCACTTGAGAGTTGGACCTTCTTCGGGCAGGGCCATTGTGCCGCACGCGTCCCACTGTCCACCGTTCGATGGACATAAGGAAGTACGCGCCCGGGAGGGCGGGCGTTCGGATCCGGCCGCTGATCGGACGCCCCGCCGCGCATGTCGCGCGCCCGGCCCGAAAATCCCCTCGCGGAGCGACCGCGCGGGCGCCGGGTTGACGGCGGAGGGCGCCCGGTCGACGGCGGAGGGCGCCGGGATCACCCGGCGCCCTCCGTGGTTGTGGTCGGTCGTCAGCGGCCGAGCCGGGACTCCAGCTCCGCCACGATCTCGTTCACGCCGACCGCCGTCTGCTCGCCGGACTCCATGTCCTTCAGCTGGACGACGCCCTCGGCGAGGTCGCGCTCGCCGGCCACGATCGTGTAGCGGGCGCCGCTGCGGTTGGCGTTCTTCATCGCACCCTTGAGCCCCTTGTGCCCGTAGGAGAAGTCGGCCGCCACGCCCACCTTGCGCAACTCGGTGACCTTGGCGAACAGCACGCGGCGGGCCTCGTCGCCGAGCGGCACCGCGAAGACGCTGGTCGTGGAGGGCAGTTCGAGCTCGACGCCCTCCGCCTCGAGCGCGAGCACCGTGCGGTCCACGCCGAGCGCCCAGCCGACGGACGGCAGCGCGGGGCCGCCGATCATCTCCGACAGGCCGTCGTAGCGGCCGCCGCCGCCCACCGCGGACTGCGAGCCGAGGCCGTCGTGGACGAACTCGAAGGTGGTGCGGGTGTAGTAGTCGAGGCCGCGCACCAGCTTCGGGTCGTCCTCGAAGGCCACGCCCGCGGCCGTGATCAGCTCGCGGACCTCCTCGTGGTACGCCTTGCAGGCGTCGCACAGGTAGTCGCGCAGCAGCGGGGCGCCGGTGAGCTGCTTCTGCACCGCCTCGCGCTTGTCGTCCAGGACGCGCAGCGGGTTGATCTCCGCGCGGCGCAGCGTGTCCTCGTCGAGGTCGAGGCCGCGCAGGAAGTCCTGCAGCGCGGCCCGGTACACCGGCCGGCACTCCTTGTCGCCCAGGCTGTTGAGCAGGATGCGGAAGTTCCGCAGACCGAGCGAGCGGTACGCCTGGTCGGCGAGGATGATCAACTCAGCGTCGAGCGCCGGGTCCTCCGCGCCGATCGCCTCGGCGCCGACCTGGGAGAAGTGCCGGTAGCGGCCCTTCTGCGGGCGCTCGTAGCGGTAGTAGGAGCCGGAGTACCAGAGCTTGACGGGGAGGTTGCCCGCCTTGTGGAGGTTGGCCTCCAGCGCGGCGCGCAGCACGGAGGCGGTGCCCTCGGGGCGCAGGGCGAGCCTGTCGCCGCCCTTGGTCTCGAAGGCGTACATCTCCTTGGTCACGATGTCCGTGGACTCGCCGACACCGCGCGCGAACAGCTCGACGTTCTCGAAGCCGGGGGTCTCGATGTAGCCGTAGCCGGAGGCGCGCAGCGGGGCGGCGATCGCCTCGCGCACCGCGAGGTACGCGGCCGAGTCCGGCGGGATCAGGTCGTACGTGCCCTTGGGGGCCTTGAAGGTGCTCACGGAAGTCTCTCGATCACATTCCTCGTCGGGGAGCCGTAGGCGCTCCCTGGCCGGCCGCCACCTGCCGCAGATACGGGTTGGTGGCGCGCTCCTGGCCGATGGTCGTCTGGGGGCCGTGTCCGGACAGCACCACGGTCGCGTCGTCGAGCGGCAGGACCACGCGGGTCAGGGACTCGAGCATGTCGTCCATGGAGCCACCGGGGAAGTCGGTGCGTCCGATGGAGCCGGCGAACAGCAGGTCGCCCGAGAACAGGATCGGCGGGATGTCCGCCGTCTCGGGCAGGCCGAAGGTCACCGACCCCTTGGTATGGCCCGGCGCGTGCGCCACGGTCAGCTCCAGACCGGCCAGCTCCAGCTGCGCGCCGTCGGTCAGCTCCTTGACGTCGTCCGGCTCCCCCACGGTCAGCTCGCCCATCAGCGGCATGCCGATGGACCGGCCGAGCGCCTTCTCCGGGTCGCTCATCATGAACCGGTCCTCGGGGTGGATCCAGGCCGGTACGTCGTGCGCGCCGCACACGGGGACGACGGAGGCCACGTGGTCGATGTGACCGTGGGTGAGGACGACGGCGACGGGCTTGAGCCGATGCTTCTTCAGCGCCTCTTCGACTCCGGGGGCCGCCTGATGGCCCGGGTCGATGATCACGCACTCCTCACCGGCGGCGGGGGCGACGAGATAGCAATTCGTCCCCCAGGCCCCGGCGGGGAACCCGGCAATGAGCACGATCGTCCTTCGTTGTGGCGGTTGTGGTCGGTATGGGGGCGGCGTCTCGCGCCCGCGCCCGCGGTCAGAGCCTACCGGCGCTGCCGATTCCTCAGCGAACCCATATACGGTACGGGGCACACGCAGGCGATCGGTTCATCGGACGCACGCGCCCCACCCGACGTACCAGAGGCATTGAGGAGTAACCCCGGTGGTCAGCCAGGAGCAGCGGCGGCGTCAGCTCGCCCGGGAGAAGTTCTTGCGGCAGCAGCAGCGGCGCACCGACGCGCGGCGCAAGGCGCGGGTCCGTAATTCCGTGATCGCCTCGGTGCTCGGTGTGGTCCTGGTGGGCGGGCTCGCGGTGTACACGACCGGGGTGTTCAAGGACGACGGCAAGTCGAACGCGAGCGCCGACGTGACGCCGTCGGCGTCGGCCAAGCCGAAGGACCCGTGCGCGAAGCCGGCTCCGGGCGCGGTGAAGAAGCTGAAGTTCGACAAGGAGCCGGCGATGTCGATCGACACGTCGGCCAAGTACACGATGAAGCTGGACACCACGTGCGGTGAGATCGACCTGGCGCTGAAGGCGTCGGCGGCCCCGCACACGGTGAACTCGTTCCACTTCCTCGCGGGCAAGGGCTACTTCGACCACACCAAGTGCCACCGGCTGACCACGTCCGGCATCTACGTGCTGCAGTGCGGCGACCCGACGGCCACGGGCATGGGCGACCCGGGCTACAAGATGAAGGACGAGAACCTCAAGGACAAGAGCCTGAAGGGCAACGTCTACCCGGCGGGCACGGTCGCGATGGCGAACTCCGGCCCGAACACCAACGGCAGCCAGTTCTTCCTCGTGTACCAGGACAGCCCGCTGCCGCCCAGCTACACACCGTTCGGTACGGTGTCGCCGGCGGGCATGCAGGTGCTGAAGAAGATCGCGAACGCCGGTGCCCAGCCCGCCGATCCCACCACCCAGAACACCGCCCCGAACGCGACGGTGGTGATCGACAGGGCGACGGTCGTGAAGTCGTGACGCGACCTGGGCGTCCGGCGCGGCCAGCTGGGAAATTTCCGTCGCGCTGGATGCGGACAGGCAACCCGCTGGTCGCCTATGTTGGCGGTGAACAAACTGTGGACGATGCCCGGGGGAGCTCGAAGGCCCCTCGCAGGCATCATGTGGAGGAGGCGCTGTGAGCAGCGACCCGTGGGGCCGCGTCGACGAGACGGGGACCGTGTACGTGCGGACGGCCGACGGCGAGCAGGTCGTCGGTTCCTGGCAGGCAGGCTCCCCTGAGGAGGCGCTGGCCTACTTCGAGCGCAAGTACGAGGGCCTGGTTGTCGAGATCGGCCTCCTCGAGAAGCGAGTGCGCACCACCGATCTGTCGGCCAAGGACGCCACGGCCGCGATCGACCACCTGCGCGAGCAGGTGGACGCGCACCACGCGGTGGGTGACCTGGACGCGCTGCGGCAGCGCCTGGACAAGCTCGTGGCGACCGTCGAGTCGCGCCGCGAGGAGCGCAAGGCACAGCGGGCCAAGCAGGCCGACGAGGCCCGGCACGCCAAGGAGTCCCTGGTCGTGGAGGCCGAGGAGCTGGCGCAGTCCGACCAGTGGCGGGCGGCCGGCGAGCGGCTGCGGGCCCTGGTGGACACCTGGAAGGGGCTGCCGCGGCTCGACCGCAAGTCGGACGACGAGCTGTGGCACCG
Source organism: Streptomyces sp. NPDC104814 (assembly GCF_055583185.1). Lineage (NCBI taxonomy): Bacteria > Bacillati > Actinomycetota > Actinomycetes > Kitasatosporales > Streptomycetaceae > Streptomyces > Streptomyces sp. NPDC104814. The sequence goes on along the minus strand of NZ_JBVJOL010000010.1, from coordinate 333,054 downwards.
GTTCTCGCACGCCCGGTCGGCGTTCTCCAAGCGCCGCAAGGCCCACTTCGCGCAGCTGGACGCGCAGCGCGAGGAGGCCCGCCGGACCAAGGAGCGCCTGGTCGCCGAGGCCGAGGCCCTGTCGAGCTCGACGGACTGGGGGCCGACGGCTGCCCGCTACCGCGAGCTGATGGCCGAGTGGAAGGCCGCCGGCCGCGCCCAGCGCGAGCACGAGGACGACCTGTGGAACCGCTTCCGCGGCGCCCAGGACGTCTTCTTCGCCGCGCGCAGCTCGGTGTTCGCGGAGCGGGACGCCGAGCAGGCGGAGAACCTGAAGCTGAAGGAGGAGCTGGCCGAGGAGGCCGAGAAGCTCCTGCCGGTGACGGACCTCAAGGCCGCGCGGGCCGGGTTCCGCTCGATCAACGAGCGCTGGGAGGCCATCGGCCATGTGCCGCGGGACGCCCGGCCGAAGGTCGAGGGCCGGATGCACGCGGTCGAGCGGGCGATCCAGGAGGCCGAGGAGGCCGAGTGGCGCCGGACGAACCCGGAGGCACGCGCGCGTGCCGAGGGTCTGACCGGTCAGCTCCAGGCCGCCGTCGACAAGCTCCGCGGCCAGATCGAGCAGGCGCGCGCCCAGGGCAACACCGCGAAGGCCGACAAGCTGGAGCGTGAGCTGGAGGGCCGCCAGGCCCTGCTGGACCAGGCGCTGAAGGGCCTGCAGGAGTTCGGCGGCTGAGCCGCTCCTCCCGGGCACGGTAAAGCCCCCGTACACCTCGTGTACGGGGGCTTTCCCATGCCATGTCTCCCGCGGCCTGTACGGCCCTGTGGCCGGCCTTACGACGGCCGGCGGGCCGAGGTGACGCGGTAGACGTCGTAGACGCCCTCGACGCCGCGTACGGCCTTCAGGACGTGACCCAGGTGCTTGGGGTCGCCCATCTCGAAGGTGAACCGTGAGGTCGCCACCCGGTCGCGGGACGTCTGGACGGCCGCGGACAGGATGTTGACGTGCTGGTCGGACAGCACGCGCGTGACGTCGGAGAGGAGCCGGGAGCGGTCCAGGGCCTCGACCTGGATGGCGACCAGGAAGACCGAGGACTGGGTGGGCGCCCACTCGACCTCGAGGATGCGCTCCGGCTCACGGGAGAGCGACTCCACGTTGACGCAGTCGCTGCGGTGAACCGATACGCCGCTGCCGCGGGTGACGAAGCCGATGATGGGATCGCCGGGCACCGGCGTACAGCAGCGGGCCAGCTTCACCCACACGTCGTCGACGCCCTTGACCACGACACCGGGGTCGTTGCTGCTGCGCCGCTTGCGGCCGCGGCCGCGGGTGGGCGGGACCGCCTCGTCGATCTCCTCGGTGGCGGCCTCCTCGCCGCCGAGCGCCTGCACCAGCTTCTGCACGATGTGCTGCGCGGAGACATGGCCCTCGCCGATCGCCGCGTACAGCGCGGAGATGTCGGAGTAGCGCATCTCGTGCGCCAGCGTGACCAGGGAGTCGCCGGTGAGGATGCGCTGGATCGGCAGGTTCTGCTTGCGCATGGCCCGCACGATGGCGTCCTTGCCCTGCTCGATCGCCTCGTCGCGGCGCTCCTTGGAGAACCAGGCCCGGATCTTGTTGCGGGCGCGGGGCGACTTGACGAAGCCGAGCCAGTCCCGGGAGGGTCCGGCGCCGGCGGCCTTGGAGGTGAAGACCTCGACCAGGTCGCCGTTGTCGAGGGTCGACTCCAGCGGGACGAGCCGGCCGTTGACGCGCGCTCCTATGGTGCGGTGGCCGACCTCGGTGTGCACGGCGTAGGCGAAGTCCACCGGGGTGGCGCCGGCCGGCAGGGCGATGACGTCGCCCTTGGGGGTGAAGACGAAGACCTCGTTGCGGGACAGGTCGAAGCGCAGGGACTCCAGGAACTCGCCCGGGTCCTCGGTCTCCTTCTGCCAGTCCAGCAGCTGGCGCAGCCACGCCATGTCGTTGAGGTGGTCGTCCTTGCCCTTGCCGGACGACTTCGGCGCGTCGGTGCGCACCTTGGAGGCGCCGGCGACGGCCTCCTGCTTGTACTTCCAGTGCGCGGCGATGCCGTACTCGGCGCGGCGGTGCATGTCGAAGGTGCGGATCTGCAGCTCGACGGGCTTGCCGCTGGGCCCGATCACCGTCGTGTGCAGCGACTGGTACATGTTGAACTTGGGCATCGCGATGTAGTCCTTGAACCGCCCGGGAACGGGGTTCCAGCGGGCGTGGACGGTGCCCAGCGCGGCGTAGCAGTCGCGGACGGTGTCCACCAGGACGCGGATGCCGACCAGGTCGTAGATCTCCGCGAAGTCACGGCCGCGGACGATCATCTTCTGGTAGACGCTGTAGTAGTGCTTGGGGCGGCCGGTGACGGTGGCGCGGATGCGGGCGGCACGCAGGTCGCCCTGGACCTCGTCGATCACCTTGGCCAGGTACTCGTCGCGCTTGGGGGCGCGCTCGGCGACCAGGCGCACGATCTCGTCGTACATCTTGGGGTAGAGGATCGCGAAGGCGAGATCCTCCAGCTCCCACTTGATGGTGTTCATGCCCAGGCGGTGGGCGAGCGGCGCGTAGATCTCCAGGGTCTCGCGCGCCTTCTTCTCCTGCTTCTCGCGCTTGAGGTAGCGCATGGTGCGCATGTTGTGCAGGCGGTCGGCGAGCTTGATGACCAGGACGCGGGGGTCCTTGGCCATGGCGACGACCATCTTGCGCACGGTCTCGGCCTGCGCGGCCTCGCCGAACTTGACCTTGTCCAGCTTGGTCACGCCGTCGACGAGCAGGGCGACGACGTCGCCGAAGTCGCGGCGCAGGTCCTCCAGGCCGTACTCGGTGTCCTCAACGGTGTCGTGCAGCAGGCCGGCCATCAGCGTGGCCGGGTCCATGCCCAGCTCGGCGAGGATGGTGGTGACCGCGAGCGGGTGCGTGATGTACGGGTCGCCGCTCTTGCGCTTCTGGCCGCGGTGCCAGCGCTCGGCGACCTGGTAGGCGCGCTCGATCTGCCGCAGGGTGGAGTTCTCGATCTTGGGGTCGTTGCTGCGGACTATCCGCAGCAGCGGTTCCAGGACCGGGTTGTAGGGGTTGGCGCGCTGGACGCCGAGGCGGGCCAGACGGGCGCGGACGCGGTTGGAGGAGCCCGTGCGGGCGGGCGGGGCCGCGGGCGTGCGGACCACGGGCGCGTTGACGGGCCGCTCGGGGGGCGCGGGCTTGGGGCGGATCTCCTCGGCCGGCTTGTCGACGGGCGCCGACTGGGCGTGCTGGACCGGCCCGCGGGTGTCGTTCTTCGCGTGCGGCGCGGTCGGCGCGGGCTGTGCCGCGGATCCCGGGGCTGGCTCGGGCTTGGCGGCGGTCAGGTGCTGGGCCTCGTCTGGCAAGAGGACTCCTCGTGCGCGATCCGGGTCCCCCGGTCAGGCTCCGGAGTCCCCATCGTAGCGAGCCTGGGCTCCAGGATCGCCTTCAGGCCACTGTGCGGACCGTGTACCCCGGAAACACAAGGGGCGGGCACCGGATTCCCCCGGGCCCGCCTCTCGTGTGACCTTCGGTTGCGTCAGACCGTGAGCAGCGCCTCCAGCGGGGCCTCGCCGAGGGCGGCCTGCAGGCGCGGGCGGCCCTCGAGGAAGCTCAGCTCCATCAGGACCGCGGCGCCCGCGACCTCGGCGCCGGCCCGCTGGATCAGCTGGACCGCTGCCTCGGCGGTGCCGCCGGTGGCGAGGACGTCGTCGACGATCAGGACGCGGTCGTCGGCGCTCAGGTCCTCGGCGTGCACCTCGATCTCGGCCGAGCCGTACTCCAGGTCGTAGGACTGGCTCAGGGTGGCTCCGGGGAGCTTGCCCGCCTTGCGGACCGGGATGAAGCCGAGGCCCGCGCGGACGGCGACGGGGGCGCCGAGGATGAAGCCCCGGGCCTCCAGGCCGACGATCTTGGTGGCGCGGGTGCGCTCGGCGATCTCGGCGAACGCGTCGGTGAGCGCGGTGAACGCCGCCGGGTCCGCGAGCAGCGGGGTGATGTCCTTGAACATCACGCCGGGCTCCGGATAGTCGGCCACGTCCCGGATACGGCTGAGGAGCAGCTCGCGGATCTCGGTCATCGGCGCTTCCCCGAGGGCCGGCCGCGACCGCGGTTGCGGGTGGCGGACTGGTCACGGGGGCCGACGACCGCGGGCGCGGCGTCGTCGGAGTCGTCGGCGCCGCTGCGGGCGGCTGCGAACTCCTCCTGGGCGCCGGCCTGGGCCCGCTTGGCCAGGACGCGCTTCCTCAGGGCCTTCATCTGCGGCTCGCGCTCCTTGAGGTCGGCGACGAGCGGCGTGGCGATGAAGATCGAGGAGTACGCACCGGCCGCGAGGCCGACGAACAGCGACAGCGAGATGTCGTTGAGCATGCCGGCGCCGAGGAAGCCGCCGCCGATGAACAGCAGGCCGGCGACCGGCAGCAGCGCGACCACCGTGGTGTTGATGGAACGGACCAGGGTGCCGTTGATGGAGCGGTTCGCGATGTCGCTGTAGGTCCACCTGGTCTGCTTGGTGATGTCCTTCGTCTGCTCCTTGAGGCTGTCGAAGACGACGACCGTGTCGTAGAGCGAGTAACCGAGGATGGTCAGCAGACCGATCACCGTGCCCGGAGTGACCTCGAAGCCGACGAGGGCGTAGATACCGGTGGTGATGGTGATGTCGTGGATCAGGGCGACGAGCGCGGCCACGGCCATGCGCCACTCGAAGGCGATCGCCAGGTAGATCACGACGAGGACCATGAAGATGGCGAGGCCCTGCCACGCCTTGTTGGCGATCTGCTCGCCCCAGCTGGGACCGACCAGGTCGGCGTTGATCTTCTCCGCGTCGACCTTGAGGTCCTTGGCCAGCTCGTTCTTGATCTTGGTGGCGTCGCTGGTCTCGATGCCCGCGACCTGGATGCGCAGGCTGCCGTCACCGAGCTTCTGGACGATCGCGTCGTGGCCGGAGGCGTCCTGTGCGTAGCCCTCGGCGCTCGCCACCGACACCGACATGTTCTTCGGGGTGGTGAAGACGGCACCGCCCTGGAACTCGATGCCCATGTTCAGGCCGCGCACCGCAAGGCCCAGGATGGCCGTGATGGTGATCAGGATCGAGACGCCGTACCAGATCTTGCGCTTGCCGATGAAGTCGTAGCCGATTTCGCCACGGTGGAGCCGGGCGCCGAGGTTGCCGAGCTTCGACATCTCTCACGCCTCCTTCGGGTCGACGGGGCCGCCGGCGGCCGGACGGGAGGAACGACGGGTGCTGCGCAGCGGCGGCTTGGCGCCCAGGCTCCGGGGGTCGAGGCCGGACCACTTGTGGCCGTCCGCGAAGAACTTCCGGCGGGCCAGGATCGTCAGCAGCGGCTTGGTGAAGAGGAACACCACGACGACGTCGAGCAGGGTGGTCAGACCGAGCGTGAACGCGAAGCCCTGCACCTTGCCGACGGTCACGATGAACAGCACCGCGGCGGCGAGGAAGGAGACGAAGTCGGAGACGAGGATCGTGCGCCGGGCACGCGGCCAGCCGCGCTCCACGGCGGGACGCAGGGAGCGGCCCTCGCGGATCTCGTCGCGGACGCGTTCGAAGTAGACGATGAACGAGTCCGCGGTGATACCGATGGCGACGATCGCACCGCACACGGCCGGCAGGTTCAGCGCGAAGCCGATGGCCGGGCCGAGCAGCGACATGATCACGTAAGTGAGCGCGGCGGACACCAGCAGCGAGGCGCAGGCGATCAGCGCCAGGCCACGGTAGTAGGCCACCAGGTAGATCACGACCAGGGCGAGACCGATCGCACCGGCGATCAGACCGGCCTTGAGCTGCTCACCGCCGAGCGCCGCGGTCACCGTGGTGACGCTGTCCTCCTTGAAGGTCAGCGGCAGGGCGCCGTAGGAGAGCATGTTGGCGAGGCTCTGCGCCTCCTCCTGCGAGAAGTGGCCGGTGATCTCGGCGTTGCCGCCGGTCAGCGCCTCGCGGACGAACGGGTCGGAGACGACGTTGCCGTCGAGGACGATCGCGAACTGGTTCTGCGGGGTCTGCTGCTGGGCCAGCTTGCCGGTGATGTCGGCGAACTTCTTCGCGCCCTTGGAGGTGAACTCCATGGTGACGGTCCAGCCGGAGGCGTTCTGCGTGTTGAAGACGGCCTGCGCCTTCTTCACGTCGGTGCCGTCCACGCCGGCCGGGCCGAGGATGTACTTCTGCCACTGGCCGCTGGAGTTGCCGCAGGCCAGCGTGGGCTCGTCGGGCTTGCTGCCCTTGCCGGCCGTGGCGCGCTGGTCCGCCTTGGAGCAGTCCAGCGCGGCGTACTGCGCCTGGAGCTTGGAGGTGGCGTCACCGGGGGCGCTGCTCGACGCGGAGGGGGACGCCTTGGGGCTGCCGGAGCCGCTCGAGGACGGCGTGGCGTCCGCCTTCAGCGCGTCCGAGACGGGCCGACCCTGGGAGGTGGCGCTCGCCGACGGGGTGGCCGACGGGGAGGACGAGCCCTTGCCGGTCGCCTCCGGCTTGCCCGAGGCCTTGCCGCTCGCCTTGCCGCTCGGCGACGCCGAGGGCTTGCCGGTGCCGCTCGGCGTCGGGGTCGCCGTGCCGGGGCCGGAGAGCTCGGTGGCCAGGACCGGGCGGAAGTAGAGCTTGGCGGTGGTGCCGACCTGCTGGCGCGCCTGCTCGGAGTTCGTGCCCTTGGGGATGTTGACGATGATGTTGCGATTGCCCTGGGTCTGGACCTCGGACTCCGACACACCAAGACCGTTGACGCGGCGTTCCATGATCTGGACCGCGGTGTCCATGTTGGTCTTGTTGATCGCGGACTCCTGGCCGGCCTCGGGGACCGCCCGGAGCGTGATGCTCGTACCGCCGGCAAGGTCGATGCCCAGACGCGGGGTGGTGTGCCCGGAGGCAAACATCCCGCCGGTGAGCGCCACGATGGCGATCAGGATCAGGGCCAGCGCGCGCCACGGCTTGCTCTGGGCGCTCGCGGTCCGGCCCTTTCTAGGTGCTGCCACCTTCTCGTACTCCCTCTCGGGCCGCCCCGCGCCGGGTCAGCGCTGCGGCGGCCATGACATGGTTGGGACCCCCTGCGAGAAGCGCACGTCGCCCAGGGCACGCGCGACGGTGGTGGCGCGTGCCCCGCGGACGCGACTACTTCGCGTCGGTGTCGCCCTCGGACTTCTTCGGCTCTTCGTCGGCCTGAGCCTTCGCCTCGGCCGCGTCGGCCTTGTCCTCGGCGGCCTTGATCGCGTCGTCGCCCCGCTCGGCGGCGTCCGGCTTGCCGAGGTCGATCTTGTCCTCGGAGGCGGCAGCGGCGGACTCGTCGTCGGTGAGGGCGGACGCGTCGTCGGGGACGATGTCGGCGTCGGACTTCAGGTCGTGCTCGATGCCGTGGACGATGCGGTTGTACTCGTCGTCGCTCAGGACGGCGCCGATCGAGTTCTTCGCGAAGAGGAGCTCCACACCGGGACCGGCGTCAAGGAGGACCGTCTCCTCGTTGACCTCCTTGACCGTCGCGTACATGCCCCCGATGGTGCGGACGCCGGAACCGGGCTGCATGTGGTTCCGCATGTCCGCGGCCTGCTGCTGCTTCTTCTTGGCGGAGCGGGTCATCAGGAACATGGCCCCGATGAGCACGATGAACGGGAGGAGGGTCACGAGACTCACGGGTCGGTACTTCCTTCACACGACCGCGATGGTGAGCGGCCTGATGGCTGGGGGTGTATGGGGGCTGCCGTCACAGGCGGCATCGGCGGAGTCTAAGCGAGTCCGCGCGCAAGGAACAACGCTCAGCATGGCACCTGGGTTCCTGAGCCCGCCAATCCCTCGCCGATGCGCCTCCGTCATGCACCGTCTCCTGCTGTCATGCCCCGAACAGGTCCGCTTGTCCGTTTCCGGCCGCCGACGAGCGCGGCGGGGTGAGACCGAGATGGGCCCAGGCGGCGGGGGTGGCGACCCGGCCGCGCGGCGTGCGGGCCAGCAGGCCCTCGCGCACCAGGAAGGGTTCGGCCACCTCCTCGACCGTCTCGCGCTCCTCCCCCACCGCGACGGCCAGGGTCGACAGGCCGACGGGGCCGCCGCCGAACAGCTTCAGCAGCGCCTCCAGCACGGCCCGGTCCAGGCGGTCGAGACCGCGCTCGTCTACCTCGTAGACGGCTAGGGCGGCGGCGGCGATGTCCCGGGTGATCAGGCCGTCGGCCTTGACCTGCGCGTAGTCGCGGACGCGGCGCAGCAGCCGGTTGGCGATGCGGGGCGTGCCCCGGGAGCGGCCCGCGATCTCGGCGGCACCGGCGGGATCGATCTCGACGTCCAGCAGGTGCGCCGAGCGGTGCACGACGCGCTCCAGTTCGTGCGGCTCGTAGAACTCCATGTGCGCGGTGAAGCCGAAGCGGTCGCGCAGCGGCGGCGGCAGCAGGCCCGCCCGGGTGGTGGCCCCGACCAGGGTGAAGGGGGGCAGTTCGAGCGGGATCGCGGTGGCGCCGGGGCCCTTGCCGACGATCACGTCGACGCGGAAGTCCTCCATGGCCATGTACAGCATCTCCTCGGCGGGCCGCGACATGCGGTGGATCTCGTCGAGGAAGAGCACCTCTCCCTCCTGCAGGGAGGACAGGATGGCGGCGAGGTCGCCGGCGTGCTGGATGGCGGGGCCGGACGTGATGCGGATGGGGGCGCCCATCTCGGCCGCGATGATCATGGACAGGGTGGTCTTGCCGAGGCCGGGGGCGCCGGAGAGCAGCACATGGTCGGCCGTGGCGCCGCGCGCGCGGGCGGCGCGCAGCACCAGGTCGAGCTGCTCGCGCACCTTTTCCTGGCCGATGAACTCGCCCAGGTCCTTGGGGCGCAGTGCGGCCTCGACGGCCTGGTCCTCACGGTCGGCGACAGAGCCCACCAGCCGCTCGGGGGCGGGGGTGTCGGTGGAGTCGTCCCAGTTCATGTGGTGTGCCTTCGGCTGTCGGGGTCGGCGGGGCGCGTGCGGTCGGCGGCGCGTGCGGTCAGCGGGCGCGGTTCAGGGTCTGCAGGGCGGCCTTCAGCAGCTGTCCGACCTGCGGCGTGCCGCCCGCGGCCTCGGCCTGGGGCGCGACGGCGGTCACCGCCTCGTCGGCCTCCCGGGTCGCGTAGCCCAGTCCGATCAGGGCGGCGTGCAGCTGGTCGCGCCAGCCCTGGGTGACCGGGGCACCGACGACGGGCGCCCCGACGGGCTCGCCGAGCCGGTCCTTCAGCTCCAGCAGCAGCTTCTGGGCGCCCTTCTTGCCGATGCCGGGGACCGCCGTGAGGGCCTTCTCGTCACCGGTGGCCACCGCGCGGCGCAGCGCGTCCGGGGTGTGCACGGCGAGCATCGCCTGGGCGAGGCGCGGTCCGACACCGCTCGCGGTCTGGAGCAGCTCGAAGACCTGGCGCTCGTCGTCGTCGGTGAAGCCGTACAGGGTGAGGGAGTCCTCGCGGACGACCAGGGACGTGTGCAGCTTGGCGGGCTGGCCCATGCGGAGCGTGGACAGCGTGTTCGGCGTGCACTGGACGGCCATGCCGACCCCGCCGACCTCCACCACCGCGGCGTCGGGGGCGAGCGCGGCGACCGTGCCGCTGACGAAGGCGATCATGCCGTACGGCCTTTCGATACGGGGGTGGTGTGCCGGGCGACGGCCTGCTGGAGCCGGCTGTGGGCGGGGGCACGCCAGATGTGGCAGATGGCGAGCGCCAGGGCGTCGGCGGCGTCGGCGGGCTTGGGGGGTGCGGCGAGCCGGAGCAACCGGGTGACCATCGCTCCGACCTGCGCCTTGTCGGCGCGGCCGCTGCCGGTGACGGCTGCCTTGACCTCGCTGGGCGTGTGCAGGGCGACGGGGATGCCGCGGCGGGCGGCGCAGAGCATGGCGACGGCGCTGGCCTGGGCGGTGCCCATGACCGTGCGCACGTTGTGCTGGCTGAAGACGCGCTCGACGGCGACGCATTCCGGCCGGTGCTCGTCCAGCCACTGCTCGATGCCCTGCTCGACGGCCAGCAGCCGGTGGCTGAGCTCGGCATCGGCGGGTGTGCGGACGACTCCGACACCCACCATCGTGAGCGGGCGGCCCGCGACGCCCTCGACCACGCCGACACCGCACCGGGTCAGTCCGGGGTCCACCCCCAGTACGCGCACCGCGCCCCTCCCTCGGATCCCTCGATCACCTGTTTGTGCAGGCTATCGGGTCCCACTGACAATGACGGCGGGCCGGTGGGACGTGTCCCACGGGCCCGCCGTCATTCCGCTGGTCTCAGCGGGGCGTCACGCGTCGACCTTCTCCATGATCTCGTCGCTGACGTCGAAGTTGGCGAAGACGTTCTGCACGTCGTCGCTGTCCTCGAGCGCGTCGATCAGCTTGAAGATCTTCCTCGCGCCCTCCTCGTCCAGCTCGACCTGCACGGACGGCACGAAACTGGAGTCGGCGGAGTCGTAGTCGATGCCGGCGTCCTGGAGGGCGGTGCGGACCGCGACCAGGTCGGTGGCCTCGCTGATGACCTCGAAGGTGTCACCGAGGTCGTTGACCTCCTCGGCGCCCGCGTCCAGGACGGCGCCGAGGACGTCGTCCTCGGTCAGCTCGCCCTTGGGGACGATGACGACGCCCTTGCGGCTGAACATGTACGACACCGAGCCCGGGTCAGCCATGTTGCCGCCGTTGCGGGTCATGGCGACGCGGACGTCGGAGGCGGCGCGGTTGCGGTTGTCGGTGAGGCACTCGATGAGCACGGCGACACCGTTCGGGCCGTAACCCTCGTACATGATCGTCTCGTAGTCGGCGCCGCCCGCCTCGAGACCGCCGCCGCGCTTGATGGCGGAGTCGATGTTCTTGTTCGGGACAGACTGCTTCTTGGCCTTCTGGACAGCGTCGTAGAGGGTCGGGTTGCCGTCCAGGTCGACGCCGCCCATACGTGCCGCGACCTCGATGTTCTTAATCAGCTTCGCGAAGAGCTTGCCGCGCTTGGCGTCGATCACGGCCTTCTTGTGCTTCGTCGTAGCCCATTTAGAGTGGCCGGACATCTGCCTGTCTCCTTCGCGTAACCCATCTCTGTACGAACGCCTGGAATCCTACAAGGACTACGACGTCCCGTTCGCGCGCACCATGTCGACGAACAGGGAGTGCACGCGATGGTCGCCGGTCAGTTCCGGGTGGAACGACGTGGCGAGGGCGTTGCCCTGGCGCACGGCGACGATGTGGCCCTCGTGCTCGGCGAGCACCTCGGCGCCGGCACCGACGGACTCCACCCAGGGGGCGCGGATGAAGACGCCCTCGACGGGAGCGCCCTCGACGCCCCGGACACCGACCGCCGCCTCGAAGGACTCGTTCTGGCGGCCGAAGGCGTTGCGGCGCACGATCATGTCGATGCCGCCGATCGTCTCCTGGCCCGAGCGCGGGTCGAGGATCTTGTCGGCGAGCATGATCATGCCGGCGCAGGTGCCGTAGACGGGCATTCCCTCACGCACGCGTGCGCGCAGGGGCTCCATCAGGCCGAACAGGACGGCCAGCTTGGAGATGGTGGTGGACTCGCCGCCGGGGAGGACGAGACCGTCGACCTCGGCGAGCTCTTCGGGGCGCCGCACCGGCCTGGCCACGGCGTCCGCCGCGGCCAGGGCGATGAGGTGCTCCCGTACGTCGCCCTGGAGAGCCAGGACGCCGATGACAGGAGTGTTCATGAGTGGCTTACCTGTAGTGGCGTACCGGGGTGATTACCAGCCGCGGTTGGCGTAGCGCTCGGTCTCGGGGAGGGTGTCGCAGTTGATGCCGACCATGGCCTCGCCGAGGTTGCGGGACGCGTCCGCGATGATCTTCGGGTCGTCGTAGAACGTGGTGGCCTTCACGATGGCGGCGGCGCGCTTGGCCGGGTCGCCGGACTTGAAGATGCCGGAACCGACGAACACGCCCTCGGCGCCGAGCTGACGCATCAGGGCCGCGTCGGCCGGGGTGGCGACGCCACCGGCGGAGAAGAGGACGACCGGGAGCTTGCCCAGCTCGGCGACCTCCTTGACCAGCTCGTACGGGGCGCGCAGCTCCTTGGCGGCGGCGTACAGCTCGTGGTTGTCGAAGCCGCGCAGCTTGGCGATCTCGTTCTTGATCTGGCGCAGGTGGCGGACGGCCTCGACGACGTTGCCGGTGCCGGCCTCGCCCTTGGAGCGGATCATCGCGGCGCCCTCGGCGATACGCCGCAGGGCCTCGCCCAGGTTGGTGGCGCCACAGACGAAGGGGGTGGTGAACGCCCACTTGTCGGAGTGGTTGACCTCGTCGGCCGGGGTGAGGACCTCGGACTCGTCGATGTAGTCGACGCCGAGGGACTGCAGGACCTGGGCCTCGACGAAGTGACCGATGCGGGACTTGGCCATGACCGGGATCGAGACGGCGTCGATGATGCCCTCGATCATGTCCGGGTCGGACATACGGGCCACGCCGCCGTCCTTGCGGATGTCGGCCGGGACCCGCTCGAGGGCCATGACCGCGACGGCGCCCGCGTCCTCGGCGATCTTCGCCTGCTCCGGCGTGACGACGTCCATGATCACGCCGCCCTTGAGCTGCTCGGCCATGCCGCGCTTGACGCGGGCGGTACCGATCTCGGGAGCCTGGTTCTCGGTGCTGGACACGGGTGACCTCACTGAAGGAAAAGAGGGGGTTACTGCAGCACTGAGGAAACGTGACCCGACCAGTCCACAGCAAGGGCCAATGAAAACCCGGTGGCTCCTTTTGGCCGGAACCGGTCTGTCTGGAACCGTATGGGGGGTGTCAGGCGGAGCGGTCGGCCAAGGGCGCCGGGGGCTCGTCGTCCATTTCGAAGGCCATCGGGAACGGGGCGTGGCCGGCGAGGCGGAACCAGCGGACCTTGCGGTGCTCGCGCAGGCGGCGGGCCGCACCGACCGCGTCGTTGTGGAAGCGGCGGGCCATCGGGACGCGGCGCACGGCCTCCGTCAGCTCGCGGGCCGCCTCCTCACCCCCGGGCGCGTCCCGGACCGCCGCCAGTTGCTCCCGTTCCGCGAACACCGCGCGCAGCGCCTGGCTCAGCTCGCTCTCGGCGACCTCGCGCTGCTCCTCCTCGGCCTGCCGGGCGGCGTGCGCGGCCTCGTACAGCACGATCGACGCGGCCGGGTCCAGCACGCCCGAGGTCGCGACCTCCTGCGCCACCGAGGCCCGCCGCAGCAGCTGCGCGTCCAGGGCGGCGCGGGCGGCGTCGATCCGCGCGTGGAGCCGGTCCAGCCGCCCCGCGGTCCAGCTGAGGTACAGGCCGATCGCGACGAGGACGACGAGGGTCCAGATGAGGGTTGCGGTCACGGGCGGCCACCTTACCGGCGCGGCACGGACGGACCTCCGGCCCGCGCAGCCTCGCCGGGGTCACCGGGCGGGCGCCCGGCCCGGACGTCACCGAACCCGCCGGCCACGAGCCTCCCGGGTCGTGCGCAACCCGGCCGGCGTCACACTCCGGCAGGGCGTCTCAGCCCCGCGCCCCGGCAGGGCCGTCGCAGTCCCGCGCCCGCCCAAGCCGTCCCGGTCCCGCGCCCGGCAAGGCCCTCTCAGTCCCGCGCCAGCCCCCACCGGGCCCGCAGACCTGTGGGCCCGGTGTCCTCCGCGGCCACCGCGGCCGCGCCGGCCGTGACCGTCTCGTACACCGACAGGATGTCCGCGCCGACCGTGGACCAGTCGAAGCGGCGGACGTGGGCGCTGCCGCGCTCGCCGAGTTCCGCCAGCCGCGCCGGGTCGTCCAGCAGCCGCAGCGCCGCCCCGGCGAGCGCGTCGGCGTCCTCGTTGGCGAACAGCTCGCCCGCCTTGCCCTGGTCGAGGACCTGGGCGAAGGCGTCGAGGTCGGAGGCGAGCACGGGCGCGCCCGCGGACATCGCCTCGACCAGGATGATCCCGAAGCTCTCGCCCCCGGTGTTGGGTGCGACGTAGAGGTCGACCGAGCGCAGGAAGCGGGCCTTGTCCGCGTCGCTGACCATGCCGAGGAACTCCACGCGGGAGCGCAGCTCGGCCGGCAGGGAGGCCACCGCCTCCTCCTCGTCGCCGCGCCCGGCGACCAGCAGCCGGGTCTGCGGCCGGGCGGCGAGGATCTTCGGCAGGGCCCTCATCAGCACCGGCAGGCCCTTGCGGGGCTCGTCGATGCGCCCGATGAAGCCGATGGTGTCGCCCTGCCACGCGGGGTTCGGCTCGGCCTTGGCGAAGAAGTCGACGTCCACGCCGTTCGGGATGACGACGGCGTCCCCGCCGAGGTGCTCGACCAGGGTGCGCCGCGCGTACTCGCTCACCGCGATCCGCGCGCTGATCTTCTCCAGCGCGGCCTGCAGGATGGCGTACGCGGCGATCATCGCCTTGGAGCGCGGGTTGGAGGTGTGGAAGGTGGCGACCATCGGTCCGCGCGCCGCCCAGCAGGTCAGCAGGCCCAGGGACGGCGAGGTCGGCTCGTGGATGTGGACGACGTCGAAGTTGCCGTCGTGCAGCCAGCGGCGTACCCGGGCCGCCGACAGGAACCCGAAGTTCAGCCGGGCCACCGAGCCGTTGTACGGCACCGGCACCGCGCGCCCGGCCGAGACGACGTACGGCGGCAGGGGCGTGTCGTCGTCGGCGGGCGCCAGGACGGACACCTCGTGGCCGAGCCGGATGAAGTACTCGGCCAGGTCCCGGATGTGGAACTGGACGCCGCCGGGCACGTCCCAGGAGTACGGGCAGACGATGCCGATCCTCACGCGGGCCCCTTCGACGGGTCGAGATCGGCGAGCCACAGCCGCTGCAGCATGTGCCAGTCCTCCGGATGGTCGGCGATCCCCGTGGCGAAGGCGTCGGCCAGCGCCTGTGTCATGGAGGACGTCTTCTCGGCGCGCGTACCTGACTCGGGGACGTCGACCGGCGGATGCACCCGGCCCCGCATGACCGGCGAGTCGTCGTACCAGAGGGTGACCGGCAGCAGCAGGGCGCCGGTCTGCTGGGCCAGCAGGGCCGGTCCGGCGGGCATGCGGGCCGTGTCGCCGAAGAAGTCGACCTCCACACCCGAGGAGGACAGGTCGCGGTCGGCGACCAGGCAGACGAGGCCGCCGTCGCGCAGCCGCCGGGCGAGCGTGCCGAAGGCGGAGCCGCCGCTGTGCGGCAGGACCTCCATGCCGAGGCCCTCGCGGTAGGCGACGAAACGGTCGTACAGCGTCTCGGGCTTCAGGCGTTCGGCGACGGTGGTGAACGGGATGCCGAGCTTGGTGGTGACCCAGGCGCCGGCCAGGTCCCAGTTGGCCAGGTGCGGCAGGGCGAGTATGACGCCCTTGCCGGCGGCCATGCCCTCGGTGAGGTGGTGGAGGTCCTTGGGGTCGAAACCCTCCTTGATGCGCTCGGTGCTCCAGGCGGGCAGCCGGAAGGACTCCATCCAGTAGCGCAGATAGGAGCGCATCCCCGCGCGGGACAGCTCGGCGAGGCGTTCGGGGCTCGCGCCGGGCACCACGCGCGCGTAGTTGGACTCCAGCCGCTGGACGCCCTTGCCGCGCTGCTTCCAGGCGAGGTCGGCGATCGTGCGGCCGAGGCGCACCGCGGCCGGCTCGGGGAGTTTCTTCACGGTGCCCCAGCCGAGGCCGTACAGGGCGTCGGTCAGCCGCTCCTGGGCGCTCACTTGGCGGTCTCCCTCCCCTGCGGCTCCCCCGGTGTCGCGGCGGCCGCCGCCTCCGCCTCCGCCGACTCGCGGCGCACGGTGACGACCCGCTGGATCAGCGTGACCAGGCTGCCGACGGCGACGATCCACAGGGCGACGGGCAGCAGGTACTGGATGCCGGGCACCCCGAACTTGTGCAGGCCCGCGAAACCGGCCGCGACCAGCGAGATCACCAGCCGCTCCGCCCGTTCGACGAGCCCGTTGACGGCGACCGGCAGCCCGATCGACTCGCCGCGCGCCTTGGTGTACGACACCACCTGGCCGCTGGCCAGACAGAAGATCGACACCGCGCACAGCACGTTGTCGTTGCCGTTCCCCGCATACCAGAGGGCGAAGCCGCCGAAGATCGCGCCGTCGGCGACCCGGTCGAGCGTGGAGTCCAGGAAGGCGCCCCAGCGGCTGGAGCGGCCCAGCTGGCGGGCCATGTTGCCGTCGACGAGGTCCGAGAAGACGAACAGCGTGATCACGACCGTGCCCCAGAAGAACTCGCCCCGGGGGTAGAAGACCAGCGCTCCGGCGATCACCCCGGCGGTGCCGATCAGCGTCACCGTGTCGGGGCTGACCCCCCGGCGGATGAGAAACGCGGCGAACGGCGTGAGAACACGCGTGAAGAAAGCACGCGCGTACTTGTTCAGCATGGCCTTCCCGACTGGTCGGTGTCGCCGTGCGGCCCCTGCTGGCCACCGGCTGGCCCATCGTAGCCACGCGCGCGTGCGGCCGAGGGGCGGGCACCCGCAGCCGTGTCACCCATCGGGGCCCGCCGGGCACCGGGGCGCGCGCGTCCCTCGTATGGACGCGGCGTTACGGGAGTGGAAAGCTCGAAGGACGCGGGCGTCGCCGGAGCCGCCCACACGCGGCCTCCCGCGTGTCCGCGCCCACAGTGACCTCACCGTGCACGGGAGGCAGGATCATGGGCGACAAGGCACAATCCCACCCCGGAGCCGCCGGCAGGGCTACGGCGGCCGACCACCCCGCGTCCATTCGGAATGTGGTGCTGGTCGGCCACTCCGGATCGGGCAAGACGACTCTGGTGGAGGCTCTCGCGCTGACCGCGGGAGCGGTGAACCGGGCGGGCCGCGTGGAGGACGGCGGCACCGTCTCCGACCACGACGACATCGAGCACCGCCAGCAGCGCTCGGTGCAGCTGTCCCTGGTGCCCGTCGAATGGGACGGCATCAAGATCAACTTGCTGGACACCCCGGGATACGCCGATTTCGTCGGGGAACTGCGGGCCGGTCTGCGCGCGGCGGACGCGGCCCTCTTCGTCGTCTCCGCCTCGGACGGGGTGGACGGCGCGACCCGCATGGTGTGGGACGAGTGCGCGGCCGTCGGCATGCCGCGGGCGATCGTCGTCACGCACCTGGAGGCGGCCCGCGCGGACTTCGAGGACATGACCCGGGTCTGCGCCGAGGCGTTCGGCGGTGACGACCCCGACGCCGTGCTGCCGCTGTATCTGCCGCTGCACGGCTCACCGGGGCCCGACGGGCACGCGCCCGTGACCGGTCTGGTCGGGCTGCTCACACAGAAGCTGTTCGACTACTCCTCCGGCGAGCGCAAGGAGTCCGAGCCCGGCGACGACCAGCTGCCGGACCTCACCGAGGCCCGCAACCGGCTGATCGAGGGGATCATCGCCGAGAGTGAGGACGAGACCCTGATGGACCGCTACCTCGGCGGCGAGCAGGTCGAGCTGAAGACACTGATCCAGGACCTGGAGCGGGCCGTGGCACGCGGCACGTTCTTCCCCGTCCTGGCCGCCGCCCCGGCCGCCGAGGGCGCCAAGCAGGGCATCGGCACGGTGGAGCTGCTGGAGCTGATCACCGGTGGGTTCCCGACCCCGTTCGAGCACCCCACGCCCGCGGTCACCACGATCGACGGCGCGCCGCGCGAGCTGAAGCCGTGCGACACCGACGGACCGCTGGTCGCCGAGGTCGTCAAGACCTCCTCCGACCCCTACGTCGGCCGGATCTCCCTGGTCCGCGTGTTCTCCGGCACCCTGCGCCCCGACCAGACCGTCCATGTCTCCGGGCACGGACTGACCGACCGCGGCCACGAGGACCACGACGTCGACGAGAAGGTCGGCGCCCTGTCCACCCCGTTCGGCAAGCAGCAGCGGCCGGTGACGCACGCCGTCGCGGGCGACCTGGTGTCCGTGGCGAAACTCAGCCGTGCCGAGACCGGGGACACGCTCTCCGCCAAGGACGACCCGCTGCTGATGGAGCCCTGGCAGATGCCGGACCCGCTGCTGCCGCTGGCCATCCAGGCGCACAGCAAGGCCGACGAGGACAAGCTGTCCCAGGGCCTGGCCCGGCTGGTCGCCGAGGACCCGACGATGCGCCTGGAGCAGAACCAGGACACCCACCAGGTCGTGCTGTGGTGCCTGGGCGAGGCGCACGCCGACGTCGCGCTGGAGCGGCTGCGCACCCGGTACGGCGTCCAGGTCGACGTCGTCCCGCACAAGGTGTCGCTGCGGGAGACCTTCGCGAACAAGTCGGCCGGGCGCGGCCGGCACGTGAAGCAGTCCGGCGGGCACGGGCAGTACGCCATCTGCGAGATCGAGGTGGAACCGCTGCCGGGCGGCTCGGGCGTCGAGTTCGTCGACAAGGTGGTCGGCGGGGCCGTGCCCCGGCAGTTCATCCCGTCGGTCGAGAAGGGCGTACGGGCGCAGGCGGCCAAGGGCGTCGCGGCCGGCCATCCGCTGATCGACGTGCGGGTGACGCTCCTCGACGGCAAGGCGCACTCGGTGGACTCCTCCGACGCCGCCTTCCAGACCGCGGGCGCGCTCGCCCTGCGGGAGGCCGCGGCCGACGCGAAGATCCATCTGCTGGAGCCGGTGGCCGAGGTGTCCGTGCTGGTCGGCGACGAGTACGTCGGCGCCGTGATGAGCGACCTGTCCGGCCGGCGCGGTCGGGTGCTGGGCACCGAGCAGACCAGCGGCGGGCGCACGCTCGTACGGGCCGAGGTGCCGGAGATCGAGATCGGGCGGTACGCCATCGATCTGCGGTCGATGACCCACGGCACGGCGCGCTTCGACCGCCGCTATGTGCGGCACGAGCCGATGCCGGCGCAGGTCGCCGAGCGGATCCGGGAACAGGAGCGCGCGGCTTCGTAGTTGACACCCTCCCGCGCACAACCGGCGTGCGGGCGGGGCTCTTCCGGCTCGGCGGGCGGCTCCTTGGGCCGTCCGCCGACGGATGTCGGTGCGTGCGGATACGCTGATGACCTGATCAACAGGTGTGCGCAGGACGCAAGTCGGGAAGGCCGCAGAAGCGAGCAATGCGGCGACCGGGGGTGGGGATGAGCGTGGACGGCGGTTACGCGGACTTCTTCGGGCCACAGGTGCCGCGCACCGGCGACGAGGGCCAGACGGCGACGTTCGCGCTGGCCTCCGCGGCCTACCGGGACAACCCGATGGAGGAGATCAAGAAGGCCGACAACGAGTGGCACCAGTCGGAGGTGAAACCCGGCAAGCTCGCGCTGTTCCGGCCGAACCTGGGCGAGGCGTTCGCCCGCGCGGTCGTGGACCGCATGATCGGCGAGGGCCGCAAGCCGCTCATCCAGTCCTTCGGCGCCGAGCCGCAGGCCGTCGTCGAGCACTGCCTGGCGGCGAACAACATCCGCCGGGACCGCGACAACCGGCTCACCGCCGCCATCGTGCTGTGCGGAGTGCTCTTCCTGCCCGGGTTCCTGGTGTGGCTGCTGGTCTTCCAGATCCGCACCACCATCGACAAGACCGACAACAGGCGGGCCTCGGCGCTGGCGACCGTCCTGCTCGTCGCCGTGGCCGCGCTCGCCGTGGTCTTTCTGCTCCGCATGCCCTTCAGCGGCTTCTGGGGGTGGTACGCGCGCGCCGCCGTGGTGATGCCGGTGATCGGCTGGTTCTGGGCCCGGCGGATCTGCGAGCGCACCGCCGTGGACCTGCGGGAGCGCTGGGCCGGCCTGCTGTCGGGCAGCAGCGTCGGCGCGAAGGTGCCCGAGGCGGTGCCCACCGGCCCCCGCGAGACCGCCGCCGAGCAGCTGCGCCAGTCCCTGGCCCGGCTCGGCGCCGAGCAGCAGTCGAACTCCGTCTTCTACGCCGGCCCCAAGGGCGTTCTCGGCATGGGCACCCGCTGGGGGTCCTGGCAGCTCGCCGAGGAACTGGTGCCCGCCGGCCCCGGTCGGGAGATCCATCCCTTCCGCAGCTGGGACGTGATCCGCGCGATCCACGACCAGCTGCGCATGCTGGAGCGCGGCCCGCTGAACACCGGCGGCTTCCCGGCCCCGTCGATACGGCACTGGATCGTCACGCCGATCGGTGAGAACGCCCAGGAAGTGGCCCGGCCCTCGGGCACGGACGTCGACGCGTACCAGGTGAAGTCGCACGCGATACAGGACATCTGCAACAAGCAGCAGTTCGGCGCGGGTGACCGGCACTACCTGGGCGTGCAGTGGACGCTGTGGGACGGCCAGCTGGTGATCACCATGATGATCACGGTGACGGTGCTGCACGCGACGCTGCGCATCGAGGTCACCGGGCATGCGCTGGGGCCGGTGAATTCGCTGTTCACGACGAAGCCGGAGGCGCCGACCAAGGAGGTCGCGAAGTCCTTCAAGCCGTGGGAGACACGCAAGATCAATCTCCCGCTGGTCACCACCAACGAGGTCGTACGGCTCGCGGTGCGGGCGCCGCTGACCTGGTATCCCCCGGCGCTGAAGTGGCTGGGCGGCACGATCGGCCTGCCGGAGCCGTTCGGTCTGCGGCACGCGTGGGCCGATCAGCCGTGGAGGCACCGCTTCATGGCGGACGACGCGCTGCGGGCGGCGACGCCGGTCCTGCGCGTGGTGCACGCGGCGGCGATCAAGGTGCTGGAGGAGAACGGCGTGGACACGGGAAAGTTCGGCACGCGCTCGGCGTTCCTCAGCACGGCCGTGCAGGACGTCTCACCGAGGAAGGCGGACGTGTACGACGCCTGAGCGGTGCCCCCGCGCGACCGGGGGCGCCCGCCCGCGCTCAGGAGGGCCAGGCCTCCGCGAGCATCTTCCGCGTGTCGGCCAGGAGCTGCGGCAGCACCTTCGTGTGGCCGACGACCGGCATGAAGTTCGTGTCGCCGCCCCAGCGCGGGACGATGTGCTGGTGCAGATGGGCCGCGATCCCCGCGCCGGCCACCGTCCCCTGGTTCATGCCGATGTTGAAGCCGTGCGCGCCGGAGGCGGTGCGCAGCGCCGTCATGGCCTGCTTGGTCAGCTCCGCCAGCTCGGCGGTCTCCGCGTCCGTGAGGTCGGTGTAGTCGGCGACGTGCCGGTACGGGACCGTCATCAGATGGCCGCCGTTGTACGGGTACAGATTCAGCACCGCGTACACCTGCCGGCCGCGCCTGACGATCAGCCCGTCCTCGTCGGACTTGGCCGGGAGCGAGCAGAAGGGACAGCCGTCGTCGGCCCCCGGGCCGCTCGGCTTGTTCTCCCCCTGGATGTAGGCCATCCGGTGGGGGGTCCACAGGCGCTGGAACGCGTCCTGCGTCCCCACTCCGATCTGCTGCTCCGGCTCACTCGTCATGCGTGCAGCATATGGCGTCCACACGGGTGACAGGGCAAGGCCCCCGGCGGGATCGAGTCACCGGGGGCCTGCTCACAGCGGGGTCAGATCTGGGCCCGCTCCTCGACGACCTTCGTGATCTTCGCGATCGCCTCGTCGAAGGGGATGCCGTTCTCCTGGGAGCCGTCGCGGTAGCGGAAGGACACGGTGTGGTGACCCATGTCCTCGTCGCCCGCGATGACCATGAACGGCACCT
Organism: Streptomyces sp. NPDC104814; assembly: GCF_055583185.1. NCBI lineage: Bacteria > Bacillati > Actinomycetota > Actinomycetes > Kitasatosporales > Streptomycetaceae > Streptomyces > Streptomyces sp. NPDC104814. Next base: position 311,696 of record NZ_JBVJOL010000010.1, on the reverse strand, counting down.
TCTGCTTCTGGGCGTTGCGGATCTTCTTCTGCATGCGGTCCGAGGAGGAGTCGACCTCGACCCGCAGCCCCTTCTCCTTCGCGGCCTCGGCCCACTGCCGGAGGTAGTCGACGTGGGCGTCGCCGATCGGGATGCCGACGGCCTGCACCGGCGCGAGCCACGCCGGGAAGGCGCCCGCGTAGTGCTCCAGGAGCACGCCGAAGAACCGCTCGATGGAGCCGAACAGCGCGCGGTGGATCATCACCGGCTGCTGGCGGGAGCCGTCGGCCGCGGTGTACTCCAGACCGAACCGCTTGGGCTGGTTGAAGTCGACCTGGATGGTCGACATCTGCCAGGAGCGGCCGATGGCGTCCTTGGCCTGCACGGAGATCTTCGGGCCGTAGTAGGCGGCGCCGCCCGGGTCCGGGACCAGGGGCAGGTTCTGCTTCTCGGCGGCCTGGCGGAGGGCCTCGGTGGCCTCCTCCCAGTCCTCGTCCGTACCGATGAACTTGTCGGAGTCGTCGCGGGTGGACAGCTCCAGCTCGAACTCGGTCAGACCGTAGTCGCGCAGCAGGTCCAGGACGAACGTCAGGAGCGTGTCCAGCTCCTGCGGCATCTGCTCCTTGGTGCAGTAGATGTGCGAGTCGTCCTGGGTGAAGCCGCGCGAGCGGGTCAGGCCGTGCACCACGCCCGACTTCTCGTACCGGTACACGGTCCCGAACTCGAAGAGACGCAGCGGCAGTTCACGGTAGGAACGCCCGCGCGACTTGAAGATCAGGTTGTGCATCGGGCAGTTCATCGCCTTGAGGCGGTAGTTCTGCTCGTCGAACTCGATGGCCGGGAACATGCCCTCGGCGTAGTGCGGCAGGTGGCCGGAGATCTCGAACAGCCGCTCCTTGGAGATGTGCGGGGTGTTCACGAACTCGTAGCCGGAGACCTCGTGCCGCTTGCGCGAGTAGGTCTCCATCTCCTTGCGGATCACACCGCCCTTGGGGTGGAACACGGCGAGGCCCGGGCCGAGCTCCTCCGGGAAGGAGAACAGGTCCAGTTCGGCGCCGAGCTTGCGGTGGTCGCGCTTCTCGGCCTCGGCGAGGAAGTCCAGGTACTGCTTCAGTTCGTCCTTGGTCGGCCAGGCGGTGCCGTAGATGCGCTGGAGCTGCGGGTTCTTCTCGCTGCCGCGCCAGTAGGCGGCGGCCGAGCGCATCAGCTTGAACGCCGGGACGACCCGGGTGGTGGGCAGGTGGGGACCGCGGCAGAGGTCCTTCCAGCACAGCTCGCCGGTCTTGGCGTCGAGGTTGTCGTAGATCGTCAGCTCGCCGCCGCCGACCTCCGCGTCGGCGCCCTCGGCGGCCTGGGCGGCGTTGCCCTTGAGACCGATCAGCTCCAGCTTGTACGGCTCGCCGGCCAGCTCCTCGCGGGCGTCCTCGTCGGTGGTGACGCGGCGGGAGAAGCGCTGACCGCGCTTGATGATCTCCTGCATCTTCTTCTCGATGCGCTTGAGATCGTCGGGGTGGAACGGCTCGGCCACGTCGAAGTCGTAGTAGAAGCCGTCGCGGATGGGCGGGCCGATGCCGAGCTTGGCCTCGGGGAAGATCTCCTGCACGGCCTGCGCCATGATGTGCGCGGTGGAGTGGCGCAGGATGTTGAGACCGTCCTCGGAGGAGATCTCGACGCCTTCGACGGTCTCGCCGTCCTTGACCTCGTAGGCGAGGTCCCTGAGCTCACCGCCGACACGGGCGGCCACGACCGAGCGCTCGCCGGCGAAGAGGTCGGCGGCCGTAGTGCCCGTCGTCACCACGCGTTCTTCCCGCTCGGAATCGCGCTGGATGATCACACGGACGTCTGACACCGGTCTCTCCTGACTGAAGGTGGGGATGCGGCGCCATACCGGAGCGCACGCACGAGTAAGGATCGTACCGACCGAACACGTCCGGAGGCGAAACGGTTCCTGGTTGCCATGCGCACGACAGTGGGCCCTGAGCAGCGGGGCGGACCGCCGCACCCTCAGGGCCGCGGGGAACTGCGCGAGCAGCCACGACGAAATCCGCACACGGAGAACGACGGCTCCACCCCGCTCCCCCACGGCTCCACCCCGCTCCCCCGCACCCCTCAGTCCCCTCCGCAGGCCTCCTCGAAGAAGTCCAGGTTCTCCTGGAGCGATTTGATCAGCCGGTCCCGTTCCGTCTCGTCCACCTCGACCGGCGCCACCCCGGACACCCCCGTGAGCCGGCGGAAGCCGTCCCGGCTCTCCAGCCGTCCATGGACCCGCACCGGCAGCCCGACCAGGTGCGCGTGCCCGGCGATGCGGTAGTCCTCCTCGTCCAGGGTCAGCCGTACGTGCGGCACGTCCGCGCCGGCCAGGACACGCAGCCGTATCGTTCCCTCGCCGCCCGGGGCGGCCCGGCGCATCCGCACCACGGTCCCCGTCAGAACCACCGGTACCGCGGGTTCGCCGCGCAGATAGCGCGCCCCGGCCTCCCGCAGCACGCTCAGGTCTCCCGGCGAGAACTCCACCGGCTCCCCGTCCGCGGCGCAGCCGTCCGGCACTCCGGCCGCCGGCGCCCACAGCACCGCGACCCGCGCCCCCTCCGTGCCCTGAACGAGCGCGATCAACGCCTGGGTGAGCTCCCTGCTGACCCCCGCCCGCACCGCTCCGTCGAACGCGTCCATGCTCCCAGTGGCGCGCTGGTAGTCGACGGCCTCCCGCGCCGCGTACAGCGCCTGCTGCAGCCGCACGGCCAGCGGGCGCGCGGCGGCGACCGGCACGAACGCGGTCAGACCGCCGTCGCCGCCCGCCCCGACCAGCACTTGGTCCAGCAGCGCCGCGGCCGGCCGGCGGTGCCGGGCCCCGTGGTAGCCGGCCCGCGCCCGGGTGGCCAGCGCCGCGGCGAGCAGCATCCGCCGGGCGGCGCCGCGCAGCCGCTCGTCGGCGCTCCAGGCGGCGCTGCCGGCCGGCCCGCCGGGCGGCGCGTCCCGCCACCAGCGGATCTCGTCGCTCGGCACGGCGAGCGAGACGAGCACCTCGCGCGCGGACGGCGTACCGCTGCGGGCGAGCGCGTCGAGCGCCTCGGCGAGCAGGTCGTCGCTGTCGGGGAAGGCACGGCTGACCGGCACGAGCAGGCTGGTGCCGGCCCCGCCCGGCCCGGGCGGTGTCCAGCGGCCGTAACGGCCGGGGGCGCCACCGCGGCGCTGCCAGCCGTGCCGGTGCAGCAGGGCGGCAAGGACGGCCGGGTCGACGTCTGCGGGGGCGGGCGCTCGCGCCGGGAAGGTCTCGGGGTGAGCCCGCGGGGCGTCCGGCAGTGGGCGGTGGGTCATGGTCTGCCTCCCGTCCCGACCCGCGTCATTATCTCGCACAGCGCCCGGTCGTCGAAGATGCGCGAGGTCGGGATGCGCACGGTGGTGCGGTTCCGGCCGGTGATCGGGTGCCCGGCGAGGTTGACCCAGTAGCAGCAGTGCCGCAGGTCGAGCCGGTCGTGGCCGGCGCGCAGCCACTGGTCCCGCGAGCGCGGGACGATCATGACGACGAGGATCTTGTGCACGGAGACCGGGGTGCGGGCGAGCTTGCGCAGGTGGTCGTTGTCGAGCGTGAAGGAGAAGGAGCGGCCCGGCGGATGGGGCGCGACCTGGTACGTGGCCTTCAACTGCACCTTGATGGTGACCTCGTCGTCCACGGTGTGCCCGGGCGAGCCGTGACTGACGTGCCAGTCGATGCCGTTGTCCGGGAACGGCTGGGACAGCGAACAGCCCGCGGCCGCCGCGACCGCGTGCAGATAGCCCACCTGCAGTGTCTCCATGCAGGCGGTGGTGGCCAGTGAGCCGCGAAGAGGGCCCGCGCGATCGGGCAGCAGCCCGCCCCGCTCGGGCTGCGCTATCGCCATGGCGAACAGCCTTCCACGCAAAGTGATACCCCGCTGCGGGCCGCTGAACTGCAAAGACCCGTACTCCTGTTGTCTCCTTGCGGCGTACGGCGCAAACAGCCCGGGTATCACCGAAGCGGGCAGAAGACGGTGCGTCAACTGCCGATGGTGAACGAGGGGTTGTTGGGTATGGCGTGCTGGTACGAGGGGCCCCTGGCCGCCTTCGACACGGAGACCACGGGCGTGGACGTCGAGACCGACCGGATCGTGTCGGCCTCCCTCGTCGTGCAGGACGGTCCGGGCTACCGGCCGCGGGTGAGCCGCTGGCTGGTCAACCCGGGTGTGCCGGTGCCCGAGGAGGCGACGGCGGTGCACGGGCTGACGGAGGATCATCTGCAGCGCAACGGCCGCTGGCCGGCGCCGGTGATGTACGAGATAGCCGAGCAGCTGGCCGATCAGGCGCTGGCCCGCCGCCCGCTGGTGGTGATGAACGCGCCGTTCGACCTGACGCTGCTGGACCGGGAACTGCGCCGGCACCGGGCCTCGAGCCTGGACCGGTGGTTCGAGCGGGCCCCGCTGCTGGTGCTGGACCCGCGGGTGCTGGACAAACACCTCGACCGCTACCGCAAGGGCCGCCGCACCCTGACCGACCTGTGCGCGCACTACGGCGTCACGCTGGACGAGGCGCACGACGCGGCGGCGGACGCACTGGCGGCGCTGGAGGTCGTACGGGCCCTGGGCCGCCGGTTCGCCGCGCGGCTGGAGCGGCTGACCCCCGCCGAGCTGCACACCCTGCAGGCGACCTGGCACGCGGCACAGGCCCGCGGCCTGCAGGCGTGGTTCGCGCGCAGCGGCTCGGAGGAGGAAGTGGACCCGGCGTGGCCGATGCGCCCGGAGCTGCCGGCGGCGGCCTAGCCGGAACGCGTAAGGCCGGTCCGCTGCTGCGGACCGGCCTTCCCGGTGGTGGGCGATACTGGGTTCGAACCAGTGACCTCTTCGGTGTGAACGAAGCGCTCTCCCACTGAGCTAATCGCCCGGGAACGCACTGAACAATACAGGGACCGGCGGGCTTCCTTCAAACCGCTTCGAGATACGTGACGAGTCCGCGCCGTCCGGCGCGCATCATCAGCCGGTGGTTGGCGCGGAAGAGCGGCCGTCCGGGCACGGCCAGCCGCCTCAGCAGCGGCTTGGTCACATCGACGACCTGCTCGTAGCGGGCGAGGCTGCCGGGCCCGCCGGCGGTGACGGTCCAGCGCGCCCACCCGGCGACGTCGCCGGACAGCGCGCTCTCCAGGACGCCGGCCGCCGGGTCGCGGCGCACCTCGCGCGCGGTCAAGGACAGGGCGTACGGCAGAAGGGACCGGATCGTGATCAGCCCCGTGGTGTCGTCCAGCCGGGTCACCGACCGCACCTGGGGCCACCAGCGCGGGTAGTCCTCGACCCGTTCCAGCACGGGGTAGACGGTGGCCGGCGGGGCGGGCAGGGGCCAAAGGCTGACGAAGCGGTAGTGCGTCCAGTCCATGCGCCGAGTCTGCCCGGCCCGGCCTGAGTACGTTCTTGAGTACGCGCGCTCATGCCGTACGCCGTGACACGGCCCACACTCCGAACCATGACACACGTTCCGCCACCGGCCGAGGAGCTGCGGCTCATCGACGCCGAGCTGTGGCAACTGGACGCCCGACGGGCGCAGTTGCTCGCCCGTCGCGCCTGGCTGGTCGCCCACCTCCCGGCCCCGGTGCCGTTCCCGGCGCCGCCGCAGCCGTCCCAGCCGCCCCGCCCCGAGGCCACCGCGCCGCGGGTGCAGAACGTGCTGCTGCTCCTCGGCGGCCTGCTGCTGACCATCGCGGCGATCGCGTTCACGCTGGTCAGCTGGGGACACTTGGGGATCACCGGCCGGTCGCTGGTGCTGGGCGCGGTCACGGTGGCCGCGCTGGCCGCACCGCTGCCGCTGCTCGGGCGCGGCCTGCGTTCGACGGCCGAGGCGGTGGCGGGGCTCGCGCTGGCGCTGACGGTCCTCGACGCGTACGCGCTGCACGAGGCCGCCCTGACCGGAGTGGACGGCACGGCGTACTCGGCGGTCGCCTCGGCGGTACTGGCTGCCGTGTGGACGGGGTACGGGCTGCTGCCGCGCCCGGCGGTACTGCGGCTGCCGCGCCCGGCGGCGCTGGCCGCGGCCCAGTTGCCGCTGCTGCTGGGGGCGGTGGCGGCGGGCGCGGGGCGCTCCGGGATCGTCGCCGCGCTGCTGGTGACGGCCGCGTGCGACACGGTGGTGGTACTGCGCGCCGCGGCCGGTCCGGTGCGGATCACCGCCGTGGTCGGCGCGTACGGCACGGGGGTGTGCGGCGCGCTGGGCGCGGCCGGGCTGTCGTGGACGGCCGGCGGTCCGGGCGCCGGGATGCGTGCGGCGGCGCTGCTGCTGTTCGCGGCCGGCATCGCGCTGGCGACGGCGCGGCACGAACGGGCCGGGGGGCACGCCGTCGCCCTGTCCGTGGCGGCCGGTCTGCTCTCGGTGACCGCCCTCGGCGGCATCGCCCGCCCGGCTCTGCCGGTCACCTGGACGGTTCCCGTGCATCTGGCCTTCGGTGTCGCACTGTTGGCGGCGGCACGGGCCGGCCGGCTGCCGGGGCCGGTGCGGCGGGGTCTCGCCGTCGCCTCCACCGTCGTGCAGGGCCTGGCGGTGCTGTGGGCGCTGCCCCTGGTGGCGCTGACACTGCTGGGGCCGGCCACCTCGGTGACCGGTGTCTGGTCGGGGGCGCCGCGTGGTGCCCGGGAGGCCGTGACGGCCGGTGAGCCGTGGCTGCCGCAGTTGCAGGCGGCTCCGCTGGTCCTGGCCGCCGTCGCCGTCGTCGCCGCGCTCGCGGTCCGCGACCTCGCCTGGCGGCCCCGGGCGCTGACGGGTGCGCTCGCCCTCGGCTGGGGCGCTCTCCTGGTCGTACCGGTGGCGCTGGACGCGCCGTATCCGGTGGCGCTGCTGATGGAGGGGCTGGCGACGGCCGCTCTGCTCGTGGGGGCGGCGCGGAGCCGGACGACCGGGCGGGCCGAGGCGCTGCCCACGTTGGTGCTCGCCCTCATCACCTCGGTCTCGCTCACGTTTCTCGCGCTGCCCGAGCGGTCCGCGACCCTCGGGGTTCTCACCGCCCTGACGGTGCTCTTCGCGGCGGTCTCCCTCAGGCCGGGCCCGGCGCTCGTCACCGCCCCGGCCGCTCTCGCGTACGGCGCCGCCCTGGCCTGTGCGGTGGGGGCGGCGGCGCACTGGGCTTCCGCGCACACGGCGCTGCTCGTGCTCGTGGTTCCGGCCGTGGCGGCGCTTCTCGCGGCCCGGATCGCCGACGTGCCGACGACCGTGGCGGTCGAGGCGACGGGCGCGGCCGCCGGTCTCCTCGCGCTCGCGCTCGCGGTCGGCGAACCGGCGATGCTCGCGCTGGTGCTGTCGCTGTGCGCGGTGATCGCCGCCGGGACGGCGCTGCGCCCCGACCGCCGCCGCGCCGCCTACGCGGCCACCGCCCTGTTCGCCCTGGCCGCCTGGCTACGTCTCGCGGCCTGGGACGTCACCGCACCGGAGGCGTACACACTGCCGGTGTCCGTCCCGGCCCTCGCGCTGGGCGTCCTGCGCCGGCGCCGGGATCCACGGGCCTCGTCCTGGGTGGCGTACGGGCCCGGACTCGCGGTCACGCTCGTGCCGAGTCTCGCGGCCGCCTGGACCGATGCGCACGCCATGCGGCCGTGGCTGCTGGGCGCGGCGGCGCTGCTCGTCACCCTGCTGGGCGCCCGGCACCGGCTGCGGGCGCCGCTGCTGCTCGGCGGCGCGGTGCTCGTGCTGGACGGGCTGCACGAGCTGGCCCCCTATCTGGTGCAGTTCGCCGACGCCCTCCCCCGCTGGGTACCCCCGGCACTGGCCGGAGCCCTGCTGCTCGCCGTCGGCGCGACCTACGAACGGCGCCTGCGGGACGTGCGACGGGTGCGGGAGGTCCTGGGGCGGATGAACTAGCCGGCTGCTACGGCATCCTGTCGCCGAGCAGCAGCCGAGCGCGTCGGCCTGCCCGAAGCCGAGGGCGACCTTGGCGAAGAGGGCCTTGGCGTCCTGCCGGAGGTGGAGGTCGTACAGGTTGCTTGCCGCCCACCTCTCCAACGGATGTGACGCCGTCTCGGAAGTCACGGATCCTCAGATTACCGGCGTGTATCCGGGACTTGAGGTCCAGCAGGACTCCACGCTTGTCGTACTTCCCAAGAAATGTGACGGAGTTCTGGAAATCGTCCTCGGGATTTCCGCCCGCGGCCTGCGCCTGGAACTTCTCCCAAAAAGAGACGTAGTCCTGGAAGTCGGTCTTCACCTGGATCTTCGGATACTTCTCCTCGAACAGCGCGATGGACTGGTTGATCCCGCCCGGGGCGGCAGCGGGCGCCGGCCCGGGGCGGCCGCTTCGGCGGCAGGCCGGCCGCCCGCTGACCGGACGGAGCCCGGAACCTTGCGGTGGCCGGAAGCAGGCCGGAGCCGAAGGAGGCCGGAGCCGGGCGGCAGGCGGATGTGTGTCGTAGGCCGCCGTGCCGGCGGGCCGCCGGCACGGCAGATGGCGAGGGTCGCACGGCGGGGCCCTCTGCGGCCTCGGCGTGGCGGTGCCCTCCCCCGGTGGGCAGCGCGCCGTCCGGGCTACGTCATCGGTCCCGGTCCCGGAGGGCCTGGGGCCGTGCACAGTCCACGCTGTCCCGCTCGGTGGGCGCTACCTCACCGGCCGTAGCCGGCCGCGACACGGCGGAAGGGTCCCGCGCAGGAACGACACCGGCCCGCCTGCGTTGTCGCAGGCGGGCCGGTGTTCCGGGTGGGCGATACTGGGTTCGAACCAGTGACCTCTTCGGTGTGAACGAAGCGCTCTCCCACTGAGCTAATCGCCCGGGCGCAGGAAGAACATTACCCCATGTCAGGGGGTGCCTGTGACCACCCCGGGCCGGGGCGGACGCGACCCGCGCCGCCCGCGCCCCCGGGTGCGTGTCACTGATCCTTGATCTTCCATGGCATCACAAAACCGAACTTCCACACGTAGAAGCCGACCAGCGCCGCCACGATGACGAGACCGATGCTCGTGAGGATGATGTTGCGCCGCCGCACCTTGGGGTCGAGCGCCTTCTGGGCCGCCTCGGTGACCTTCCGTTTCGTCCAGCGGAGCACCAGCTGCGCCCAGACGAACTCCGTGGCCCAGATCGCCATGCCGCCGAAGATCACGACCCAGCCCGGCCCGGGAAGGGGCAGCATCACGATGCCGGCCGCCACGACCGCCAGGCCGATCACGAAGACGCCCACCTGCCAGCTCAGATGGAGCATCCGGCGGGACTTGATGAATTCCGGCGCCCGGGACCCGAGCCCGTGCCCGTCCTCGTTCGTCCGCGCCTCGCCAGGCTTCTCACCGTCTGCCGACACGGCGACCTCGCCCGGCCCGTCACTCCCCGTATTCATACGGAGAAACTTTACCCGAAGGAAACCAGTCACCGGAATGGCCGTAGTTCGCGAAGATCTCTCGGCCGGAAGAGTTACGTAAAGAGACGCAAAACCCTCAGAGGGGTTTACAACGGCACCGTAGGTGGCATGTCGATTTCGCCGACGTGCGAATCCCCGAGCGCACACTGAGCGAAAGGCCCTGGCGCTTATGAACACCACGGTCAGCTGCGAGCTGCACCTGCGCCTCGTTGTGTCGAGCGAGTCCTCCCTGCCTGTCCCCGCAGGCCTGCGGTACGACACGGCCGACCCCTACGCCGTGCACGCCACCTTCCACACCGGAGCCGAGGAGACCGTCGAGTGGGTGTTCGCCCGCGACCTCCTCGCCGAGGGGCTTCATCGACCCACCGGCACCGGCGACGTCCGTGTCTGGCCGTCGCGCAGTCACGGCCAGGGCGTGGTCTGCATCGCCCTGAGCTCGCCGGAGGGCGAAGCCCTGCTCGAGGCCCCGGCGCGGGCCCTCGAGTCGTTTCTGAAGCGGACGGACGCCGCCGTGCCCCCCGGCACGGAGCACCGGCACTTCGATCTCGACAAAGAGCTCTCCCACATCCTGGCGGAGAGCTAGGCCGCGGCCCTCACCAAGCCGCCCGGCGCCGTCCACTCGGGGAGACGGCACGGGCCCAGGACAACCGCATAGGGCATACGCCGACGTCGTCCGGGCAGTCAGCTGCGGACGGCGTCGGCGTGCGCGCGTGCGGGGCCCTCGCTCCGCCTCGCTCACGCTCCGCTGCCGTGACTCTTCGCGTTCGCTCGGGAACCCTCGCGGCCCCTGTCGCGTTCTACCGGCATCCGCGGGCCGTAGCGACCGGTGCGCGGCCGACGGGAGCCATTACCATCGGCCAGCATCGGCGGGCGCCTGCCCGACCCCCAGGCCAGGGAGCGAAACGTGCTGATCACCCACGACACCCGGTGCGCCCTCGACGCCGTGGTGGATCTGGTGAACACCGCGCCGGAGGACGACGCGACGCCCGACGGACTGCAGGATGTCGCCGCGCTCGCGGACTTCGTGCGAAAGCACCAGATCAGCGATGTGGGGGTGCTGTCGGAGTTCGATCTCTCGGCCGTGCGCAAGGTCCGCGGACGGTTCGCCGGTATCTTCGCCGCGCCCGACGCCCGCAGCGCGGCCGGACTGATCAACGATCTGGTGGCCGCCGCCGGCACCACCCCGCGTCTGACGGACCACGACGGCTACGACTGGCATGTGCACTACTTCGCCCCCGGCGCGTCGGTCGCCGACCACCTGGCGGCCGACTGCGGCATGGCGCTGGCGTTCTTCGTGGTGGCCGGTGAGCAGGAGCGGCTGCGGCGCTGTGAGGCACCGGACTGCCGGCGGGCGTTCGTCGACCTGTCCCGCAACCGCTCGCGCCGGTACTGCGACAGCCGCACCTGCGGCAACCGGCTGCATGTGGCCGCCTACCGGGCGCGCCGCAAGGAAGCGGCGGGCTGACCGCCGGGGAGGATCGCGGCGCCCGGCGGGTGACGCCGGGCTCCACGGGTACGGCTCACAGCAACAGCAGGTCGTGCAACGAAGCCATGAGCAGCAGACACCCGATCACCGCAAGGAAGATCATCAGCGGTGGCTGGGAAAGGGCGAAGAGGCAGCCGCGCGGCTCTTCCTGCGGCGGCGCGGCCTCGCTCTGTGTCGTGTCCAGCTGCGTCGTGTCCAGCATCTCGCGGTGATGATGGCGCAGCCGGGCCGCCCTCGGCGATCAACACACCCCTCATGTCCGGTAGATCGCCGGAATCGTGATGACCTGCGCGAACCGTGATCGTTGAGTGATCACTTCGGGCCGCGCGCGGATCCCCTGTGTCGTTTCGCCGCCGGGCTCCTGTGCCGTTTCCGCCCCCGGGCTCTTCAGCCGACGGCGAGGCCGTGCCTCATATGCCGTGCTTCTTGAGGATGGCCTCGATGTCGGAGAAATCGTCGGACGCGTTCGCCTTCGGTGCGGTCGCGGGCCGGGTCGCCGGCCGCGTGCCCGGGCCGAGGGAGGCGGCGGACGCGGTCGGGGCGACGGCGTCGGGCTGGGCGGCTCGGGCAGCCTTGCGCTCGGCGCGCGTACCGCCGCGGCGGCGCTCGACGGCGCGGGTCGTCATGAAGAGAGCCCAGGCTCCGCCGAGGATCACCACCCCTGCCCAGGCCGTGGGACTGAATGCGGTGTCGGCCGCCCACTGGACGACCCCCGTCATGACGAGACCGAGCGGCACGAGGGCGTACGCCGCGATACGGGCAGCGGCGAGGAAGCGCTTGCGGTAGGCGGTGACCACCGCGATGCCCAGGCCGGCGGCGGCGACGGCTGAGCAGACGGTCTCGGCAATCATCCGGTCCTCCAGCGGGCTCGGTCGGGCAGACGGACGGTCGGTTCGTCCCTTCCATCCTGCACCGCCCGATCCCCCGCGGGCCATGCCTGAGGCCCGACATCAGGGAGATGTCCGGGTCGCCCCCTCCCGGGACTCCGGGTCGTCTCCACCCGTGGGAGCAGACACCCTCCTCCCCAGGCCCCGCCGCCTCAGGTCCCGCCGCCCAGGGTCCCGCCGCCCAGGTCCCTTCACCCTGGGGCCCGCCCCCGACCCAGGACCGTGAGGGGCCTGCCTCCTTGCCCGGTCCGGATTGGGGTGTCGCGAGCCGGACTGGGAGACTGGGCGCATGAGCGAGTCCTCCTCCGCGGCCACCACTCCCGCGTCCCCCGCCGCCCCCGTCGTCCTCGACGTGTGGTGCGAGTTGCAGTGCCCCGACTGCCGCACCGCCCTCGACGACCTGCGCGCCCTGCGCGCCCGCTACGGCGAGCGGCTGGAGGTGCGGCTGCGGCACTTCCCGCTGGAGAAGCACAAGCACGCCTTCGCCGCGGCGCAGGCCGCCGAGGAGGCGTTGGTCCAGGGGCAGGGGTGGCCGTATGTGGAGGCGGTGCTCGGCCGGGTCGAGGAGCTGGACCGCAAGGGAGAGCCCTTCCTCGTCGAGGTGGCCGGCGAACTCGGTCTGGACGCGGAGGAGTTCGACACCGCGCTGATCGACGGCCGGCACATCCTGATGGTGGACGCCGACCAGGCCGAGGGCAAGGCGATCGGAGTGACGGGCACCCCGACGTACGTCATCGGCGGTGAGCGCCTCGACGGCAGCAAGAGCCAGGAGGGGCTGCGCGAGCGCGTCGAGGAGATCGCCGACCGCCTGCTGGCGTCCGGCCAGGAAAGCTGACCCCCTAACCCTCCGCCCCCCTGTCCCTGACCCCCGGGGGCCTTGCCCCTGACCCCCGGGCCCCCTGCACCGGACGCCACGGGCTCCTCCGGATCCTCCGGCTGCTCCGCCACCTGCGGTTCCGGGACGGCTACACCAGCTGTTTGTAGACGGAGTACAGCGTCGTCTCGTAGCCGAGGGACTCGTAGAGCCGCTCGGCGGGTGTGTTGCCCGCGAAGACGTTGAGGCCGATCCTCCGCTGCCCCGCCATGACGGCCTGGGCCTCGGCCAGCAGCATGAGGGAACGCCCGTGCCCGCGGCCGCGGTGGGCGGCGTCGGCCTCGACGTCGAAGACGAAGGCGCCGTCCTCGCGCAGCGCCAGCCACAGCGTGCCGACCGGTGTCCCCTCGTGTTCGAGGACGCTGACGAGCATGCCGGGGGTGGCGCGGCCCTCGGGCAGCAGGGTGGCGTGATCCCGCTCCGACTTGGCCCGCGCCTCGGCCTCCGGCACCCCGCGCGCGATCCAGCTGCGGGCGTAGTCCTCCTTGCCCTTGGCCAGCCAGGGACCGAACTCGTCGTCCGTCATCGGCCGCCCGGCGCTGCCCTCGGGCAGCGGGGGCGGGGCGTCGCCGAGCGGCTTGGCCATGTTCCGGTTGCGCACCACGTACCCGAGCGTCGTGGCGAGGCGGAACGCGGCGGCGGCGTCGGCCGGGACGGTCGCCTCGATACGCCGGCAGCCCCAGCCGCGTACGACCTCCTCGGCGGCGAGCGCCGCGACCATCGCGCGGCCGCGCCGCCGGTCGGGTTCCTCGATGCGCAGGTCGAGGACCTCGGCGACGGCGTCGCCGAAGACGGGGTGGGTGCCGAGGTGTATCGCGCCGACGGGTCGGCCGTTCACGCACACCTGGAAGCGGCGCGAACGGGTCCCGTCGGCGTTTCGCTGGAGCGGCTCGGTCGGCCGCAGGGTCGTGGTCATCACGGGTGTTCTACCCGCCCTGCGCCCCCGCGTCAGCCGAATATCGCGGGGCTCTACGGGTCGAGGTCGTCCCCGGCGCGCTCCTGGAAGATCCGCATGGCCTTGGCGGTCACCGGGCCGGGCGCGCCGGGCAGTTCGCGGCCGTCGACCCGGTGCACGGCCTGCACATCGCGCAGGGTGGAGGTCAGGAAGATCTCCTCGGCGCGCTCGAGCACGTCGAGCGGGAGGTCGGTCTCCTTGGCGCCGGTCCACTCGACCACCAGCTGCCGGGTGATGCCGGCGAGGCAGCCGGAGGCGACGGGCGGGGTGTGGAGCTCGCCGTCGAGCACGACGAAGACGTTCGAACCGGTGCCCTCGCACAGCTGCCCGACGGTGTTGCCGAACAGCGCCTCGGAGGCGCCCTGTTCGTGGGCGCGGGCGAGGGCGACGACGTTCTCGGCATAGGAGGTCGTCTTCAGTCCGGTGAGGGCACCGCGCTCGTTGCGGGTCCACGGGACGGTGACGACGGCCGTGGTGTCCGGGCGGCGGGTGGTCTCGCCCAGGGCGACGACCAGGGTGGGGCCGTGCTCGCCGCGGTCGGAGCCGAGGGGGCCGTGGCCGCCGGTGTAGGTGATGCGCAGCCGGCCGAGCGGCATGGGGTTGGCCGCGAGGACGGCCGCGCAGGCGCGGCGGACCTCGTCGTGGTCGGGGTCGGGCAGGCCGAGGCCGCGTGCGGAGCGGGACAGCCGGTCGAGATGGCGGGTCAGGGCGAACGGCGTGCCGTCCACCGCCTTCACCGTCTCGAAGATGCCGTCGCCCACGGTCAGCCCGTGGTCGAAGACGGAGACGCGGGCGGACTCGATGTCCTGCAGCGCGCCGTCCAGCCAGATCTTCACTGGTCGCTACCTCGCAACTTCGGGCCGGGGACCCGGCCGCCGCCGCCCGTCCGGGGTCGGTGCGTCATGCCGTCGGTCCTTCTCCACTCACCTCGTACGTCCCCGACGCTACCGCGAGCAGCCGGGACGCCTTCAGCTCGGTCTCCCGCCACTCCCCCTCCGGGTCGGATCCCCAGGTGATCCCGGCGCCGGTGCCGAAGCGCAGCGTGCCGTCGCCGCGGTCGATCCAGAAGGTGCGGATGCCGACGGCCAGCTCGCCGGTGCCCCGGTCGGCGTCGACCCAGCCGATGCCGCCGCAGTACGGGCCGCGGGGTGCCGTCTCCAGCTCCTCGATGATCCGCAGGGCACTGGACTTCGGGGCGCCGGTGACGGAGCCCGGCGGGAAGGCGGCGGCGAGCAGCTCGGGCCAGCCGGCCCCCTCGCGCAGTTCGCCGCGCACGGTGGAGACCAGGTGGACGAGGCCGGGGTGCTTCTCGACGACGCACAGGTCGGGGACGGTGACGCTGCCGGTGGCGCACACGCGCCCGATGTCGTTGCGGACCAGGTCCACGATCATCACGTTCTCGGCGTAGTCCTTGGCCAGCAGGTCCGCCTCGGTCCGTCCGGTGCCCTTGATCGGCCCGGACTCGACGACGCGCCCGTCGCGGCGCAGGAACAGCTCCGGCGAGGCGGTCGCTGTCTCCACGCCGTGCGCAGGAAGCCGAATCGTTCCTGCATACGGCGCCGGGTTGCCGCGGGCCAGCACGGCCGTGAGGGCGTCCACGTCGGCGTCCGGCGGGACGGGCGCGGACAGCACGCGGCAGAGGTTGGCCTGGTAGACCTCGCCGGCCGCGATGTACTCGCGGATCCGCCGCACGCCCGCGGTGTACGCGGCGTGGTCGAGGGAGGACGTCCAGTCGCCGGCGGCCGGGCCGTGCCAGGCGCCGGGCACGGGCGCGGGCACCGGCTCCTGACGGACGTCCGAGAAGCGGGCGCAGGTCAGCCGGCCCTCGAAGTCGGCGGCGACCGCCCAGAAGCCGGAGGAGTCCAGGGCCGCGGGGTCGTCGGTGACGTCGGTCAGGCCGGTGGCGAGGCGGTCGCCGAACCGGGCGAGCGGGGGCAGTTCGAGCACGCAGTCGAGTCTATGGCGGGTGTGCGCCGGGCGGTCCGGGCGTGTCCCCGCGGTGCTCCGGGCGCGTGCCCGTGCTGCTCCGGGCGTGTCCCCGCGGTGCTCCGGGCGGCGGAGTGAGCGGCCCTGAGCAGGTCGTCGCGGGGGCGCACCGCAGCACGCTGCGCAAACGCGTTTTTGTACTGGCCCAGGAATCCGCTAGAGTTCAACACGTCGCCGGGACGCGCAAGCGGACCGAAACGACAGGCGGACGTAGCTCAGTTGGTAGAGCGCAACCTTGCCAAGGTTGAGGTCGCGAGTTCGAGCCTCGTCGTCCGCTCGAAGGACGTAAGGGATCTTCCTGGATCCCCTACACTCCTGGTGGAGTGGCCGAGAGGCGAGGCAACGGCCTGCAAAGCCGTCTACACGGGTTCAAATCCCGTCTCCACCTCCAAGGACGATTAGCTCAGCGGGAGAGCGCTTCCCTGACACGGAAGAGGTCACTGGTTCAATCCCAGTATCGTCCACTGGATCTCCCCGGAGGTCCGAGGATCTTCTCGAAGATCCACACCCCCCGCGCGATTAGCTCAGCGGGAGAGCGCTTCCCTGACACGGAAGAGGTCACTGGTTCAATCCCAGTATCGCGCACTGTCGGTGACCCGGTGGTCACTGATCCCGGACGATTAGCTCAGCGGGAGAGCGCTTCCCTGACACGGAAGAGGTCACTGGTTCAATCCCAGTATCGTCCACACACCGAAGCCCCCGGTCCTGCGACCGGGGGCTTCTTCGTGCCCTGCGCTCAGCTGGAGAAGAGCATGTGGCCGAAGCTCTTGTGGCGGTGGTGCCCGCCGTGGCCGTAGTGACCGCCGTGGTGGCCGCCGTGCTGCGGGGCGCCCCAGGCGGGAGCCTGCGGGGCCGGATAGGCCTGCGGGGCGGGCGGAGGCGGGACCGGCTGGGACCACTGCGACTCCAGGCGGGTCAGCGCCTCCAGCTCGCCGTAGTCGAGGAAGATCCCCCGGCAGCCGCTGCACTGCTCGATCTGCACGCCGTTGCGGTTGTAGGTGTGCATGGGCGCATGACACTTGGGACACTGCATCGTCGGCTCAACTCCTCGCCGTTCGGTCCTGCTTCGCGTATCGCCAGGACAGACTCTGTCCGGCCGCGTGTCGGTTGCACCCTACGGTGTGACCTGCGCCGCCGTCTGCGCCGGGGCGCCGGCCATGCGGGCGCAGGCGTCCACGACGGCCCGCTCCACCTCGTCCAGCGGGCGGCCCGCCGCGGCGGCCTTCACGAGCGCGCGGGCCGCGGTCTGGACGGTCAGGGCGCGTGCCGGGACGTCCAGCGCCGGCCAGGGGTCGCCGGTCGCGGGGACCGCGGGGCCGCCGGCGGCGCGGTAGGTGTCCAGGAAGCGGGAGAACTCCTCGGGCGGAAGCAGCCCGCAGGCGTACCAGGCGGCCGGACGGGCCAGATCCCACGCCGGTACGCCGACACCGAGATCGTCGACGTCGATGAGCCGCCAGGCCCCGGCCGGCGCGGGATGCCGGACGAGCTGACCGAGGTGCAGATCGCCGTGGCAGACGGCGAGAGGGCCGGGCATGGGCGCCTCGGCGCGGGCCCAGGCGGGCAGAGCGGCCCAGGCGCGCAGGACGGGAGCGGCGTCGGCATCGGCATCGGCATCGGCATCGGCGTCGGCATCGACGACGAGGGTGGGGGGCCGGGTGGCGGTGGCTTCGGCGAGGGGGGCCGGGACACGGGCTTCGGTGGAGGCGGATCGCAGGGCGGCACGCAGGCGGCTGACCGCGTCCGCCGCCTTGGCCGGGCCGCGCATGGCGGGCAGGTCCGGCGGGACGGGGGCCCGGTGGAGGCGGGCGAGGAGGGCGCCGGCGGCCTCCCAGGGAGCGGCGTCCGGGTCGTCGGGGTCCACCGGGGCCCCGTAGGGCCAGAACGTCACCGGGCGTCCGTGCAGGGTGAGCGGGGTCTCGGTCAGCGGCGGCAGGAGCACGTCGGGCAGCCGGGCGGCGACGGCGAGGCGGGGGGCGAGACCGGCGGGGTCGGTGTGCGGTGCGTGCGCCTTGGCGACCGTGTCGGCGTGGCGCACGACGGTGGCGTCGGGGCGGTCGGCGAGCGTGCCCACCGCGCAGGCGGAACAGCGCGCGCCGGTGGGGTGGGCCCTGTGTCCGACCTGGCGGGCGAGGTCGGCGAGGAGGGCATCGGGCATGGGGGTGAGCGTACGACGGGTCCGGGGGCCGGGGTTCCGCGTGACCGGGATTCGGGGCGACCGGGGGTACCGGGTACCCGGGGTTCCAGGTGACCGGGCGTGACCGGGTGGCTGGGCGTGACCGGGTGGCCGGGTCTGAGGTGACCGCGCGTCACGGGTGGTCGGGGGTGGGGTGCGGGTCCCGGCGTCGTGCGGTGCGGTGCGTGAGGGCAGAGCAATGCCGGCGCAGCTCCCCAGCTGCGCCGGCATTTTTGCCGTCCGCCGCACCCCCGTCCCCACGGGGTTTCATGGATGGATGTCCCCGCCCGGACCGCTCTTTCCGGGCCTGGGGTCGCCGCTCAGCGCCCCAGCATCACACCCACGGACGACGCCTGTGTGGCCACTGTGTCCCAGCCGTCGAAGACGAGCAGGAGCAGGGCCGCCAGGGGAAGGGCCATCAGCGTCGCCACCAGGGGGTGGCGGCGGCCCGTGCGGCGGGGGCGCGTGAGGCGTCCCTGCGTGCGGAACAGTGTCCGCGGTGCCGTGTGGGCCATGGTCCCTCTCCCGACCGTGATCAGTTGTCGTTGGCAGCGGCGAGTGTCGTGACCTCGGGGGACGAGTGCTGCACCCGCCGCTTGACCTCAAATCTAGGCGGGCGGCGCGGCGGAGACGTCATGCCTTCGTATCGATTGCCGGGCCTCCCGGAGGATGAGCCGCCACCTGGGACGTACTCCCCTGGGTGGAGACGCGGGCCCGCGTCTCGGGGTCTTCCCGGAGGGGGCGTGCGCTGCGGACGGGTTCGTCCCGGCCTTTCCGCCCCGCTCAGGAGGTCCGGCCGGGTGACTTCGATCACTTCGTCCGCTCCGGGGTGGGCCGTCGTCGCCGCCCGGCGGCCCGCCCCGCCGGTCCGCGTCCCGCGCGGGCCAGGCGTGTCCCCCGCCGCCGAGACCGGCGAGCGGTGGTCGCGCGCCTCAAGATCAACTTCCCTGATGTCGTGGGCGGTTGGGATCCGTCCTCGTTCGGAAGCAGGTCGTCCGTACTGCTTCTGACCCGGCCTCAAGTGCCGTCCGTGCGACCGGCAACGCATCGGGACGAGAGGGCGCGGCCTCTGCGCGCAACCGGCCGCGGAAACGTAAGCTGTGCCACGTCACACGGACCGGGCAGCGGGGATGAACATGGCGATGATGCGCCTGAGGCGCGAGGACCCGCGCGTCGTCGGCTCGTTCAGGCTTCACCGACGGCTCGGCGCGGGCGGGATGGGCGTGGTCTACCTGGGCTCCGACAAGAAAGGGCAGCGGGTCGCGCTGAAGGTGATCCGCCCCGATCTTGCGGAGGACCAGGAGTTCCGGTCACGGTTCGCGCGCGAGGTCTCGGCGGCGCGGCGCATCCGCGGCGGATGTACGGCCCGGCTGGTGGCCGCCGATCTGGAGGCGGAGCGGCCCTGGTTCGCGACGCAGTACGTGCCCGGACCGTCGCTGCACGACAAGGTCGCCGACGAGGGACCGCTGATCGCGGCCGACGTCGCCGCGGTCGGGGCCGCCCTGTCGGAGGGGCTGGTCGCGGTCCACGAGGCCGGCGTGGTGCACCGGGACCTCAAGCCGTCCAACATCCTGCTCTCCCCCAAGGGCCCGCGGATCATCGACTTCGGCATCGCCTGGGCCACCGGCGCCTCCACGCTGACGCACGTCGGCACGGCCGTCGGCTCGCCGGGCTTCCTGGCGCCGGAGCAGGTGCGCGGCGCGGCGGTCACTCCGGCCACGGACGTGTTCTCGCTGGGGGCGACCCTGGCGTACGCGTGCACCGGTGACTCGCCGTTCGGGCACGGCAGTTCCGAGGTGATGCTCTACCGGGTGGTGCACGAGGAGCCGCAGCTGCACGGCGTACCGGACGCGCTCGCGCCGCTCGTGCGCACCTGCCTGGCGAAGGACCCCGAGGAGCGGCCCAGCACGCTGGAGCTGTCGCTGCGGCTGAAGGAGATCGCGGCCCGTGAGGCGCAGGGCCTCGCCGATGTGCGTCCGCCCGCGCCGCGCGCCGCCGAGGCCGACCGGCCCACGGGGCGGCTGGCCGACACGCTGTACCCGGAGCACACCCAGCGGCGGCCGCAGGGCCCCACGAGCAACCCCGGGACTCCGCTGCCGCGTGGCAGCGCCGGATCGCGGGCCGGCGCGGCCCGGGGCGGGGCGCCGGCGCGCGGTGACAGCCCCTCCCGGGGCGGGGGCGCGGCCGCGCGCGGCGGGGGCCCGGTGTCGCGGGGCGGCTCCGGTTCCCGGTCCACCGGCCGGTCGACGCCGGCCTCGCGCGACGGACGGCGGCCGGGCAGCGGCAGCCGGCCCGCGCCGCGCAGCGCCTCCGGACGTCCGGCACCGCGCACCACGGGGACGCGGCTGCGGCCGGCCAACCCCCGGCTGCTGCGCCAGCGGCTGACCGTGTTCGTGGTGGTGACGCTGCTCGTGGCGCTCGGTATCGCCCTCGTCCAGGGCTGCGAGGGCCCGGCCCGGGGACTCGGCGACGACAGCCGCGTACGGCAGACGCACCAGACCCAGGACCGGACGCAGGAACGGACGCAGCCGGTGCGGGAGAGCGGGCTGCCCGGCTTCACGCCCCTGCCCGAGGACGGGCTGATGTCGCAGCGGTACGAGTCGACGCTGCGGCAGGACTGAGCGAGCCCCTGCGGCAGCGCTCGGCGGGCTGAGAGCGACCCCGTCTCACTGGGCCGCCGACCTACAGCGAGCGCGGTGCGGGTGCGCTTGTCCCGGTCTGCGAGCGCGGCGAAAAGGACGGCGCGGTCCGGTCTGGGAGCCAGGCGGCCCCTGAGCGCGCCCCCTCCTCAGACCTGTCGGGGTCCTGAGCGCGGCCCCGCCCTCGAAGCCGGTGGGAGCCGAGTGACCCCCGAGTCGGGGTCCGGCGGGTGCGCCGCTGCTTCAGAGCTGTGGGCGGCCCGTCGCCACCGCGTAGAAGGCGACCGCTGCCGCCGCGCCCACGTTGAGGGAGTCCACGCCGTGGGACATCGGGATGCGGACCCATTCGTCGGCGGCGGCCAGGGCCCGCCGGGACAGGCCGTCGCCCTCCGCGCCGAGCATGAGCGCGACGCGGTCCATGGTGTGCGGGGCGCACTCGTCGAGGGTCCTGGCCTTGTCGTCGGGCGTGAGGGCGAGCAGCGTGAAGCCTGCCTCGCGCACCGCGTCGAGCCCCTGGGGCCAGGTCTCCAGCCGGGCGTAGGGCACGGAGAAGACCGCGCCCATCGACACCTTCACGCTGCGCCGGTACAGGGGGTCGGCGCAGTCCGGGGACAGCAGCACCGCGTCCATGCCGAGGGCCGCGGCCGAGCGGAAGATGGCGCCGATGTTGGTGTGGTCGTTGACGGACTCCATGACCGCGACGCGGCGGGCGCCCGCCAGCAGTTCGCCCGCCGTCGGCAGGGGCTTGCGCTGCATGGACGCGAGAGCGCCGCGGTGGACGTGGTAGCCGGTGACCCGTTCGGCGAGTTCCGGGTCGATCGTGTAGACGGGCGCCGTCGACGCGTCGATGACGTCGCGCATCGTCTCGATCCACTTGGCCGACAGCAGCATCGAGCGCATCGCGTAGCCGGCCTCACCGGCCCGCCGGATGACCTTCTCGCCCTCGGCGATGAACAGGCCCTCGGCCGGCTCGCGCCGGCGGCGCAGCTCGACGTCGGTCAGTCCGGTGTAGTCGGTGAGGCGAGGGTCGTCGGGGTCGTCGATGGTGATGAGTTCGGCCACGGGGTGATACTGCCTTGTCGTGCGTGCGGAGCGGGCGGCGCGGGTGAGGGGGCTGCCGGGTTACGGGGTCGGGCCCACCTTCACGACCTCGCCGATGACGATGACGGCCGGGGGCTTCACGTCCTCGGCGCGGACGGTCTCCGCGACCGTCGCGAGGGTGGCGTCGACGCGGCGCTGCGCCGCCGTCGTGCCCTCCTGGACGAGCGCGACCGGGGTGTCCGGGGACTTGCCGTGGTCGACGAGCGTCTCGGCGATCTTGCCGATCTTGTCGACGCCCATGAGGACGACGAGCGTGCCGGTCAGCTTGGCCAGCGAAGGCCAGTCGACCAGGGAACGCTCGTCGTCGGGCGCGACATGCCCGCTGACGACGGTGAACTCGTGGGCGACTCCGCGGTGGGTGACCGGGATGCCGGCCGCGCCGGGGACGGAGATCGAGCTGGAGATGCCGGGCACGACGGTGCAGGGGATGCCCGCCTCGGCGAGCGCGTGCAGTTCCTCCATGCCGCGGCCGAAGACGTACGGGTCGCCGCCCTTGAGCCGGACGACCGACTTGCCCTGCTTGGCGTGCTCGATCAGCGCGTTGTTGATGGCCTCCTGGGCCATGAACCGGCCGTAGGGGATCTTCGCCGCGTCGATCACCTCGACGTGCGGCGGGAGTTCGGCGAGCAGGTCGCGCGGGCCGAGGCGGTCGGCGATGACGACGTCGGCCTCGGCGAGCAGCCGGCGGCCGCGCACGGTGATCAGGTCCGGGTCGCCGGGGCCGCCGCCGACCAGGGCGACACCCGGGGTGCGGGTGCGGTGGTGCGGGGCGACCAGGGTGCCGTCCCGCAGGCCCTCGACCACCGCGTCGCGGATGGCGGCGGTGTGGCGGGGGTCGCGGCCGCGGGCGTTCGTGGTCAGTACGGCGACGGTGACGCCCTCGCTGTGACCGGTGGCCGGTGTCCACGCGGTCGCCGCGTCGGCGTCGTCGGAGCGCACGCACCACACGCGGTGCCGTTCGGCCTCGGCGGAGGCGGCGGTGTTGGCGTCGGCGTCGCTGGTGGCGATCAGGGCGTACCAGGCCTCGGCGAGGTCGCCGTCCTGGTAGGGGCGCCGGTGCCAGGTGATCTCGCCGGCGTCGGCCATGGCCTCGACCGACGGGGTCGCCCCGGGCGACACGAGGTGGACGTCAGCGCCGGCCGCGATGAGGGCGGGCAGGCGGCGCTGGGCGACCTGGCCGCCGCCGAGGACGACCACGCGACGGCCGGTGAGGCGGAGTCCTACGGGGTAGGCGGGGTGTTCGGCCATGAGGGACGGCTCCTCGTGCAGCGGTGCGGTGGGGCGCGCTGCGGCTCCGGAGCGGCCCTGACGTGCGGATTTTAGGCGGTGGGCGGGGCGGGGCGCACGGGTGGTCCGGCAGCTGAACGCCGGACCGCCCGTGGCGGGTCGCCTGCTTCTGCGGCGGCGGGTCGCCTACTTCTCGGTGACGCCGGCCGAGTCGAACGTCGCCACCTCGTGCATCGCCCGGGCCGTGGACTGCACCAGCGGCAGGGCGAGCAGCGCGCCGGTGCCCTCACCGAGGCGCAGGTCGAGGTCGACCAGGGGGCGCAGGCCCAGCTTGTTGAGCGCGGCGACATGGCCGGGCTCGGCGCTGCGGTGACCGGCGATGCAGGCGGCCAGCACCTCGGGCGCGATGGCGCGGGCCACCAGGGCCGCGGCGCCCGCGCTGACGCCGTCGAGGATCACCGGCGTCCGCAGGGAGGCACCGCCGAGCAGCAGGCCGACCATGGCCGCGTGCTCGAAGCCGCCGATCGCCGCGAGCACGCCGATCGGGTCGGCCGGGTCCGGCTGGTGCAGTTCCAGTGCGCGGCGGACCACCTCGGTCTTGCGGGCGAGCGTCTCGTCGTTGATGCCGGTGCCGCGGCCGGTGACCTCGGCCGGGTCGGCGCCGGTGTAGACGGAGATCAGCGCGGCGGACGCGGTGGTGTTGGCGATGCCCATCTCGCCGGTGAGCAGCGCCTTGTTGCCGGCCGCGACCAGGTCGCGGGCGGTCTCGATGCCGACCTCGATGGCCTTCTTGGCCTCCTCGCGGGTCATCGCGGGGCCGGTGGTCATGTCGGACGTACCGCCGCGGACCTTGCGCGGCAGCAGACCGGGCGTGGCGGGCAGGTCGGCGACGACACCGACGTCCACGACGCACACCTCGGCGCCGACCTGGTTCGCGAAGGCGTTGCAGACCGCGCCGCCGCCCAGGAAGTTGGCCACCATCTGGGCGGTGACCTCCTGCGGCCAGGGGGTGACGCCCTGGGCGTGCACACCGTGGTCGCCCGCGAAGATCGCGACGGCCGCGGGCTCCGGGATCGGCGGGGGGCACTGCCGGGACAGCCCGGACAGCTGCGCGGAGATGATCTCCAGCATGCCGAGCGCACCGGCCGGCTTGGTCATCCGCTTCTGCCGCTCCCACGCCTCGCCGAGAGCCTTGGCGTCCAGCGGGCGGATCTGCGCGACCGTCTCGGCGAGCAGGTCGTGCGGCTCCTCGCCGGGCAGCGCGCGACGGCCGTACGTCTCCTCGTGCACGACCCAGGACAGCGGGCGGCGCTTGGACCAGCCGGCCTGCATCAGCTCGGGCTCGTCCGGGAACTCGTCGACGTACCCGACGCACAGGTAGGCGATGACCTCCAGGTGCTCGGGCAGGCCGAGGGCGCGGACCATCTCGCGCTCGTCGAAGAAGCTGACCCAGCCGACGCCGAGGCCCTCGGCGCGGGCGGCGAGCCACAGGTTCTCCACGGCGAGCGCGGCGGAGTAGGGCGCCATCTGCGGCTGCGTGTGGCGGCCGAGGGTGTGGCGGCCGCCGCGGGTCGGGTCGGCGGTGACCACGATGTTCACCGGGGTGTCGAGGATCGCCTCGATCTTCAGTTCCTTGAACTGCTTCGCCCGGCCCTTCGGCAGCGACTTGGCGTACGCGTCGCGCTGCCGCATCGCCAGCTCGTGCATCGCACGGCGGGTGTCGGCGGAGCGGATGACGACGAAGTCCCACGGCTGGGAGTGGCCGACGGACGGCGCGTGGTGCGCGGCCTCCAGGACGCGCAGCAGCACCTCGTGCGGGATGGGGTCGCTGCGGAAGCCGTTGCGGATGTCGCGGCGCTCGCGCATCACCTTCAGCACGGCCTCGCGTTCGGCCTCGTCGTAGCCGGGCGCCGCCGGGCCGGTGGACTCTGGTGTCTCTGCCACGGCGGCCTTGCTCTCGTCGTCCCGGTCGTCCCGGGGTTCCGGCTGTTCCTGGTCTTCCCGCGGTTCCAGGTCCTCCTGGTCCGCGGCCGTCGTCCGCAGCTCGTCCGCGTGCTGGACGACACCGGCGTCGGCCTCGGCCTCACGGGGGGCCGGGACCGGGGCGACCTGCTCCTCCACGGGCACGGTGAGGGGGTGCGGCGGGGTCGGGGCGAGGTGCGGAGTGGTGGGCACCTGTCCGTCGACCGGCACGAACTGCCCGAGCGGCAGCGCGGCCGCGGGGTCGAACGCGGCCGGCTGCGCCTCGGAGGGCGCGGGCACGGCGGCGGGAGCGGGCTGCGCTGCCCCGGGTGCGGCGGCCTGCGGCACGGCGTGCTGCGGGGCCTGCGGGGCGGCGACGGCCACCGCCGGCTGCGGGACGTCCTGCGGCTGCGGCACCTGCGGGCCCTGGACGGGCGCGGTGGCGGTGATCTGGGTGTCCGGCTGAGGAGCCGGGGCGGGCGCGGGCTGCGCCGCTTCGTCCGGGGTCGGCAGGGGGGTCTCCTGAGCTGCGGCGACAGCCACCGGGGGGTGTGCGGCGGCGGACGCGTCCTGCGGGGCGGCGACCCGGGCGGTACCCGGGTCGGCGGCCGGGGCGTCGGTGGGCTGCGGGGACGCGGCGGCGTCCGGCTCGGCGGCCGGGGCGTTCGCGTCGGGCAGCGGGGCCTCGGCGGTGGGCAGCGAAGCCTCGGCAGTGGGCTCGGCGGGCCGGGGTGCTGCCACGACGGGGGGCTCCGGGGCCTGGTCGGCCTCCGCGGGGGCCGGCGGGGCAGCGGTGGGCTCGACGGGGGCCGGTTCGGCGGCGGGCTCCGGGGCGGCGACCGGCTCGGCAGCGGCGGCTGCAGCAGCGTCGGCGGCGTCGGCGGTCGGCTCGGATGCCTGGGGGGCCTCGGGGGCGGCAGGCTCGGGAGTCTGCGGGGCCTCGGCTGCCGGCTCGGCTGCCTCCGGTGCGGGGGCCTCCGAAGCCGGGGCCGCGGGCGCTTCAGCGGGGGTGGCGGCGGGCGCCTCGGCCTGCGGTGCCACGGCAACGGGCTGCGCGTCGGGCGTCGCGGGGACCTCGGGTGCCTGCGCTGCGGCGGGGGCCCCGGGGGCGGTGGCGGTGTCCGCCGGGGCCGCGTCGGTGCCCTGCGCCTCGGGGGCGTCGGTTGCCTGGGCATCGGCCGGCGACGACTCGTCGGCCGACGGTGCCTCGGCGGCGGCCGTCGGCTCGGGCGTGTGCGCCTCGGCGGGGAGTTCGGAAACCGCCTGCGCCGCCTCGGGAGCCTGCGGCGCCTCGGGAGCCGGCGGCGCCGTGGGAGTCTGCGGCGCCTCGGCCGGGGTGGCCACCGGCTGGGCTGCCTCGGGCGCCACGGGCGCGGCGGCGGCCTGGGTCGCGTCGGCAGCGACCGGCTCGGCAGGCGTGGCGTCGGCCGGGAGCGGCTGGACGGCGAGCGCAGGCTCGGCGACCGGAGTGGCCTCGGCGGCCGGAGCGGCGGGCTGTGCCGGTTCCACGGCCGGAGCGGCGGCGGGCTGGGCGGCATCGACGGGCTCCGGGGCGGCGACCGGCTCGGCCGTCGGCGCGGCGGCGTCCTCGCTCAGCGGGACAGCGGCGGTCTCCCCCGCCGTGGCCGGCTCCGTCGCCGGCGACTCCGCCACGGCGGGCTCGTCAGTCGGCTCCACCACGGCAGCCTCCACCACCGCAGCCTCCGCCACGGCAGGCTCCGCCCCGGCAGGGCCGTCCTCCGTCGGCGCATCCGCCGGCGCGTTCTCGGCGCCCGGGGCTTCGACGGTCTCGGCCGCGGCCGGCTGCTCCGGGGCGTCGGCCTGGGTCTGCGCGGCCGTGGCGGCGACGTCCGCGGCTGCGTCGGCCGGGACCGCCTCGGCACCGGTCCCTGCCGCCGTGTCCTGCACCGACGCCTCGGCGACGACGGGCTCGGCAGCAGCCGGCGTCTCCTGCTCCGGCTGCACCGCCTCGGGCAGTTCGGTCGGCGCCGGTACCTGAGCCGACGCCTGAGCCGGAGCCTCCGCAGGAGCGGGCACCTCGGCCGGCGCCTGCGTCTCGGCCTCGGCAGCGGCCACGCCGTGCGCCGCCGCCTCCGTCACCGCCTCTTGGACCTGCGGCGGCAGCACATGGCTGCCCGTCGCCGTGACCGCCTCCGTCGTGAGGCGGGCCACGGCGGCCTGGGCCGCGTCCACCGGGCCGGGCTGCGGGGCCGCCGCCGGGTCAACCGTTTCGGCAGGGGCCGGTCCGGCGGCCACCTGGACCTGCGCGGGCCACGGCGCGGCCTCCGCGGATGCCGGAGCGCCGGCCTGCTGCGGGGTGTCGAAGTACTCGGGTCCGGCGGTGGGCGGGGCCGCCTGCCGGAGCGGGGCGTCGGCGGGGCCGCGGTCGGCGAGGGAGCGGACCGGGCTCGCGGAGGCGTCCGGGATCGGCGGGCCGAGGTGCAGCGGCCGGCGGGGGGTGATCGGCGGGATGGGCCGGGTGGGCGCCGTCCGCTGGGGCGCCGGACCCGGGAGCCGTACGCCGTTCAGGTCGACGGAGCCGCTGTCGCGGCCGGACAGCTCGTGCGGGCCCGGCTCGTGCACGGCCTCGACGACCGGCTCGGGGGCGGGCGGCGCCACCTCGTTGCCCCAGGCCCCGTGGGAGCCGGGCAGCAACAGGTCTTCGTCCTCGGCGGGGCTCTCGGAGAGGTAGGCGTACGCACCGGGCGCGGAGACGCCCGGCTGCTCCACCGTGCCTGCGTTCTCCGGCAGCCCCTCGCCCGGGACCTGGCCGGTGTCGGTCATGCGTACCCCTCGCCCATCGGTTAGTGCCTCTACGACCAGTTCACCCGGAACGGCGCACCGACCGCCCCGCAGTGAAGAACGAGCGGGCGTGCCCAGCGGCACGAACGACCGCCCGCAAAAGGCGACAAAGCCATTCAGTGGCATTGTCCCGGCCGTTGCGCCGTCGCGACAGCGTGATCCGCGACAGCCCGCTGTGGACTGCGCCACGTTGCGCATCCACGCGTTCTGCCGTACCACACCCGCCCCGAAACGAGCCGGTTTTTACGGACATTGACCGGCGCAGCGCCGGGCGACCGGTTGCGGTACGACGATCGGCCAGCCTACCCCGCGATACGACAAGCCGATCACGGGGTTCGGTCCGCGAGCACCCCGGTGAGCAGGAACGCCACGCTCCGCTCGGTCTCGGTCCAGGCGCGGGTGTCGAGCTCGACGGACTGCCGCAGGGCGCACTGCACCTGGTAGCCGTGCTCGGTCAGGTCCCGGCCGATGAGTTCGGCGGCGTCGCGGGTGCCGGCGTGGGTGACGATGCGCTGCGGGCGGCGGTCGGCGACGGCCGAGACGACGGCCGCTCCCCCGCCGCCGACCCGTACGACGTCGGGTTCGGGGAGGTCTTCCAGGACCTGCGGGGCGGTGCCGTGGACGATCTGCAGCTGGACGCCGTGGCGGCGGGCGGCGGCGTCGGTGCGGGCGCAGGCGTCCGGGTCGCGGTCGACGGCGAGGACGGCGGCACCGGCGCGGGCGGCCTCGGTGGCGAAGGCGCCGGAGCCGCAGCCGATGTCCCACACGAGGTCGCCGACGCGGGGTCCGAGGCGGGCGAGTTGCGCGGCGCGCAGCGACTCGGTCTCACCCTCGCCGAGGTCGCCGTCGTAGGCGTCGGCGGGCAGGGTCCAGCCGCGGGGCGCGGTGGCCGGGTCGCGGCCGGCGATCCAGCCGCCGTCCTCCGCGGCGCCGGCCCGGCCGCCGATGACGATGACGACGTTCGGGTCGCGCCAGGTGTGGTCGGCGGCCTTGTCGGAGGTGACGACGGAGACCTGTTCGCGTTCGGTGCCCAGCTCCTCGCAGATGACGAAGGTGCGGTGGACGCCTTCGAGGAGCAGGCCCAGTTCGGCGGGGCCTGCGCCGGGGGCGGTGAGGACGGCGACCTTGGTGTGGGCGCGGCACACGTTGACGGCGCGGCGCAGGGTGCGGGGGTGGGCGACGACCACCAGGGCGTCGTCCCAGGGCATGCCGGCGCGGGCGAAGGCGGCGGCGACGGAGGAGACGGCGGGAACGACCTCGACCTCCAGGCCGAACTCGGGGGCGCGCAGGGTGCGCACGACGCCGAAGAAGCCGGGGTCGCCGTCGGCGAGGACGACGGCGGTGCCGCGGTGGCCGGCGATGCGGCGGGCGGCGAGGGCGACGCTGCCCAGCCGGATGCGTTCGGCGCCGGGCGGTACCTCGGGCAGTGCGAGGTGGTGGGCGGCACCGGCCACCAGCGTGGCGGCGCCGAGGGCGGCGCGTGCCGCGTCGGTCAGCGGCGAGCCGTCCCAGCCGATCACCGTGACCCGGTCGGCCATCGTCGTCAGTCTCCAGGTTTGCGCAGGTCGTCAGGGGTGCTGGGCCCGGGGGCGGCTTTGAGCGTACCTGGTGGGGTGCCGCGGCTCAGTTCCAGTCGGAGTACGGCGCGAAGCCGCTGGTGTCGGCGAGCTGCTCGTCGGCTCCCTCGAGGTCCTCCGGGAGCAGGCTCCACACGATGAAGTCGGTACGCACGTCGGTCCACGTGCCGTCCTCGGTGCGGACGTGGACTATGCAGGCGTTGCGCAGCACGCCCTCGCTGATGCAGCCGATCTTCTGGGCGACCTGCTGGGAGGCGGTGTTGTCGGCGGCGGTGCGCAGTTCGATGCGCTCGAACTTCTGGTCGTTGAAGAGCCACTGGGCGGTGGCGAGCGCGGCCTCGGAGGCGTAGCCCTCGCCGCGCGCCCACGGGGCGACGATGTACGACAGTTCGGTGGACCGGATGTGCCAGTTGGTCTTGGTGAGCTGGACGACGCCGACCAGGCGCTGGGTGAGGAACTCGGTGACCGCGAGGTCGAGGCCGCGTCCCGTGGTGCGCTCGGCGGGCGCGTACTCGGTGATCCACTGCCGGGCGCCGTCCTCGGTGAACGGCTGGGGCACGTCGGTCCAGGCGGCGGTCTGCTCGTCGTTCATCATGGCGGTCAGGGCGGGCACGTCGTCCTCGTCGAGGGGACGCAGCACCAACCGCTCCGTGCTGATGGAGATGTTGGGGAAGGTGCTAGTCAT
Organism: Streptomyces sp. NPDC104814; assembly: GCF_055583185.1. Classification (NCBI taxonomy): domain Bacteria; kingdom Bacillati; phylum Actinomycetota; class Actinomycetes; order Kitasatosporales; family Streptomycetaceae; genus Streptomyces; species Streptomyces sp. NPDC104814. The sequence continues at coordinate 282,036 of NZ_JBVJOL010000010.1, read as the reverse complement.
GCGACGCTCCGTAACCTTCGGGAGTTTCTTGAGGAACCGTCAGGGCCCGCTGAACTGCCCAGCATGCAGCATGTAACCACTGAACCGCACAACGGGGTCCACCCCCGGTGAGGGAGTGGACCCCGTTGGCTCATGCGCGGGCTCAGAACGCCGGGACGACGGCGCCCTGGTACTTGTCCTCGATGAACTTCTTCACCTCGGGGGAGGTGAGGAGCTTCGCGAGCTTCTTGACGCGCGGGTCGTTCTCGTCGCCCTTCTTCACCGCGAGGAAGTTGGCGTACGGGTTGTTCTGGGCCTTCTCCGCGGCGAGGGCGTCCTTCGCGGGGCTGAGCTTGGCCTCCAGCGCGTAGTTGCCGTTGATGACGGCGGCGTCCACGTCACCGAGGGAGCGCGGCAGCTGGGCCGCCTCCAGCTCCTTGAACTTCAGGTTCTTGGGGTTGGAGGTGACGTCCTTGGGGGTCGCGGAGTACCCGGCACCGGCCTTGAGCTTGATCACCCCGTTGTCCTCGAGGAGCTTGAGCGCGCGGGCCTCGTTGGTGGTGTCGTTGGGCAGCGCGACGGTGGCGCCCGACGTGAGGTCGCTGAGCTTCTTCAGGCTCTTGGAGTAGACGCCGAGCGGCTCCAGGTGGACCGTACCGCCGGGCACCGGGACGATGTCGGTGCCGTTCTTCTTGTTGAAGTCGTCGAGGTACGGCTTGTGCTGGAAGTAGTTGGCGTCGACCTCGCCCTGCTGGACGGCCGTGTTCGGGGTCACGTAGTCGGTGAACTCCTTGACCTCGAGCTTGAGGCCGGCCTTCTGCGCCAGGTTGTCCTTGATGTAGGTGAGGATCTCGCCCTGCGGGGTGGGCGTGGCGGCGACCGTCAGCGTGGCGTTCGGGTCCTTGGCGGAGTCCTTGTCCGAGCCGCAGGCGGACAGGCCCAGGGTGAGGGCTGCGGCGGCGAGGACGGCGGTGGTGATCTTGGCGGTGTTACGCACGAAAAGTGCCTTTCCTTATGGGTGGTGCGGCCCCGTTGTGAGGTGAACGGGGAGTTCTCGGGGTTGCTCAGCCCTTGCGGACGGCGTCGGTGGCGACCGTGCCGCCGAAGACGCCGCGCATCGGGCGGAACAGGAGCAGGCCGCCGGTTTTGCCGGTGCGGCGGTGCAGGGTGCGGGCGGCGTGGTCGCCGGCGAACTGCAGCAGGGAGATGACGACGGCCAGGATGGCCACCGTGATCCACATCAGTCCGGTCTCGAAGCGCTGGTAGCCGTAGCGGATGGCGATGTCGCCGAGGCCGCCGGCGCCGACGGTGCCGGCCATGGCGGAGTAGCCGATGAGGGCGATGATCGTGGTGGTGGTGCCGGAGATCAGCGACGGGAGCGACTCGGGGACGAGGACGCTGCGCACGACCTTCCAGGTGCTGCCGCCCATCGCCTGGACCGCCTCCACGAGACCGCCGTCCACTTCGCGGACGGACGTCTCGACGAGCCGCGCGAAGAACGGGATCGCGCCGATCGCGAGCGGCACGATCGCCGCGTCACGGCCGATGGTGGTGCCGGTGACCCAGCGGGTGAAGCCCATCAGCGCGACCATCAGGATGATGAACGGCATCGAGCGGGCGATGTTCACGATCTGGCCGATGACCTTGTTCGCGACGACGTTCTGCAGCAGGCCGCCCCGGTCCGTCAGGACCAGCAGGATGCCGAGCGGCAGGCCGCCGACGACGGCGATGAGGGTGGACCAGCCCACCATGTAGAGGGTGTCCCAACACGCCTGCGACAGCAGGGGCTGCATCTCGGACCAGGTCACTTGGCACCTTCCTTCACCAGCACGGGCTCCTGGCCCAGGACGTCGATCTGGAGTCCCTGCTCGCGCAGGAAGCCGATGGGCACGACGTTGTCCTCGTAGCGGCCGGGCAGCTCGATGCGCATCCGGCCGATCTGCAGTCCGCCGACGGTGTCGATGGCGGCGCCGAGGATCGAGATGTCGATGTTGTAGGTGCGCGCGAGCTGGGAGATGACCGGCTGGGTGGCGGCCTCGCCCTGGAAGGTGACGTCGAGGACGGTGCGGTCGTCCGCGGAGGCCTCGCCGCCGACCGGGAACAGCGCGGTGGCGAGCTTGCTGCCGGGGGTGGCGAGCAGTTCGCTGACCGTGCCGGACTCGACGATGCGGCCCTTCTCCATCAGCGCGGCGGAGTCGCAGACCGTCTTCACGACGTCCATCTCGTGGGTGATGAGCAGGACGGTGAGGCCGAGCTCGCGGTTGAGGTCGCGCAGCAGGGTCAGGATGGAGCGGGTGGTCTCCGGGTCGAGGGCGCTGGTGGCCTCGTCGGAGAGCAGCACCTTGGGGTCGCCGGCCAGGGCGCGGGCGATGCCGACGCGCTGCTTCTGGCCGCCGGAGAGCTGGGCGGGGTAGGCGCCCGCCTTGTCGGCGAGGCCGACGAGGTCGAGCAGTTCGAGCGCCTTGCGGGAGCGGTCCTTGCCGGAGCGGCCGAGGATCTCCAGGGGCAGCTCGACGTTGTCCTGCACGGTCCGCGAGGACAGCAGGTTGAAGTGCTGGAAGACCATGCCGATCCGGCTGCGGGCCTGCCGCAGCTCGCGGCCGGCGCGCGGGCCGCGCCCGGCGAGGGCGGTGAGGTCCTGACCGGCGACGGTCACGGTGCCGGAGGTGGGGCGCTCCAGCAGGTTGACGCAGCGGATGAGGGAGGACTTGCCGGCGCCGGACTGGCCGATGACGCCGTAGACCTCGCCTTCGCGGACGTGCAGGTCGACGCCGGCCAGGGCGGTGACCTCGCGGCCGCGTGAGCGGTAGACCTTGGTGAGGCCCTGTGTGGTGATCACGTGGGGTTTCCGTCACTGTCGAGTGCGCGGCACGTCGTGGGCGCCGGGCACGGGGCATGAAGAATCGAAGGCAGCCGGGGCGCGGCGTGTTCTTCGGCGCGGGGGTGCGGCCGTGGGGGTGGAACGTGCGCGCGCGGGGCGGGGCTCGGCCGCGCAGGGCGGAACACGAGCGGGCACTCGCTTCGGGGCGCGAGGCTCAGGTGGTGCGGGGGCCCTCTAGCAGGCGCACATTCGGCGCGTACGACACATACAACGAGCACCGGGCGTCATGGTCGCCTCGGTCGCAGGGGTGCGGTCGCTCGTCGTGGTCATGCGATCAGTAAAGCAGACGTACGGTGCTGACCGGTCAGGACTGTCCGGATAGTGGACAGTGGTGGGACGGCACCGGACGCGGCGCAGGCCCGTGCACCGGTCCCGGCGCCGGCGGCGGTGACCAGTACGGACAGGGCCGGCCGGCCGCCCGCGAGGCGGTCGGTGCCGGGCTCGTGGGCACGGTGGTTGTGGCCAACGCCACGGTGACCGTGACGGCGGGCGCCGCCGGTCCGGGCGCCGACGGCAGGGGTGCGGACGGCGGGACGATTCGGCCGTAATAAAGTCGCTGCATGCTTGATGTCCTGACGCTGGTGACCGGGGTCGCCGCGCTGTTGCTGGCCGCCTGGTGCGGCTGGGCGGCCTATCGTGACCAGCCGACCAAGGACTGGCACTTCATCGGCATGGGCGTGGTCTCGCTGCTGGCCGTGGTCCAGCTGGTGGTCGGGATCGTGCAGCTGGCGCGGGGCGAGAAGCCGGCGCAGGGCACGGCGATCTTCGTGGCGTATCTGCTGGGCGCCTTCGCGTGCGTCCCGGCGGCCGGGTTCATGTCGCTGGCCGAGCGCACCCGGTGGGGTTCGGTGACCGTCGCCGCCGGCGGCGTGGTGCTCGCCGTGCTGGAAGTACGGCTCTACGACATCTGGGGAGGCTGAGATGACGGCGGTGCAGGAGAAGCCGGCCCGGCTGATCAGCGGGCCCGGCATGCTGCTGGTGTGGCTGTACGGCGTGATGGTGGTCGGCGCGGTGTCGCGGTCCGTCTACCAGATCGCGACCGAGTTCGACCGGGCGCCGCTGGCCTACTCGCTGTCGGCGGTGGCCGGCGTCGTCTACGGCTTCATCACGTACTCGCTGGTGCGCGGCGGCGAGCGCGCTCGCCGCGCCGCCCTGTGGTGCTGCGCCGCGGAACTCGCGGGCGTACTGACCGTCGGCACCTGGACCCTGCTGGAACCGTCGGCGTTCCCCGACGCGACCGTGTGGTCCGACTACGGCATGGGGTACGTCTTCATCCCGGTGCTGCTGCCGCTCTCGGCGATCTACTGGCTGCGGGCGTCGCGGCAGCAGCAACCCTGAGTCACGCCGTCTGCGCGTAGACCCCGGCCGGCTTCTCCAGGACGATCATCCGGACGCCGTCGGTGCCCTCGGCGGTACCGACCGCCTGGTAGCCGACCTTGCGGTACAGCCGCAGGTTGCCCTCGCTGCGGTGGCCGGTGTGCAGCCGGAACCGGGTGACGCCGTGCTCGTCGGTGAGCACCGTCTCGGCCTTGCGCAGCAGCCGGGCGCCGATGCCGTGCCCCTGCAGGCGCGGGTGGACGCAGAGCTTGCCGATGGCCGCCGAGCCGTCCTCGGTGACGTGGCCGCGCACCGAGCCGACCACCTCGTCGCCGAGCCGCGCCACGTAGACGCAGTCCCGGGCGACCTCCTCGCGCACCGAGTCCAGGGTCTGCACGAGCGGGTCGATGCGGTAGTTGCCGTACAGCGCGGCCTCGCTCTGGAAGCACAGGTACTGCAGCCTGAAGATGTGTTCGGCATCCTGCTCGGTCGCCGCAGAGATGGTCACGCTCATGCCCATGTGCGCATGCCTCCCGCTCACCTGATCACCTGTCGTCCCCCACTCCTATCCCCGCGGTCAACGCGCCGCAACCTCCCGAACGAGCAAACGCCGCAGACATCCCAGACATCTGGAGCGTTCCGGGCCGAGACTGCCCTGTGAGATACCCAACTCCCCCGCGATCTCCCGGTATGTCAGGTCCCGGGGCGACAGCAGCGCCTCCAGCAACCGCGGGCACCGGCCCGGCAGCCGGCGCACCGCGGCACGCAGAGCCCGCCCCCGCGCGGCGGCCAGCACCAGCGCTTCCGGCCCGGGCTCCTTGCCGGCCGGCTCATCGTCGTAGCGCTCCTCGCGCCGCCGGGTGCGACGGGTGCCGCGGGCCTCGGCGCGGACGGCCCGGCGCAGCCAGCGCTGCGGGTCGGGCGGCGGGCCCGCGGTGGCGAGGCGTTCGAGGAGCCGCAGCCAGACCGCCTGCTCCAGGTCCGCGGCCTCGCCCCCGCAGGCATGCGCCTCGGCACGGGCCTCGGCGGCGAGCAGCGGACGCAGGGCGGCGAGCAGGTCGTGTCCCCGGTGCGGCAGGTCGTGTGCCCCATGCGGCAGGTCGTGTGCCCCGTGCGGGACGTGGTGCGTCATGTCCGGCACGACGCGGCCGCCCGGGCGGTGGGTTGCCCGGACGGCCGTGAGGTCACTCCAACGAGTCGGTCAGCCGTTGACGAAGGCCTCGCGGGCCAGCACTCCTGTGTCCGCGTTGTCGGTGAAGACGCCGTCGATGCCGGTGGCGAAGTACGTCCGGAAGGCGCCGAACGCGTCGCCGTAGCCGTCGGCGTCGGTCCCCTTGCGGAAGCCCGCCGACAGGAAGGGGTTCTCGTTGCGCATGGTGTAGGGGTGCAGGATCAGCCCCACCTTGTGCGCGTCGGCGACGAGCGTGGTGGGCCGGGTGAGGTCGCCGTTCGCGTCCTTGGGGATGACCAGGTCCAGGGTGGGCCCGATGCCCTGCGCGTAGCCGGCGATCTCCCGCAGGCCCCGGGGGGTGATCAGGTCGGCGGTCGTGCGCGGGTCGCCGGAGTCGACGAAGTCGTACGGACGGCTGTTCGCGGACGACAGCAGTACGACCAGCGGGTTGTCGACGAGCTTGTTCAGCCGCTGGATGCTGGTCGGTTCGAAGGACTGCAGGATGACCGGCGAGGTGCGCTTGTCCTTGCCGTGCTTGTGCAGCAGCTTGGCCACCCGCTCCTCCAGGCCGAGGCCCAGCTTGCGGAAGTAGGTGGGGTGCTTGGTCTCCGGGTAGATCCACACCTGCTTGCCGCGCTTGCGGGTCTGCTCGTCCTGCCACTTCAGGACCTCTTCGAAGGTGGGGATCTCCCAGCGGCCGTTGTAGAGCGTGTTGTGCGGCCGGTTGGCCGGGATGCGCTCGATCGCGCGCAGCGTCTTCAGCTCGGCGAGCGTGAAGTCCTCGGTGAACCAGCCCGTGGTGGGCACGCCGTCGAGCGTCTTGGTGGTCCTGCGGCCGGCGAACTCGGGATGGTCGGCGACGTCCGTGGTGCCGCCGATCTCCGGCTCGTGCCGGCACACCAGATGGCCGTCCTTCGTGGGCACCAGGTCACCGGCCTCGACGATGTCGGCGCCCAGGTCGAGGGCCAGCTGGTAGGAGCCGAAGGTGTGCTCCGGCCGGTAGCCGCTCGCGCCGCGGTGCCCGATGATCGTCGGCACGGGCAGGCTCTTCAGACCGCCGCCGTGGCGCGCGGCACCGCCGGCCGCCCGCGCCGTGCCGGCGAGTCCCAGCACGGAGGCGCCCGCCCCGAGCACCGCGGCGCCGAGCAGCGCGCGCCGTCCGGTTCCCCCGCTCGTGGTCCCTTCCGTCTCCCGCGACTCCTGTGTGCCCATGTGCGACCTCCTGCCCCTCGATGTCCGTGCGCGGCGATCGTAGGGGCGTGCACATGACGAAGGGGAGGCCCTGACGGGAACACACGGATGACTGCGGATGTCGTATTTCGTCTCGTCCCCCGGCTGCTGACCCACCGTCGGGGTACTCGTGCGGCGTCCGGGTGAGCCGTCGGTCACATCGTCACCGGCGTGTCATACGCCGTCCACAGGGCGGCACCGCAGGTAAACCGGCGTCAACAGTGCGTAAGACCTCGGTGAACCCGATGTGCGCCGGCCCCCCGGCCGCGAGTATCGTCCTCACCTGCACATACTCATACCGACTCCCTTGACACCGGAGGGCCCGTTGTCCCGCTTCGCGATCATCAAGGCAGTGCTCGGACCGGTCATGCGCCTGATGTTCCGTTTCCGGGTCGAGGGCGCCGAGCACATCCCGGGCGACGGCCCGGTGATCCTCGCCGGCAACCACCTCACCTTCATCGACTCGATGATCCTGCCGGTCGTCTGCGACCGTCAGGTGTTCTTCATCGGCAAGGACGAGTACGTCACCGGCAAGGGCCTCAAGGGCCGGCTGATGGCCTGGTTCTTCACGGGCGTCGGCATGATCCCGGTCGACCGCGACGGCGGCCGCGGCGGTGTCGCGGCACTCATGACCGGCCGCCGGATCCTGGAGGAGGGCAAGGTCTTCGGCATCTACCCCGAGGGCACCCGCTCGCCCGACGGACGGCTGTACCGGGGGCGCACCGGTATCGCCCGGCTGACGCTGATGACCGGTGCGCCGGTGGTGCCGTTCGCCATGATCGGCACGGACAAGGTCCAGCCGGGCGGGGCGGGGATGCCGCGCCCGGGCCAGGTGACCGTCCGCTTCGGTGAGCCGATGGAGTTCTCCCGGTACGAGGGCATGGACCGGGACCGGTATGTGCTGCGGGCCGTGACGGACTCCGTGATGGCCGAGGTGATGCGGCTGTCGGGGCAGGAGTACGTGGACATGTACGCGAGCAAGGCGAAGGAAGCGGCGTAGGTCTTCGGCGCCTTTGCCTACCCGCCGTCTCGCCTTGTGACGTACGGCGGGTTCGGGGTTCGTTGTGGCTGGTCGCGCAGTTCCCCGCGCCCCTTGGCGGTGTTGTCCAGCCGTTGGCCTCGCGGTTCCGGGCTCTTCTACGCGGCGTTGTCCAGTCGTTGGCCTCGCAGCATGAACCATGCCGCTGCTGCCGCTGCCAGCAGGACCGCCGCGCCGACGCCGGAGGCGAGGGCGAGGCCGTCCACGAAGGACTGGCGGGCCGCGTCCAGCAGCGTCTGTGCCGTGTCGGCCGGCAGGCCCTGGGCCGCCTCGACCGCGCCACCGAGTGATTCGTGGGCCTCGGCCGGGGTGCCCGCCGGGGACGCGAAGTTCCGGTAGACGCCCGTCACGATCGAGCCGAGGACGGCGATGCCCAGGGCGGCGCCGAGTTCGTACGCCGTCTCGGAGACCGCGGAGGCCGCGCCCGCCTGGTCCTTGGGGACGCTGGAGAGGATCACGTCGGCGGTCACCGTGAACGAGAAGCCCGCGCCGATGCCGACGACCAGCAGCACGGTGCCGAGGACGGGGTAACCCGTCGACTGGCCCAGCAGGGTCAGCGCGGCCAGCGCGAGGCCGACCACGGCCAGTCCGCCGGAGACCACCGTACGGACCGAGAAGCGGCGCGCCGCACGGCCGGCGATCAGACCGGCCGCCACCGCGCCGACGGCGGCCGGGACTTCGGCCAGGCCCGCCTCGAAGGGGCGCCTGCCCTGCACCAACTGCAGGTACTGGGACAGGAAGAACACCAGTCCGGACATGCCGAGGACGGTCAGCAGGTCGGCCAGTACGGCGCCGCTGAAGCCGCGGTTGCGGAACAGCCGCATGTCCAGCAGCGGGGTCGGCATGGTGAGCTGGCGGTGGACGAAGCCGTAGAGGGCCGCCGCGCCGAGGAGGCCCACGGCGAGGGCCGGCAGGCCGAAGCCGTGGGAGGCGGTGTCCTTGACGGCGTAGACGACGCCGATCATGCCCAGCAGCGACAGCAGGACGCTGCGCAGGTCCCAGGGGCCCGGGTTCGGGTTGCGGGACTCCGGCAGCATCCTGACGCCGACCAGCACCAGCACCGCCATCACCGGCAGGTTGATCAGGAAGACCGAGCCCCACCAGAAGTGCTCCAGCAGGAAGCCGCCCGCGATCGGGCCGACGGCGGTGCCGGCGGACGCGGTGGCGCCCCAGATGCCGATGGCGAAGCTGCGCTCGCGCGGGTCGTGGAAGATGTTGCGGATCAGGGCCAGGGTGGCCGGCATCAGGGTGGCGCCCGCGACGCCGAGCAGGGCGCGGGCCAGGATCATCAGCTCGGGTGTGCCGGCGTAGGCGTTGAGCACCGAGACCGCGCCGAACGCGGTGGCGCCGACGAGCAGGATCCGCTTGCGGCCGATGCGGTCGCCGAGGCTGCCCATGGAGACCAGCAGGCCGGCGATGACGAAGGAGTAGACGTCGCCGATCCACAGCAGCTGGGTGCCGGACGGCCTGAGGTCTTCGCTGATGTAGGGGGTCGCGAGGCCGAGGACGGTCGCGTCGACGGCCACCAGCAGCACGGCCAGGACGAGGACGGACAGCGCGAGCCAGCGGCCCGGGCGCTTCACCGCCTCCGTCGTGCCGGCCGGCTGCAGGGTGCTGGTCATGGTTCCTCTCTTCTGATCGGGTCGTTGCGTCGTGCACCGCCGAGCAGCAGCTCGACGATCATGTAGGTGAAGTCCTTGGGGGCCACCCGGCCCTCGGTCACCGCCCAGGCGCCGGAGGCCAGCAGGCCGTACAGCGCCTCGGTGAGCCAGACCGGGGTGAGGTCGATGCGGAACTCGCCGCTCGCCTGGCCGCGCCGGAACAGGGCCGTCATGCGCTCGTCGATGCGGGTCCAGCCGGCGTTCTGCTCCTCCCCCTCGAACAGCTGGTTCTCGGTGTAGAGGAAGGCGATCAGCCCGGCGGCGGGTTCGATCTCCCGCACGAGCCGGTGGACGGCGTCCGCTGCCGGGCCGTCGTCGAGCCGGGCCGCGTCCAGCGCGGCCTCGCACTCGGCGATGCCGAGCGCCTCCAGCGCCCGGACCAGTGCGTCGCGTCCGGCGAACTGCCGGTGCAGGGTGGCGCGGCTGATCCCGGCGGCCTTGGCGACCTCGTCCATGGTCGCGGTGGCTTTCCGGGTCAGCAGGGCCGCGGCACTGCGCAGCACATGGTCACGATCGACAGCCATGAGACAAGCATAGACCACATGAGACATTCGTGTCTCATTGAATGCGCACGTGTCTCATCGGTTGGGCCCCCTCGCGGGGAACTCAGTGCCAGGGCAGCCGGCCGCGCCCCTCCCAGTAGGCGGCCGGGTCCTCGGCCAGGGTGGCGAGCCGGGTGAGCTGCTCCTCGTCCAGGTCGACGACGGCCGCGTGCAGGTTGGAGGCGAGCTGCCGGGTGGTCGCCGCGCCGGACAGGACGACACCCGCCCATGGCCGGCGCAGCACGAACGCGAGGGCCACGGCGTCGCAGCCGAGGCCGGTGGCCGCGGCCACGGCCCGCAGGGCGTCCGGGGCCTGCGGATCGGCGAGGCGCCCGTTGGCCATGCCCTCCTTGACGATCACCGTGAGTCCGGCGGCGTGCGCCTCGGCGAGGGCGGGGCCGGCGGAGGTCTCCAGCAGGTTGAAGGTGGACTGGACGGTCCGGAAGAGGGGCTCACCGTCGACGGTCACGGCGAGCGCGGCACGGATCGCGTCCGCCTGGGCGGGCCCGCTGGTGGAGAACCCGATGGTGACGCCCTGCGCGGCGGCCTCGGCGAGCCGGGCGTGCAGGTCCTTGTCGGTGAGGGCCGGGCTGTCCGGGGTGACCGAGTGGATCTGGTAGAGGTCGAGCCGGTCGCCGAGGAGTGCGTCGGTCTCCGCGCGCTGCCGTTCGTAGGTGGCGAGGCTGTGGTCCTTGACCTCGTGCCGCTCGGCGTCGGTGGACCAGTCGGCGGTGTAGGTGTAGCCCCATTTGCTGCCGACGACGACGTCCTGGATCTCGGGGCGGGCCTTCAGCCAGTCGGCGAGGAACTCCTCGGAGCGGCCGTAGGAGCGGGCCGCGTCGAGGTAGCGCACACCCTGGGCGTAGGCGGCGTCGAGGAGTTCGTGCGTGCGGGCGCGCAGGGCGTCGACGCTGCGGTCCTGGCCGAGGTCGTCGTCGCGGCCGAGGTTGATGTAGCCGGGACGGCCGACGGCGGCGAGACCCAGTCCGAGGTGGCAGGTCGGGGTGGTTGCTGCGGCCAGTCGCGCGAAGGGCATCGCGGGCTCCGTTCGGTCGGCTCCGGTGCGGCTGCCGACCAACGTAACCCGCGATGCCCTTCGGTCACTTCTTGGCGTTCGCCCACTCCTGCTGCGTCGCCACGTCCGCCTTGACCTCCGCCAGCTGGACGGCCACGGCGCTGGGCGCCGTACCGCCCCGGCCGTTGCGGGAGGCGAGGGCGCCGGGGACGTCGAGGACCGAGCGCACCTCGGGGGTGAGATGGGCGGAGATCTTCGCGAACTGCTCGTCCGTGAGCTCGTCCAGTTCCTTGCCCTCGGCCTCGGCGACCTTCACGCACTCGCCGGCCACCTCGTGCGCGACCCGGAAGGGCACGCCCTGCTTGACCAGCCACTCGGCGATGTCGGTGGCGAGGGAGAAGCCGGCCGGGGCCAGTTCCTCCATGCGCTCGCGGTTGACGGTGAGGGTGGCGATCATGCCGGTGAAGGCCGGGAGCAGCACCTCGAGCTGGTCGCAGGAGTCGAAGACGGGCTCCTTGTCCTCCTGGAGGTCGCGGTTGTACGCGAGCGGGAGGGCCTTCAGCGTCGCCATCAGGCCGGTCAGGTTGCCGATCAGGCGCCCGGACTTGCCCCGGGCCAGCTCGGCGATGTCCGGGTTCTTCTTCTGCGGCATGATCGAGGAGCCGGTGGAGAACGCGTCGTGCAGGGTCACGAAGGAGAACTCCTTCGTGTTCCAGATGATGATCTCCTCGGCGATCCGGGAGAGGTCGACGCCGATCATCGCGGTGATGAAGGCGAACTCGGCGACGAAGTCCCGGGAGGCCGTGCCGTCGATGGAGTTGCCGACGCTGCCGTGCTCGAAGCCCAGGTCCTTGGCGACCGCCTCCGGGTCCAGGCCCAGGGAGGAACCGGCGAGGGCGCCGGAGCCGTACGGCGAGACGGCCGTGCGCTCGTCCCACTGGCGCAGCCGCTCCGCGTCCCGGGACAGGGACTGCACATGCGCGAGGACATGGTGGGCGAAGAGCACCGGCTGGGCGTGCTGGAGGTGGGTGCGGCCGGGCATGGCCACGTCCGGGTGGGCCTCGGCGAGGCCGATCAGCGCCTCCTGGAGCTCGGCGATCAGAGCGCCGATGATCCGGGCGTGGTCGCGCAGGTACATCCGGAAGAGGGTCGCCACCTGGTCGTTGCGGGAGCGGCCGGCGCGCAGCTTGCCGCCGAGGTCGGGGCCGAGGCGCTCCAGCAGGCCGCGCTCCAGGGCGGTGTGGACGTCCTCGTCGGCGATGGTGCCGACGAAGGTGCCGGCGGCGACGTCGGCCTCCAGCCGGTCGAGCCCGGCGATCATCCGGGTCAGCTCGTCCTCGGTGAGGAGCCCCGCCTTGTGCAGCACGCGCGCGTGGGCACGCGAGCCGGCGATGTCGTACGGCGCGAGCCGCCAGTCGAAGTGGACGGATGCGGACAGCTTCGCCAGGGCGTCGGCGGGACCGTCGGCGAAACGGCCGCCCCAGAGCCGTACGTCACCGCTGTTGCTGCTCACTGCGTTGCTCCTAGAGAGGTACGGATGTGCCACCGCCTCCCCACACTTGCAGGCGGGGAGGCGGCTGTCAGCCGGATGCGGGTGAGGTGAACCCGTACGGGGTCAGGCCAGGTCCCGCTTGGCGGCGATCTTCGACGACAGGCTGTAGATGTCGATGAAGCCCTTGGCCGCGGACTGGTCGAACGTGTCGCCCGTGTCGTAGGTAGCGAGGTTGAAGTCGTACAGCGACTCCGCCGAGCGCCGGCCGGTGACCACCGCGCGGCCGCCGTGCAGGGTCATCCGGATGTCGCCGGTGACGTGCTGGTTGGCCTCGTTGATGAAGCCGTCCAGGGCGCGCTTGAGCGGGGAGAACCACTGGCCGTCGTAGACCAGCTCGCCCCAGCGCTGCTCGACCTGCCGCTTGTAGCGGGCCAGCTCACGCTCGACGGTGACGTTCTCCAGCTCCTGGTGGGCGGTGATCAGGGCGATCGCGCCGGGAGCCTCGTAGACCTCGCGGGACTTGATGCCGACGAGACGGTCCTCGACCATGTCGATCCGGCCGATGCCCTGGGCGCCGGCGCGCTCGTTGAGCTGCTGGATGGCCTGCAGGACGGTGACGGGCTTGCCGTCGATGGCGACGGGGACGCCCTCCTTGAAGGAGATGATCACCTCGTCGGCCTCGCGGGCGACGGCCGGGTTCTGGGTGTACTCGTAGATGTCCTCGATCGGGGCGTTCCAGATGTCCTCGAGGAAGCCGGTCTCGACGGCACGGCCGAAGACGTTCTGGTCGATGGAGTACGGGGACTTCTTGGTGGTCGCGATCGGGAGGTTCTTCTCCTCGCAGAACGCGATGGCCTTGTCCCGGGTCATCGCGTAGTCACGGACCGGGGCGATGCACTTCAGGTCGGGGGCGAGGGCGACGATGCCGGCCTCGAAGCGGACCTGGTCGTTGCCCTTGCCGGTGCAGCCGTGGGCGACCGTGGTGGCGCCGTGCTTCTGGGCGGCGGCGACGAGGTGCTTGACGATCGTCGGCCGGGAGAGGGCGGAGACCAGCGGGTAGCGGTCCATGTAGAGGGCGTTGGCCTTGATCGCCGGGAGGCAGGACTCGTCGGCGAACTCGTCCTTGGCATCGGCGACCTCGGCCTCGACGGCACCGCAGGCGAGCGCGCGCTTGCGGATGACGTCCAGGTCCTCGCCGCCCTGGCCGACGTCGACCGCAACGGCGATGACCTCGGCGCCCGTCTCCTCGGCGATCCAGCCGATGGCGACGGAGGTGTCCAGACCGCCTGAGTAGGCGAGTACGACGCGCTCGGTCACGGGTTTCTCCTCACAGTGCATTCGCTGACATGCATGAGTATGCAGAACTCTGCATGGTTCGTCAATCCGCGCCGGATGACATCGCCACAAGGACCCATATTCGTTAGACACTCGAACAATTTTGCTGAATAATCGTTAGTCATGGGAAAGACTCATGAGCGCATCGACGGCAGGCTCCGCACCTTCATCGAGGAGCAGCCGCTCTTCTTCACGGCGACCGCGCCCCTGGCCGGCGACGGCACGATCAACCTCTCCCCCAAAGGGCTCAAGGGGTCCTTCGCCGTGCTGGACGAGCACACGGTCGCCTATCTGGACTTCGCCGGGTCCAACGCCGAGACCATCGCCCATCTGCGGGAGAACGGCCGCATCACGCTGATGTGGACCGCCTTCCAGGGCCCGCCGAACATCGTGCGCGTGCACGGCCGCGGCGAGCCCGTCTTCCGCGACGACCCCCGCTTCCCGGAGCTGCTCGCCCACTTCCCGGACATCGACCCGACCCCGCACGGCCTGCGCGCGATCATCCTCGTGCACGCCGAACTCGTCCGTGACACCTGCGGATACGCGGTGCCGTTCATGACGTACGACGCCGAGCGGGATCTGCACGCCAAGCGGTTCGCCCGCGAGGACGACGACTCGCTCAGCGCGTACTTCACCAAGAAGGAGCACATCGCGACCAGCCTGGACGGCCTGCCCGGGCTGCCGCTTCCGCTGCCCCCGTCTACGGTCTGAGCCATGCGCTCCCGTGTCGTCGCCACCGCCCTCGCCTGCGCGGCCCTGCCCGTCCTCGGTGCCGCGCCCGGCGGCGAGGCCCCGCTGCCCGCGCGGATGCGGGACACCGGCGGCGGCACACAGCTGATCGTCGCCCGGGCGCCGAGCACAACCTCGACGACGGGCACGGTCAGCTGGTGGGACCTGCGCGGCGGGCGGTGGGTGCGGATCGGCTCGGCGCCGGCCCGGTTCGGAGCGAAGGGGCTCGTGGAGGGCACGAAGCGGCGGCAGGGGACGAACAGGACGCCGACGGGGCTGTACGACCTGCCGTTCGCGTTCGGCGTTCAGGCGGCGCCGAACGGTACACGGATGCCGTACCGGCCGGTGCGCCAGGACTCCTGGTGGTGTCAGGACAACGGCTCCCGTGCCTACAACCGGTGGAGCGAGCCACTGGCCTCCGACTGCCGGGCCGCGGAGGCCGAGCACCTGGTGACCTACCGCACGCAGTACGCCTACGCGCTCGTCGTGGCGTTCAACTACCGCACGCCGGTGCGGAATCGCGGCGCAGGCATTTTCCTGCATGTCCACGGGCGTGGGGCTACGGCGGGGTGCGTTTCCGTCCCGGAGGACGCGATGCGGGAGATTCTGCGGTGGGCTCTGCCTGGTCGTAAGCCGCACATTGCTGTGGGAACCGTGAGCGGGGCTACGGCCGTCACGCGGTACTGAGGCTCTGAGCGCGGTTCCTCGCGCCCCTTTCACGTCGGTATACGCACCGTGAACGTCGTCGCACCCGGCGAGCTCGCCACCCCCACGCTTCCCCCGTGTGCCCTCACCACCGCCGACACGATCGACAGGCCCAGGCCCGCTCCGCCGCCGGGGGCGTTCGTGCGGCGGTGGTCGGCCCGGGTGAAGCGTTCGAAGACGTCCGGCTGGATGTCGGCGGGGATGCCGGGGCCGTCGTCGTGGACCGTGAGGACCGCGTCCGGGCCGCCGGTCGACAGGGACACCGTGACCTTCGTGCCGGCGGGGGTGTGGACCCGGGCGTTGGCGAGCAGATTGGCCAGCACCTGCTGCAGCCGGTGGGCGTCGCCGGTGACCGACACCGGCTCCTCCGGCAGGTCCAGGGACCAGCGGTGGCCGGGGCCCGCGGCACGGGCGTCGGTGACCGCGTCCAGCACCAGGCGGGTCAGGTCGACCGGGCGGCTCTCGAGCGGACGGCCCGCGTCCAGGCGGGCCAGCAGCAGCATCTCGTCGACCATCTCCCCCATGCGGGAGGACTCGGCGGCGATGCGCTCCAGGGCGCGGCTGATCTCGGGCGGCACCGGCCCGGGGTGCAGCAGCGCCAGCTCCGCGTGCCCGCGCACCGAGGCGACGGGGGTGCGCAGCTCGTGGCTGGCGTCGGCGGCGAAGCGGCGCAGCCGCTCCTCACTGGCGTGCCGTTTCGTCAGCGCGTCCTCGACGTGACCGAGCATGCGGTTGAAGGCGGCGGCGACCCGGCCCACCTCGCCGCGCGGGTCGGACTCCGGCGCCCTGGGCGGCAGCGCCACCTCTCCGCTGGCCAGCGGCAGCTCGCTGACCCGGGTGGCGGTCGCCGCGACCCGGCTGAGCGGCCGCAGCGACCAGCGCACCCACAGCGCCCCGGCCACCCCGGTCACGGCGAGCGCGACACCGAAGACGATCGCGGCGACCGCCTCCAGCCGGTGCACGGCGGACTCCACGGGCTCCAGCGGCAGCCCGGTGATCAGCACGTCGCCGTCCCGGCCGCGGCCGGCCACGACCCGGTAGTCGTCCAGTGCGCTCAGACGGACGCTGTGGCCGTGGCCGTCGGCGGGGACGGCGGCCAGCGTGCGCTGGTCGCGGGGCGAGAGGGTCACGCCGAGGTCGGTCGTCACATCGCCGGAGCGGACCACGGCCGCATTGGTGACCCTGCCGTCCAGCAGGCGGGCGCCGAAGGTGCCGGTGGCCTGGCGGCGGGTGTCGCCGTGCTCGTCGCCGTCGTGGTCGTCGGGTTTCTGCCCGGCGTGCTCCAGGCTCGCCGGGAAACGGCTGCCGACGTCGGTGAGCTGCTGGTCGAGGCGGCGGGTGAGGAAGCCGTCGAGTTCGACGACGGCGGCCACGCCGACCGCGGCGCAGCTGATCGCCAGCAGCACCACCAGACCGGCGGTCAGCCGGGCGCGCAGGGTGCGCGGCCAGGGCACACGGATCCGCCGCGGCCACGGCGGGCGCGGGGTCACGGTGTCACCGGCTTCAGCACGTATCCGGCACCGCGCACGGTGTGGATCATCGGTTCCCGGCCGGCGTCGACCTTTTTACGCAGGTAGGAGATGTACAGCTCGACGACATGGGCGCGGCCGCCGAAGTCGTAGGACCAGACCCGGTCGAGGATCTGGGCCTTGCTGAGCACCCGGCGCGGGTTGCGCATGAGGAAGCGCAGCAGCTCGAACTCGGTCGGGGACAGCTCGATCAGCGCCCCGGCGCGGGTGACCTCGCGGGCCTCCTCGTCCATGACCAGATCGCCGACGACGAGCTGGTCGCCCTCCTCGCTCTGGCGGGCCATGCCGGCGCGGCGCAGCAGGCCGCGCAGCCGGGCGACGACCTCCTCCAGGCTGAACGGCTTGGTGACGTAGTCGTCGCCGCCCGCGGTGATGCCGGCGATGCGGTCCTCCACGGCGTCGCGCGCGGTGAGGAACAGCACGCACACGTCCGGCCGGACCGCGCGCAGGCCGCGCAGCACGGCGAAGCCGTCGGTGTCGGGGAGCATGACGTCCAGGACGACCGCGTCGGGCAGGTGCTCGCGGGCGGCGGCGAGTGCCGACGTGCCGTCGCCCGCCGTGCGGATCTGCCAGCCCTCGTAGCGCAGGGCGCCGGAGAGGACCTCGGCGAGGTCGGGGTCGTCGTCGACGACGAGGACGCGCACGGGCGTGCCGTCGGGGCGGGTGAGCGCGGGGCGGCCGGAGCGGGTGGTGGTGTTCATGGCTGTCTCCAGCATCGCCCCTCGCGTGGGCCGCGGGTGCCGCCGGAGGCTCTGAGTTTGCTTTGAGTCCGCGCTGAGACCGCCGTTTCAGAGGGTCCTCAGAGGTTCGCCCCGCAGAGTTGCGTTCCGGACAGGCGAAAGGACACGAGTGATGACGACGGTGGACGAGCGGCGGGCCGCCCCGCCCGTGGCGCCGCCCGCCCGGCCCTCCCCCGCGGCCGCCGTACTGGCCGCGATAGGGGCGGGGGTCGCGGCGGTGATCGCGCTGTGGTGGTCGGACACCGCATCCGTGGTCGGTACGGCGGGATGGCTGACCGGGGCCGGGCGGATCGCGGGGCTGCTGTGCGGGTACGCGTGCGCGGTGCTCGTCGCGCTGATGGCCCGGGTGCCGCTGCTGGAGCGGCGGATCGGCTCGGACCGGGTGGCCCGCTGGCACGCCATGGCCGGCCGCTACACGGTCTGCCTGCTGCTCGCGCACATCACGCTGATCCTCGCCGGGTACGCCGCGCAGGACCACGCCTCCCTGCTGCACGAGACGCTGACGGTGGTCCTGGACTACCCGGACATGCTAAAGGCGACCGCCGGCACGGTGATCCTCCTCGCGGTGGGTGTCACCTCGGCGCGCGCGGTGCGCCGCCGCACCGGTTACGAGTTCTGGTACTACGTCCACCTGCTCACCTACGCCGCCGTCTTCCTCGCCTTCGGCCATCAGCTGACCCTCGGCAACGACTTCAACGGCAAGCCGGCCGCGACCGCCTTCTGGTACGTGCTGTACCTGGGGTCCGCCGCCCTGGTGGTGTGGTTCCGGCTGCTGACGCCGTGGCGGCTCAACTCCCGGCACCGGCTGCGCGTGGAATCCGTGCACGTCGAGGCGCCCGGCGTGTGCTCGGTGGTCGTGCGCGGGCGGCGGCTGGACGAACTGGGGGCGCGGCCGGGGCAGTTCTTCCGGTGGCGGTTCCTCGCGCCGGGGCTGGCGTGGACGTCGACGCCGTACTCGCTGTCGGCGCCGCCGCGCGCGGACCGGATGCGGATCACGGTCAAGGCGCTCGGCGGGCACAGCGCCGCCGTGGCGGGGCTGCGGCCGGGCACCCGGGTGTGGGCGGAGGGGCCGTACGGCTCGCTCACCGCCGACCGGCGCACGGCGGCGAAGTCGCTGCTGATCGCGGGCGGTGTGGGCATCACCCCGCTGCGCGCGCTGTTCGAGACGCTGCCGGGCGAGGTGACCCTGCTGTACCGGGCGCGCCGGGCGGAGGACCTGGCGCTCGGCGGAGAACTGGAGGCGCTCGCCCGCTGGCGCGGCGCCCGGGTGCGGTACGCGCTCAACGGGCCGCACGGCGAACGCCCTGACCTGTCGGCCGCCGCCCTGCGGACGGAGTTCGGGGACCTCGCCGCCTACGACGTGTACCTGTGCGGTCCGCACGGCTTCGCCGCCTTCCTATACGAGCAGTTGCGCGCCGCCGGGGTGCCGGACGGGCGTATCCACCACGAGTCGTTCGAGCTGTGAGGCCTGCGGAAGTGCACGCACTGAGGAAGAACCGTCCGCTGCGCCGGATCGTGCTGGCGAGCGCCGCCACCGTCTCCGGCGCGGTGCTGCTGCTGTCGCTGAAGCCGCACACCACGCCTGCCCTGGCCACGGACAACACCCCGAGGACGTCGGTGAGTTCGAGTGCCACCCCCGGGGCTTCGGGCGCCACCGGAGGCACCGGCGGCACCGGCAGCAAGACCGCCACCGGCGCGTCCGTCGACACCCGCTGGGGTCCCGTCCAGGTGCGGGTGACCGTCACCGACGGCAAGTTGGCCGACGTCACCGCGGTCGTCTACCCGTCGGAGAACCCCCGCGACCAGGAGATCAACGCCTACGCCATCCCCCAACTGCGGCGTGAGGCACTGGACGCGCAGAGCGCGGACATCGACTCCGTCTCCGGCGCCACCTACACCAGCGACGGCTACAAGCAGTCGCTGCAGTCCGCGCTGGACTCGGCGGGCCTCTGAACGCTCCCGCGGGACGGCGCGTATGTGTGGGCCAAGGGTCCCGTCCCCCCGGAGGATTCGTGAGCACCACGCTCGCCGGCGGCCGTGCCGCCCGTCGCCAGACGATGCGCCGCATCCGCCCGCGCCGCTCCCCCGCCGCCGTGCTGCTGCTCGCCGTGGGGGCGGGCGCGGCCGGCGTGCTGTGGCTGTGGTGGCGCAACACGCCGTCCATCGCCGACGACACCGCCCGGGTCCTGGGCGCGGGCCGGATCACCGGCCTGCTGGCCGGCTATCTGATGGCGCTGGTCGTGCTCCAGATGGCACGGGTGCCCGCGCTGGAGCGGCGGGTGGGCTCCGACCGGGTGGCGCGCTGGCACGCCATGAGCGGCCGTTACACGCTCAGCCTGGTGCTCGCGCACATCGTGCTGACCATGTGGGGCTACGCCCTCCAGGCGGGCAGGTCGGCCACGGACCTCGTCCGGCAGACGGTCGATTCCGTCACCACGCTGCCCGACCTGGGCAAGGCGGCGATCGGCACCGGTCTGCTGCTGCTCATCGGGCTGCTGTCGGTGGGCGGCGTGCGCCGCCGGCTGGGCTACGACACCTGGTACCACGTCCATCTGCTGACCTACGCGGCGGTGTTCCTGACGTTCTGGCACCAGATCAGCGACGGCAACGACTTCGCCGTCGAGCCGCTCGCGAAAACCTTCTGGTACGGGCTGTACGGCACGGTCACCGCGCTGGTGCTCTGGTACCGCGTCCTCACCCCGCTCCGGCTCAACCTGCGGCACCGCATGCGGGTCGAGGCGGTGATCGAGGAGACACCGGGCATCGTGTCGGTCCTCATCAGCGGCACCAAGCTGCACCGCATGGGCGCGGAGGCCGGGCAGTTCTTCCGCTGGCGGTTCCTCGCACCGGGGATGCGGTTCAGCTCGCACCCGTACTCGCTGTCGGCGGCGCCGCGCCCCGGCATGCTGCGGATCACCGTGAAGGCGATCGGCGACCACAGCTCCCGGCTGCGTGAGCTGACGCCGGGGACCCGGGTGTGGGCGGAGGGCCCCTACGGCGCGCTGACCGCGCAGCGCCGCAGCCGGGGCAAGGTGCTGCTGGTGGCGGGCGGGGTCGGCATCACGCCGATGCGGGCCCTGTTCGAGACGCTGCCCGGCGCGGCCGGCGACCTCACGCTGCTGTACCGGGCCAACAGCACACAGGACCTGGCCCTGTGGGACGAGCTGGCGACGATCGCCGACGAGCGCGGGGCACGGCTGATGTACGCCGTGAACAGCCCCGACGGGGAGCGCCCCGACATCTCGCCCGAGTCGCTGGCCCGCAAGATCCCGGACATCGACCACCACGACGTCTTCCTGTGCGGGCCGCCCGGGTTCGCGCAGTCCGTCTACGAGGCGCTGCGGGGCGCCGGGGTGCCCGCCCGCCGTATCCACCACGAGTCGTTCGAGATGTGAGCGGGAGCTGCACACGATGAGGAAGAACCACCCCGTCCGGCGGATCGTGCTGACGACCGCCGCGACCGTGTCCGGTGTCGTCCTGCTGCTGACCCTCAAGCCGGCCTCCGGCCCGACGTCGGCGCAGGCCGGCGCCGCCGCCGCGCCGCCGGCCGCCGCGCAGCCGTCCGCGCAGGGCGGCACCGCCGCGGGAACGGTCACCGGGGACGTGGCCCGGACGCAGTACGGCGCGGTCCAGGTCCGTCTCACCGTGGCCGGCGGCCGCATCACCGGGGCGGAGGCGGTGCAGGCTCCGAAGGGCGGCCACAGCGACGAGGTCACGGCGATGGCGGTGCCGCGGCTGAACCGGGCGGCGGTGGCGGCGGGCAGCGCGGACATCGACGCGGTCTCCGGTGCGACGTACACCAGCGCCGGGTACAAGCAGTCGCTCCAGTCCGCGCTGGACAAGGTCGGCAAGGCCGGCAAGGCCGGCAAGGCCGGCACGGGCGGCACCGCGACCGCCGGGGCGCGGACCGTCACCGGCGCGACGGCGAAGACGCAGTACGGCCCGGTGCAGGTCCGGATCACGGTCAGCGGTGGCCGGATCACCGAGGCGGAGGCCGTCCAGGCACCCCAGGGCGGTCTCAGCGACCAGAAGACGGCGCTGGCCGTGCCCCGGCTCAACCAGGAGGCGGTCGCGGCCGGCAGCGCACGGATCGACACGGTGTCCGGTGCGACCTACACCAGCGCCGGGTACAAGCAGTCACTGCAGTCGGCTCTGGACAAGGCAGGGGGCTGAAGAAGATGGACGCGACGACTCCCGCCGCGGTGCGCCGGACGGAGGAGGTCATGGGGACGGTCTTCTCCTTCGACGTCCGCGGCGGGGACCCCCGGGCGGTCCGGACCGCGCTCGCCGAGGCCGTCGCCGGTCTGCACCGCGCCGACGAGATGTTCAGCACCTACCGCGGGGACAGCCAGCTCTCCCGGCTGGCCCGTGACGAGCTGACCGTGGACGCTTGCGACCCCGAGATGGCCGAGGTGCTGGAGCTGGCGGCGCAGGCGGAACTCGTCAGCGACGGCTGGTTCAGCCCTCGTTACGCGGGCCGGCTCGACCCGACCGGCATCGTCAAGGGCTGGGCGGCCGAACGCGCGGCACGGGTGCTGGCGCAGGCCGGGGCGAGCGGGGTGAGCGTCAACGGCGGCGGGGACGTGCAGATGTACGGCGCGCCCGGCCCCGAGCGCCCCTGGCGGGTCGGCATCGCGGACCCGCTGCGCCCCGGCGGCCTGGCCGCGGTGATCTCGGCGGCCGGCACCGACGAACTCGCGGTCGCCACCTCGGGCACGGCGGAGCGCGGCGCGCACATCGTCGACCCCCGCACGGGCCGTCCCGCCGTCACGGACCTGGTCGCGGTCACGGTGACGGCCCCCTCCCTGACCTGGGCGGACTGCTGGGCGACGGCGGCCTTCGCGATGGGGTCGCGCACGGCCCTGCCCTGGCTGGAGTCCCTGCCGGGGGTGGAAGCGCTGCTGATCACATCGGGCGACGAAGTCAGGTGCACCGGCGGGCTCGCGGCACGGCTGGGCTGAGACGGCGTCCTCCGCCGCCCCGCACCGGTGGCGCGGTTCTGTCCGCGGCGCGCGACCGGTGCACGCGACCGGTGCGACCGGCGCGCACGGCTTCGCCGGGGTGATTTTGCCGGCGAGCGCGATTTTTTACCGAGCAACGGCCATCCGTCCGCGGCCCTGCCACGTATCCCCTCTGAGCACCTTTCAGGAGGCACGGTATGGCTATCTTCACCTCTCTGATGCCGGCGAAGCACCGGAAGCACGGGAAGGACACATCCAGCGACGACTCCACGCGGCACGGGCACCGTCACGACAAGACCAGCCGCCACGGCCACACCAGTCGTCACGGCAACAGCCGCAACAAGTAGCGGACCCGCACGAAGGCTGAGCGGACCGGAGGCCCGGCGGGCCCGTCCGCTCCGCCTTCGAGCCAACGGGTACGGCTGCCATGGTGCATGTCCTGCGGCGTCTGCTGTCGGTGAGCGAGTCCTCCGACGCCGTGGTCGCGGCCGCGCCGCCGCTGCCCCCGCTCGAGGTGTTCCGGCGCTTCTGGCCCTACACCCGCGGTGGCCGGCGCTGGCTCGTGCCCGTCGTCCTGTTCAGCCTGGCCGGTCCCGTCGTCGACGCCGCGGAGATCTGGCTGTTCAAGATCGTCGTGGACGACGTGCTGGTCCCCCGCGATCTGCGACCGTTCCTGTGGATCGCCCCGGCCTATCTGGGCCTGATCCTCTGCTCCGGCATTCTCGGATTCGCCGACGACGTGACGTCCACCTGGGTCAGCGAACGGTTCCTGCTCGCGCTGCGCTCCGACGTCTTCCGGCATGTCCAGGGGCTGTCGCTCGGCTTCTTCGAACGGCGGCGGCTCGGCGACGTACTGTCACGGGTCACCGGTGACGTCGACGCGGTCGAGACCTTCCTGCTCTCGGGTGTCGCCGACGCCCTGTACTACGTGATCCGCCTGGGCGTCTTCCTCAGTCTGCTGTTCTATCTGCGCTGGGACCTGACCCTGCTCGCCCTGGTCATCGTGCCGCTGTTCTGGGGCGCCGCCCGGCACTTCTCCCGGCTGATCAAGAAGGCGTCACGCGAGCGCAGGCGCCGCACCGGCTCGATCAGCGCGATCGCCGAGGAGTCGCTGGGCAACGTGGCCCTGGTACAGGCGTACAACCGGCAGGGCTGGGAGCAGCGCCGGTTCGAGCGGGAGAGCCTCGGCAGGTTCCGGGCGGCGATGGCCTCGGCACGCATCCGCGCCGTCTACGGTCCCGTCGTCGAGATCATCGAGGTGTCCGGCGGTCTCGCGGTCATGGGCCTCGGCACCTGGAAGCTGGCCCAGGGGCAGCTGACGCTCGGCGAACTGCTGGTCTTCCTGGCGCTGATCGGCAAGATGTACAGCCCGGTGCGGGGCCTGTCCCGCCTGGGCACCACGTTCTACACGGCGTCCGCATCGGCCGAGCGGATCATCGAGTTGCTGGACCAGAAACCGCAGGTCGTCGACGCTCCCGGGGCCCGGCGCACCGGCCGGGCGCGGGGCGAGGTCGAGTTCGACGGCGTCTGCTTCCGCTACCCCGGCACCTCCCGCCCGGCCCTGTCGGAGGTGTCCTTCCATGTGGCGCCCGGGGAGACGCTGGCCCTGGTCGGGGCGAGCGGCGCCGGCAAGTCGACCATCGCCAAGCTCCAGCTGCGCTTCTACGACCCGGACCGGGGCGCGGTCCGCCTCGACGGCGCCGACCTGCGGGAGCTGCGGCTGGGTGACGTACGGGAGAGTGTCGCGGTGGTGCTGCAGGAGACGCTCGTCTTCCACGGCACCGTGCGGGAGAACATCGCCTACGGCCGGCCCGGGGCCACGGAGGCGGACATCGTCGCGGCGGCGCGGGCCGCGGACGCGCACGAGTTCGTCGAGCGGCTCCCGGAGGGCTACGACACGCTGGTGGGCCAGCGCGGCCGCACCCTGTCCGGCGGGCAGTGCCAGCGTCTGGCGATCGCCCGCGCGATGATCAGGGACGCGCCCGTGCTCCTGCTGGACGAACCGACCACGGGGCTCGACGCCGGCTCGGGCCGGCGGATCATGGACCCGCTGCGCCGGCTCATGGCGGGGCGCACCACCGTCGTCATCTCCCACAACCTGCTGACCGTCCGCGACGCCACCCGCATCGTGGTGCTCGACCACGGCCGGGTCGTCGAGGACGGCACCCATGACGACCTCCTCCGCCTCGGCGGGGCCTACGCCCGGCTGCACCGGCTCGGTACGGTGACCGCCGCCCCGGCCGCGGGGACGGTGCTGTCGTGAGCGTCACCGCGGCCCCGGTGGCCGCGCCCCTGGCCCCGGGCACCCGGCCGGTCCCGGGCTACGCGATCCTGGCGCACCTGACGCGCACGGGCTGGCTCGACGTCTACGACGCGTGGAGCGAGGAACGGGCCTGCCGGTGCGTGATCAAGGTGGTGCGCCCCGACCGCCGGGGCGAGGAGCGGCTGCGCGCACGGCTGCTGCGGGAGGGCCGGTGGCTGCGGGACTTCACCCATCCGCATCTGACCCGCGCCTACGACACCTTCGAGCAGCCGGAGCCGATGGTCGTCCTGGAGACGCTGACCGGTGAGACGCTGTCCCACCTGCTCGACCGGTTGCGGCGCCGGCCGGCCGCCGCCGACGTGGCACTGCTCGGGGTGCAGCTGTGCTCGGCGGTCCACTATCTGCACGGCCGGGACGTGCTGCACCTGGATCTCAAGCCGTCCAACGTGGTGGTGGAGCGCGGTCACGCCAAGGTGCTGGACCTGAGCGTGGCCCGGCCGCCCGGGCCGGCCCCCGCCGGGCTCGGCACCTGCTGCTATCTGTCTCCGGAACAGGCCCGCGGCGGGCGGCTCACGGCCGCCGCCGACGTGTGGGGCATCGGTATCACCCTGTTCGAGTTCGCCTGTGGTGAGCTGCCGTTCGACTGCGGCAGGCCCTCCGGGTCACCGGACGACGGGGGTGGCGACGGCTCACAGGAGTGGTTCCCGCAGGCGGAGGGCAGTGCCCCGCCGGTCCGGTCCCGGCGGCGTCTGCCCTCCGTGCTCGCCGCCGCCGTCGACGCGTGCCTGCGGCCCGAGCCGGCCGCCCGGCCGACGGTCACCGAGCTGGCCTCCGCGCTGGAGGCGGCACTGGGCTGACCACGGCGTCACAGGGCGCCGGGCCCGGGCGTCAGGGGGCGGCCGATGCGGGGCCCGTGCGGGGGCTCAGTCCGGGGTGGTCACGACGCGGCTCGTCTGCAGGCGGGCCGTGGCAAGGACGGTGCCGTCGGGGGCGGTCAGCCGGGCGCCGGAGACCGTCACGGGGTCGACGCGGGCGGCCACGCCCCAGTGGCCGTGCCCGTCGTGCAGGGTGAAGTCACCGACGCGGACGGTCGTGCCGTCCGCGTGTTCGAGAACGCACTCCACCTTGCCGTGGTAGGCGCTGTCGCGGCCCGCGAGATCGACGGAGACGAAGACCCAGCCGGGGGCGCCGGGATGGGCGTAGATCTCGCCGACGGGCTGCCCACCGTCCACGGCGGGTGCGGTCATGTCCCCGACCAGCATGGGTTCGGACTCCACGGCGGGCGGGGCCGACGCCGTGCTGCCGTCCACGGTCGTGCCGACCGCCCAGCCGGCGAACCCGAAGGTGACGGCGACCCCGGCGGCGACCGCCACGAGACGCAGCCGGGTCCGGCGGGCGCGGCCGTGCAGACCGCGGTGCCCCGGCGACGCCCCACGGGCCGGGCGTCCCTCGTACGCCGCCGCGCCCTGGGGCAGCCTGCGCGCCACCCGGGTCTCGAAGCCGAGCGGCGGCTCGCAGTCGGGAAGCAGGCCGACGAGCCGGTCGCCGAGGAGGGTCAGCCGCCGGACGTACTCCCGGCAGTCCGCGCACCGTTCCAGATGGCCGACCGCCTCGGCCCGCTCCCGGCCGGGCAGCACCCCGAGTGCCAGCTCGGCGCCGTACTCCCGCAACTTGTCGCAGGTGACTTCACTGGCCATGGCCGCCTCGCTCCGGAGACGCAAGTGTGGTGCGCAGCTTCGCCATCGCTGCCCTGATCCGTGTCTTGGCCGTGCCGAGCGGGATCTCCTCCACCTCGGCGATCTGCTGGGCCGTCATCCCGTAGATGCCCGCCATCACCAGGGCCCGGGCCTGTCCCCGCGGCAGCCGCGCCACGGCGGCCCTCAGCTGGGACGAGGCCTCGTCGACCAGGGCCCAGCGCTCGGGGGTCTCGGTGACGACGCCGAGGAGGGCGTCGAGGTCCTCGGGTGCCACGGGCTCCGTGCGCCGCGCGCGGACGGCGTCGATGGCGAGGTTGTGCGCGATGGTCGTCAGCCAGGTCGTGACCGAACCGCGACGCGAGTCGTAGATCTGCGCGTGCCGCCAGGCACGCTCGAACGTCTGCTGGGCGATGTCCTCCGCGAGCTGGGGGTCCCCGGTGACGGCCATGGCCACCCCGAAGACCCGGTGCTGGAACCTCCGTACGAAGGTGACGGCGAGTTCCGGGTCACCGGTGGCCAGCCCGGACAGCAGAGCCTCGTCCGGGAGACGGCCCAGAGGGAACCGGAAACCCGACACATCTGTGTATACGGTCGCCGGCCGCCAGGGGATTGCCCGCCCGCCCCGGAAGATCACCCACCCATTGTCCGCCGCCCGCCCGGGCGGTGCAGGAGGATCAGTGCCCGTTCTGCGCCAGCCGCAGCAGGTGGTCCGCCAGCGCCTGGCCCCCGGTGGGTTCCCGGCTGATCAGCAGCAGCGTGTCGTCCCCCGCGATGGTGCCGAGGATGTCGTGCAGCTCGGCCTGGTCGATGGCCGAGGCCAGGAACTGCGCGGCCCCCGGAGGGGTGCGCAGGACCACGAGGTTCGCCGAGGCCTCCGCGGAGATCAGCAGCTCCTGCGACAGCCGCCGCATCCGCTCCTCCTTGGCGGACTCACCGAGCGGCGCCCGGGGCGTGCGGAAACCGCCCTCGCTGGGCACCGCGTAGATGAGGTCGCCGTCGGTGTTGCGAATCTTCACCGCGTTCAGCTCGTCGAGGTCGCGCGAGAGCGTCGCCTGGGTGACGCTCAGCCCGTCGTCGGCGAGGAGCTTCGCCAACTGGCTCTGCGACCGCACCGGTTGCCGGTTGAGGATGTCCACGATCCGGCGGTGGCGGGCGGTGCGGGTCTGCGGCACGGCAGGCCCCGCGGTGCCGTTCTCGTGCTCCTGCGCCTGACTCATCGTCGTCTCATTCTCCGGCTCGTCCGTCCCCGTTCACCTGCGCCAGGATGCCGGGCAGCGCCCCGAGGAACGCGTCCACCTCGTCGTCCCCCACATTCAGGGCGGGCATCAGCCGTACGACGTCGGCGGCGGGCGCGTTCACCAGGAACCCGGCCTCCTGGGCCGCCTGCTGCACCTGCTGCGCGTACGGCCCGGTGAGCACGATACCCAGGAGGAGTCCCGCTCCCCGGACATGTCCGATCAAGGGGTGGCCGAGGCCCTCGATCCCGGTGCGCAGCTTCTCGCCCTGCCGCTTGACGTTCTCCAGCAGGCCGTCGTTCGCGATGGTGTCGAGGACGGCGAGGCCGGCGGCGCAGGCGACGGGGTTGCCGCCGAAGGTCGTGCCGTGCTGGCCGGGCTGAAGCAGCTCCGCGGCCCGTCCGAAGGCGACGGTCGCGCCCAGCGGCAGACCGCCGCCGAGCTGCTTGGCGAGGGTGACGACGTCGGGCAGGACGCCCTCGTGGGCCTGGTAGGCGAACCAGTGCCCGGTGCGGCCGGTGCCGGTCTGCACCTCGTCGAGGACGAGCAGCGCACCGGTGGCCGCCGTGATCGCGCGGGCCGCCTTGAGATAGCCGGCGGGCGGCACGACGACGCCGTTCTCGCCCTGGATGGGCTCGATGACGACGAGGGCCGTCTCCTCCGTCACCGCCGCAGCGAGCGCCTGCGCGTCGCCGTAGGGCACGTGGGTGACGTCGCCGGGCAGCGGCCGGAACGGCTCCTGCTTGGCGGGCTGGCCGGTCAGGGCCAGGGCGCCCATGGTGCGGCCGTGGAAGCCGCCCTCGGTGGCGACGATGTGCGTGCGCCCGGTCAGCCGGCCGATCTTGAAGGCGGCCTCGTTGGCCTCGGCGCCGGAGTTGCAGAAGAACACCCGTCCCTCGCGGCCGAAGAGCTGCAGCAGCCGTTCGGCGAGCGCGAGCGTGGGCTCGGCCATGAAGAAGTTGGAGATGTGCCCGAGGGAGCCGATCTGCCGGCTGACGGCCTCGACGATCGCGGGGTGGGCGTGGCCGAGGGCGTTGGTGGCGATGCCGCCGACGAAGTCCAGGTAGCGGGTGCCGTCGGCGTCCCAGACCTGCGTGCCCTCGCCGCGGACGAGGGGCAGCCGCGGGGTGCCGTAGTTGTTCATGAGCGCGCCCTGCCACCGCGCGGTCATCTCCTGGTTGTTCATGTCTCCCCCTCGGTGTCCGAGTCGGGCACGACCATGGTGCCGATACCCTCGTCCGTGAAGATCTCCAGCAGGATCGAGTGCTGGACGCGGCCGTCGATGACGCGGGCGGTCGTCACGCCGTTGCGCACGGCGTGCAGACAGCCCTCCATCTTCGGGACCATGCCGGAACTCAGCTCCGGCAGCAGCTTCTCCAGCTGGGAAGCGGTGAGGCGGCTGATCACCTCGTCGGAGTTCGGCCAGTCCTCGTAGAGACCCTCGACGTCGGTGAGGACCATGAGGGTCTCGGCGCCCAGTGCCGCGGCGAGCGCGGCGGCCGCCGTGTCGGCGTTGACGTTGTAGACGTGCCCGTCGTCCTCGGAGCGGGCGATCGACGAGACGACCGGGATACGGCCGTCCGCGAGCAGCGCCTCGATCGCGCCGGTGTCGATGCCGGTGATCTCGCCGACGCGGCCGATGTCGACGCGCTCGCCGTCGATCTCCGGGGTGTGCCGGGTGGCGGTGATGGTGTGCGCGTCCTCGCCGGTCAGACCGACGGCGAGCGGGCCGTGCTGGTTGAGCAGCCCGACCAGCTCGCGCTGCACCTGCCCGGCGAGCACCATGCGGACGACGTCCATGGCCTCCTCAGTGGTGACGCGCAGGCCGGCCTTGAACTCGCTGACGATGCCGTGCCGGTCGAGCGCGGCGCTGATCTGCGGACCGCCGCCGTGCACGACGACCGGCTTGAGGCCGGCGTGGTGGAGGAAGACGACGTCCTGGGCGAACGCGGCCTTCAGCTCCTCGTCGACCATGGCGTTGCCGCCGAACTTGATGACGACGGTCTTGCCGTTGTGCCGGGTCAGCCAGGGCAGCGCCTCGATGAGGATCTGCGCCTTGGGCAGCGCGGTGTGCTTCCGGGTGGATGTCATGACGAGTAGGCGCTGTTCTCGTGGACGTAGTCGGCGGTGAGGTCGTTGGTCCAGATCGTCGCGGTCTCGGAACCGGCGGCGAGGTCGGCGACGATGTGCACCTCGCGGTAGCGCATGTCGACCTTGTCGCGGTCCTCGCCGACGGAGCCGTTCTTGCACACCCAGACGCCGTTGATGGCGACGTTGAGCCGGTCCGGCTCGAAGACGGCCTGCGTGGTGCCGATCGCGGACAGGACACGGCCCCAGTTGGGGTCCTCGCCGTGGATGGCGCACTTGAGGAGGTTGTTGCGGGCGATGGTGCGGCCCACGTCGACGGCGTCCTCCTCGGTCGCGGCGCCCACCACCTCGACCTTGATGTCCTTGCTGGCGCCCTCGGCGTCGCCGATGAGCTGCCGGCCGAGGTCGTCGCAGACGGTGCGGACGGCCTCGGCGAACCCGGCGTACTCGGGGGTGATGCCGGAGGCACCCGAGGCCAGGAGCAGGACGGTGTCGTTGGTGGACATGCAGCCGTCGGAGTCGACCCGGTCGAAGGTGACCTTGGTGGCGGCGCGCAGGGCCTTGTCCAGGGTCTCGCTGTCGACGTCGGCGTCGGTGGTGATCACGACGAGCATGGTGGCGAGGCCGGGGGCGAGCATGCCGGCGCCCTTGGCCATGCCGCCGACGGTCCAGCCGTCCTTGGTGACGACGGAGGTCTTGTGGACGGTGTCGGTGGTCTTGATGGCGATGGCGGCCTTCTCGCCGCCGTGCTCGGAGAGCTGGGCGGCGGCGGTCTCGACGCCGGGCAGGACCTTGTCCATGGGGAGCAGCAGGCCGATGAGGCCGGTGGAGCAGACGGCCACCTCGCCGGCGCCGCAGCCGAGGACCTCGGCGGCCTTCTCGGCGGTGGCGTGGGTGTCCTGGAAGCCCTTGGGGCCGGTGCAGGCGTTGGCGCCGCCGGAGTTGAGGACGACGGCGGTCAGCTGCCCGCTCTTGAGGACCTGCTCGGACCACAGCACCGGGGCGGCCTTGACGCGGTTGGAGGTGAAGACGCCGGCGGCGGCGCGGCGGGGGCCGGTGTTGACCACGAGGGCCAGGTCGGGGTTGCCGTTCTCCTTGATCCCGGCGGCGATGCCCGCCGCCGTGAATCCCTTCGCTGCCGTCACACTCACGGCGCAACTCCGATCGTCGTCAATCCCGTGGTCTCGTCGAGACCGAGGGCGATGTTCATGCTCTGGACGGCACCTCCGGCGGTGCCCTTGGTCAGGTTGTCGATGGCGCTGATCGCGATGATCCGTCCCGCGGCCCCGTCGTGGGCGACCTGGACCTGGACGGCGTTGGAACCGTAGACGGAGGCGGTCGCCGGCCACTGCCCCTCGGGCAGCAGGTGCACGAAGGGCTCGTCGGCGTACGCCTTGGCGTAGGCGGCGCGCACGGACTCCGCGGTCACCCCGGGCAGGGCCTTCGCGCTGCACGTGGCGAGGATGCCGCGGGGCATCGGCGCGAGGGTGGGTGTGAAGGAGACGCCGACCCGCTCGCCCGCCACACCGCTGAGGTTCTGGATCATCTCGGGCGTGTGCCGGTGACCGCCGCCGACGCCGTACGGCGTCATGGAGCCCATGACCTCGCTGCCCAGCAGGTGCGGCTTGGGCGCCTTGCCCGCCCCGGAGGTGCCGGAGGCGGCGACGATCACGGCCTCGGGCTCGGCGAGCTGGGCGGCGTAGGCCGGGAACAGGGCGAGGGAGACGGCGGTGGGGTAGCAACCGGGGACCGCGATGCGCTTGGACCCCTCCAGCGCGGGGCGGGCACCCGGAAGTTCGGGAAGGCCGTAGGGCCAGGTGCCGGCGTGCGGGGAGCCGTAGAACGTCTCCCAGTCGGCGGCGTCCTTCAGCCGGAAGTCGGCGCCCATGTCCACGACGAGGACGTCCGGACCGAGTTGCTCGGCGACGGCGGCGGACTGGCCGTGGGGCAGGGCGAGGAAGACGACGTCGTGGCCGGCGAGGGTGTCGGCACTGGTCTCGGCGAGGGTGCGGTCGGCCAGTGGCAGCAGGTGCGGCTGCAGGGCGCCCAGCTTCTGTCCGGCGTTGGAGTTGCCGGTGAGGGCGCCGATCTCGACCTCGGGGTGGGCCAGGAGCAGGCGCAGCAGCTCCCCGCCTGCGTATCCGCTCGCTCCGGCGACTGCCGCGCGTACTGCCATGGAATCCTCCTCGTGGATGGCATGACTATACGCAGCGCTGCACGTTTATGCAATCTCCTGAATCGCTATGCGGACCGGGCCGCCCGTGGGGACGCGCCGCCCGGGTGATCCCGCGCCTCGCGTGACGGGTCTTGCGTTGGAGTGGGCTCCAACTCCTACGGTTCTGGGCATGAGCAACCAGCACAGCAGCACCCGTGACGAGCGCTTCGCCCAGGGACTCGAGGTCCTCAGGAGTGTCGACGGCGAGGCCGGGCAGCGAGTCATCGACTCGCTCGCCGACATCAGCCCCGAGCTCGGCCACCAGATCGTCGCCTGGGGCTTCGGGGAGATCTACGCCCGGCCCCAGCTGGCCCCGCGCGACCGCCAGCTGGTGACCCTGGGCATGCTCACCGCGCTCGGCGGCTGCGAGCCGCAGCTGGAGGTGCATGTCAACGCCGCCCTGAACGTGGGCCTCACCCCGGAGCAGATCGTCGAGGCCATGCTGCACTCCGCCGGGTACTGCGGTTTCCCGCGCGCCCTGAACGCCACGTTCGTCGCCAAGAAGGTGTTCGCCGAGCGGGGGCTGCTGCCCGTCGGACAGCAGCCCCCGCAGGAGGATCCGGCTGCCTCTGCCTGATCCGCAGGAAGGTCAATGGGTCGTGCGGCAACCACGGAGAATGGCGTGATGGATGAGTTCTGGCCGGTTCCGGACGTCCTGGCGTACCTGGCCGGGGACTGGCAGGTCGAACGGTCGGTGCGGGACCTGGCGAGCGGCGACGAGGGCCGGTTCACCGGCACGACGGTGTTCGAACCGCTGGACGGCGGCGGTCTGCTGCACGTCGAGACCGGCACGTTCGTCTGGCAGGGCGTCGCCCGCCCCGCCGAGCGCACCCTGCGCTTCCTGCCCGGCGGCGCACCCGGCACGGCCGACGTGCGCTTCGCCGACGGCCGTCCCTTCCACGACCTGGACCTCACCGGCGGTCACCACGTCGCCGACCACCCGTGCGCGGCCGACCTCTACCGGGGCGAGTTCACCGTCCGGGACGCCGCGCACTGGCGGACGGTGTGGCGGGTGCGCGGCCCCGCCAAGGACCTGGTGCTGACCACGCACTACCGTCGCGGCCGCTGAGCGGGGCTCACTCGAAGACGAGGGCCATCCACTGGTCCGGCCGGTCCAGTGGCCGGAAACCGATCTTCTCGTAGACCCCGTGCGCATCGTGCGTGGCGAGCAGGATCCGCTTCAGCCCGTACGGCCGCAGGTGCTCGCGTACGGCGGCCACCAGCGCCCGGCCGATGCCCTTGCCGCGCACCGAGCGGTCGACGTACACGTCGCACAGCCAGGCGAAGGTGGCCCGGTCGGTGACCACCCGGGCGTACGCGACCTGGTCGCCCGACGCGGCGCTGTAGACGCCGAAGTTGAGCGAGCCGGCGATGGCGCTCTCCTGCTTCTCGCGCACCCGGCCGAGCGCCCAGTAGGCGTCGGTGGACAGCCAGTGGTGCACGCGGGTCACGTCGAGCCGGGCGGGGTCGGTGGAGATCTCGTAGCCGTCGGCGAGCGGCGGTGTCTCGGTCATGACGGGATCCTGGCAGACCGGCAAGGGCCCCCACCACGGAGTTCCGGCGGCCGCACCACGCCGCCGCCCCGCAGTACCGGCGGGCCCCGACGGGCCGGTTGCAGTCGGCTCGGGTGCTGCCCACACTGGTGTGGTCGGTGCTGCCGCGCCCGCAATGGTGAGGAGGGCCCACACGATGCACGCAACCGTGGGCGACCAGCTTGTCCAGCACGGCAGGGTGGTCGGTCAACACGACAAGGTCGGCGAGATCGTCGAAGTCCTGGGCCAGGAAGGCAATCCGCCCTACCGCGTCCGCTTCGACGACGGCCACGAGGGCGTGTGCTCGCCCGGCCCGGACACCGAGATCCGCCACCGGGCGACGAGCATGCCCCAGATGCCCAAGATGATGCCGTAGCCGCGCGGACACCGCAGGTCAGCGCGGGGGGCTCGCCGGCTGCCCGTAGTGGTCGGCGACCACCCGTGTCATCGCCCCGAGCGGGTCCGCGGCGACCTCCTTCGCGGCGAAGAAGACGTGCCCGCGCACCTGCGGGTACTTCTTCGCGAGCGTGAGATGGCGGGACAGTTCCGCCGGGTCCTGCCAGGCGGCGGGCTGGGCGGGGTCCCCCACCTTGTACAGCGCCTCCCCCAAGTAGAGCTTCGTGGCCGTCCCCTTGGCGACGCCGGCCCACCAGGGCACGAGCGTGGCGTAGTCGGCGGCGGCCAGGCCGATGTTCCAGTACAGCTGCGGCACGATGTAGTCGATCCAGTTCTCGCGCACCCAGGTCCGGGTGTCCGCGTACAGGTCGTCGTACGACTGCACACCGCCCTGGGTGTCCGAGCCCGCCGGGTCGGTGGACGCGTTGCGCCACACGCCGAACGGGCTGACGCCGAACCGCGCGGTGGGACGGAGCTGCCTGGTGCGGGCGCCCGTCTCGCGGATCAGGGTGTCGATGTTGTGCCGGCGCCAGGCGGCGCGGTTCGGGAAGCCGCCGCCGTACCGGTCGTAGGCCTCGTCGTCGTCGAAGGTCTCCCCGGCCACGGGATAGGGGTAGAAGTAGTCGTCGAAGTGGACCGCGTCGAGCGGGTAGCGGCGGACCGCGTCGAGGATCGCGTCCTCCACGAAGGTCCGCACCTCGGGCAGCCCGGGGTTGTAGTAGAGCCTGCCGCCGTACGCCACGACCCAGTCGGGATGGCGGCGGGCCGGATGCCCGGCCACCAGCCGGCCCGGATCGGTGTGGTCGGCGACCCGGAACGGGTTGAACCAGGCGTGCAACTGCAGGCCCCGCTCGTGGGCCTCGGCGACGGCCGTGCCGAGCGGGTCCCAGCCGGGGTCCTTCCCCTGGGTCCCGGTGAGGTACTGCGACCACGGTTCGTACGGTGACGGCCACAGCGCGTCGGCCATCGGGCGGACCTGGAGGATCACCGTGTTCAGCCGCCGTCCGACCGCCGCGTCGAGGAGGGCGAGCAGTTCGGAGCGCTGCCGCGCCGCGCTCAGCCCGGGCTGCGAGGGCCAGTCGCGGTTCTCCACGGTGGCCAGCCACATGCCCCGCATCTCGGCCGCGGCCCGGGCGTCCCGGGCGTGGCTCCGCGCCGGTGCGGCGCCGAGCGCCAGCGTCGACAGCGCGGCCGCCGCGAACGCCCGCCTCGTCAGTCGTCCCATCGCGGAACCCCTTACGTCATGCATCCGACCGGTGACGGATCGTCACCGGGAGTTCAGGATGCCGCACCCCGTCGATCGATCATCGATACTTCGCGGTAACGTGCACGATCGGAGCAGGCCGTCCGACCCGGAGGTCCTGCCAGTGCCGTGGATCAGCGAAGGGGTCGATGTGACGGGCTTCCCAACGGGAGATATTGCGCGCGTCGGAATCGTGGGCTGCGGGCAGATGGGCGCCGGCATCGCCGAGGTGTGCGCACGCGCCGGTCTGGACGTGAAGGTCGCCGAGACCAACGGCGAGGCCCTGGAGATCGGCCGTACCCGGCTGTTCAACTCCCTGGCCAAGGCCGCCGAGCGCGGCAAGATCACCGAGGAGGAGCGGGACGCGACCCAGGCGCGGCTGAGCTTCACCACCGACCTCGGCGAGTTCGCCGACCGTGACCTCACCATCGAGGCGGTCGTGGAGAACGAGCAGGTGAAGACCGAGATCTTCCAGGTGCTCGACCAGGTGGTGACCCGTCCGGACGCGATCCTGGCGTCCAACACCTCCTCGATCCCGCTGGTCAAGCTGGCGGTCGCCACCGCGCGCCCCGACCACGTCGTCGGCATCCACTTCTTCAACCCGGCCCCGGTGCAGAACCTGGTCGAGCTGGTTCCCGCGCTGACCACGTCCGAGGGCACCCTGAGCCGCGCGCAGATCTTCGCCGAGAAGGTGCTGGGCAAGCACACCATCCGCGCCCAGGACCGCTCCGGCTTCATCGTCAACGCGCTGCTGGTGCCCTACCTGCTCTCCGCGATCCGCATGTTCGAGTCGGGCATCGCCGGGCGCGAGGACATCGACAACGGCATGGAGATGGGCTGCGCCCACCCCATGGGCCCGCTGAAGCTCGCGGACCTCATCGGCCTGGACACCGTCGTGTCGATCGCGAACTCGATGTACGCCGAGTACAAGGAGCCGCTGTACGCCGCTCCCCCGCTGCTCCAGCGCATGGTCGAGGCGGGCCGGCTGGGCCGCAAGACCGGCTCCGGGTTCTACACCTACGGCTGATCACTCAGCGCGACACCCGGGCGGGCCCGGCACCCACAAGGTGCCGGGCCCGTCCGTTTCACACGCCGTGTGCGCGCCGGGCACGCATATGCCCCTCGCACACTCTCCCCAGGCGCCGACCAGGCGAGTTCACTCTTCATGCGCATGCAAGGGACGCACCCCGCGTCCCTTCGACCACGGAAAGGAGTGGACACGTGAGCGCCGACTCCGGCCATCCCGTCGCCCCAGGAGACCTCGCAGAGTTACGACGCCGGCTCGACGTGGCGTACGCGCGCGTCGAGGGCGGGCTGGCCCTGCTCAGTCATCGCACCGAGGAGACCGCCAAGGAGCTGGACGAGCTGAACAGCAGGCTCGCCAGCCTGGAGCACGCCCGTTGGCCACTGCCCTCGGTGGCCGCGGTCACGGCGCTGGGCGCGCTGATCGTGGCGGTCTGGCAGGTACTGGCCCGCTGACCACCGGCCTCGGCGGTCCCGGCGAGCCGAAGTGGCGCAGCCCCGGACTCGTGCGAGCCGAAGTGGCGTAGCCCGGGCTCAGGCGAGCCTGAGGTGGTGCAGCAGAAGTAACGCGGCCGCCATGTTGGCGGCCGGCACCTCCCCGCGGGCGATCAGGTCGGGGACGACTTTGAGGGGGACCCATTCCCGGCGGTCCGACTCGAAGTCGTCCACGGGATGCCCGACGTACTCGCCCGTCTCGGACCAGTAGATGTGGTGCCGGGCGTCGGTGAGACCGTTGGACGGCTCCACACTCATCAGGTGGTGCAGGGGCCCCGGCCGCCAGCCGGTCTCCTCCTCGAGTTCGCGGGCGGCCGCGGCGGCGATGTCCTCGCCGTCCTCGACGACGCCCGCGGCCAGCTCCCAGCCCCAGCTGTCGGTGATGAAGCGGTGCCGCCAGAGCAGCAGCACCTCGTTGGCCTCGTTGACGACCGTCGCGACGGCGACCGGCCGCAGCCGTATCAAGAAGTGGTCGAGGTGCCGGCCGTCCGGCAGCACGACGTCCGCCAGATTGACGCTGAACCAGCGATTCGAGTACACAGTCTGTTCGGTCTGTTTCGTCCACTGCACGGTTCTGCCACCTTCCGACGAGTAAGTGGCAATATCGCAGCAGGGAGGGGTCCCGCCTACCGGGCGCCGACGGTCACAGCGGCACGCGCAGGGCCCCGTCGATCAGTTCGGCCGCCTCGGCCGTGCCCGCACAGCCGCTGCTCGCCAGGTGCTCGCGCACCGCTCTGAGCCGGTCGCGCAGCCGCTGGGACTCCATCCCGCGCGCCTGCTCGGCCATCTGCACGGCCGTCGTCACCGCTTTGTCCGCGTTTCCCTGACGCAGCTCGATCGTGCTGAGCATGGCCAGCCGGTGCACCCGGCCACGGTCGTGGGCGGGAGTGTCCACGGCCGCCGCCGCGTGCTCCGCCGCCGCCCGCAGCTCACCGAGGCTCAGCAGCGCCTCCGCCACCTGCACATTGACCAGGCCCGGCTGCACATAACCGGTCTCGTCGGGCTCGTGACCGCGCCGGATGCGTTCGGCGGCCTGCTCGGCCCGCCGGATGCAGGACAGCGCGCTGCCGCCGTCACCGAGGTGCGCGTACGCCTTCGCCTGCATCGCGTACAGATCGGAGGTGAGCGCCGGCGTGATGTGCCGGTCGGCGGCCCGCAGCGCGGCCTCGGCGAAGGCGACGGCCTGCCGGTACTCCCGCATGAACAGCGACTGGTTGACCAGCAGCGCTATCACATACGCCCCGAGTCCCCGGTCGCCGCTGGCCTTGGCGAGCCGCAGCGCCTGGTGGAAGTAGCGCTGGGCGAGGCCGTGCGCGTCGGAGTCGTAGGCGCAGATGCCCGCGACGGCCACCAATCCACCGGTGGCCCGGTGCAGTTGGCGGCCGGTCTCGTCGGTGTAGCCGCCGCGCAGCAGCGGCGCGGCCTCGGCGTTGAGGAACCCGACGATCCGGGAGCGGGTCGCGACGCCACCGGTCTTGCGGTACATCTGCTCGTAGTGCGCGCGGGCGGCGCGCAGCATCTCGATGTCGGCCGGGGTGACCCGGTGCCGCCCACCGCGCGAGACGTCCACGTCCTCCGGCGGGTTCTCCCACTCCCACACCGGCATCACGGCCGGCGTGCCGGTGACCGCCGGGGCGCCCAGCAGATGCGGGCGCTGCTGCTCGTCGGACCGCCACAGGGCGGTGGCCCGCTCCACGAAGCCGGACAGGGAGGTGCCGTTCGGGGGGTGGGGCTCGCCCGGGACGCCGAGGCCGATGTCGTCGAGGGTGACGGGACGCCGCAGCCGGCCGGCGAGCACCTCGCAGATCAGGTCCGGCACCTGGCCGCGCGGCCGCTGCCCCTTCAACCAGCGGGCCACGGCGGTGTGTTCGTAGCGCAGGGCGAGTCCGCGGGAGCGGCCGGCCTGGTTGACGTGCGCGGCCAGACCGGCGTGCGAGATACCCGCCTCGTCCAGGATCGCGTCGAGCAGTGTGTTGGGCTGCATGGGTGGCCCCCCGGTGGCTCGGTGCCCGACAGAGTAGTGCGTCCCGCTTCGCACGGGGTGTGAACGGAGTACGCGAATCCGCGGCGTACACGCGGTGTCGCTCCACGTGTCCGGCGGGGTTTCATGGTCGTCTCGCAAGAGGCCCGGCCGGGCCACCGGCTCCCCCTCACAACAGCGGTGGCCCGGCCTCCGGCGGCTGCCTCCGGCGGGTCGGCGGTGCGATTCAGCGGCGCTGGGCCACCGGTGGTTCGTCGGGTGCGGGTGCGTGGTGGCTGGTCGCGCAGTTCCCCGCGCCCCTGGGGGTCGGCTGCTGCAGCCGTTCGTTTCTCAGGATCAACAGCGCGATGTCGTCCATCGGCATGCCCGCTGCGTGGCGCAGGAGCGCCGTGAGGAGAGTCTTGAGGACCCGCTCCGGGGTGATCGGCGATGCCCTGACCGCTCCGGCCAGAGCTGCCCGTAACGGGAAGAAGCGCCCCCGGCGGTCGCGGGCGTCCTCCGCGCCATCCGTGAAGAGGACGAGCATCTCGCGGGGCCGCAGAGGACGACAGGACAGCGCGGACAGATCGGCCGGAAGCGGGAACGGGCCCAGCGGGGGCAGCGGGTCGGTCCGGGCCAGCGGTTCGACGCGGGGGCCGCTGAGGCGGTACGGCCAGGGATGGCCGCAGTTCAGGGCGTGGAGGCGGCCGTCGCGGGCGATCTCCAGGAGCAGGACGGTGACGAACTCCTCGGCGACCGGACCGTCCGGGACCGCCTGGCCCGCAGAGGGGTGCTCGGCTCGGGCCCGCTCCCGCAGGTGCCGGGCCAGCGCCCGGTCCAGGCGGCGCAGGACACCGGCCAGGTCGGGCTCGTCGTGCGCGGCCTCCCGGAAACTGCCGAGAACCGCGGCGACCGTGCCGAGCGCCGCGAGCCCGTGGCCGCGCACGTCGCCGATCACGGCACGGACGCCGTGCTCGGTGGCGACGACCTCGTACAGATCGCCGCCGACACAGGCGCCGCGCTCGGCGGCGAGCTGCGCCGCCGCGACGTGCAGACCGTCGATGCGGGGCGGCAGCGGCCGGACCAGCACGCGCTGGGCCGCGCCGGCGATACGGCGTATCTGCCGCAGTTCCCTGAGCAGGGTGCCGCGGGCATGGGCGACGATGCCCGTGCCGACGGCGAAGAAGACGGCGCTGGTGGCGATCCGCGCGCCGAACCCGTCCTGCTGGGCCAGCGGACAGGCCAGCTTGTAGGTGACCGCCACGGCGCCCCAGGCCATGGGCAGCCCGAGCGCGGCGGCCCGGCGCAGCGGCACCCTGATGCGGAACATGTCGTTGGCCCCCCAATCAGGCCCTGACAGCGCAGACGGACCGACCCCGAAAGGCCGGTCCGATTCTGTCGCCGCATGACCCGGAAGGGCTGGGTCCGCCGGATACCTCACCCATATGAGTGAGGTGACTGAGAGCGCCCCGAAAGGGGCGCGGGGAACTGCGCGATCAACCGGACACAACCCGCACCCGGCAGACCACCCGGTCCCCCACGGCGACTAGCCGCGAATCACAGCCCCCGTGCGCTCGCCCGCAAGGGCAACCGCCGCATCCCGAGCCGCCGACGCCTCGTCGACCGTCAGCGTCCGGTCGCCCGCGCGGAAGCGCAGCGCGTACGCCAGCGACTTCTTGCCGTCGCCCAGCTGCTCCGCGTTCTCGTACACGTCGAACAGCCGGATGTACTCGAGGAGTTCACCCGCGCCCTCGCGCAGCGCGGCCTCGACCTCGGCGGCCGGGACCGGCTTGTCGACGACGAGGGCGACGTCCTGCGTGGCGACCGGGAAGGTGGAGATCCGCGGCGCCTGCGGGGTGTCGTCGCCGACCCGCTCCACCGCGTCGAGGTTCAGCTCCATCGCGCAGGTGCGCTCGGGCAGGCCGAGGGTCTTCATCACACGCGGGTGCAGCTCACCCGCGTGACCGATGACCTGCTCCTCGCCGTCGGCCACGACGGCCAGCTCGGCGCAGCGGCCGGGGTGCCACGGGCCGTACGCGCCCTTGCGGACGATCAGCTCCGCACCGGCCTCCCGGGCGACGGCCCGCGCGGCCTCGACCGCGTCGGCCCAGCCGGCCGGGCGGCCCGCGCCCCACCAGCCGGCCTGCTCGCGGGCGCCCGCGAGGACGGCGGCGACGTGGCGCGGCTGCTCGGGCAGCGCGGCGTCGAGCTCGGCGATCTCCTCGACCGTGGGGCGCCGGTCCACCGGCAGCGCGGCGGCGGTCTTCTGCTCGGCGCGCGGGTGGAAGACCAGGCCGGTCTCGAAGAGGGCGAGGTCGTGCGAGCCCCGGCCGTCGTTGCGGCGCAGGGCGCCCAGCAGACCCGGCAGCAGCGACGTACGGAGGGCGGGCTCCTCGTCGTTGAGCGGGTTGGTGAGCTTGACGACACGGCGGGCCGGGTCGTCGGCCTCCAGGCCAAGCTGGTCGAAGACCTGCTCGGAGACGAACGGGTAGTTCGGCGCCTCGACGTAGCCGGCCCCGGCCAGCGCGCGGCCGACGCGGCGGTGCAGACGCTGGCGGTGGGTGAGACCGCGCCCGGACGGCGGCTTGGGCAGCGTGGAGGGCAGGTTCTCGTAGCCCTCCAGCCGGATGACCTCTTCGGCCAGGTCGTTCGGGTCGGTGAGGTCCGGCCGCCAGGACGGGACGGTGACGATCAGCTCGTCCTGCCCGTAGACGTCGCAGCCGATCTCCTGGAGGCGGCGCACGACGGTCTCACGGCCGTAGGTGACACCCGCGACCTTGTCGGGGTGGTCGGCCGGGATGGCGATCGTGCGCGGCGCGGAGGGCGCGACGACCTCGGTGACGCCCGCCTCGGCGGTGCCGCCCGCGAGGATCACCAGCAGGTCGACCGTGCGCTGCGCGGCAGCGGCGGCGGCCGCCGGGTCGACGCCGCGCTCGAAGCGGCGGGAGGCCTCGGAGGACAGCTTGTGGCGGCGTGCCGTGCGCGCGATGGAGACCGCGTCGAAGTGGGCGGCCTCGATCACGACGTCGGTCGTCGCGTTCTCCACGTCGTCGTGGTCGGCGATCTCGGTGTTGGCGCCGCCCATCACACCGGCGAGGCCGATGGGACCGCGCTCGTCGATGATGACGAGGTCCTCGGCGTCCAGGGTGCGGCTCACACCGTCGAGGGTGACGAGCTTCTCGCCCGCCTCCGCGCGGCGCACGCCGATGGTGCCCTGGACCAGGTTGCGGTCGTAGGCGTGCAGCGGCTGGCCCAGCTCCATCATCACGTAGTTCGTGACGTCGACGGCGAGCGAGATCGGGCGCATGCCGACCTTCTGCAGGCGGCGCTGCAGCCAGATCGGGGAGCGGGCCTCGGGGGTCAGACCGGTGACGGTGCGCGCGGTGAAGCGGTCGCAGCCGACCGGGTCGGTGACCTGCACCGGGTAGCCGAAGGCGTTCGGGGCGGGCACGTCGAGCAGGGCCGGGTCGCGCAGCGGCAGGCCGTAGGCGATGGCGGCCTCGCGGGCGACGCCGCGGATGGACAGGCAGTCGCCGCGGTTGGCGGTGACGGCGATGTCGAGGACCTCGTCGACCAGTTCCAGCAGCTCGACGGCGTCCTTGCCGATCTCGGTCTCCGGCGGCAGCACGATGATGCCGTGCGTGCCGTCGTCGCCCATGTTCAGCTCGTCGCTGGAGCAGATCATGCCGCGCGAGATCCGGCCGTACGTCTTGCGCTCGGCGATCTGGAAGTCACCGGGCAGCACCGCGCCGGGCAGGGCGACGACGACCTTGTCGCCGGCCTGGAAGTTGCGGGCGCCGCAGATGATCTCCTGCGGCTCGCCGGTGCCGTTGGCCTGGCCGACGTCGACGGTGCAGAAGCGGATCGGCTTCTTGAACTCCGTCAGCTCCTCGATGGTCAGCACCTGGCCGACGACCAGGGGGCCCTTGAGGTCGGCGCCGAGCCGTTCGACGGTCTCGACCTCCAGACCGGCTGAGACGAGCTTCTCCTGGACGTCACGGCCTGTTTCCGTCGCCGGCAGGTCGACGTACTCCCGCAGCCAAGAAAGCGGGACCCGCATCAGATCTCCATCCCGAAGGGCCGGGTGAACCGGACGTCACCCTCGACCATGTCTCGCATGTCTTCGACGTTGTGGCGGAACATCAGCATCCGCTCGATGCCGAACCCGAAGGCGAAGCCGCTGTACTTCTCCGGGTCGACGCCGCAGGCGGTCAGCACCCGCGGGTTGACCATGCCGCAGCCGCCCAGCTCGATCCAGCCCTCGGAGGAGCAGGTGCGGCAGGGGCGGTCCGGGTTGCCGACGGACTCGCCGCGGCAGACGTAGCAGACCATGTCCATCTCGGCGGACGGCTCGGTGAAGGGGAAGAAGTTCGGCCGCAGCCGCGTCTTCATGCCCTCGCCGAACAGCGACTGGACCATGTGGTCCAGGGTGCCCTTGAGGTCGGCCATGGTCAGGCCCTCGTCCACGGCGAGCAGCTCGACCTGGCGGAACACCGGGGTGTGCGTGGCGTCCAGCTCGTCGGTGCGGTAGACGACACCGGGGCAGATCACGTAGACCGGCAGCTCGCGCTCCAGCAGGGAGCGGATCTGCACGGGCGAGGTGTGGGTGCGCAGCACCACGCCGGACTCGGTGCCGCCCTCGGGGCCGGCCACGAAGAACGTGTCGTGCTCGCCGCGGGCCGGGTGGTCCGGGCCGATGTTGAGCGCGTCGAAGTTGAACCACTCGGCCTCGGCCTGCGGGCCCTCGGCGACCTCGTAGCCCATGGCCACGAAGATGTCCTCGATGCGCTCCGACAGCGTGGTGAGCGGGTGGCGGGCACCGGCCGGCACGCGGTCGTACGGCAGCGTGACGTCCACGTCCTCCTCGACGAGCACGCGCGCGTCCCGCTCGGCCTCCAGCTCGACCTGGCGGGCGGCGAGGGCCTTGTTCACGGCGCCCCGGGCCTGGCCGACGAGCTTGCCGGCGGCCGCCTTGGCGTGCGGGGGCAGCGCGCCGATCTCCCGGTTGGCGAGCGCCAGCGGGGAGGTGCCGCCGGTGTGGGCGACCTTGGCCTCCTGGAGCGCGTCGAGGGAGTCCGCGGCGGCGAAGGCGGCGAGCGCCTCGTCCCGCATGCGCTCGATCTCTTCCGGTTTCAACGCCTCGACCTCGACAGGGTCGTACGACTTATTCGGTGCCGACATCTCTTCCCGTGCTTCCGGTTGGCTGGCTGAAGGTCCCCGTCACCGACTCGTTGGGCCACGTGAGGACGCAAAGGTGCCAAAGGCCGAGTCTAACGGGGTGGAGGTGTACGAAGAGCCCGTGGGCCGTCAGGCGAGATACGCCGGCGCCGCCACGGGCAGCGTAAATCGGAATTCGGCGCCGCCCTGCCGGGCGCGGCCGACCGTGATCGTGCCACCGTGGGCTTCGACGATGCCCTTGACGATGTAGAGCCCGAGGCCCGTGCCGCCGCGCTTGCTGCCCCGCCAGAAGCGGGTGAAGACGCGGTTCATGGACTCCTCCGGGATGCCGGGCCCCTCGTCGCTCACCGTGACCGACGTGCCGGTCTCCTCCCCTTCGCGGGGGGACGCCGTGGCCGTGATGTCGATGGTGACGGTTCCCTCGCCGTGACGCACGGCATTTTCGATGAGGTTGCTGAGCACCTGGTCGATCTTGTCGGGGTCGGCCCACAGGTCGGGCAGGGGCTGCTCCAGGCGCAGCAGGAAGCGGTCGGCGGGCTGGCCGGCGGCCACGTAGGCCTGGATGTGGCGTCCCACGGCGGCGCCGATGTCGACGGGCTGGCGCCGCACCTCCAGCCGGCCGGAGTCGATCCGGGAGATGTCCAGCAGCTCGGCGATCAGGCGGGTGACCCGGTCGGCGTCGGCGTCGACGGTCTCCAGCATCAGCCGCTTCTGGTCGTCGGTGAAGCGTTCCCACTTGGCCAGCAGGGTCGCCGTGAAGCCCTTGACCGAGGTGAGCGGGGAGCGCAGCTCGTGGGCGACGGTGGCGATCAGCTCGGCGTGACTGCGCTCGGTACGGCGGCGGGCCTCGGTGTCGCGCAGCTGGACGACGACGCGCTCCACGGGTCCGGTGGGCTCGCCGCGCACATAGCGGACGGTGACGAGCACCTCGTGGCCGCCGGGCAGGAGGAGGTTGCGCTCGGGCTGCCGGGTGCGGATGGCGAGACCGCCGTAGGGGTCGGTCAGCTGCCACCAGCGCCGCCCCTCCAGGTCCTCTAACGGAAGGGCCTTCTCCAGGGTCTGTCCGAGGGCCTGCGCGGCGGGCGTGGCCGTGATCCGCTCGGCGGCCGCGTTGAAGCAGACGACACGGCCGTCCGCGTCGGCGACGACGAGGCCGTCGGGCAGGTCGTCGGGGTCGATGCCGGGCGCGGCGGGATCACCGGGTGGCCGGGGCGCGGGCGCTCGCCGCACGTCCGGTGCTCCCGGTGCGCTGCTGGTGCCGACGCTCATCCCCGTATCCCACCTCTCAGGCAGCTGGGCAGCAGGCCCTGGAGCTGGTCACCCTACTAGCTCCCGGTGACGGAG
This sequence comes from Streptomyces sp. NPDC104814, assembly GCF_055583185.1. Lineage (NCBI taxonomy): Bacteria > Bacillati > Actinomycetota > Actinomycetes > Kitasatosporales > Streptomycetaceae > Streptomyces > Streptomyces sp. NPDC104814. Next base: position 237,041 of record NZ_JBVJOL010000010.1, on the reverse strand, counting down.
CGGCACCCTCCGGAGGCGCGCTGTGCACGGGCCGACGCATACAGACATACGGCGGCGGCGGTCGCGAGGTTCAGGCTCTCTGCCTTGCCGTGGATGGGCACGCGGACGACGGCGTCGGCGAGGGCCCGGGTCTCCTCCGGCAGGCCCCAGGCCTCGTTGCCGAAGACCCAGGCGGTCGGCCCGCCCATGCTGCCCTTGTCGAGCTCCTCGTCCAGGTCGCGGTCCCCGGCCCCGTCGGCGGCGAGGATCCGCACGCCGGCCGCCTTCAGCCCGTCGATGGCCTGCTCGACGGGGACGCCGACGGCGACGGGCAGGTGGAAGAGGGAACCGACGGAGGCACGGACGGCCTTGGGGTTGTACAGGTCGACGGAGGCGTCGGTGAGCACGACGGCCTCGGCGCCGGCGGCGTCGGCGCAGCGCAGCACGGTGCCGGCGTTGCCGGGGTCGCGCACGTGCGCGAGGACGGCGACGAGCTTCGGCCGGCCGCGCAGGACCTCCTCGAAGGGGGTGTCGAGGAACCGGCACACCCCGACGAGCCCCTGCGGGGTGACGGTGGTGGAGATGTCCTCGATGACCTGCTCGGAGGCGAGGTGGACGCGGGCGCCGGCGGTGCGGGCCTCCCCGATGATGTCGGCGTAGCGCTCGGCGGCCTCGACGGTGGCGAACAGCTCGACCAGCGTGTCCGCGTGCCCGGCCGCCTCCCGCACGGCCTGCGGCCCCTCCGCGAGAAACAGCCGCTCCTTCCCCCGGAAGTTCCGCTTGGCCAGCCGCCGCGCGGCAAGAACACGGGGGGACCGCGGAGAAATCAGCTCGGGGCTGACGGGAGGCATGCTCTTCTTCGCTTTCAGGAGGGTTGGTTCTTGTGAACACCGGCACAGGAGCGCCCCTGAAAGGGGCGCGGGGAACTGCGCGGCCAGCCACAACGGGCCCGCAGCCGAACGACGGCAGACGAGCCGCAACAACAGGACCCGCAAGCTCAAAGCCTGCGGGTCCTGCGGTGAACGTCGGCTAAAGCCAGCGCAGCGTCACGCGGCCTTCGGCGCGTTGACGTCCGACGGCAGCGCCTTCTGCGCCACCTCGACCAGCGCCGCGAACGCGTTCGCGTCGTTGACCGCGAGCTCGGCCAGGATCTTGCGGTCGACCTCGATGTTCGCGGCCTTCAGACCCTGGATGAAGCGGTTGTACGTGATGCCGTTGGCGCGGGCAGCGGCGTTGATGCGCTGGATCCACAGCTGGCGGAAGTCACCCTTGCGCTTCTTGCGGTCGTTGTAGTTGTAGACCAGCGAGTGGGTGACCTGCTCCTTGGCCTTGCGGTACAGGCGCGAACGCTGACCGCGGTAGCCGGAGGCCTGCTCGAGGATCGCCCGGCGCTTCTTGTGGGCGTTGACTGCCCGCTTGACGCGTGCCACTTGTTAACTCCTTGTAGCGGGGCCGTGGGTGTCTTCACACGGCCCGGAATCGATTGGGTCCCGGTTGAGCCGTACGGCGCTCAGTGGCGCCCGTACGTCACTTGCCGAGAAGCTTCTTGATCTTCGCGGCGTCGCCCGGGGCCATCTCGGCGTTGCCGGTGAGGCGACGCGTCACGCGGGACGACTTGTGCTCGAGCAGGTGGCGCTTGCCGGCGCGCTCACGGAGCACCTTGCCGGAGCCGGTGACCTTGAAGCGCTTGCTGGCACCGCTGTGCGACTTGTTCTTCGGCATAGCGCCGTTCTCTCCTCGTCGGTGGCGCTCCGGTGCCCGGTCGCGAAAACCGGGCACGGATGGAGCGTCGCTCTTGTTTCGGTTACATCCTCGGGGACGTGCGTCCCCCGGGATCACGCCTCGGCGGAAGCCTCGGCAGGGGCCTCCTCGGGGGCCTCCGCCTGGGTCTCGGCGTTGACGGCGTCCGGGTCGGCAGCGTTCTGCGACTTGCCCGGGTTCGCCTTCGCCTCGGCCTTGCGGGCCTCCTGCGCCTGGCGGGCCTCGGCCATCGCCTCGGTCTTCTTCTTGTGCGGACCGAGAACCATGATCATGTTGCGGCCGTCCTGCTTCGGGTTCGACTCGACGAAACCGAGGTCCTGGACGTCCTCCGCGAGACGCTGCAGCAGCCGGTAGCCCAGCTCGGGCCGGGACTGCTCGCGACCACGGAACATGATCGTGATCTTGACCTTGTCGCCCTGCTTGAGGAACCGGACGACGTGACCCTTCTTGGTGTCATAGTCGTGCGGGTCGATCTTCGGCCGGAGCTTCATCTCCTTGATGACCGTGTGCGCCTGGTTCTTGCGCGCCTCACGGGCCTTCATGGCCGACTCGTACTTGAACTTCCCGTAGTCCATGAGCTTGCACACGGGCGGACGGGCGTTCGCCGCTACCTCAACCAGGTCGAGGTCGTACTCCTGAGCAAGCTCCAGTGCCTTCGCGAGCGGCACGATGCCGACCTGCTCGCCACTGGGACCGACAAGTCGCACCTCGGGAACGCGAATCCGGTCGTTGATGCGGGGCTCGGCGCTGATGGATCCTCCTCGGTAGCACCACGCGGCGGTCTGGCGGACAGCCGCGTATGTCTGTTTTCGTAAGACCTAACCGCGCCGAAGCAGAAAAAATGCCCCGGACGATCACAGGCGGGGCTCCTCGCACTACCGGAGCACCGCCGCGGTGACCGCGGGGCGCACTATCGGGCGACTCCATCGTCCGTACGGAACGATGGCGGCCGCCTGACCGGATGACCCGCCGTCCCGGGGACGGTCAGGTGGGAGTTCGGAGCCTCCACTTGTGGGCCGTGCACTCCGGTGCTGCTCATGGGGTGTCCGGCCGGTCGTCACACAAGGTTAGCAGCTACCCGGGGGTGGTGCGAACCGCCGTGGTCCGGGGCCTATCGTGTGGGACATGAGTGACACCCCTCCTGAGTCCACCGAACCGTCCGAGGCCCCCGACTTCGACGCCATGACCCGCGACATCGCCGAGGTCCCCGCCGTCGAGGTGATCGTGACGGTCGCCGTCAACCTGATGAGCGCCGCCGCCGTGAAGCTCGGCCTGACGGAGGAGGGTGACAAGCACAAGGACCTGGACGAGGCCCGCAAGCTGGTGCACGCCCTCGCCGGTCTGCTCGACGCGTCCGCGACCGAGATCAGCTCCTTCCACGCGGCGCCGCTGCGCGACGGTCTGAAGTCGCTGCAGCTGGCCTTCCGCGAGGCGTCGATCGTCCCGGACGAGCCGGGCCAGGGACCGGGCGAGAAGTACACCGGCCCGGTCTACGGCTGACGGTTCACGCGCGTACGTACAGGGGCTCGCCCGGAGGCGTGGTCTCGGCCGGCAGGACTGCCAGGTCGAGGCCGCGCACCAGGCGGGCCCTCAGCGTTTCGTCGGCGGCCAGCCGCCCGGCGACCGCGCGGGCGGCCTCGGCGGGTGCGGCGGCCGGGTCGAGGACGAGGGCGAGGGTGCCGTCGGCCCGGCCGGGGCCGAGGTGGGCGCGCAGCACGGCCGGCTCCGCCGCCACGGCCGTCCGTACGGCCTCGCGCACCGCCGGGTCGGCGAGCGGGTCGGTGCTGGTGCGGCCCTCGGCGAGCGCGAGCAGCGCGGGGCCGGTCAGCTCGAACGGCACCGGTCCGGCCAGGTCCAGCACGACCGTGTCGGCCTTCTCGTGCGCGGCGGCCTGCAGCGCCTGGTGCAGGGGTACGGCGACGGGGCGGGCCGCCGGGTCCCAGCGGGCCAGGGAGTCGGTGGAGGTGAAGGCGGGCAGCGCGGTCCGGTGACCGGCCTTCAGGGTCGGCACGGCCATGTCGGAGGTCTTCTCGCGGCGCAGACCGTTCTCGTCCTCCTCGACCTCGCCCAGCACGGCCACCACCGGCACGAGCAGCCGGGCGCCCTTGAGCGCCGCCAGGACCGGCCCGACGGCCGTGCGGTCCTCGGCCCAGGCGGCGAGCGCGGCGCTCAGCCGGGGGTCGGCGGAGCCGTCGTCGTCGGAGAAGCCGGAGTCGGGAATGTTCTTGTTCGCCACGGCCTCGACCCTACGCGGTGGGGCCGGGCGGCGTTCACAGGGCGTCGTGCTCCTCGCGCCGGCCCCGCCACGGGTACTGCTCGCGCCGTCCCCGCCACAGGACGACGGCCACGACCAGCAGCACTCCGCCGGCGCTGCCCGCGAGCGGGGCCGCCCAGTCGCTGGTGCCGTCGTCCTCGCGGGCGGCCTGGGGGCCGTCACCGAAGTACTTCTCCCCGTAGGCCGCCGAGCGCAGGCCCTGCGGCTCGAGACGGGCGGCCGCCTTGATGGCGGCGGCCGGGTCGACGAACCCGAAGCCGCGGGAGTCGTCGTGGCCGCCGACGGGCGCGTTGCGGGCGGTCTGTTCCAGTAGCTGCTTGATCTGCGCCGGGGTGAGGCCCGGGTGGGCGGCCTTGATCAGCGCGACGCAGCCGGAGACGAACGCGGAGGCAGCGGAGGTGCCCCAGCCCTGGTAGTAGCGGTGGTCGGGGTCGGCGATGACGATGTCGACGCCGGGGGCGCTCACGGTGGCGTACCAGCGGCGGGTGGAGAAGGAGGCGCGGGTGCCGAAGCGGTCGACGGCGGTCGCGGCGATCACGCCGGGATAGGCCGCCGGGTATGAGATGTGGTCGCCCTTCTCACCGCCGTTGCCCGCCGAGGCGACGACGACGGCGCCCTTCTTCAGGGCGTACTGGACGGCCTCGTCCTCACCGGCCTCGGGGTGCGCGGAGGCGGAGTCGTCGCCGAGGGAGAGGTTGATGACGTCGGCGCCGTGGTCGGCGGCCCAGCGGATGCCCTCGGCGAGGGCGTTGCCGCGGGTGCGGCGGGCCCGGTCGCGGTCGGGGTCGCTGTCCTCCAGGATCACCCGGACGGGCAGGATCCTCGCCCTCGGCGCGATGCCCATGACGCCGTCGCCGCCGCCGGGGCCGTGGCCGTGCCCGGCGATGATCGAGGCCATCGCGGTACCGTGCCGGGCCCACGGCCGCTGGCCCTCCCTCGCGCCGAAGCCGACGAGGTCCGCGCCGGTCAGGACGTTGCCGGCGAGGTCGGGGTGGTCGGCCTCGACGCCGGTGTCGAGGACGGCGACGGTGACGCCCTCGCCGCGGGTGGTGCGCCAGATCTGCTGGGCGTGCAGGGCGTCCAAGGCCCACTGCTGACCCCGTATGCCGTCGGCGTGCGCCGGGGCGGCGGGCAGCAGCGCGAGGGAGCCGGCGAGCAGACAGGCCAGCAGCCCCGTGCGGCCCGCGCGGGCGACGGTCGTGGGGCGGCTCATGAAGAGGTCTCCGTGGGCGAGTTGACGCTGTGGCGCAGGTTCTTGCCGATGCGGTCGGCCAGGCCCTCCGCCTCGTTGCCGAGGCCGGCCTGCACGGGGGCGGTGGTGGCGCCGGCCGAGGTGGCCGGGGCGGGCTGCGGGGCGTCCACGGTGCGGCCGTCGGCCCAGCCGGAGACGGCGTAGACGACGACGGGGGCGTCGGTGAGCACGGTGATCGTCCAGGCCGCGCGCTGCCGGTCGCCGAACCCGGCGGCCGGGGTACCGGCGGTGGCGTAGGGGCGGGGCATCAGATCGGGGCGGGTGCCGAGGCCCTCGGTGCGGAAGCGGGTACTCAGTGCCCGCATGCCGGCCGGGTCGGCCTTGGTGAACAGCAGGCCCACGGTGGTGACGTAGCTCTGTGTGGCGTCGGTGTACGTGGCGCGCAGCAGACGGGCACAGCCGACGGGGGCGAGGGCCTTGCGCAGCAGCGGGTCGAAGGCGTCGGCGCAGCCGCCGTCGGGGGCGACGGCGATCCGGGTCCAGGTGCGGTCGGCGCCGCCGGGGCCGGCGCCCGGTCCTGCCACGGTGGGCGGGAAGAGCTGGTCGACGGGCACGTTGTGCCACAGGCCGGCGGCCGCGGTGAACGTGCCGGCCTTCCCGGAGTCGTCGGAGTCGCCGGTCAGCCACGCTCCCGTGACGGCCCCGCCGATCAGCCCCAGGCCGAGGACCAGGCACACGGCGGCGGCGACGGTGTGGCGCCGCGTCCGCGCGGGTCCGCCGGCGGAGCGGTCGTCGAAGAACTCGGGCCGCCCGAACGACACCCGCGGCCGCGCCGCTCCGTCCGAGCCCCAGGACAGCGCCGGGTCGGGCGAGGGGCCGCCGGCAGCAGCGGGCTCCGGACGGCTGCCGGGGGTGCCGGACGGGAGGTGGCCGGGTGCGCCGGACGGGAGGTGGCCGGGGGTGCCGCTGGGCGCGGCCGACTCCGGCGTGCGGCCGCCGGGGCCGCCGAAGGCGGCGGAGGCGTCCGGAGCGCCGCTCGGTCCGGGGACGCGCGGGGCACGGCCCGGGTCCGGCCGGGAGGAGGGTGTGAATCCGGGGCGGTCGAATCCGGCGCGGTCGGGGACGGGGCGTTCGGGTCCGGGGCGGTTCTCGCGGTAGGCCGCCGACGCCCCGGTGTCACCGGGGCGGACGGCGCCCGACGCGCGCGCGTCCAGCCGGCGCGGGAGCCCGGCCGAGCCGACGGCCGAAACGGCCGTGACGGAAGCGGACATGGCCAGCGAACCGGAATCTGCCGCCAGGTCGTCGGCGGTGTCGGCGGCGGGGATGGGACGCAGCCGGGCGGTCGTCTCCGCCGGGGTCTCCTCGGGCACGGACCCGCCCGTGGGCAGTCCCGCTGTGCCTGCGCCGATCGTCGGCGGGCCGTCGGGGAAGCGGGCGGAGGCGGGGGGCGGCGGAGGATCGTCCGGGAAACGGGCCGACGCGGGCGGCGGCGGAGCGTCCCGCTCGGCGTCGGCGGGCGTGCCCGGCCGCAGCAGCGGAAAGCGCGGCGAGGTCCCTGCGGGACGGGCGGAGCGAGAGGCGGCGGGCCCGGAAGCGGAACCGGAATCCGGACTCGAAGCGGAAGGGGAGGCGGAACCCGTGGGGGCCGTTCCGCCGGCCGTCGGGCGGTCGGGCTGGGGTCGGGCGCCGTGGCGTGCCTCCGTGCTCATGCACCCCCCGTTTCCTCGGCCCCGGACCATCGCTTCGCCTGCGCTGCGCGTCACTCTACGGGTTGGAACCGGCCGGACGGGAACCGGTCCGGGGAGCCCGGGGCATCTGCCCGGAACGTCCCCCTACCCTGCGGTAATCCGGTCTGGCAGGCTGCCGTCATGACTGCGCGCGCCGCCGACCGGGCCCGTTACGACCGGGCCACCGCCCATCTCGACGCCCCTGTGGCGATCGTGGACCTGGAGGCCTTCGACGCCAACGCGGACGATCTGGTCCGCCGTGCCGGGGGCAAGCCGATCCGGGTCGCGAGCAAGTCCGTGCGCTGCCGGGCGCTGCTGGAACGGGTCCTGGCGAAGGACGGGTTCCGCGGCGTCATGTCCTTCACGCTCGCCGAGTCCCTGTGGCTCGCGCGCTCCGGCTTCGAGGACGTCCTGCTGGCCTATCCGTCCGCCGACCGCGCCCGTTTCGCCGAACTCACCGCCGATCCCAAGCTGGCCGGCGCGGTGACCGTGATGGTCGACGACGTGGCACAGCTCGACCTGATCGACGCCGCGCGCGGCGACGGGCGGGAAGTCGTGCGGGTCTGCCTGGAGTTGGACACGTCGCTGCGGCTCCTCGGCGGCCGGGTCCGGGTCGGTGCGCTGCGCTCCCCGCTGCACTCCCCCGCCCAGGTGGCCGAGCTGGCACGGGCGGTGACCCGCCGGCCGGGCTTCAAGGTCGTCGGGCTCATGGCGTACGAGGGGCACATCGCCGGGGTCGGCGACGCGGTCGCGGGGCGGCCGCTGCGCTCCCGGGCGATCCGGCTGATGCAGGCCGCCGCCCGCCGTGAACTGGCCGAGCGGCGCGCCGCGGTGGTGCGCGGGCTGCGTTCCCTGGTGCCGGACCTGGAGTACGTCAACGGCGGTGGCACCGGCAGCGTGCAGCACACGGCCGCCGAGGACGCCGTCACGGAGATCGCGGCCGGGTCGGGGCTGTACGTGCCGCGGCTCTTCGACAACTACACCTCGTTCAGCGGTCGTCCGGCCGCGCTGTTCGCGCAGCCGGTGGTGCGCCGCCCGGGCGTGGGCGTGGTGACCGTGCTGGGCGGCGGCTACCCGGCCTCCGGCGCGGCCGGCCCGGACCGGCTGCCGGTGCCGTACCTGCCCGAGGGGCTGCGGTACGACCCGCAGGAGGGGCCCGGCGAGGTGCAGACGCCGCTGCTCGGCTCCCCGGCCGACGACCTGCTGATCGGCGACAAGGTGTGGTTCCGGCACGCGAAGGCCGGTGAGATGTGCGAGCGGTTCGACGTGCTGCACCTGGTCGAGGGCGACCGGGTCACGGCGACCGTGCCGACGTACCGGGGCGAGGGGCACACGTTCCTGTGACGCCTCGGCGGCTCATGGGGTGGGGCCGATGCTGCTGCCCACCCCGCCGCCGGTGGCCGCGTCGCCGACGGGCCGGATGCCCCGGGTGATGCGGTCCATGTCGGTCAGCGGCGGCCCGTCCCGGCCGGCGTCGAAGACGTAGCGCACGACGACGGGCGCCTCGGTGCCCGTGCTGGACGGGAAGACCAGGGACTGGACGTAGCCGCCGGGGCCCTTGGCGGTGGTGACGTGCCAGCGCACGTAGTACCCGGCGCGGCCCGCGACGGCCACCGTGCCCTGGGCGACGACCTGATGGCCGGTCATCCCGCCGAAGGGACGCCGGTTCAGGGTGTCCTCGTCGAAGGCCAGCCCGGCCGCCTCGCTGATGTCCGCCTTCGCGAGGGCCTCGGGTGACGTCTGGTCCGTGGAGGTCGCGGTGTGGGTGGTGACCAGGCCGTGGCGGCACATCCCGGGGTCGCCGGGGCAGTCGTAGGTGCCGTCGGTGGTCATGACGACGGAGTCGTCGGCGACGAACTCGGGCCGCACCCAGCCGTGGGGCATGGTCAGCGTGATGCCGTTGAGCTGGTCGACGACGACGGACGGGTCACCGGTGGGCGAGGCGGAGGACGGCTCGGCGCCGGACGGCTCGCCCGTGGCCGTGGCGAGGGTCGGGGCGGGCCGCGGGGTGGTCCCGGCGGCCGGCTCGCCACCGTGGCCGCCCCGGCTCAGCAGGATCGCGCCGGTGGCGATCGCCGCGACCAGCACGGCGCCGGCGACGGCGAGCGCGACGGCCTTGCCGCGCCCCGGGGAGGCAGCGCGCTGCGGGACCGTCACGGGCTGCTGCGGGAACGCCCCGGGCGGCACCTGGAACGCCGGCGGCTGCGGCGCGACCGGCTGGTGCAGGGGCACGGTCGGGGGCGCCGGGTCCGTGCGGGCGCGCCGGTGCTCCGTCCAGGCCGTGCCGTCCCACCAGCGCTCCAGGTGCTCGGCCGTCGGGTCCGGGTACCAGCCGGGCGGGGGCGTCATGCTCATCCGGGCACTGTAGGGCCCGGCCCGGTGGTCAGTACACGGTGTCCCGCTGGTCGGGCACCACCGATCCGTCGTCGCGCAGCAGCGGCCCCCGGGTGCCGTCGGGTGCGGTGTACGCGGTCGTCGCACACGGGTAGGGGGTGTCGCGGCGCGGCAGCGGCTGGAGGAACATCGGATTGACCAGCCAGTGACCGTCGGCGTCGTCGTAGGCCCTGCACATCAGTTCCGGCTTGTTGCGGTTGATCACGAGATGCACGGCGGTCGCGTCGGCAACGAACGTGACATCGGTGTCGGCGTCCCCGGCGGCGATCGCGGGGCGCTGCGGCCACGGCCGGCGCTGCCAGGCGGCGGGGCCCCGGACGCCGTAGATCTCCTGGTTGACGAAGCAGCGCTTGCCGTCGATGTAGGGGATGACCGCGCCGCGGGTCGCCGGGACGCCGCCGCAGCCCTCGGTCCAGGGGGTGATGCGGCCCCGGCGGTCGAGGACGGACCGGATGGCGATGGTGTGCGCGGCGTCGAGGCCCACGCCCCGGGACCAGACCTCGGTGATCGGCTCGGAGCCCGCGGAGACGATGTAGACGTCGAAACCGGCCCGCCGCAGGGTGCGGATCAGGTCGCGCTGCTGGTCGTAGTAGCGGACGTAGGCGGGCACGGTGTGGGTGCCGACGCGGCGGGTGGCGCCGACGGGGGCGGCGAGGGCCTCGCGGCGGGCGGCGTCGGCGTAGGAGGCGAGGTCGGCCGGGGTGCGGCCGGTGAACAGCTGCGGCACCCAGGCGTACTGCGGGACCGTGCGCCGGTGGTCGAAGGTCCCGGCGAAGGCGGCGGCGCCGCTCATGGTGGTGCCGTTCTCGCGGATCTGCAGGATCTCGTCGGCGCAGGGGGCGTCGGCCGAGGTCCGCAGCGGTGTGCCGGGCGCGCCGGGGCCGCAGGCGCGGGTCAGGGCGCGGTCGGCTGCGTCGGTGAGCCAGGCGCTGGTGTCCTTCCAGCGGGCGGGGCGCGGCAGCCGGTCGTGGCGCAGCGCCCAGGAGAGGGTGGCGTCGGTGACGTCGTTCTTGACGACGGTGTTGTCCCAGTCGAACACGGCGACCGGGCGGGGCCGGCCGGGCCGGCCGGCACAGGTGCCGCGTGCGTCGATGGCCTGCTGGAGGTGGGCGCGGTTGTCGCCGTACCAGGTGGCGGTGAGACGGGGGCAGGCGGTACGGCCGTCCGGACGGGCGGCGGGCGCGGCCGCCAGGACGGCGGCCGCTGCCAGGGTCCACGCGAGGAGCTGTCGCATACGCCCGGACCGTACCGTTCACACCCTTACAGGGGTGTGACGTACGCGCCGGAGATTCCGCCGTCGACGAGGAAGTCGGTGGCGTTGACGAAGGAGGAGTCGTCGCTGGCGAGGAACGCGACGGCGGCGGCGATCTCCTCGGCCTCGGCGAACCGGCCGACCGGGATGTGCACCAGGCGGCGCGCGGCCCGCTCGGGGTCCTTGGCGAACAGCTCCTGCAGCAGCGGGGTGTTGACCGGTCCCGGGCAGAGCGCGTTGACGCGGATGCCCTCCCGGGCGAACTGGACGCCGAGTTCACGGGACATGGCGAGCACGCCGCCCTTGGAGGCGGTGTAGGAGATCTGCGAGGTCGCCGCCCCCATCCGGGCCACGAAGGAGGCCGTGTTGATGATGGAACCCTTGCCCTGGCGGCGCATGTAGGGCAGGGCGGCCTTGCAGCACAGGTAGACCGAGGTCAGGTTGACCTCCTGCACCCGCTTCCACGCCTTCAGACCGGTCTCCAGGATCGAGTCGTCGTCGGGCGGTGAGATGCCCGCGTTGTTGAAGGCGACGTCGACACTGCCGTAGGTGTCGTACGCGGCCCGGAACAGGGCCTCGACCTGCTCCGGGTCGGTGACGTCGACCTTCACGAACAGTCCGCCGGTCTCCTCGGCGGCGGCCTTGCCCCGGGCCTCGTCGACGTCGCCGCACACCACGTGCGCGCCCTCGGCGGCGAGACGGCGGGCGGAGGCGAGGCCGATGCCGCTGCCGGCTCCGGTGACGACGGCGGTACGGCCGGCCAGGCGGCGGCACACGATCTCTTCGGTCACTGTGCGGGGCCCTCCGTACTGATGAAGACGTTCTTGGTCTCGGTGAAGGCGGCCAGCGCGTCCGGGCCGAGCTCCCGGCCGACACCGGACTGCTTGAAGCCGCCGAAGGGAGTCCAGTAGCGGACGCTGGAGTGGGAGTTGACGGACAGGTTGCCCGCGCGCACGGCCTGCGAGACGCGCAGGGCGCGGCCGACGTCCCGGGTCCAGATGGAGCCGGACAGGCCGTAGTCGGTGGCGTTGGCGAGCGCGACGGCCTCGCGTTCGTCGTCGAACGGCAGGACGACGGCGACGGGCCCGAAGACCTCCTCGACGGCGACGCGCGCGTGCGGGTCGACACCGGTCAGGACGGTCGGCGGGAACCAGTAGCCGGGGCCTTCGGGGGCCTTGCCGCGGATGCCCTCGGCGTCGCCCGGGACGTAGGAGCGGACCCGGTCGAGCTGGGCGGCGGAGATGAGCGGGCCCATCTGTGTGGACTCGTCGGCCGGGTCACCCACGACGACGGACTCGACGGCGGGGGCGAGCAGAGCGAGGAAACGGTCGTACACGGAGCGCTGCACGAGGATGCGGGTGCGCGCGCAGCAGTCCTGGCCGCTGTTGTCGAGGAAGGACATGGGGGCGGCGGACGCGGCCTGTTCGAGGTCGGCGTCGGCGAAGACGATGTTGGGGCTCTTGCCGCCGAGTTCCAGCGTGACCCGCTTGAGCCGCTCGGCGCCCTTGGCCCACACCTGTTTGCCCACGGCCGTCGACCCGGTGAACACGATCTTCGCGACGCCGGGGTGCTCGACGAGCGCGGTGCCCGCGACCGGTCCGCGCCCCGGCAGAACCTGGAAGAGCCCCTCGGGCAGCCCGGCGGCCAGGGCCAGCTCGGCCAGCCGCAGAGCGGTGAGCGGGGTGGTCTCGGCGGGCTTGAGGATCACGGCGTTGCCCGCGGCGAGGGCGGGTGCGGTGCCCCAGGCGGCGATGGGCAGGGGGAAGTTCCAGGGAGCGATGACGCCGACGACGCCGAGCGGCTCCAGGATCGTCACGTCCAGCCCGCCCGGCACCGGGATCTGCCGTCCCGTCAGCCGCTCCACTCCCCCGGCCGCGTAGTCGAGCAGGTCGCGCACGTTGCCCGCCTCCCAGCGGGCGTTGCCGATGGTGTGCCCCGCCTCGCGGACCTCCAGCAGGGCCAGTTCCTCCAGGTGCTCGTCGACGACCCGGGCGAAGCGGCGCAGCAGCCGGGCCCGGTCCCCGGGCGGGAAGCCGGCCCACTTCGCCTGCGCCCGCCCGGCGCGTACGACGGCGGCGTCCACGTCGGCCGCCGTCGCGGCCGGGACGGTGGCGACGACCTCCTCCGTGGCGGGGTTGAGGACCTCGAGGACGTACGGGTCGGACGGGTGGCTCACGACGGGCCTCACATGCGTTCGAAGGAGCGGCGCAGCTCCCAGTCGGTGACGGCGGCGTCGAAGGCGTCCAGCTCGACGCGGGCCATGGTGCGGTAGTGCGCGACCACCTCGTCGCCGAAGGCGGCCCTGGCCAGAGCGCTGTTTTCCCACAGCCCGGCGGCCTCGCGCAGCGTGGTCGGGACGTGCGCGAAGTCGGCGGCGTAGGCGTTGCCGGGGCAGGGCTCGGGCAGCTCCAGTTTCTGTTCGATGCCGTGCAGGCCGGCCGCGATCATCCCGGCCACCGCGAGGTGCGGATTGACGTCCCCGCCGGGCAGGCGGTTCTCGAAGCGCAGGGAGCGGCCGTGGCCGACGACGCGCAGGGCGCAGGTGCGGTTGTCGTGGCCCCAGGCGACGGCGGTCGGTGCGAAGGAGCCCGGCTGGAACCGCTTGTAGGAGTTGATGTTCGGCGCGTACAGCAGCGAGAACTCGCGCAGCGCGGCGAGCTGTCCGGCCAGGAAGTGCCGCATGACGTCGGACATCCCGCCCCCGTCCGCTGCCATGACGCTGCGGCCGTCGGCGTCGGCGAGGGAGAGATGGATGTGGCAGGAGTTGCCCTCGCGCTCGTTGTACTTGGCCATGAAGGTGAGCGAGACGCCCTCCTGGGCGGCGATCTCCTTGGCGCCGGTCTTGTAGATCGCGTGCTGGTCGCAGGTGGTCAGGGCCTCGGCGTAGCGGAAGGCGATCTCGTGCTGCCCGGGGTTGCACTCGCCCTTGGCGGACTCCACGGTCAGCCCGGCGCCGGCCATCTCGTTGCGGATACGGCGCAGCAGGGGCTCGATGCGTCCGGTGCCGAGGATCGAGTAGTCGACGTTGTACTGATTGACCGGCGTGAGAGCGCGGTAACCGGAGTCCCAGGCCTGCTCGTAGGTGTCGCGGAAGACGATGAACTCCAGCTCGGTGCCGACCTGCGCGGTGTATCCCAGCGCGGCGAGCCGCTCCAGCTGGCGGCGCAGGATCTGCCGGGGCGCGGCGGCGACGGGCGAGCCGTCCTCCCAGGCCAGGTCGGCGATCAGCAGGGCGGTGCCGGGGTGCCAGGGGACGCGCCGCAGGGTCCGTGGGTCGGGGCGCAGGGCGAAGTCGCCGTAGCCCCGGTCCCAGGAGGACATGGCGTAGCCGTCGACGGTGTTCATGTCGGCGTCGACGGCGAGGAGGTAGTTGCAGCCCTCCGTGCCGTGGTGGAGGACCTCGTCGAGGAAGAAGCGGGCGGCGAACCGCTTGCCCTGGAGCCTGCCCTGCATGTCGGGGAAGGCCAGGACGACGGTGTCGATCTCGCCGCTCGCGACGAGGGCGTGCAGCTCCTCGACGCTCAGCGGGGGTGTGCGGTCTGCCACGGGAGAGCCTCCTCGGGCTGCTGCGGCGTTCTCGTCCGGCACCGGAAGCCATAAGGTATTGCTGTTGACCTTTGCTTGGGAAGGGGACGCGGCGGGATGGCGCGGACGGAGGGCGACAACGGGCCGGTGCAGGCGGCGGACCGGCTCACGCCGCTGCTGCGGCCGGTGCGGGCGGGCAACGGCTTCGAGGAGGCGCTGGAGCAGATCCTCCAGGTGGTCCGGCTCGGGCTGGTGCCGGCGGGCGGGCGGCTGCCCGCGGAGCGGGAGCTGGCGGAGCGGCTCGGGATCAGCCGGGTGACGCTGCGCGAAGTGCTGAAGGTGCTTCAGGACCAGGGGCTGGTGGAGGCCCGGCGCGGCCGCTACGGCGGAACGTTTGTGCTGCAACGCCCCCAGGCGGCCGACGCCGGCGGCGAGGACGAGCTGCGCCGCCGGATCGCCGAGGTCGACATCGAGGACGTGCTGCGGTTCCGGGAGGTGCTGGAGGTGGGCGCGGCGGGTCTGTGCGCGCAGCACGGGCTGACACCGGAGCGGGCGGAGCGGCTGCGCGAGGCGCTGGCGGCCACGCAGGACGCGCCGCTGGCGGACTACCGCCGGCGCGACACCCTGCTCCACCTCACGCTGGCCGAGCTGAGCGGCTCGGCCACGCTCACCGCCCAGTACGCGGCGGTGCGGGCCACCGTGAACGACCTGCTGGACTGCATCCCGCTGCTGGTGCGCAACCTGGAGCACTCCCAGCGTCAGCACACCGCGCTGGTCGAGGCGGTCCTGGACGGCGACGCGGACGGCGCCCGCGAAATGATGCGCGAACACTGCGCGGGCACGGCGGCGCTGCTGCGGGGCTTCTTGGCGTGAGGGTGCGGCCGTTCGGCGGGGGGCGCCGTGCGGCGGACTGCGGGGGCGGCGCCACGCGGCGGGGGCGCCCCCCGGGAGGCGGCGGGCGAAAAGGTACGGACCCGCTCCATTGCAGGGGCGCCGGGGGGCCGTCGGGCCCGGGCGACAGCGGTTACCGCTCTTACGGGCGACAGCGGTCACCGCTCCTACGGGAAGCCGTGGGACCCGGCGCCCGGTCACTGCCGTCGCGGCGGCCGTAGGACCTGCCCCCGGTCACCGCCGTTGCGGTGGGCCGCAGGACCCGTCACCGCATCGGCCCGTCACGCCGCGGCCGCCGTACCCTCATGCACTCATGCCCCCGCTCCCCCCGGCCCGGTGGACGGCGAGCGTGTCAAGGACAGCAGTTCCCGTGCCGGGCCCGCCGGCCGGTGGCCCGCCGGCCAGACCGCCCGCAGGGCCCGTGCCAGTGCCACGCCCTCCACCGGGACCCGTACCAGGCGCCGCGACGCCAGTTCCTCCCCGACCACCAGCTCGCTCAGCACCGCGGGCCCCGCCCCGCTCACCGCCGCCGCCTTCACCGCGGTCGTCGAGGACAGCTCGATCAACGGCACCGCGGGCGTGCCCAGCGCGGCGTCCAGCACCTGCCGCGTCCCCGACCCCGTCTCCCGCAGGATCAGCGGCGTCGCCGCGAGCTCCTCGGCCGAGACGGCTCCCCGGCGGCGCCGCGCCCAGGGGTGTCCGGGAGCGGTGACCACGATCAGCCGGTCGCGGGCGATGACCGCGGAGTCCAGTCCGCCGGGCAGCGTCAGCCCCTCCACGAACCCGAGGTCGGCCTCCCCCGCCAGCAGCCGCTCCGCGACCACCGCGGAGTTCCCGGCGAGCAGCGACACCGCCGTGCCGGGCAGCCGGGTGCGCAGCGCGATCAGCCACCCGGGCAGCAGGTACTCGGCGATGGTCATGCTCGCCGCGACGCGCAGCCGCGAGTCCCGCCGGTCCCGCAGCGCCTGCGCGCCCACGTCGAAGGCCTCGGCGGCCTCGACGATCCGCCGCGCCCAGTCCGTCACCAGCGCCCCGGCGTCCGTCAGCCGCGACCCGCGCGGCGAGCGGTCCACCAGCGCCACGCCCAGCTGCCGTTCCATGGAGCGGACACGGCTGCTCGCGGCGGGCTGGGTGATGCCCAGCTCCCGTGCGGCCGCGCCGAGACTGCCCAGCCGTGCCACGGCCAGCAGCAGCTCCAGCGCGCCGAGATCGGGCACCCGGTGCGCCAGCGACCCGCCCGGCACCTGGGCCGCGCTCTCCCTCCCGCTCACGTCTGCCATAAACCCAGCTTATGCCCTCATAGAGACATCGTCCCTGGTGGGGGCCGTCCGCTCAGGGCACGGTGGTGTCATGATCACCGCAGTCCGGCACCTGGGGCCCAACTGGTACGCCACCGTGATGGGCACCGCCGTCCTGGCCACGGCCGGCGTCGCCCTCCCCGTCCACCTCCCCGGCCTGCACACGGCGTGCACGGCGGTGTGGGTCCTCGCCCTCGCCCTGCTGCTGCTCCTGCTGTCCACCCGCGCCCTGCACTGGCGTCACCACCGCGACCAGGCCCGCGCCCACCTGCTGGACGCGGCCATGGCTCCCTTCTACGGCTGCCTGGCGATGGCCCTGCTCTCCGTCGGCGCCGGCGCGCTGACCGTGGGGCGCGCCTGCATCGGGACGACCGCCGCGGTCGCGCTGGACACCGTGCTGTTCACCGCCGGTACGGCCGTCGCCCTCGCCGCGGCGGTCGCGGTGCCGTATCTGATGGCCGTACGGCATCGGGCAGCGGCGCAGGAGGCGACGCCCGTGTGGCTGCTGCCGCTGGTGGGGCCGATGGTGTCGGCGGCGGCCGGACCGCTGCTGGTGCCGCACCTGCCGCCCGGGCAGCCCCGCGCGACCCTGCTGCTCGCCTGCGTCGCCCTGTTCGGTCTCAGCCTGCTGGCGGTCCTGCTGGTGCTGCCGCTGGTGTTCGCCCGCACGATCGGCGGGCCGCTGCCGCTCGCCCTCACCCCGACGCTCTTCCTGGTGCTGGGGCCGCTCGGCCAGTCCACCACCGCGGCGGGCAAGTTCGCCGACACCGCACCGGGGGTGATGCCGGGCCCGGCCGGTACCGGCTTCGAGGTGTTCGCCGTGCTGTACGGCGTGCCGGTGACGGGGTTCGCGCTGCTGTGGCTGTTTCTGGCCGGCGCCCATGTGGTGCGCGCCCGGCGCCGCGGCATGGGGTTCACGATGACCTGGTGGGCGTTCACCTTCCCCGTCGGCACCTGTGTCACGGGCGCCGAGGCGCTCGGCCGGCGCACCGGGCTCGTCGCCTTCGACGCCCTCGCGCTCGGCCTGTACGCGCTGCTGGTCGCCGGCTGGCTCGCCGCCGCCGCGGGCACCGCGCGCGGCCTGCTCAGCGGTGAGCTGCTGCGAGGGCCGCGCCCAGCACCCGTGGCGCCTCGGCCAGTGACGGCCCGTACCACGTCAGGTGCCGTCCGCTGACCAGCGCGCAGGTCAGGCCGGGGAAGGCCTCGGGGCCGTCGTCGGCGGTGAAACGGTACGGCTCGTCCGGGAGGACGACGACGTCCGGACCGGCCTCCCGCAGCTCCTCCAGCGGCACGCGCGGGTAGCGCTCCGCGTGCCCGGCGTACAGCTGGTCAACGCCGAGCCGGGCCAGGACGTCCCCGGCGAAGGTGTCACGGCCCAGCACCATCCATGGCCGGCGCCAGATCGGCACGACGGCGCTGCGGCGGGCGTCCGGCTCCGGGAGCGTGCGCCACGCCGCCTCCGCCTCGTCCAGCCAGCGCGGCCGGTGCCGCACCCCGCAGGCCCCGACCACCCGGTCCAGTTCCCGGAAGGCCTGCGGCACGTCGCGCACCTCGGTGACCAGCACCTCGACGCCGGCGGCGCGCAGCGCGCCGAGGTCGGCGGCGCGGTTCTCCTCCTCGTTGGCGACGACCAGGTCGGGGGCGAGATCGAGGACGCGGCCGACATCGGGGTTCTTGGTGCCGCCGACGCGTACGACGTCCAGGCCCTCGGGGTGGGTGCACCAGTCGGTGGCACCGACCAGGACGCCGGGCGCGGAGGCGGCGACGGCCTCGGTCAGCGAGGGCACCAGCGAGACGACCCTCACCGGCGCGGCCGGTCCCGTACGGCCTCGATGTGCTCGGCGACGGCGACGACGATCAGCCGGGTGTCGGGCACGGTCGCCCGCCAGCGGTGACGCACCCCGCCGGTCAGATACAGGGTGTCGCCGCGGCCGAGCCGGTAGGCGCGGCCCTCGGCCTCGATCTCGACGGCGCCGTCGGCGACGTACATCAACTGGTCGTTGCGGTACTGGAACTCGCGGCCGGCGTCGTGGTCGCCGAGGAACTCCGAGGCGTGCATCTGGTGGTGCCCGCGCACCAGGGACCGCACCTGCGGCACCGGCCCGGGTTCGAGGTCCTCGGCGCGTACGACGTCGACGCTGCACGCCGGGTCGGCGGCGGCGAGCAGCTCGACCGCGGTGGTGCGCAGGGCGTCCGCCACCTTCTCCAGGGAGCCGCGGCTGGGCCGTGCCCGGTCGTTCTCGACCTGGCTGAGGAAGGGCACCGACAGGCCGCTGCGCTCGGCCACGACGGCGAGGGTGAGGTCCAGGGCACGGCGACGCCGCCGCACGGCCGCGCCGACCCGCAGGGGCTGCTCTTTGTGGTCGCCCATCGCTCCGGCTCCCTCCTTCGCTCGTCGTCCCGGTCGTCGCGCCGCTCGGTGTGTCCGGGCCGGCGGGTGCGGTCCTGCTTGAGTTCTCTGCACCCTACGCATGTTCGGCAAACCGTTTCATGCGGCCGTCACAACGAAGACACACGGGGTGGGTTCCGACCTGTTGGTTCTCGCCAGTGGATCACCTGCCCGGGCGGTCGGCTGAGGGGGCGTTCGGCGTACCGCGATGCCCGTGTCATGTTCAATGCGGCGGCTCTCCCGGGTGTTCCCGTATCCGGCAGCCGGGTTCTGGTGGTGGCATGGCGCTGTGTGGTTGGCCGGATCTTTTCGGAGCGGGCGGACATGACCCGAGGGGTGGGCCCTCCCACGCGGTCAGGTGGCGTGGGTGGCCCACCCCTCGGGGGTGCGGTCGCAGTGGCCTGCTACTGCGGGGTCATGCGCTCGGCCACCTCCGGGTGCTGCTTCAGCCAGGCGGCGACGGCGTCGTCCTCGTGGCCCTGGCCACGCTGGTTGATCTCGGCCTCGAGACCGCCGAGCTCCGCCTCGCTCATCCGGAAGTTCTTGATCCAGCGGGTGAGCTGCGGGTACTGCTCGGGGAACTTCTCGCCCGCGATCGTCCGGATGGTGTTGCCCTCGCCGAAGAGCTTCTCGGGGTCCTTCAGCTTGGTCAGGTGGTACTGGCTGTACGCCCAGTGCGGCGACCACAGGACGACGGCGACCGGCTGCTTCTTGGCGTAGGCGCGCTTGAGCTCGGCGAGCATCGCCGGGGTGGAGCCGTCGACGACCTTGTACTCCTTGTCCAGGCCGTAGCCCGGCAGCACCTTCGTCTTCAGCAGGTTCATCTCGCCGGTGCCGGGCTCGATGCCGATGATCTTCCCGCCGAACGCGCCCCCCTTGCCCTTGAGGTCCTGGAGCGAGCTCACGCCCTTGACGTAGGACGGCACGGCGATCTCCAGCGAGGTCGGCCGGTACCAGGTGCCGAGGTCCTTGAGGCGGTCCTTGCTCTTGTCCCAGTAGTTCCCTTGCGCGTACGGCAGCCAGGCGTCGAAGTTGAGGTCCAGGTCCCCCGAGGCGAGGCCGGTGTAGACCGGGCCGACGTCCATCTGCTTCAGGTTCAGCTGGTAGCCGCGCCGCTCCAGGACGTTCTTCCACAGGTGGGTGACGGCGATGTCCTCGTCCCAGGGGAACCAGGCGACGTCGACCGGCCGCTTGGCCTCGGCGGCGGCCTGGGTCTTGCCGACCGGAGCGAACTTGTCCACGAGACCCGGGTTGCTCTTCAGCCAGGCGCGCACGGCGTCCTGCTGCTTGCCCTTGCCCGCCTTGGTGATGCCGGCCTCGAGGCTGGTCAGCTGCTTCTCGTCCAGCTTGAAGCCCTTCAGCCACTTGGCGAGGACCGGGTTGTCGCCCGCGAAGCCCTTGCGGGCCAGGGTGTGCAGCCCGTCGCCCTTGCCCCAGGCGCCCTTGGGGTCCGCCAGCTTCTTCAGCCGGTAGTCGTTGTACGCCCAGTGCGGCGACCAGAGCGGGACGACGATCGGTTCCTTCTTGCTGTAGGCGCGCTTGAGCTCGGCCAGCATGGCCGGGGTGGAGCTGTCGACGACCTTGTACTCCTTGTCCAGGCCGTACTCCTTGAGGACCTTGCTCTTGAGCAGGGCCATCTCGCCGGCGCTGGACTCGATGCCGGTGATCTTCCCGCCGAACTCGCCGGCCTTGCCCTTGAGGTCGGCGAGCGTGTTGACGTCCTTCATGTACGCCGGAACGGTCAGCTCGAGAGACGTCGGGCCGTACCAGCTGCCCAGGTCGTCGATCCGCGAGCCGTACTTCTTCCAGTACTGCGCGTGGGTGGTCGGCAGCCAGGCGTCGGTCTGGAAGTCGACGGTGCCCGAGGCGAGGGACGTGTAGAGCGGGCCGGCGTCGAGCTGCTTGGCCTCGACCTGGTAGCCGCGCTGTTCGAGGATCTCCTTCCACAGGTAGGTGGAGGCGATGCCCTCGTCCCAGGGGATGTAGCCGATGGTGATCTTCTTGCCCTGGCCGATGTTCTCGCCGTCGGCGACGGCCGTGGCGGCGCCCTTGCCGCCGAAGACGCCCATGCCGCCGGCGACCAGGCCGAGGATGACGACGCCGATGACCGCGATCTGCGGACGGGGCCGGTAGGACCAGATCTTCAGGCCGCCCGCGGCACGCGCGCGTGCGGCGGTGCGCCGGCCCAGCGGGGAGACCTGGGTGCCGAGCGCGCTCGTCATGCGGTCGAGGTAGATCGCGAGGATCACGATCGCCACGCCCGCCTCGGAGCCGAGGCCCACGTTGAGCTGGCCGATGGCCTCGTTGACGTCGCCGCCGAGGCCGCCGGTGCCGACCATGCCGGCGATCGCGGCCATCGACAGGCCGAGCATGATGACCTGGTTGACGCCGGCCATGACGGTGGGCAGCGCCAGCGGCAGCTGGACCCGCAGCAGCGTGCTGCGCGGCGTGGTGCCGAACGCCTCGGCGGCCTCCACCAGTTCCTTGTCGACCTGGCGGATGCCCAGCTCGGTCATCCGTACTCCGGGGGCGAGCGCGAAGATCAGGGTGGCGACGATGCCGGCGGAGGCGCCGGTGCCGAAGAACAGGATCGCCGGGATGAGGTAGATCATCGCGGGCAGCGTCTGCATGAAGTCCAGCACCGGCCGCACCAGGGAGCTGACCCGGTCCGAGCGGGCGGCCCAGATGCCCACCGGCACCGAGATCACCAGCGCGATCAGCGTGGCGACGAGCACCAGCGACAGGGTCACCATCGCGTCGTCCCACAGCTGGAGGGAGTCGATGAAGGCGAAGCCCGCGAAGGTGAGCACCCCGGCGAGGGTGCCGCGCAGCCAGAAGGCGAGCACGGCGAGGATGCCGGCGAGCAGCAGCGGCTGGGGCGCCTGGAGGACGGCGTCGATGGCGTCGTAGGCGCCGGTGAAGACGGTCTTGAAGAAGTCGAAGAGCCAGGAGACGTGGTTCAGGAGCCAGTCGACCGCGTCGTTGACCCAGGTGCCGAGCGGGATCCTAGGCACGGGCCATCACCTTCTCCCCGCCCTTGTCCCGGCGGTCGTCGCAGGTGCCCGGGGCGCCCTCCTCGTCGCCGAGGAAGCCGACCAGACGCCGGCGCGGTACGACGCCGACGAGCGTGCCCTCGGCGTCGAGGACGGCGACGGGGTGCGCTGCGCGGGCGCTGAGCGCGCACAGCTCGGTGAACGGCGTGTCGGGCGTCGCGGTCGCGCAGCCGCAGTCGGCCTCGTCGCCGCGCAGTCCGTCGGTGTCCATGACGGCGCCGGCGGTGACCACGCGGGAGCGGTCGACGTCCTGGATGAAGGAGGCGACGTAGTCGTTCGCGGGGCGCAGCAGGATGTCCTCGGCGGTGCCGTTCTGGACGATGCGGCCGTCGCGCATGACGGCGATGCGGTCGCCCAGGCGCATGGCCTCGTTGAGGTCGTGGGTGATGAAGACGATGGTCTTCTTCAGGGTGCGCTGCAGTTCCAGGAGCTGGTCCTGCATGTCGCGGCGGATCAGCGGGTCCAGGGCGCTGAAGGACTCGTCCATCAGCAGCAGGTCGGCGTCGGTGGCGAGGGCCCGGGCGAGGCCGACGCGCTGCTGCATGCCGCCGGACAGCTCGTCGGGCCAGGAGTCCTCCCAGCCGGCCAGGCCGCACAGCGCGAGTGCCTCGGCGGCGCGCTCGTTCCGCTCGGCGCGGGGCACTCCCTGGACGGCGAGGCCGTAGGCGGCGTTCTCGCGGACACTGCGGTGCGGGAAGAGCGCGAAGTGCTGGAAGACCATGCTGATCTTGTTGGCGCGCACGGCGCGCAGTTCGTTGCCGCCGAGCGAGGTCAGGTCCTGGCCGTCGAAGAGGACGCGGCCGGCGGTGGGTTCCAGCAGGCCGTTCAGCATGCGCAGGAGGGTGGACTTGCCGGAGCCGGACAGGCCCATGACGACGAAGATCTGGCCGGGGTCCACGGTGAAGGACGCGTCGATGACGGCGGCCGTGGTGCCGTCCGCGCGCAGCTCCTCACGGTCGGCTCCCGCACGGAGCCGTTCCACCGCCTGATCTTGTCGTCTGCCGAACACCTTGTAGAGGTGCTCGGCCTGAAGCCTGGCTGACACGCGGACCTTCTCTTCTCGACGGCAGGGAAGGGAGCGAGGAGGTCACACGCACCACACAAAGGTTGAACGCGCAACCGGCATCGCTCCGAAGGCGCGCCTCCCCTCTTTCCTCTCAGGCAAACGCACAAGTGGGCCACGTCACTGAGGAGCGCAACGCGTTGCACCCTGCGCGCCGGGCGGTCCGTGCCGGTGGCGCCGGGCGGCCGCTGTCGGTGCCGTACGGCATGATGCGAGCGTGACCGGACGACTGATGCTCCTCGACACCGCCTCGCTGTACTTCCGCGCCTACTTCGGCGTCCCGGACTCCGTGAAGGCCCCGGACGGCACGCCGGTGAACGCCGTGCGCGGACTGCTCGACTTCATCGACCGCCTCGTCAAGGACCACCGGCCGGCGCACCTGGTGGCCTGCATGGACGCCGACTGGCGGCCGCAGTGGCGGGTCGAGCTGATCCCCTCCTACAAGGCGCACCGCGTCGCCGAGGAGCACGAGAGCGGCCCCGACGAGGAAGAGGTGCCCGACACCCTGTCGCCCCAGGTGCCGGTCATCGAGGCGGTCCTCGACGCGCTCGGCATCGCCCGCGTCGGAGTCGCGGGGTACGAGGCGGACGACGTCATCGGCACCTTCACCGCCCGCGCGAAGGGACCGGTCGACATCGTCACCGGCGACCGGGACCTGTACCAGCTGGTCGACGACGCCCGGGACGTGCGCGTGCTGTACCCGCTCAAGGGCGTCGGCACCCTGCAGATGACCGACGAGGCGCTGCTGCGCGAGAAGTATGGCGTCGACGGCAGGGGGTACGCGGATCTGGCGCTGCTGCGCGGCGACCCGAGCGACGGCCTGCCCGGCGTGGCCGGGGTCGGCGAGAAGACGGCGGCCAAGCTGCTGGCCGAGTTCGGCGACCTGGCCGGGATCCTGGCGGCCGTGGACGACCCGCGCGCCAAGCTCACGCCGGCCCAGCGCAAGCGGCTCACCGAGGCGAAGCCGTATCTGGCGGTGGCGCCGAAGGTGGTCCGGGTCGCCGACGACGTCCCGCTGCCGGACGTCGACACGGCGCTGCCGCACGCCCCGCGCGACGCGGCGGCACTTCAGGAGCTGGCAGGGCGCTGGGGGCTGGGCGGGTCCCTGCAGCGGCTGCTGACCACGTTGGCGGAGTGACAGGTGTTCACCCGAACGAGGTGCTAGCTTAGGTAAGCCTAAGCATGGGGAACAGGGAGGCCGTCATGGCAGAACGTCCGGGACGCAAGCCGCGCAGGGTGCACTCCGCGCGCGTCGTCCGCACCGACCGGCTCACCCCGCACATGCAGCGCGTGGTGCTCGGCGGCGAGGGCCTCGCCGCCTTCGAGGCGGACACCTGCACCGACCACTATGTGAAGCTGCTCTTCCCGGCGGACGGCGTGACCTACCCCGAGCCCTTCGACATGGAGCGCGTGCGCGAGGAGTTCCCGCGCGAGCAGTGGCCGGTGACCCGGACGTACACCGTGCGCTCCTGGGACGCCGAACACCGCGAGCTGACCCTGGACTTCGTGATCCACGGCGACGAGGGCCTCGCGGGCCCGTGGGCGATGCGCGTGCAGCCCGGCGAGACCGTCCGTTTCATGGGCCCCGGCGGCGCGTACGCCCCCGACCCGGCCGCCGACTGGCATCTGCTCGCCGGTGACGAGAGCGCGCTGCCCGCCATCGCGGCCGCCCTGGAGGCGCTGCCCGACGGCGCCGTGGCGCACGCCTTCATCGAGGTCGCCGGGCCCGAGGAGGAGCAGAAGATCGACTCCGACGTGGACGTCGTCTGGCTGCACCGCGGCGAGCGCCCCGTCGGCGAGCTGCTCGTGGAGGCCGTGCGCGCGCTCGAGTTCCCCGAGGGCAGGGTGCACGCCTTCGTGCACGGCGAGGCGGCCTGCGTGAAGGAGCTGCGCCGGCTGCTGCGCGTGGAGCTCGGCATCCCGCGCGAGGACCTGTCGATCTCCGGCTACTGGCGCCTCGGCCACAACGAGGACGGCTGGCAGGCCTCCAAGCGCGAGTGGAACGCCCGCGTGGAGGCCGAGCAGGAGAGCACCCCCGCCGCCTGAACGACGGCGGAGGAGGCCGACCGGGACGACATCGGCCGTGCATCACGGCCGCCGGGACCGGTCCTCGACCACGGCCGCCGAGACCGGCCCCGAACGACGGCCGCCGGAGCCGGCCCTCGGCCACGACCGGCGAGACCAGTCCTGAACGCCAGCCGTCGGGGGCCGGCCCTCGGCCACGACCGCCGAGGCCCGCCCCGAACGACCGCCGCCGGGGCCGGGCACCGGCCACGACCGCCGGGTTCGGGTCCGTCAGTCGCCGCGTACGCGTGCGTGCAGGTGCATGTCGTGCCAGCCGTCCGGGTGCAGCAGGGCCCGCCGCTTGGTCCCCTCCAGCGCGAAACGGGCCTTGGCCGCCACCCGGCAGGAGGCCGCATTGCCGACGGAGTGCAGCAGCTCCAGGCGTTCGAACCCGATCTCGTCCAGGGCCCAGCGGGCCAGCGCGGTCGCCGCACGGGCGGCGACGCCCCGGCCCCGCGCCGCCGCGTGCGTCCAGTAGGCGACCTCGGCGACGCCGTCCAGCAGCTCGATCTGACGCAGCCCCACCCGGCCGAGCAGCCGGTCGTCCCCCGCGTCGGCGACGGCCCACTGCGCCGTGCGCTCCCCCGCCCAGGCCCGCTGCCACTCGGCGATCCAGCCGCGCACCTCCTCCTCTGAGTCGGCGGAGCGGATGTGCCACTGGTGGATCACCGGGTCCTGGAAGGCCTCGTACACGGCGGGCGCGTCCTCGGTGCGCCACGGGCGCAGCACCAGGCCGTCACCGGTGGGGATCGTGGGCTGGGGGGTACGGGAGAGGGTGCCGGCGGGCAGCACCGGCTGCGTCAGATCAGGCATGATCGCCATCCTGCCCACGCGCTCCCCCGACGGCCCAGCGGTTTTCCCCGGCCGGCGCCGCCCTCGTACCCTGGCCTGCGATGAGACGTCGTAACCCGCCCCCGCCCTCGCCGCTTCCCCAGCTCGACGGAGTGGACCCGGTGCGGGTACGGCTGCCCGCGACGGGGTCGTGGGCCACCGTCCGGGAGTACCTGGTCGCGCGGCTCACCGGGGCGGGCCCCGGGGTGCTGGAGGCGCTGTTCGATGCCGGTCTGATCGTCGCCGCCGACGGACGGCCGGTGGCGCCGGACGCGCCGTACACCCCCGGGATGTACGTGTGGTTCCACCGGGAGCTCGCCCCGGAGGCATCGGTGCCGTTCCCGGTCGACGTCGTCTACCGCGACGAGCACATCGTCGTCGCCGACAAGCCGCACTTCCTGGCCACCACCCCGCGCGGCAGCCATGTCACCGAGACCGCCCTGGCCCGGCTGCGCCGCGACCTGGGCATCGAGGCGCTGACCGCCGCGCACCGGCTGGACCGGCTCACGGCCGGGCTGGTGCTGTTCACGGTGCGCCCCGAGGAGCGCGGCGCCTACCAGACCCTGTTCCGCGACCGGCGGGTGCGCAAGGTCTACGAGGCGATCGCGCCGTGCGACCCGGCGCCGGAGCTGCCGGTGACCGTGCGCAGCCGGATCGTGAAGGAGCGCGGGGTGCTCACCGCGCGGGAGGTGCCCGGCGAACCGAACGCGGTCAGCCGCATCGAGCTGGCCGAGCGGCGCGGCGGCCTCGGCCGGTACCGGCTGGTGCCCGCCACCGGTCAGACGCACCAGCTGCGGGTGCACATGAACACGCTCGGTGTGCCGATCCTCGGCGATCCGCTCTACCCGCGGGTCGCCGCCCCCGTCCCGGCCGGTGACTTCCGCCGCCCGCTGCAACTGCTCGCGCGGGAGCTGGAGTTCACCGATCCGGTCACGGGGGCGGAGCACCGCTTCCGCAGCGGCCGTACCCTCGCGGCCTGGACGTCGTACGACGCCTGGGCGGCCGTATAGCCCTTGCGGGCCGGGCGGTCAGTGCCCGCGCCACCAGCGCACCAGACGCTGCCACACCCCGCGCGGCCGGGCCGGGTCCGCCGGCGGCACCGGAGGCTGCCCGTACGACGGCCCGGCGGCGGGCGCCTGCTGGGGCGGCCCGAGGGGCGGCGCCGGCACGGCCGTGGCCGCCGCAGCGGGCGCGGACGGGACGGTCGCGGGCTGCGGCGGGGGCGCGGTCACCTGCCACACCGGCGGACGCTGCGGCTGCGGCTGCCCGTGCAGGCTCGGCGCGGCCTTCACGTCCTGCTGTGCCTTGGGGTCGAACCGCACCGGCAGCTCGACCAGGTGCCGGGAGGCGATCGACTCGGTCCAGCGCAGGTCGTCCTCGTCGCAGTCGAGCTGCACATCGGGCAGCCGCATCAGCAGCGCGTCCACACCGGCGTCGGCGATGGCACGGCCGATGTCCTGACCGGGGCACTCGTGCGGTCCGCCGCCGAAGGCGAGGTGGGAGCGGTTGCCCTGCATGTTGGCGCTCAGGTCGGGCCGCACCCGCGGGTCGATGTTGCCGGCGGCGGGCGCGAACAGCAGCCCGTCACCCTTGCGGATGCGCTGGCCGCCCAGTTCGGTGTCCTGCTTGGCGTAGTACGCGAAGACCGTGCTGAACGGCGGCTCGTCCCACAGGGACTGCTCCACCGCCTCCGGCACGGTCATCTGCCCGCCGTTGAGCTTGGCGTAGAAACGGTCGTCGGTGATGACCATGAGCAGCACGTTGGCGAGCAGGTTGGCGGTGGCCTCGTAGGCCGCCATGAGGACCAGCCACAGGTGCTTGGTGACCTCGTCGTCCGTGAGCCCGGCGGGGTGACGGATCAACTGGCTGGCGAAGTCGTGCTGGGGCTCGGCCCGGCGGCGCGCGGTGAGGCGCTGCAGCACTTCCATGACGTAGGCATGGCTGGCGATGGCGGTCTCGGTGCCGCGGAGCATGTCACGGGCGGCCTGCACGATCCGGCCGTTGTACTCCTCGGCCATGCCGAAGATCTCGCACATCACCGCCATCGGCAGGTGCTCGGCGAACTGGCCGACGAGATCCGCCTCGCCGCTCTCGCAGAAGCTGTTGACGAGGATCTGCGTGTACCGGGTGATGTGGCGGCGCAGACTGCGGTGGTCGATGGTCGTCATGGCACCGGTGACCGCGCCGCGCAGCCGCAAGTGCTCGTCGCCCTCGGCGTAGGAGCAGATGGGCTCCCAGGCGATGTGCGGCATCAGCGGGTGGTCCGGCTTGACCATGCCCTCGTTCAGCGGCGTCCAGATACGGCTGTCGCGGCAGAACTGTCCCGGTGAGCGGACGAGCTGGAGGTTCTCGGCATGGCCGAGGACCACCCACATCGGGACGTCCTCGGGCAGCAGGACGGGCGCCACCGGCCCGTACTCCTCCCGCAGGTGCTCGTACAGCTCGCCCAGGTCATCGACTCCGGGGCCGTACAGCCGGTGCAGCCCGCCGGGTCCCTTGGCGTGGGCGGGGCAACCGGGAGGCGGACTCAGGGCGGGATCGTCCGTGCCGGTCGTGGACAGGGATTCAGGCGTCACGGGGTCGCTCCGGTGAAGGGGTTTCGCGTAGGGGCAGGGGCGTCAGACGAGCCGGCCGGCCGCCGACAGACCGGTCAGGAACCGCATCAGGGTCAGCAGGACGTCACGGCTGGAGGCACGCCGGCGGGCGTCGCACTCGAGGATCGGGATCCCCGGCACGAGGTCGAGGGCCTGCCGCAGGTCCTCGACGGGGTAACGGGGCGCGTCCGGGAAGGTGTTGACGGCGACCACGAACGGCACGCCGCGCTCCTCCAGCCGGCCCATGACCTCGTAACTGACCTCCAGGCGGCGGGTGTCGAGCAGGACGACCGCACCCAGGGCGCCCTGGAACAGCCGGTCCCACAGGAACCAGAAGCGCTCCTGGCCGGGCGTGCCGAACAGGTACAGCACCACCTCGTCGGAGACACGGATACGGCCGAAGTCCATCGCCACGGTGGTGGCGGTCTTGGTCTCGGAGCCGAAGTTGTCGTCGACGCCGACACCCGCCTGGGTCATGGTCTCCTCGGTGGTCAGCGGTTTGATCTCGCTGACCGAGCCGACCATGGTGGTCTTGCCGACACCGAAGCCGCCCACGATCACGATCTTCGCCGCCGCCTGGGTGGACTGCGGCAGATGATCTTCCGCCCGTGGGCCGGGAAGGGTGTCAGAGCCTTTCAAGTCCATGCATCACCGCTTCGAGAAGGGATCGGTCGGGCAGCTGCTGGCGGACGATCGGGGCGCGCGCGTGCACCAGCTCGGCGGCCAGCATCTCCGTGAGCAGCGCGGTCATCGCGCTGAACGGCAGCTGCAGATAGGCCGAGAGTTCGGCCACGGACAGGGGGGCGGCACACAGCCGGAGCACGGCGGTCTGCTCGGGGGTGGCGGACGACGGCGGGTCGGCGTGCGCCACGATCAGCGTGACCAGGTCGAGCTTGGCCCGGTCGCCCTCGGCGCCCGTGATGATGTAGAGCCGCTCGGGTGCCTTCTTGTCACCCTCCTGCTGCGCCGGCCGGGGCGGCGGCAGCGGCGGGGACGGTTCCTTGCGCTGTCGCCTCTGGCGCTGCGGAGGCGTCATACGGTCTGCCCGTTGCGCCGGGGCGGACTGGTCAGGTGCTCCCCGATGCGCAGCACCAGGTCGCGCATGTAGTGGCTCATCGCGCCGGGTTCGCAGCGGATGTCGGAGAGCACCGCGAGGTAGGCGTTGGCGCCGGCGGCCATCAGATAGAAGTAGCCGCGGTCGAGTTCGACGACGACCAGCTTCATCTCGCCGCTGCTCGCGGGCAGTTCCTGGGCAACGGCACCGGCCAGGCTCTGCAGGCCCGCGCAGGCGGCGGCGACACGGTCGGCGGCGTCGGGGTCGCCGCTGTAGCGGGCGATGCGCAGGCCGTCGGCGGACAGCACCACGATCATCTCGATGCCCGGAACGCTGTCGTAGAGTTCCTTGAGCATCCAGTCGAAGTTCTGTCGCTGCTGGATCACGTCAGATCCCCTTCGTCGTCGCCCTCGGGGCGGGCCTTGTCGTTGAGCAGGTAGCTGAACGCGCTGGGGTTGCGCGTGAACTCGGTGGGGTGGGTGCCGGGCGGCAGGTCCTTCTTCAGCCCGTCCCAGAACGCCTCGACCCACATGCCGGGGGCCGGCTCGTCCTTGACCGGCTCCGGTTCGGTGCGGGACTGCGCCCAGACGGTGGCCTCGCGCTCGCGTGCCTCCCGCTCCTCACGCTCCAGGCGGTCCTGCTCGGCGTACTGCTGGGCCCGCAGCTCGGTGATCGGGATGACGGCCTTGCTGCGCCGCTGCGGCAGGCCCTTCTCGGTCCACTCGGTGACCACGGGGACGTCGTCTTCCAGCGACAGGTTCTCCGGGATGCGCGGGTTGGTCGGGCGGCGCTTCTTGGGCGGGCGCTTGGGGCCCTCGGCCACGTCGGGGCCGATCGCGGGCAGGGAGGTGGCGCCGACGCCGTGCGCGAAGCCGGGCGCCGGATGGCTGGTGAGCATGGCGCTCGGCACGATCAGTACGGCGCGGACGCCGCCGTAGGCGGAGGAGCGCAGCGAGATCTGCATGTCGTGCGCCGTGCACAGGCGGCCGACGACCGCGAGGCCCAGGCGGGGCGCCTCGCCCAGGATGTTCAGGTCGACGCCGGCCATGGCCCGCTGCAGGATGCCCTCGAGGCGGGCGCGGGACTCCTCGGTGAGGCTGACGCCGGCGTCCTCGATCTCGATGGCGACACCGCTCTGCACCTCGGTGGCGGTGACGTGGACCTTGGTCTGCGGCGGCGAGTAACGGGTGGCGTTGTCGAGCAGCTCGGCGCAGGCGTGGATGACCGGCTCGACGGAGATGCCGCGGACGTTGACCTTGGCGATGTTGTCGAGCGAGATGCGGCGGTACTCCAGGATGCGTGACATGGCGCCGCGCAGCACGCTGTACAGCGGCACGGGTTCGGGCCACTGGCGGCCGGGGCGGCCGCCGCCGAGGACGGAGACGGAGTCGGCGAGGCGGCCGATCAGCGAGGTGCCGTGGTCGATGCGCAGCAGGTCGTCGAAGACCTCGGGGCTGCGGCCGTGGTCCTCCTCCATCTCCCGCAGTTCCTTGAACTGCTGGTGGACGATGGCCTGGACGCGGCGGGCGACGCTGACGAAGGCGCGCTGCTGGGAGTCGCGCAGGTTCTCCTCGTGGTCGAGGATGCGCAGCACGGAGAGGATGACCTCGCGGCCGGCCTCGCGCAGCCCACGAAAGCGCGCATCACCGTCGAGGATGTCGCGGGTCGTGTCGAAGAGTGAATTCCCGCGGCGCAGATATTCGACGGCGACCGGCAGGAGTTCGAACGCGAGGCGGTGGTTGTCCGCGTCATGGGTCGCGAGGCGCTGTTCCAGATACGCGGTGTGACGGGCGTGCTCGACCTGCTGGACCCGCAGTCGGCGGCCGCGGCGGCGCGCTTCGGCGGCCGTCAGGGCGACGAGGACGGTGGCGATGCCGCCGCACACGGCCACGGCCGGCCGGGCCGGTTCGGCGACCAGGGCGACGGCGGCCCCGGTCGCCGCGGCCATCGCTATGACGGGCAGCAACAGCACGCCGGCCAAGGGGAGTTCACGGCCACGAGGAGGGGATTGGACGCTCACCATGCAGGTCCTTGAATCTAAGGAGTTTTAGGGAAGAAAAGAGCTTCGGGGAACAAACGCACGAATACGCCTCAACTCGGTGCGCTGCGGGCGAGCTTAGTCCGAGCGGATCATCGCCGGGTCATGTTCGGGAAGCCGCTGAATTCCCTCCCGTACCAGGAGTACGCTCGGTGCCATTTGCACGCAGTGGATCTGCTCGTACACGATGCGTGACGACGTACGGGCGTGCGACATCACTCACCGCAACGGATGAGATGCCGTCAACCGGACGGGCACCCCGACCGGGGCGAGGGACACCGTCAACGAGACCGGACCCACGGCCGGGACGCGTGACACCGTCAACCTGACCCGGACCCCGACCCGGACGAGGGACACCGTCAACCCGACCCTGACCCCGACCGGCGCGAGGGACACCGTCAACCCGGACCTGACCCCGGGGCGAGGGACACCGTCGACGAGACGGGCCGACCGGCGTGGCGCAGGGGTGCCGCCAAACCTGACGGGCCCCACCGCCGTGGCGATGGGGCCCGTCAGGGATGTGTTTTGCCGGGGCTCAGCCCACCGACGAGTACGCCACGACGCCGCGCAGCAGGGCCTCGACCGCCTTGCGGGCGGCCTTCGGGACCGTGGAGCCCGCGGCGGGGGCCGCCGCCTGGATCTGGCCCAGGACGTCGATGACCTGCTTGCACCAGCGCACGAAGTCACCGGCCGGCATCTCCGCCTCGCGCAGCACCTCGTCCAGGCCCTTGCCGGAGGCCCACATGAACGCGGCCCAGGCGAACCCGAGGTCGGGCTCACGCTGACCGACTCCCTCGGTCTGGCTGATGCGGAAGTCCTCCTCCAGGGCGTCCAGCCGCCCCCAGATCCGCACCATCTCGCCGAGCGCCGCCTTCGCGTTGCCCGAGGGCAGCTTCGGCGCCATGGCGTCGTCGCTCATCCGCGCCTCGAACACCAACGCCGACACACACGCGGCGAGTTCGGCCGGTGACAGACCCTCCCAGACGCCCGCGCGCAGGCACTCGCTGGCCAGCAGATCCAGTTCGCCGTACAGCCGGGCGAGCCGCTTGCCGTGCTCGGTGACCTCGTCGCCGCGCAGGTAGTCCAGCTCGGTCAGCAGCGCCACGATCCGGTCGAAGGTCCGCGCGATCGTGTTCGTGCGGCCCTCGATGCGGTGCTCCAGCTGCCGGGTGTCCCGCAGCAGCCGGTGGTAGCGCTCCGCCCAGCGGGCGTGGTCCTCGCGCTCGTCGCAGCCGTGGCAGGGATGCGCCCGCAGCGCCTTGCGCAGACGGGCGATCTCCCGGTCGTCGGCGGCCGCGGAGCGCTTCTTGCGGTGCCGCTCCGGCGGGATGTGCCCGGCCTTGGTGCGCAGCGCGGAGGCGAGGTCACGCCGGGACTGCGGGGAGCGCGCGTTGAACGACTTCGGGATCCGCATCCGCTCCAGCGGCTCCACGGGCACCGGGAAGTCCATCGCGGCCAGCCGCTTGACCTGCCGCTCGGCGGTCAGCACCAGCGGGCGCGGACCGTCGTGGGCGTCGAAGCCGCGGTGCCCGTTGGACCGCCCGGCCGGCAGACCGGGGTCCAGCACCAGCGCCAGACCCGCGTACTTGCCCGTCGGGACATGGATGATGTCCCCCGGCTTGAGCTTCTCCAGCGCGAGCGCCGCCTCGGCCCGCCGCTGGCTGGCGCCCTGGCGGGCCAGCTCCGTCTCGCGGTCCTTCAGCTCGCGGCGCAGCCGCGCGTACTCCTCGAAGTCGCCGAGGTGGCAGGTCATGGAGGCCTTGTAGCCCTCGAGACCCTCCTCGTTGCGCTGCACCTGCCGGGAGATCCCGACGACCGACTTGTCCGCCTGGAACTGCGCGAACGACGTCTCCAGCAGCTCCCGCGAGCGGTGCCGCCCGAACTGCTCGACCAGGTTGACCGCCATGTTGTACGACGGCTTGAAGCTGGAG
This sequence comes from Streptomyces sp. NPDC104814, assembly GCF_055583185.1. Classification (NCBI taxonomy): domain Bacteria; kingdom Bacillati; phylum Actinomycetota; class Actinomycetes; order Kitasatosporales; family Streptomycetaceae; genus Streptomyces; species Streptomyces sp. NPDC104814. The sequence continues at coordinate 203,730 of NZ_JBVJOL010000010.1, read as the reverse complement.
CGCAGCGGGTACGTGCGCGTGCCCGCGAGCCCGGCGAGGTGCTCGGGGTTCATGCCGCGCTGCCACAGCACGACCGCGTGACCCTCGACGTCGATGCCGCGCCGGCCGGCCCGGCCGGTGAGCTGCGTGTACTCGCCGGGGGTGATGTCGGCGTGCTGCTCGCCGTTCCACTTGACGAGCTTTTCCAGCACGACGGACCGGGCGGGCATGTTGATGCCGAGCGCGAGGGTCTCGGTGGCGAAGACCGCCTTGACCAAGCCGCGTACGAACAGCTCCTCGACGACCTCCTTGAACGTCGGCAGCATGCCCGCGTGGTGGGCGGCGATGCCCCGCTCCAGGCCCTCCAGCCACTCGTAGTAGCCGAGGACGTGCAGGTCCTCGGCCGGGATGGACGCCGTGCGCTCCTCGACGAGCGCCCGCACCTTTTCCCGGGCCTCGTCGTCGTTGAGCCGCAGGCCCGCGTACAGGCACTGCTGGACGGCCGCCTCGCAGGCGGCCCGGGAGAAGATGAACGTGATCGCGGGCAGCAGGCCCTCGGCGTCGAGCCGCTCGATGACCTCGGGCCGTCCCGGCGTCCAGATCCGCGTGCGCTGGCGGCGCTCGCGCTCCCGGTCGGCCTCGCGCATGCTGCGGCCGCGCCTGCGGTCCTGGAAGGACGGGCGGCTCGCCTCCATGCGCGCCATCCGCATCAGATCGGGGTTGACCGCCTTGCGGTGCCCCTCGCCCTCCTCGAACAGGTCGTACATCCGCCGGCCGGCCAGCACGTGCTGGAACAGCGGCACCGGCCGGTGCTCGGAGACGATCACCTCGGTGTCCCCGCGGACGGTGTCCAGCCAGTCGCCGAACTCCTCGGCGTTGGACACGGTCGCCGACAGCGACACCAGCGTCACCGACTCGGGCAGGTGGATGATCACCTCCTCCCATACGGCGCCGCGGAAGCGGTCGGAGAGGTAGTGCACCTCGTCCATCACCACATAACCGAGGCCCAGCAGGGTCTGGGAGCCCGCGTACAGCATGTTCCGCAGCACCTCGGTGGTCATCACGACCACCGGGGCGTCGGAGTTGACGCTGTTGTCACCGGTCAGCAGGCCGACCTTCGCCTGGCCGTAGCGCCGGCACAGGTCGGCGTACTTCTGGTTGGACAGCGCCTTGATGGGCGTGGTGTAGAAGCACTTCTTGCCCTGCTGGAGGGCGAGGTGGACGGCGAACTCGCCCACGATCGTCTTGCCGGAGCCGGTGGGCGCGGCGACCAGCACGCCCTTCCCCGCCTCGAGGGCCTTGCAGGCCTCGATCTGGAAGGGGTCGAGGCCGAAGTCGTACATCTCGCGGAAGGACGCGAGGGCGGTGGCCTGCTCGGCAGCTCGCCTGCGTGCTGCCGCGTACCGCTCGGCCGGTGAGAGGTCCTGTGTCATCGTGCTTTCCACCGTACCGGGCCGCACTGACAACAGGACGATCATTAACCGGATCTCCTGCTGTGAATCCTGCCGTACGCCCAGCTCAGCGGGCATGCGTGCGGTGCCCCGGGACCGCGGCGGGGCCACCTACGGCGAACCGGCCGCCCCGCGGTGCGAAGCGGCCGGCCGGCCGGGCGTCAGCGTGTCAGGTCACGTCGTCGTATCCGTTGACGCGGTCCGTGCTCGTCTGCTCCGGCAGCGCGCGGCTGGCGCTGACCGGTTCGACCTCGTCGATGGCCTCGGGGGTGAGGTCCAGCTCCGACGCCTCGTCGTCGTCGGGCTCCTCGGCCGCGCGGCGTTCCTTGCGGCGGTCGTTGAGCAGGGAGAACGCCACCGCTCCGAAGTACAGCACCCAGATCGGCCCGGAGAGCGCCAGCATGGAGAGCGGGTCCGTGCTGGGCGTGGCGACGGCGGCGAAGATGGTGATCCCGAGGATCATGCCGCGCCACCAGCCGAGCATGCGCCGGCCGCTGATCACTCCGGTGAGATTGAGCATCACCAGCAGCAGGGGCAGCTCGAAGGAGAGTCCGAAGACGATCACCATGCGGGTGACCAGCTGGAGCAGGTCGTCCAGCGGAAGCAGGTTGTCCACGCCGTGCGGGGTGAAGTCGATCAGCACCTTGGCGGTGGTGGGCAGCACCCGGTAGGCGAAGTAGCCGCCGCTGAGGAAGAGCGGGACGCCGGTGCCGACGAACGCGTAGGCGTACTTCTTCTCGTGCCGGTGCAGACCCGGCGCGACGAACGCCCACAGCTGGTAGAGCCAGATCGGCGAGGCGAAGACGACACCCGCCATCAGGGACACCTGCAGGGCCAGCGTGAAGGGGGCGAGCAGACCGTTGATGGTGATCCGCGCGCACTGCTGGTTGTCGCTCGAGGACCGGGCCAGTTCCTCGAAGCTCTTCCCGCACCCGACCGAGTCGAGGATCGGCTGGGTGAGGAAGTTGATGATGTCGTTGTAGAAGAAGGCGGCGACGACGGTGACGACGACGATGGCCAGCATCGCCTTCGCGAGCCGGTTGCGGAGCTCACGAAGGTGCTCCGCGAGAGGCATGCGCCCCTCGGGATCCTTCTCCTTCTTGCGGGCAGGCTTCAGCAACCCACGTTCCCATCTCGTGCGGCGGGCCGGAGGTCACCGGCCCTGCGTCAGCGCTTGGTCGTGTCCGTCGGCTCGTTGACCGGGCGGGCGCTGGTCACGTCGCCGGGGGACGCCTGGATGGTGCGCTGCGCGGGAGGCTGCTCGTCGGTGGCGGGCGCCTGGGCGGACGTGCCGCTGCTGCCCTCGTCCTTCATCGCCTTGGCCTCGCTCTTGAGGATGCGGGCGGACTTGCCCAGCGAGCGGGCCATGTCCGGAAGCTTCTTCGCGCCGAACAGCAGGATGATGACGACGAGGATGAGAATGATCTCGGGGGCTCCGAGCCTTCCGAACATAAGTCTTTACCTTCTCACCGAGGCGGCAGGGTGGGGTGCTGTCCGACTGGTCGGACACGCGTCCGATCAGCCGTTCTGGCAGCGATCGTAACGCCCAGGGGTAAACGTGAGGCAATCCCCGTGCGTACTCCCGGCTCACGGAGCGGGCCTCGTTCTCCGCCCCGCGATCAGCAGCCTACCCGTGCGGTTACAGCGAATCCACGGCCCGGGCCGCGCTCGCCGTGGCCCGCTCCAGGTCCTCGGCCGCCCTGTTGATACGGCGTGTGGAATCCGCCACCTGCCGGCCCAGCCGCTCCGCCTCCAGGAACACCCGGACGGCCAGCACACCGAGCACGGCGAGACCCACGAAACCCACAGCTACCGCGAACATCGGCCAGAACATGCCGACGAGCCTAGACCCTGTGGCGGGGCCGGTCTGCGCGGGCCGGGCTCGGACACGAGCGCGGCGCCGCGCGGCCTGAATGAACTGCGCAGCACGGCCACGCGCTCCGGCTCTCCCCGAGGGCTGCTCGACCCACTCCGTACGACGCGGTCCGGCTCCCGCCGAGGGCTGCTCGACCCACTCCGTACGACGCGGTCCGGCTCTCACCGGGAGGTGTGTGCGGCTCACCCGGTGCGACCCGGCCCCGCGCGGACCGCTCAGACCGTGGAGTGCAGGCGCAGCGTACGGACGCCGCCGCCGGTGAGCAGCTCCACGATCCGCTCCCCCGCCGGCTTGCGCACCGCCGCCCCGCACTCGGGGCAGGTGAACGAGTAGAACGTGGTGCGGCTGGAGCCGCCGATGGCCAGGCGCAGCGCGCTCGCGGCGAGTTCGAAACGGCCCCGGCAGTCCGGGCAGCCGGCTCGGAACACCACGGGAGCCACCCCGCGCATCCCCGCGAACGCGGAGGCCACCGTCATGCCCAAACCGTGCGGCGACGCCGACTCGCTCACAGCCTCTGCTCCTGCCTGTCGTTGTGCACCTCACCCGCTCCGGCGGCCGGGACCGGGTGCGGCCCGGACGGCCCGTGCGGTGCCCGCGGCTCCTGCGCCTCGATGCCGTCGTAGGCCGCAAGGGCCTCGCGGGCCGCGCGGCGGGCGCTGTCCGCCAGGTCGGGCGGCGACACGATCCGTCCGTCGCGGCCGAGCCGCAGCGCCAGCCTGCGCAGGGACGCCGGGTCCGGGGTGCGCAGCGTGATCCGCAACCCACCGTCGGGGAGCTCCTCGGCGCTGTCGTGCGGGTAGTACTCGGCGACCCAGCGGCCGCCCGGCGCGACCTCGACGACGACTTCCGGGTCCTCGGCGGCCGGCTGGACCAGCCCCTCGGACAGATCGCGCAGCTCTATCTCCGGCGGCGCCGACGGCTCGTCCAGGATCCTGATCTCGGCGACCCGGTCCAGCCGGAACGTACGGCGCGCCTCGGAGCGCCGGCACCACGCCTCGACGTAGGTGTGGCCGACGCTGACCAGGCGGATGGGGTCGATCTCGCGCTCGGTGACCTCGTCACGGGCCGGCGAGTAGTAGCGGATCCACAGCCGGCGGCGCTCGGAGATCGCCCGGTCGACGTCGGCGAAGACACCGCCCTCGGACTCGAAGGTCACCGACAGCCGGGAGCTGGCACCGGCGGCCTCTCCGGCGGCGGTCTCCACCTTGGCCGTGGCCCGCAGCAGCGCCTGCCGGTCGCTCTCGCGCAGCCCGGGCAGGGTGGCCACCGCGCGGGCGGCGACCAGCAGCGCCGTCGCCTCGTCGGCGGCCAGCCGCAGCGGCTCGGCGGCCTCCGCGCCGAGCGCGGCCGGGTTGTGCCACCAGATGCGCTCGCCGTCGGTGTCGATGTCGAGGAGGTCGCCGCCGCGGAAGCTGGTGCCGCACATGGGCAGCACGTCGAGGTCGGAGACCAGCTCGTCCTCGGTGATCCCGAAGGCGCGCGCCACGTCCTCGATCCGGGCGCCGGGCCGCTCCCTGAGATACGTCACCAGGGACAGCATCCGCCGGGTCTGGTCGATGGCGCTCGTGGGCCTGACCGGTTTGCCTGCCACGTCTCGCTCCGCTCCCCCTCAGCCCTTGGCCACGGCGCGCAGCCGGTCCACGACGTCGGCCCGCAGCTCGGCGGGCTCCAGCACCACCACGTCCGGACCGAACTCCACCAGCCAGGCATCCAGGCCGTGCCCGTACGGAATCTCCAACTCGTCCCAGCCGTCGCCGAGTTCCCGCACGGCCGCCGCCTTCGCCCGAAGGGGGTACCCGGCGCCGGAACGCAGCCGGATCAGGGCGCTGCGGTCGGCGGTCTCACCGGCCCAGCTCGCGACGGTCTCGCGGACGGTGACGACATCGGGCACCGGGGCGGTGAACTTCCCGCCGCGGGAGCGCACCTTGCCGGTGATCCGCGACAGCCGGAACACGCGCTCGGCGCCGCGGTCGCGGTCGAAGCCGGCCAGGTACCAGTGGCCGCGCCAGCACTCCAGCGCCCACGGTTCGACGTGCCGGGTCTCGGGGTGGGCGGCGTTGGCCTTGCGGTAGTCGAAGGCCACCGTGCGCCGGTCGCGGCAGGCCAGCATCAGCGGTTCGAACGCGGCCTCGTGCACCGGGATGCGCGGCTCCAGCGCGCTGTGCGCCTCGTACGGGTCGACGTCCTCGGGCAGTCCGGCGGCACGCAGCTTCTGCAGGGCACCGCTGGCCGCGCCGGCCAGGCGGGCCTGCTGCCAGACCTTGGCGGCCAGACCGAGGGCGGCGGCCTCCTCGGCGTCCAGGGTGATGGGCGGCAGCCGGTTGGAGTCACGGCGGGCGAGATAGCCGATCTCACCGTCGAGGCTCTCCACGGTTTCGATGACCAGACCCAGCTCACGCAGGTCGTCCTTGTCCCGCTCGAACATGCGGTTGAAGGAGTCGTCGGCGCCCGGCGCGCCCTTCTCCGGCCCGAAGGCCTCGACGTAAGCCTCGATGGACTCGCGCAGCTCACGCTTGCTGAGCGGCCGCCGCGTCCCCAGCAGACACAGCGCCAGGTTCATCAGCCGCTCGGCCTTGGCAATGGCCATCGACGCGCTTCGCCTCCCTATGGTCCTTACGATCGATGACCGTACCGCTCCGCGGGGCGATGGCAAAAGCCGAGGGTCCATGCCCGTACGGGCATGGACCCCATGTGATCAGCTGTGATCGTGCGACGATCAGACCGAGACCAGGTCGCAGACGAAGATCAGCGTCTCGCCCGGCTTGATCGCGCCACCGGCGCCACGGTCGCCGTAGGCGAGGTGCGGCGGGATGATCAGCTGGCGGCGGCCGCCGACCTTCATGCCCTGCACACCCCGGTCCCAGCCGGCGATGACCTGGCCGGCGCCCAGCTTGAACTGCAGCGGCGTACCGCGGTTCCAGGAGGCGTCGAACTCCTCGCCGGAGGAGAAGGCCACACCCACGTAGTGGACCTGGACGAAGTCGCCGGCCTTCGCCTCCGGACCGTCGCCCTCCCAGATGTCCTTGATCTCGAGGTCAGCCGGCGGCTCGCCGCCCGGGAAGTCGATCTCGGGCTTGTCGATGCTCACGTCTTGAAGCTCCTGCATATCTACGACACGGAACGCGGACAGTCTGTCATCCCCGGCACCCCGGCGCCTGCCGGGCCCGGCGGTCGCGGGCCACGCCACCCCGGCCGCGGCCCCGCGGGTCACATCTTCGCCAGGATGTCCACCGTGAACACCATCGTGGAGTCCTTCTTGATGCCGCTGCCCTGCGGCGGGTTGTTGCCGTACCCCAGCGCCGGCGGGATGACGATCAGGACGCGGCTGCCGACCTTCTTGCCGGTCAGGCCCTGACCCCAGCCCTTGACGACCTGCTGGAGGGAGAAGGACGTCAGCGACTTGCGGCTGTACGTGGAGTCGAACTCCTTGCCGGTGTCCCACAGCACGCCCTTGTACTGCACGAGCACCGTGCTGTCGGCCTTCAGTTCCTCCCCGTCGCCCTCCAGGATGTAGGTCGCCACGAGCTTCTTCGGCGGGGCCGTCTTCTTCGGCACGTCGATGGTCGGCGCCCCGCCGTCCGTGTTCGTCCCGACCGTCGGCAGCGCGGCGTCGTTCTGCGGGACCTTCTTGCCCTGGGCGGAGCTCTTGCTGTTGAACACGTCCTTCAGATCCACCACGAACACCAGCGTGTCGGTGCCCTTCACCCCCGCCTGGGCACTGCCCTGCGGGCCGTAGCCCCAGGCCGGCGGCACGGACATCTCCACACGGCTGCCGACCTTCTTCCCGGGCAGCGCGATGCGCCAGCCCTCCCAGATCTGCCCCTGGGCGAGCTGCGCGATCAGCGGCGTCTTGCTCTCGTAGGAGTTGGCGAAGACCTTGCCGCTGTCCCAGATCTGGCCCAGGAAGTGCGCCTGCACGAAGTCGTTCTCCGCGACCGTGCGACCGCTGCCCGTGATCAGCGTCTTCACCGCGATGTCCTTCGACGGCGCGCCGCTGCCCTTGGCGACCGTCGGCTTCTCACCGAACTTCGTCCCCGCGGTCACCGCCGGCAGCGGACCGGCGACGATCTTCGGGCTCGGCGCGGCCGACGGCTGCGAAGCCGACGGCGACGCGCTGTCGCTCGCCTTGCTCGAGTCGGACTTGCCGTCACCGCAGCCGGCGAGAGTGACCAGTCCAGCGGGTACCGCAATCATCAGGGAACGTCGGCGCACGATAAGAGCCTCGTAATCGGTCGATCTTGTGGATGGCGTGCGCGCAACTCTACGGCGTGAGAAGGGCGCCGTACGGGTAACGTACGGCGCCCGAGTGGCGTTCCGGCATGTCGCCGAAAGCCGGCTCACATTCCCGCGATGAGCTTCTCCACCCGATCGTCCACCGACCGGAACGGGTCCTTGCACAACACGGTCCGCTGAGCCTGGTCGTTCAGCTTCAGATGCACCCAGTCGACCGTGAAGTCCCGCCGCTGCTCCTGCGCCCGGCGGATGAAGTCACCGCGCAGCCTGGCCCGAGTGGTCTGCGGCGGAACCGACTTGCCCTCGAAGATCTTCAAGTCGTTGCAGATCCGGGCCGCTTGCCCCTTCTTCTCCAGCAGGTAGTACAGGCCACGACGCCGGTGGATGTCGTGGTACGCGAGGTCTATCTGCGCGACCCGCGGATGCGACATCGTCATGTTGTGCTTGGCCCGGTACCGCTCGATGAGCTTGTACTTCATGACCCAGTCGATCTCCGTGCCGATACGGTCGAGGTCCTCGGCCTCGATCGCGTCCAGCGTGCGGCCCCACAGCTCCAGCACCTGCTCCACCGTGCCGGTACGGATACCGCGGCGCTCACAGAAGTCGACGGCCTTCTCGTAGTACTCGCGCTGCACCTCCAGGGCCGAGGCCTCACGGCCGCTGGCCAGGCGCACCTTGCGGCGGCCGGTGATGTCGTGGCTGACCTCACGGATCGCCCGGATCGGGTTCTCCAGAGTGAGATCACGCATCACCGTGCCCGCCTCGATCATGCGCAGCACCAGGTCGGTCGCCCCGACCTTCAGCAGCATGGTCGTCTCGGACATGTTGGAGTCGCCCACGATGACATGCAGGCGCCGGTAGCGCTCGGCGTCGGCGTGCGGCTCGTCGCGGGTGTTGATGATGGGCCGCGAGCGGGTCGTCGCCGAGGAGACGCCCTCCCAGATGTGCTCGGCCCGCTGGCTGACGCAGTAGACGGCACCGCGCGGGGTCTGCAGGACCTTGCCCGCACCGCACAGCAGCTGCCGCGTCACCAGGAAGGGGATGAGGATGTCCGCGAGCCGCGAGAACTCCCCGTGCCGGGCCACCAGGTAGTTCTCATGGCAGCCGTAGGAGTTTCCCGCCGAGTCCGTGTTGTTCTTGAAGAGGTAGACGTCGCCTGCGATTCCCTCCTCGTGCAGGCGTCGTTCCGCGTCCACCAGCAGGCCCTCGAGAATGCGCTCTCCGGCCTTGTCGTGGGTGACCAGCTCGATCACGTTGTCACATTCGGGTGTCGCGTATTCCGGGTGAGAGCCCACATCGAGATACAGGCGGGCACCGTTCCGCAGAAACACATTGCTGCTGCGGCCCCATGACACGACACGGCGGAAGAGGTACCGCGCCACCTCGTCAGGTGACAGACGGCGCTGTCCCCTGAACGTGCACGTGACGCCGTACTCGTTCTCCAGCCCGAAAATGCGGCGGTCCATGAGGGAACATTACGCCCGATCCCCCGAACTGAAACGGGGTTCGGCAGCACGATTTGGATCATTTTCCGATGAGGCCGCAACAACCCCCGTCGCGGCGGGAGCTGCAAGGACGGTGCGTGTACCCAGCAGAACAAGCAGCGAAACCGCCCCGGCCGCACCGGGCACCGCGAATCCCCACAACGCCCCGCCCGCCTGGACGACCGGCCCCGCCAGGCCCGTTCCCACCGACGCGCCCACGGTGAACGTCGTCACCAGCCAGGAGAACGCCTCCGTGACCGTGCCGCTCGGCGCATGCCGGTCCACGATGACGAACGCACAGGCGATGGACGGCGCCAGGAACACCCCGGCGAGCGCCGTGAGCGCCACCATGGCCACCGCGCCCGGCATCAGCGTCAGCGGCAGATAACACACCGCCAGAAACGCCACCAGCACCCGCAGTCGCCGCTCCGGCGGACCCGCCCACCGCCGCGCCCCGTACACCGTGCCACCGGCCAGCGCACCGAGACCGAGCGCGGCCATCAGCCAGCCGTACACCGCGTCACCGCCATGACCGTCCGCATACGGCACGGCGGCCACCGTGATGGAGCCCAGCGCCATCCCGATGAACAAGAACGCCGCCAGCAGCGCCAGCAGCCCCCGCGAGCGCAGCGCGCCCAGCCAGTGCGCCTCACGCGGCGCGGACCGCCACGCGCGCGAGGGCGGCGACACGACCACGGAGAGCGCCCCGAGGACGCCGAGCACACTCAGCACCAGCAGCGCCGCCCGCGCGGACCACAGCGAGACGCACAGCGTCACCAGCAGCGGGCCCACGGTGAACATGACCTCCTGCGCGATCGCGTCCATGGCGTACGCCGTGTGCACCTGGTCCTCACGGCGCAGCACGCTCGGCCACAGCGCCCGCAGACCGCCCTCCAGCGGCGGCGTGAACAGGCCGGAGGCGGCCACGGCCGCATACGCCGGCGCGGCCGGGGCCACCCCTACGGCGGCGAAGACGCTCATGGCCAGCGCCGAGGCGACCGCGGCGGGCAGCTGGATCCTCGGCTGCCCGTACAGGTCGACGAGCCGGCCCAGCACCGGCTGGCCGACCGCGTTGGCGACGCCGTACACCGCCGCCAGCGCGCCCGCCAGGCTGTACGTGCCGCCCTCGGCCCGCACGAACAGGACGATCGCGATGGCGGCGGTGGCGTTGGGCAGCCGTCCCACCAGCGTGCCCGTGAGCAGGCGGGCGGCGTGCCTCGCCCTGAGGATCTCCAGGTATCCCGCGGCCATGTCCGCCCTCCGGCTCAAGTTTTACGTATAACGTCCTGCGTCATACGTACCATGTGCGCTGTTCAGCAGTCCAGACGACGGAAGCGAGCGGACGGTGGCCCGAAGCAGCACCCGCCCCACCAGCCGGGACGTCGCCCAAGCAGCCGGCGTCTCCCAGGCCGCCGTCTCCCTCGTCCTCGGCGACAAATGGCGCGGCCGCGTCTCCGAAACCACCGCCGAACGCGTCCGCGAAGCCGCCCGCGCACTCGACTACCGGCCCAACCTCGCCGCCCGCAACCTCCGCCTCGGCCGCACCCGCACCGTCCTCCTCGTCGTCCCCGCCCTCACCACCGAATTCTTCGCCGGCGTCTACACCGGCGCCGCACGCGTCGCCGCCGACCACGGCTTCGGCGTCGTCCTCTACCCCTCCCCCGAAGGCGTCGGCCCCGCCCGCGACCCCTTCGCCTCCGCCCAGGCCGCCCTCGACGGCGTCCTCGCCTCCTCCATGGCCGCCGACGCCCTCACAGCCATCCGCGGCGACCGGCTGCCCCTCGTCATGCTCGACAGCGACCCCACCGCCAGCGTCGGCGCCGCCACCGTCAACCTCGACATCGCCGACGGCGTCCGCCAGGTCACCGAACACCTCCTCGGCCTCGGCCACCGCCACTTCCTGCACCTCGCCGCCGACGTACCCTCGTGGACCTTCCAGGTACGCGCACGCGAACTCGCCCGGCGCATCGGCGCCGCACCCGGCACCTCCCTGCGCACCGCACCCGCCCCCGCACCCATCTCCATCGACGCCGCCCTGGCCGCCACGCACACAGCACTCGGCAGCGCACACACACGCCCCACCGCCATCGTCTGCGACGACGACATACTCGCCGCCGGCGCCTACAAGGCACTGCGCCGACTCGGCCTGCGCATCCCCGAGGACATCTCCGTCACCGGCGTCGACGACCTCGGCCTCGCCACCGCCATCGACCCCGAACTCACCACCGTCCGACTCGACGCCGAACTCTTCGGCGAACACGGCATGCGCGCCCTCCTCGCCGTCCTGGACGGCCGCACACCCGACGCAGGGGACATCCCCGTCCACCTCGTCGTACGCGGCTCCACAGCCCCGCCCAAGGCCCCCTGAACACCACTGCGCCCCGACCGTGGGACGGCCGGGGCGCAGCAGACACGCGCGGTCCTACTCCTCGTCGCTGCTCTCGGCCTCCGTGGCCGTACTGCCCGCCTGCAACAGCCGGCCCAGCTGCGCACCGACGATCCGCTTGAACTTACGCTGCTGCGGCCGCGTACGGTCCAGCACCGCCACCTCGAGACGCTCCGCGGGAATCTCCCGCTCCGTCCCGTTCGTGTCCCGCGACAACGCCCGCACCGCCAGCTGGAGCGCCTCCGCCAGACTCATACCGTCCCGGTGATGCTGGTCCAGGAAGCCACTGATCTGCTCCGCATTGCCACCGACCGCCACCGAGCCGTGCTCGTCCACGATCGACCCGTCATGCGGCAGCCGGTAGATCTGGTCACCCTCCGGGGTCTCCCCCACCTCGGCCACCACCAGCTCCACCTCGTACGGCTTCTCCGCCGCCGAAGAGAAGATCGTGCCCAGCGTCTGGGCATACACGTTGGCCAGACCCCGCGCCGTGACATCGTCCCGGTCATAGGTGTAACCACGCAGGTCCGCGTAGCGCACACCACCGATGCGCAGATTCTCGTACTCGTTGTACTTGCCGGCCGCGGCGAAGCCGATCCGGTCATAGATCTCGCTGAACTTGTGCAGCGCACGGGACGGGTTCTCACCGACGAACACAATGCCGTCGGCGTACTGCATGACGACCAGGCTGCGGCCACGCGCGATGCCCTTGCGGGCGTACTCGGCGCGGTCGGCCATCGCCTGCTGAGGTGAGACATAGAACGGCGTCGACACCGGTTATCCGTCCCTTTCTGTGGAAGTCACTGGATCACCTGACAACACATCCGGCCCCGCCCTCAGAGCAGAGCGGCCCGCGGGCCGTCCGGCTGCTCCAGGCGGCGCTGCAGCACCGAACGGGCGATCTCGGAGGACTCGTCGTCGGTGAGCCGGCGGAAACCGTCCTCGGTGATCACGGTGACGATCGGGTAGATCCGGCGGGCGACATCGGGACCACCGGTCGCCGAGTCGTCGTCAGCCGCGTCGTACAGGGCCTGCACCACCAGCGTCGTGGCATCGGCCTCGGACAGGTCGTCGCGGTACAGCTTCTTCATCGCGCCCCGGGCGAACACCGAACCCGAACCGGTCGCGGCGAAGCCACGCTCCTCGGTACGGCCACCCGTCACGTCGTAGGAGAAGATGCGGCCCTTGGCCCGGTCCACGTCGTACCCCGCGAACAGGGGCACCACGGCCAGACCCTGCATGGCCATGCCGAGGTTGGAGCGGATCATCGTCGACAGACGGTTGGCCTTGCCCTCCAGCGACAGCTGGGCACCCTCGACCTTCTCGAAATGCTCCAGCTCCAGCTGGAAGAGCTTGACCATCTCGACCGCGAGACCGGCGGTGCCGGCGATACCGACGGCCGAGTACTCGTCCGCCGGGAACACCTTCTCGATGTCGCGCTGCGCGATCACATTGCCCATGGTGGCCCGGCGGTCACCGGCCAGCACCACGCCGCCCGGGAACGTCACCGACACGATGGTCGTGCCGTGCGGCGCCTCGATCACACCCTGCACCGGAGGCAGCGAGCGCTTGCCCGGCAGCAGCTCCGGCTGGTGCTCGGCGAGGAAGTCCATGAAGGAGGAGGATCCTGGCGTCAGGAAGGCAGCAGGTAGACGCCCGGTGCCACGAGAATTGGCTTCCACGAGGTTCCTTCCAGGTAGGCAGCGGCCCGACGGGCGGCGTCGGGATCGTCTCCCAACTTGCCGATGGCCGAGTTGCAGTTGAAGCACAGTACGCCACGGACCCTACCCGTCGAGTGGCAGTGATCCACATGCACGGCCGGGGCATCCAGGCAGATCACACAGAGACCCATCTGCTCGGCGACCATGGCGTCGCGTTCGGCTGGCGTGAGGCCGTACTTGCGCTTGAAGTAGCTGACGCGGTTCCGCTCCGCCCGGCACGCACGGCATGAGGTGGCCCACCCGTCCGACGAGGACTTAATGCGTTCCCATTCGGAGTGCGGCTTGACCTCTCCGCAGCCCTGGCAATGCTTGTGGCCAGGCGGCACACCGTCACGCGATGGGAGCGTTCTCCCCATGGCCTGCTGGCGCCGCCGGTCGGATTCTGCAGCACATTCACGGCAGCGGTGCTGGAGGCCGTCGAGGTTCGTGCGCTTGCGGGCGAAGGCTGCGCGCGGCTTGGTCTTCCCGCACCGCGCACAGCGCTTCACTTCCGAGTCGCTTGCCACCACTCCACCCCGCCCACCTTCGAATCGAAGGTAAAAGTGGCTTACTGGCCACCCTTCTGAACGAAGGAGCGCACGAAGTCCTCCGCATTTTCCTCGAGCACATCATCGATTTCGTCCAGGACGGAGTCCACGTCGTCGCTCAGCTTCTCGTGGCGCTCCTTGAGGTCGTCCGAGGCCTGTGCGTCCTGCGCCTGCTCCTCGACTTCCTCGGTGGAGCGCGTGGCCTTCTGCTGGCCGCCGCCGGTGTCCTTGGTTGCCATAACCCTCACCCCGCTCTTTCGCCCGACATGGGTCGACAGGTCGGCATTCCTGCCGATCGGTGATGATCAGACCCTACAAGCCAGGTCCGACATCGGCCCCGCAGTTTCCACAACGTGCGGGGGCCACCTCGATGATTCCCGGCCGGGGGCATTTCCACCCTGTTCCGGCCGGGGAGGCCGACGAGTACCCTCAGCCGCCCGAGAGCACCCTGACCAGGTCTTCCGCTGTGCGGCAGCGGTCCAGCAGTTCCTTGACGTGATTTCGCGTTCCGCGAAGCGGTTCGAGGGTTGGGACCCGCTGGAGGGAGTCCCGGCCCGGCAGGTCGAAGATGACCGAGTCCCAGGAGGCCGCGGCGACGTCGTCGGCGTACTGCTCCAGGCAGCGGCCGCGGAAGTACGCGCGGGTGTCCTCCGGGGGCTTGTGCATGGCCCGCTCGACCTCGCCCTCGTCCAGCAGCCGCTTGATGCGTCCGCGGGCGGCGAGGCGGTTGTAGAGGCCCTTCTCGGGCCGTACGTCGGCGTACTGGAGGTCGACGAGGTGCAGGCGGGCCGCGTCCCAGTCGAGGCCGTCGCGGCGCCGGTAGCCCTCCATGAGTTCGCGCTTGGCGACCCAGTCGAGTTCGCCGGCGAGGCTCATGGGGTCGTTCTCGAGGCGCGTGAGGGTGTCCTCCCAGCGCGTCAGGACGTCCTTGGTCTGTTCGTCGGCGTCGGCCCCGAAGCGTTCCTCGACATATTTCCGGGACAGCTCGAAGTACTCCATCTGCAGTTGCACGGCGGTGAGTGTGCGGCCGCTGCGGAGGGTGACGAGGCGCTTGAGGGACGGGTCGTGGGAGACCTGGTGGAGGGTGCGGACGGGCTGGTCGACGGCGAGGTCGACCGCGATGAAGCCGTCTTCGATCATGGACAGGACGAGGGCCGTCGTGCCGAGCTTGAGGTAGGTGGAGATCTCCGAGAGGTTGGCGTCGCCGATGATCACGTGCAGGCGGCGGTATTTCTCGGCGTCGGCGTGCGGCTCGTCGCGGGTGTTGATGATGGGGCGCTTGAGGGTGGTCTCGAGCCCGACCTCGACCTCGAAGTAGTCCGCGCGCTGGCTGAGCTGGAAGCCGTGTTCGTGGCCGTCCTGGCCGATACCGACGCGACCGGCGCCGGCGAAGACCTGGCGGGAGATGAAGAAGGGTGTCAGGTGGCGCACGATGTCCGAGAAGGGGGTTTCCCGCTTCATCAGGTAGTTCTCGTGCGTGCCGTAGCTGGCGCCCTTGTTGTCGGTGTTGTTCTTGTACAGGTGGATGGGCTGGGCGCCGGGGAGCTGGGCGGCTCGTTCGGCGGCCTCGGCCATGATGCGTTCGCCGGCCTTGTCCCAGAGGACGGCGTCGCGCGGGTTGGTGACCTCGGGGGAGCTGTATTCGGGGTGTGCGTGGTCGACGTAGAGGCGGGCGCCGTTGGTGAGGATGACGTTGGCCAGGCCGATGTCCTCGTCGGTGAGCTGGCTGGAGTCGGCGGCTTCGCGGGCGAGGTCGAAGCCCCGCGCGTCCCGCAGCGGGTTCTCCTCTTCGAAGTCCCATCGGGCGCGGCGGGCCCGGTGCATCGCCGCCGCGTAGGCGTTGACGATCTGGGACGAGGTGAGCATGGCATTGGCATTGGGGTGGCCGGGGACGGAGATGCCGTACTCCGTCTCGATGCCCATTACTCGCCGTACGGTCATGCGGCCCTCCTTGCCCGGCGGCACCCTCGGTCGTGGGCGTCGCTCAAGTACCGCGATTGCTCCGGTGCGTGTGCGGTGCCCCTCCCCGCACTGCGCGTTCGGGCGGTACGGAAGAGCCTAGAACGCCTTTGCGCTGGTGGGGAGATCATTTGTGTCTTTGCCTTGTGTGCTGTGCCCCGGATGTGGCCGGAAAAAACAGCGGGCTGCGGGTACCCGGTGAGGGCACCCGCAGCCGCCCTGTTTTTACAGGTACTGTCCGGTGTTCGCCACCGTGTCGATGGAGCGTCCGGTGTCGGCGCCCTGCTTTCCGGTGATGAGGGTGCGGATGTAGACGATCCGCTCGCCCTTCTTTCCGGAGATGCGGGCCCAGTCGTCCGGGTTGGTGGTGTTGGGGAGGTCTTCGTTCTCCTTGAACTCGTCCACGCAGGCCTGGAGGAGGTGGGAGACGCGGAGGCCCTTCTGGTTCTTTTCGAGGAAGTCCTTGATCGCCATCTTCTTGGCCCGGCCCACGATGTTTTCGATCATGGCGCCGGAGTTGAAGTCCTTGAAGTAGAGGACTTCCTTGTCACCGTTGGCGTAGGTGACCTCCAGGAAGCGGTTCTCCTCGGATTCGGCGTACATGTGCTCGACCGCGGTCTGGATCATGGCCTGGACCGTGGCCGACTTGTCGCCGCCGTGCTCGGTGAGGTCGTCGCCGTGCAGCGGGAGGCGTTCGGTGAGGTACTTACCGAAGATGTCCTTGGCGGCTTCGGCGTCCGGGCGCTCGATCTTGATCTTCACGTCGAGCCGGCCGGGGCGCAGGATGGCGGGGTCGATCATGTCCTCGCGGTTGGAGGCGCCGATGACGACCACGTTCTGCAGGCCTTCCACGCCGTCGATCTCGGCGAGCAGCTGCGGGACGATGGTGTTCTCCACGTCCGAGCTGACGCCGGAGCCGCGGGTGCGGAAGAGGGATTCCATCTCGTCGAAGAAGACGATCACGGGGGTGCCTTCGGAGGCCTTTTCCCGGGCTCGCTGGAAGACGAGGCGGATCTGCCGCTCGGTTTCGCCGACGTACTTGTTGAGCAGCTCGGGGCCCTTGATGTTGAGGAAGAAGCTCTTGCCGGCGGCCTGGCCGGTGACCTCGGCGACCTTCTTGGCCAGCGAGTTCGCGACGGCCTTGGCGATGAGCGTCTTACCGCATCCGGGGGGACCGTAGAGCAGCACGCCCTTGGGCGGCCGCAGTTCGTGCTCCTTGAACAGGTCGGGGTACAGGTAGGGGAGCTCGACCGCGTCGCGGATGGCTTCGATCTGGCCGCCGAGGCCGCCGATGGCCTCGTAGCCGATGTCGGGGACCTCTTCGAGGACGAGTTCCTCGACCTCGCTCTTGGGCACGACCTCGTAGACGTAGCCGGAGCGGGGTTCGAGCAGGAGGGCGTCGCCGGGGCGGATGGTGACGTCCAGCAGCGGCTCGGCGAGCCGTACCACCCGTTCCTCGTCGGTGTGCCCGAGCACCAGGGCGCGCTCGCCGTCCTCGAGGATCTCCTTGAGGGTGACGATGTCGCCGACGCTCTCGTACTCCATGGCCTCGACCACGTTGAGTGCCTCGTTGAGCATGACCTCCTGGCCACGCCTGAGGTCGTCGAGCTCGACGTTGGGGCTGACGTTCACGCGGAGCTTGCGGCCGCCGGTGAAGATGTCGGCGGTGCCGTCCTCGTTGGCCTGCAGGAAGACGCCGAAGCCGGCGGGCGGCTGGGCGAGCCGGTCGACTTCTTCCTTGAGGGCCACGATCTGGTCGCGGGCCTCGCGCAGGGTGTTGGCGAGCCGCTCGTTCTGGGCGGACACGCCGGCCAGGTTGGTCTGCAGCTCGACGATCCGCTCTTCGAGAATCCTCGTGTGTCGCGGAGAGTCGGCGAGCTTGCGTCGCAGGACGGCGATCTCCTGCTCAAGGTAGGCAATCTGCCCGGTCGGGTCGTCGGACCCGCGTCCCGGGCGGATGCCGCGGTCAATGTCGTCGTCGTGGGCTGCCACGGTCCTCACCTCCTCCAAGGGGAGCTGGACGCTTCCAGACCCTACCTGGGCGGGTGTCGATTGAAACCCCTAGATCACAAAGACGGTCGGGGTGTGTCCGATCTTCACCCTTGCGCTCTCCCTCACGCCAGGGGAATACCCACGGAACATGATTGGAAAGCGGGCCCAGGTAGGGTCGAAGTGTTCAACACCCGTCAGAGCCTGCATCGTTCCCGTGCGGCTCGACCGTAAACGGCAGGAGAGGTGAGTCGTGCAGCAGGAGGCCGCGTCCGCGGGCGAGGCGCTGGAGGTCTGGATCGATCAGGACCTGTGTACCGGTGACGGTATCTGCGCCCAGTACGCGCCGGAGGTGTTCGAGCTGGACATCGATGGTCTGGCCTATGTCAAGGGCGCGGGAGACGAGCTGCTGCAGGCGCCGGGGGCGGCGACGCCGGTGCCGCTGCCGTTGCTGACGGATGTGGTGGATTCGGCCCGTGAGTGTCCGGGCGAGTGCATCCATGTGCGTCGGGTCGGGGACCGGGTGGAGGTGTACGGTCCGGACGCGGAGTGAGCGTCCGGCTGCCGCGCGTTAAGTCGTCTTCAAGACGCTTTCGAGGGCGGTCACGCGCGGGGCGCGCGTGGCCGCCCTGTGGTGTGTCTGATTTCTCACAGTCTCGTGACGTGGGTCACACGCTGTGCGCCTCGGCCGGGGTGGAGCGGACGAACGCGCCGTCCTTCCACTGCCACTTCACGCTGCGCCGTACGTCGGGGCAGCAGGAGGGGACGTCGTCGGAGGAGTAGCCGAGCAGGGTGGCGTGCACGGCTCGGTCGTGTACGGCGATGTCGCTGACGTTGGTGCGGTCCTTGGGGTCGGTGAGGGTCGCGACGATGCGGGGCCGGCCGGTGCCGGGCGCGTGCGTGAGGACGTAGACGCCGTCGGGTGGGGTGCCCATGGGGGCGTCGCAGTGGACGACGGCGACGGTCTCGGGCCGGTGGTCGCCGTCGAGGTCGCCGGTGGCCTGCTTGACGACGACGGCCTTGACGGGGCCGCAGTCCAGGGGGAAGGCGACGCCGGTGGTGGCGGGGGCGGCGAGGGTGGTGGTTTCCGCGCCGGGTGTCGGGGCAGCCGTGGCCGTGCGGGGTTGCAGCAGGGAGGACAGCGCGACGACGCCGGCGAGGGCGGTGGCGGTCGCGAGCCAGTGGATGGGGCGGGTGTGCGTGTGGGCCAGTTCCGGGACGGCGGGGTGCTGCACTAGGAGTGTCTCCTGTGAGGGCTGTGCCGGTGGGGGTGGCCTGCATGGTGCCACACGTCACAGTGCGGCGGAACGGCGGGGTGCGTCTGAGGTCCGGGTCTGAGGTCCGGGCCGGTGTGACGCGGGTGCAAGACGACGGCGCCGTGGCCGAGTTCCGCGCGGGGTGCGGGAACTGGGCCACGGCGCCGGTGCGTTGCCGTGGTGAGGGCGGGCCTCAGCGGCCGAGGCCGCCGTCGGCGTTGGGGCCGCTGTAGTCCTCGCCGTAGGCGCCCTTGGCGGGGCGGCGGCGGCGCATGGGCGGCTCGACGCCGTCGGCGAGGCGGCGGGCGGTGAGGAGGAAGCCGGTGTGGCCGATCATCCGGTGGTCCGGGCGCACGGCGAGGCCCTCGATGTGCCAGTTGCGGATCATGGTCTCCCAGGCGGTCGGCTCGTTGAAGCCGCCGATCTCCCGGATGGACTCCACGGTCCGGGCGAGCTGGGTGGTGGTGGCGACGTAGCAGCAGAGGATGCCGCCGGGGACCAGCGCCTTGGAGACGGCCTCCAGGCACTCCCAGGGGGCGAGCATGTCGAGGATGACGCGGTCGACGTCGGTGTCGGACAGGTTGTCCTGCAGGTCGCCGACGGTGAGCTGCCAGGCCGGGTGCGGGCCGCCGAAGTAGCGCTCCACGTTCTGCTGGGCGATCTCCGCGAAGTCCTCGCGGCGCTCGTAGCTGTGCAGCATGCCCTGGTCGCCGATGGCCCGCAGCAGGAAGCTGCTGAGGGAGCCCGAGCCGACTCCGGCCTCCACGACGCGTGCGCCGGGGAAGATGTCGGCGAAGGCGAGGATCTGCCCCGCGTCCTTCGGGTAGACGACGGCTGCCCCGCGGGGCATGGACAGGACGTAGTCGGGGAGCAGGGGGCGCAGCGCGAGGTAGGCGACGTTGCCGGTGGTGCGGACAACGCTGCCCTCGGGAGCGCCGATCAGTTCGTCGTGCGGGAAGCTCCCCTTGTGGGTGTGGAAGTTCTTCCCGGCCTCGAGCGTGAACGTGTAGTGGCGGCCCTTGGGGTCGGTCAGCTGTACCTGGTCCCCGACCTTGAAGGGCCCGCGTCGGCGGGCGGCACCGGTCGGTTCGGACATGTGACCAGCCTACCGGGGTTTGCGGGGGCCGCGGACCACCCCCCGGCCGGGGTGAGCGGGGCTCAGCTGGGGCGGGCCATGGCCTTGACGAAGGCGCGCTCGACGTCGGCGGCGGACAGGACGCCGTAGATCTCGCCGGTGTCCTCGACGACGAGGTATTCGGTGGCGGGTGTGGCGCGCAGGACTTCGAGGAGGTCTTCGCCGGCCAGTTCGGCGGAGACGCGCATGCCGTCGGTGAGGTCCTGGGCGAGGTTGCTGACGGTGACCCAGGGGCGGCGGTGTTCGGGGACGCCGACGATGGCGGCCTCGCGGACGAGGGAGAGGGGTTCGCCGTCGGTGTCGACGACGACGAGGGCGCGGGCGCCGGCCTCGTTGGCGCGGCGCAGGGCCTCGGAGAGCGGGGTGTCGGTGTGGACGGGGACGGCGCGTCGGGTGAGGGTGCGGGCGCGCAGTTCGGGCAGGTGCTCGCGCAGGCGGGCGACGCGCAGGCTGTTGCCGGCTCCCGTCCAGATGATCGCGGCGAGGATGGCGGCGAGCAGGGCGTCGGTGACGGTGTCCATGCCGACGCTGTCCTCGGCGGTCGCGCCGAGGGCACCGGACTGCGTGAGCAGCGGCAGGCCGATCAGGACGGAGACGGCGAGGGCGCGGCCGACCCAGGCGGCGGCGATCGTGCCGCTCATGGGCCTGCCGGTGATCTTCCAGACGATGGCGCGGAGCATGCGGCCGCCGTCGAGGGGCAGGCCGGGCAGGAAGTTGAAGATCGCCACGATGAGGTTGGAGATCATCAGGCCGGCGAGCAGGACGCCGGGGACGGTGCCGGGTTCGACGGGCTGCATGGCGAGGTAGAAGACGCCGGCGAGGACGAGGGAGAGCAGCGGGCCGACGAAGGCGAGGACGAATTCCCGGCCGGGGGTCTCGGCCTCTTTCTCGATTTCGCTGACGCCGCCGAAGAACTGCAGCTGGATGCGGCGCACCGGGAGCTTGAAGCGCAGGGCCGCGACGGTGTGGGCCAGCTCGTGGACGAGCACGGAGGCGTAGAAGGCGACGGCGAAGAAGAGGGAGACGAGGTAGCGGGCGGCGCCGAGCTCGGGCAGTACGCGGTCGAGCTGACCGCCGAAGACCCAGGTGATCAGCGCGGCGACGAGGAACCAGCTGGGCGCGACGTACACGGGCACGCCGAAGGGGCGGCCCATGAGCAGCCCGCTGCGGGGCTCCGGGGGGCGCGGGGGGCGTCCGCCGGATCCCGCGTGGGCGTGACTGCGGTCGGGGTGCTGATCGTGCGGACCGGCGCCGGGGGTGTGGTGCGCGTGCGGGGGGTTGGGGGGCGCGGGCGGAGTGGGGTGGTGGGGGGCGGGGGGCTCGCCGGGGGCGTCCGGCTCGTTGTTTTGTGCGGGCGTCCCGGAGGTGGCCGGCTCATTGCTCTGTGCGGGCGTCGCAGGGGTGCCGGGGCCGGTCGGGCGGGCGGGCTCGTCGGCGGGGTGGGCGGGCGCTGCGGGGGCCTTCGCGCCGGAGGCCGGCTCGTCGCCGGGGTGGGCGCCGGGAGCGGGTGTCGCAGGGGTGGTCTTCGGGTCGGCGTGGCCGGGCGACCCGTGGGGGCCGGTGGGGTCGGGGTGTGCGGGGGCGGCGGGCGGGGTGGGCACGCCGGTGTGGGGCTTCGCCGCCTCGTCGTCACCCGACCGCGGCTGCGCGCTCCGGCCGCTCTCGTCCACGGTGTCCCCTCGTTCGAAGCGTCTTCCGAGCCGGCCGGCCGGAAGCGGTCTCGGGTCGATGGTATGCGTCCGTCGCGGCGCGTTCCGCCCCGGCACCCCCCGTGTTCGCCGTGCCGTACCCCTCCCGCGGGGGTCGCGGGTTGGGTCACTGTCAGTGGCGGGCCGTAAGGTCTTGGGGCATGGAGACGAGCAGCGAGGGTACGGCCGAGCCGGGCGGCGGCGACACCGGGACGGTGGCGCCCGCGTCCGGGGCGCGAGGCGTGGCGAGGGCGCACGGGCCGCTCTCCACGACGGTGCCGGGCCAGGACGCGGGACGCGGGGTGGCGGCGGACACGCCGTCGATACGGCCCGCTGCCGACACGTCCCCCGAGGCGACCGCCCCCGCCGACGCGTCCCCGGAGCCTTCCGACTCTGCCGACGCGTCCCCGGAGCCTTCCGACTCTGCCGACGCGTCCCCGGAGCCTTCCGACTCTGCCGACGCGTCCCCGGAGCCCGAACCCGCCGCGTCCCCCGAGGTGACCGCCCCCACCGACGCGACCCCGGAGCCCGCCGCCCCTGCCGAGGCAGCCGCGGAGCCTGCTGCCCCCACCGACGCGTCCCCGGAGCCTTCCGAATCTGCCGACGCAGCCGCGGAGACCGTCGGCAGCGCGGCGTCCGTGGCCGGGGGCGGTGCGCTGCCCCTGGTGGTGCTGCCCTCCTCGGAGGACGGGCATCCGGAGGCCGCCGCCCCTGTCGCGCCGCGGCCGGACCGTTCCGCGCCGGTCAGCCTGTCGCCCTCCCGGGCCGGTGATTTCATGCAGTGCCCGTTGCTGTACCGGTTCCGGGTGATCGACCGGCTGCCGGAGAAGCCGAGCGCGGCGGCCACGCGGGGCACGCTGGTGCACGCGGTGCTGGAGCGGTTGTTCGACGCTCCGGCGGCCGAGCGGACCGCGCCGCGCGCCAAGTCGCTGATCCCGGGGCAGTGGGAGCGGCTGCGGGAGAGCCGCCCGGAGGTCACCGAGCTGTTCGCCGACGATCCGGACGGCGAGCGGCTGGCGCAGTGGCTGACGGAGGCCGAGCAGCTCGTGGAGCGCTGGTTCACGCTGGAGGACCCGACGCGTCTGGAGCCGGCGGAGCGTGAGCTGTTCGTCGAGGCTCAGCTGGAGTCGGGGCTGACCCTGCGCGGGATCATCGACCGGGTGGACGTCGCGCCCACCGGGGAGGTGCGGATCGTCGACTACAAGACCGGCAAGGCGCCCCGGCCCGAGTACGCGGAGGGGGCGCTGTTCCAGATGAAGTTCTACGCCCTGGTGGTGTGGCGTCTGAAGAACGTCGTGCCCCGGCGGTTGCAGCTGGTCTACCTCGGCAGTGGGGACGTCCTGACCTACGATCCGGTCCTCGCCGACCTGGAGCGGGTGGAGCGCAAGCTGCTGGCGCTGTGGGAGGCGATCCGGCGGGCCACCGAGACCGGTGAGTGGCGGCCGCGGCCGACGAAGCTGTGCGGCTGGTGCGATCACCAGGCGCACTGCCCGGAGTTCGGCGGCACTCCCCCGCCGTATCCGCTCCCGGTGCGTGCGGACGGCTCCGGCGGCGCCTGAGCCGCGGGTCCGTCCCGGAGGGTGAGGGGCGGTGGGGCGTGATCCGTACGGGCTGCCCCGGGGGCGGTCCGGGTGGCGGGTGCAGGGCAGAATGGGCCCGGACGAGCGAAGGAGACTCACGTGGCCATCCGTGTCCTACTGGTCGACGACCAGCCGCTGCTGCGTACGGGCTTCCGGATGATCCTGGAGGCGGAGCAGGACATCGCGGTCGTCGGCGAGGCCGGGGACGGCCTCCAGGCGCTCGACCAGGTGCGTGCCCTGCAGCCCGACGTCGTGCTGATGGACATCCGTATGCCCCGCATGGACGGCGTGGAGGCGACCCGGCAGATCACCGGGCCGGAGCGCAACGGTCCGGCGAAGGTGCTGGTGCTGACGACGTTCGACCTCGACGAGTACGTGGTGGAGGCGCTGCGTGCGGGGGCGAGCGGCTTCCTGCTGAAGGACGCGCCGGCGAACGAGCTGGTGCAGGCGATCCGTGTGGTGGCGGGCGGGGAGGCGATGCTCGCGCCGAGCATCACCCGGCGCCTGCTGGACAAGTACGCCACCCATCTGCCCTCCGGTGAGGAACCTGTGCCGGACACGCTGCACACGCTGACCGACCGTGAGGTCGAGGTGCTGAAGCTGGTGGCGCGGGGGCTGTCGAACGCGGAGATCGCCGCCGATCTGTTCGTCAGTGAGACCACCGTCAAGACGCATGTGGGTCATGTGCTGACGAAGCTGGGTCTGCGTGACCGTGTGCAGGCGGCGGTGTACGCCTACGAGAGCGGTCTGGTGCGCCCGGGCGCCCAGTAAGGACGCGCCGTTGCTTCACGTCGTGCGAGGGCGCCCCTCCCCCCGGCTGTCCGGGGGAAGGGGCGCCCTTGGTGTGCGGGTGGCCGCTCAGCCCTTGTGCAGCTCCCAGAAGCGGAACACGGTGGAGGCGTCGAGGCAGGACTCGAGGCCGTAGACGCCGTCGCGGACCACGGCGTACTGCTTGCCCTGCCACACGGGCAGGACGGGTACGTCGTCGGCGACGATGTCCTGGAGTTCGCCGTATTCCTTGCCGGTGGAGGCGCGGTCGCTCTGGGCCGCGGTGCGCGGGATGAGCGTGCCGGTGATGGTCTTGTTGCTGTAGTTGTTGTCCAGCACGTTGCCCTTGCCGAAGAAGGGGGCGGTGAAGTTGTCGGCGTCCGGGTAGTCGGGGACCCAGCCCTTGACGTAGACGCCGTACTTGCCGGCCGCGATGTCCTTCTCGTACTGGTCGAAGGCCACCGACTTCACGTCGGCCTCGAACAGCCCGCTGGCGTTGAGCTGGCCGGCTATCGCCTTCAGTTCCGCGTCGGTGGCGGGGCCGTAGCGGGCCGGGGTGGACCACAGGGTGAGCTTGACCTTGCCGGTGATGCCGGCGGCGCGCAGGGCTTCCTTGGCCTGGGCCTTGGAGGGGCGGGCGCCGTAGGTGTTGAAGAACGACGTGGTGTGGCCGGCGATGCCGGCCGGGATGATCGAGTACAGCGGGGTCGCGGTGCCCTGGTAGACGTCCCGGATGAGGGCGTCGCGGTCGAGGAGGTGGGCGATGGCCTTGCGTACGCCGGCCTTTCCGGCGACCGGGTCGTTCATGTTGAAGACCAGGTGCTGGACTTCGGCGCTGCTGCCCTCGACCACCTCGACGCCCGAACTGCCGCCGCTCTTCTGGATGTCGGCGATGTCGGCCGCGCTCAGACCGCGGTAGGCGGCGTCGACCTTGCCGTCGAGGAGGGCCTTCTTCAGGGCGCTCTGGTCGCCGTGGAAGAACTTCAGCGTGACGCCGGAGTTCTTCACCTTGGCGGTGCCGTTGTAGTTGCCGTTGACGGAGAAGACGGCCTCTTCGTCGTTGAAGGAGTCCAGCTTGTACGGGCCGGAGCCGACGGCCTTGCCGTCCTTGCGCAGGCCGTTCGCGTCGTACTGGCTGTGGTCGACGATGGATCCGGCGCCGGAGGCGATCTTGCTGGGGAAGGTCGCGTCGGAGGTCTTGAGCTGGAAGACGACCGTCTTGTCGTCCGGTGTCTCCACCGAGGCGAGCGAGGGGAACATGACCGCCGGGCCGGCCGGGTCGTTGATCTTCAGCATGCGGTCGAAGGAGAACTTCACGTCCTTCGAGGTGAGCGTGTCACCGTTGCTGAACTTGAGGTCGTCCTTGAGGGTGCACCGGTAGACCTGGGCCTGGGTGTCGGTGAAGCCGCACTGCTTCGCCGCTTCCGGCTGCGGCTCGGTGGCTCCCTCGGGGAAGCTGAGCAGCGACTGGAAGACGTTGTTGAACAACAGCCAGGAACCGGGGTCGTAGCCCGAGGCGGGGTCCGTGGCCAGGACGTCGTCGGACAT
Organism: Streptomyces sp. NPDC104814; assembly: GCF_055583185.1. Taxonomy (NCBI): domain Bacteria; kingdom Bacillati; phylum Actinomycetota; class Actinomycetes; order Kitasatosporales; family Streptomycetaceae; genus Streptomyces; species Streptomyces sp. NPDC104814. Next base: position 178,150 of record NZ_JBVJOL010000010.1, on the reverse strand, counting down.
CCCCATCACCACGGCGGACCCGGTGCCCCCGGAATCGCCGTTCTCCGTTCCGCATCCGGTCAACAGGCCGGAGGCCAGCCCGGCCACGAGGGGCAGGACCGGCCACTGGTTGCGCATGTTCACGTACGTGTGCCTTGTCTTCGGTTCTCCGACGGCCCGGGGCCCGTCGCCGGGTCCCGGGCAAGGGTGCGTCAGCCGCTCACACCGCGGCCCAGCTCCCACAGCTGCAGGGTCGAGGTGTTGTTCAACGCGTAGGCGGTGCCCGTGATGTCGTCGCGGGCGGCGACGTACTGCTTACCCTGCCACAGCGGCAGAACGGGCACGTCGTCGGCCACGATGTCCTGGATGTCCGTCAGGCTCCGCGCGGCGGCGAGGCGGTCGGCCTCGCGCCGGGACTGCGGGATCAGCTGGTTGATGATCTCGCTGTTGCGGTACGGCGACTTGAGGAAGTTGTCCTTGTCGAGGAACGGCGCGAGGTAGTTGTCGGCGTCCGGGAAGTCCGGGAACCAGCCCATGCCCCACACGTCGTAGGTGCCCTTGCGCTCGGCGGGGACGAAGGCGTCCCAGGGGGTGCCCTGGATCTGGACGTCGAACAGCCCGCTGGCGTTGAGCTGCTGCTGGAGCACCTCGAACTCGCGCTTGGTGACCGCGCCGTAGTGGTCGGTGGTGTAGTGCAGGGTCAGCTTGACCGGGGTGGTGATGCCGGCCTTCGCGAGCAGCGACTTGGCCTTGGCCTTGCTGGGCTCGCCGTACTTGTTGAAGAACGAGTTGGAGTGGCCGGTGACGGTGGCCGGGACCAGGGAGTACAGGGCTTCGGCCTGGGTGCCGTACACCTGGGAGACGAGGGCGGCGCGGTCGACGACCTGGGCGACGGCCTGGCGCACGGCCTTGTCCTTGACGGACGGGGCGTCGGTGTTGAAGGCCAGGTAGCGGATCTCCAGGCCGGGCATGTCCAGCAGGTCGATGTTCTTGCCGGAGCCGGCCTGCAGCTTGCGCACCTGGTCCGGGGACATGGTGCGGCTCATGAGGTCGATGTCGCCCTTTTCGAGCGCTGCGCCCATGGCGTCGGCGCTGTCGAAGGAGTCCAGCTCGACCTTGTCGTTGTTCACGGTCAAGGACCCCTTGTAGTCGGGGTTCTTGGTGAAGACGGCCTTGGTCATGGAGTCGCCGCTGGTCTCGGCCTTGAGGGTGTACGGCCCGGAGCCGTCGACCGAGAAGCCTTCGCGCAGTTTGTCCTTGGGGTAGTCGGCGGGGTCGACGATGCCCGCGACGGGGGTGGACAGCTTGTACGGGAAGGTCGCGTCGGCGGTCTTCAGGTGGAAGACGACCTCCTTGTCGCCCTGGGTCTCGACCGTGTCGACGGTGGACAGCAGGGACGCCACTCCGGAGTCGGCCTGGATGGCGCGGGCGCGGTCGATGGAGTACTTCACGGCGTTCGCGGTGACGGCGTCGCCGCCCGCGAACGTCAGTCCGTCGCGCAGCTTGCAGGCGTAGCGCTCGTTGCCGCTGTCGGTGAAGCCGCAGCTCTGCGCCGCCTCGGGGACCGGCTGGCCGCCGCCCTTGGGCAGGGTCATCAGGGTCTGCACGGTCTGGCGCAGGATGTTCCAGCTGCCGACGTCGTAGGCGTAGGCGGGGTCGAGCGGCGCCGGGGCGTCCTTCGTGGCGGTGAACCGGTCCGTGGTGCCGACGACGATGGCCTTCCCGCCGCTGCTGCTGCCGTCGGTGCTGCCGCACGCGGCGAGCACGGGGGCGAGCAGGCCTGCCATGGCCGGCAGCACCAGAGTCTTGCGGTTCATGCTCGAGTTTCTCCAGAGCGTCTGACTCCGTGTATCCGGCATGCAGGGGTGTCGCAGCGGAGCACGGGGGTAAGGGGCGATGTTCTCGCGATGAGATTAGTCCGCGCCCGCGGGCCGGTTCGCGGGCCATGGAGCCGGTGCCCCATCACGCTGCGAAACCGGGCGGGGACGCAACGAAAACCCGACAGGGGAAGGATTCGTGCAGGGTTTCATCAATCGGGACACAAGGGTGCGCGCTGCGGCCGCCGTTGGGGGTGTGTGGCGCCGCGTCAGCCCCGGCCCGGGCCTGCCGGGCGTGGGGAACGTCACACGCGGGCAGGGGGGCACGGGGGCGCAATTCGCCCTCGGCGTGCGCCGTGAATTCCGCCGGAGCGCCGTCCGCCGCCCCTGGGCGGAATGTCCCGGCAATGGCCGGGACACGCTGGGTGAACGGTTACCGCATTTCCGTCAGCGCATTTGCGTCATCAGGCCGCGCAGAAATGCGAGATCGACTTCTTCGAGCGAGGTCACGACGGTGCGCCGGTCGGCGGGTCCGATGGGTGCCACGGAGGGTACGGCGACGACGTGGCAGCCGGCGGCCTCGGCGGCCGCGACGCCGGTGGCGGTGTCCTCGACGACGGCGCAGCGGGTCGGGTCGACGCCCAGGCCGGCTGCCGCGAGCAGGTAGGGGTCGGGGTGCGGCTTGGTCCGGGAGACCTCGTCGCCGGCGATGCTCAGCGAGAAGTGGTGGGGGCCGAGCGTGGTCAGCACGCGGTCGATGATGCGGCGGTGGGAGGCGGAGACCAGGGCGGTCGGCACGCCCTGCTCGTGCAGTTCCGCCAGCAGCCGGGCCGCGCCCGGCATCAGCGGCAGGGCCTCGCCGATCCGGTCCTCGAAGCCCTGGTTGAGCAGGACGGTCAGCTCGGCGAGGGGGATGTCGGCGCCCGTCGCCTCGATCAGGAACCCCGCGCTGCGGGTCATGGGACCGCCGACCACGACATGGCGCCATGCGTCGTCGAGGGCGTGGCCGAGGGCGGCGAACACCTCGACCTCGACGTCCCACCAGAAGCCCTCGGTGTCCACCAGGGTGCCGTCCATGTCCAGGAGGACGGCCTGCAGTGCGGAGCCTTCGGCCGTCTTGGTACCGGGTGCGGGGACCGTCGTCGTCATCCGGCGTACCTCCTTGGGGACGATCAGGCCGGTTCCCGACGGGAACCGGCCTGCGGTGGACCGACCAGTGTACGACGAATTCGATCGACATGCCCAAGATGCCGGTCACGGCCTGTCGAACGGGGTCACCGTGCGTTGAAGTACTTCGCCTCCGGGTGGTGGATCACGATGGCGTCGGTGGACTGCTCGGGGTGAAGCTGGAACTCCTCCGACAGGTGCACGCCGATGCGTTCCGGCTGGAGCAGGTCGGCGATCTTGGCGCGGTCCTCCAGGTCGGGGCAGGCGCCGTAGCCCAGCGAGAAGCGGGCACCGCGGTACTTCAGCTCGAACATGCCCTCGATCTCGGCCGGGTCCTCGCCGGCGAATCCGAGCTCGGAGCGCACGCGCGCGTGCCAGTACTCGGCGAGGGCCTCCGCGAGCTGGACGGACAGGCCGTGCAGCTCCAGGTAGTCGCGGTAGGCGTTGGCCTCGAACATGCGCGCCGTCTCCTCGCCGATGCGCGAGCCGACGGTCACGACCTGGAAGCCGACGACGTCGGTCTGTCCCGACTCCTCCGGGCGGAAGAAGTCGGCCAGGCACAGCCGGCGGCCGCGGCGCTGGCGCGGGAAGGTGAAGCGGGTGCGTTCGTTGCCCTGCTCGTCCAGGACGATCAGGTCGTCGTCCTTGGACACGCACGGGAAGTAGCCGTAGACGACGGCCGCCTCCAGCAGGTTCTCCGTCTGCAGGCGGTCCAGCAGGCCGCGCAGCCGGGGCCGGCCCTCGGACTCGACCAGCTCCTCGTAGGTGGGGCCCTCGCCGGTGCGGGCCTGCTTCAGCCCCCACTGGCCCTTGAACAGGGCGCCCTCGTCGAGCCAGGAGGCGTACTCCTTGAGCTGGATGCCCTTGATGACGCGGGTGCCCCAGAACGGCGGCTCGGGCACCGGGTTGTCGGTGGCCACGTCGGAGCGGACGTGCCCCTCCTGCGGGCGCTCCTCGACCTCGACGGTCGCCGCCCTGACCCGGCGCTGCTTCAGCTCGGGCAGCTTGGCGCCGGGCACGCCGCGCTTGACGCCGATGAGGGCGTCCATCAGGCGCAGGCCCTCGAAGGCGTCACGGGCGTAGCGGACCTCGCCCTGGTAGATCTCGTGCAGGTCCTGCTCGACGTAGGCGCGGGTCAGCGCGGCGCCGCCGAGGATGACCGGGTACTTGCCGGCGAGCTCGCGCTGGTTGAGCTCCTCCAGGTTCTCCTTCATGATCACTGTGGACTTCACCAGCAGCCCGGACATGCCGATCACATCGGCCCGGTGTTCCTCGGCGGCCTCCAGGATCGCCGAGACGGGCTGCTTGATGCCCAGGTTGACCACGTTGTAGCCGTTGTTCGACAGGATGATGTCGACCAGGTTCTTGCCGATGTCGTGCACGTCCCCGCGGACCGTGGCCAGCACGATCGTGCCCTTGCCCGCCTCGTCGGTCTTCTCCATGTGCGGTTCGAGGTGGGCGACGGCCGTCTTCATCACCTCGGCGGACTGGAGGACGAACGGCAGCTGCATCTGGCCGGAGCCGAACAGCTCACCGACCACCTTCATGCCGTCCAGCAGCGTCTCGTTGACGATGTCCAGGGCGGAGCGGGCGGTGAGCGCCTCGTCGAGGTCGGCCTCCAGGCCGTTGCGCTCGCCGTCGATGATGCGGCGCTTGAGGCGCTCCTCGAGCGGCAGCGCGGCCAGCTCCTCGGCCTTGGACGCCTTCAGCGACTTGGCGGTCGCGCCCTCGAACAGCTGCATGAGCTTCTGCAGCGGGTCGTAGCCCTCGGCGCGCCGGTCGTGGATCAGGTCCAGCGCGGTTTGGACCTCTTCCTCGCTGAACCGGGCGATCGGCAGGATCTTCGAGGCGTGCACGATCGCCGAGTCCAGCCCGGCCTTCACACACTCGTCCAGGAAGACGGAGTTGAGCAGGATGCGGGCGGCCGGGTTCAGACCGAAGGAGATGTTCGACAGACCGAGGGTGGTCTGCACGTTCGGGTGGCGGCGCTTGAGTTCGCGGATGCCCTCGATGGTGGCGACGCCGTCCTTGCGGGACTCCTCCTGACCGGTACAGATGGTGAAGGTGAGGCAGTCGATGAGGATGTCCTCCTCACGGATGCCCCAGTTCCCGGTCAGGTCGGCGATCAGCCGCTCGGCGATCTCCACCTTCTTCTCAGCCGTGCGGGCCTGGCCCTCCTCGTCGATGGTCAGCGCGATCAGCGCCGCGCCGTGCTCCTTGGCGAGCTGGGTGACCTTGGCGAAGCGGGACTCGGGGCCGTCCCCGTCCTCGTAGTTCACCGAGTTGATCACCGCGCGGCCGCCGAGCTTCTCCAGCCCGGCCCGGATGACCGGCACCTCCGTGGAGTCCAGCACGATCGGCAGCGTCGACGCCGTGGCGAAGCGCCCGGCCAGTTCCTCCATGTCCGCGACGCCGTCGCGGCCGACGTAGTCCACGCACAGGTCGAGCATGTGCGCGCCCTCGCGGATCTGCTCGCGGGCCATCTCCACGCAGTCGTCCCAGCGGCCCTCCAGCATCGCCTCACGGAACTTCTTCGACCCGTTGGCGTTGGTGCGCTCACCGATCGCGAGGTAGGAGGTGTCCTGCCGGAACGGCACCGTCTGGTAGAGGGAGGCGGCACCCGGCTCGGGGGCCGGGTGGCGCTCGGCGGGGGCGAGGTCACGCACCCGCTCCACGACCTGCCGCAGGTGCTCGGGGGTCGTACCGCAGCAGCCGCCCACCAGGGACAGGCCGTAGTCGCGGACGAAGTTCTCCTGGGCGTCGGCCAGGCCCTCGGGGCCGAGCGGGAAGTGCGCGCCGTCCTTGGTGAGGATCGGCAGACCGGCGTTGGGCATGCACAGCAGCGGGATGCGGGAGTGGCGCGTGAGGTAGCGCAGGTGCTCGCTCATCTCGGCGGGGCCGGTGGAGCAGTTCAGGCCGATCATGTCGATGCCGAGCGGCTCCAGCGCGGTCAGCGCGGCGCCGATCTCGGAGCCGAGCAGCATGGTGCCGGTCGTCTCGAAGGCCATCGACACCAGCAGCGGTACGTCGAGGCCGGACAGCTCGATCGCGCGGCGGGCGGCGACGACGGAGGCCTTGGTCTGCAGCAGGTCCTGCGTGGTCTCCACGATCAGGGCGTCGGCGCCGCCGGCGAGCAGGCCCTCGGCGTTGGCCTGGTAGCCGTCGCGGATCGTCGTGTAGCCGACGTGGCCGAGCGTGGGCAGCTTGGTGCCGGGGCCGACGGAGCCGAGCACCCAGCGGGGGCGTCCGTCGCGGGCGGCGAACTCGTCGGCCACCTCGCGGGCGATGCGGGCGCCGGCCTCGGACAGCTCGTGGACGCGGTCGGAGATCTCGTACTCGGCGGCGGCCGTGTGGTTGGCGCCGAAGGTGTTCGTCTCGACGCAGTCCACGCCGGCCGCGAAGTACTCCTCGTGGACCGAGCGGACGATGTCGGGGCGGGTGACGTTGAGGATCTCGTTGCAGCCTTCGAGCTGCTGGAAGTCGTCCAGGGTGGGGTCCTGCGCCTGGAGCATGGTGCCCATCGCTCCGTCGGCGACCACCACACGGGTGGCGAGCGCCTCTCGGAGCGCGGACACACGTGTCCGGCTGTCGGCGGAAGGGGTCAGCGGCGACGAGGCCATGAAGGGGCTCCCTTTGATGCGACGGCTGTCGGCTATGCGGCTTCGCGCGGTATTCAGGCGAGGCGCACGGCGCCAGCCTAACCGGGACAGGTCGAGGATGGGCAGAGCGTCCACGAGGCGGACGGGCGCGGGAGCGGGGCACCCGGCCCGGAGAAGCCACGTGAGCCGGTGCGGTGCGCCGCGCCGAACGGGTGAGGGAGGACGGGGGCGGACGCCGGGGACGTACATCGGGGTCGGCCGCGGTCACGGGGACGTAGGCCGCGGCGGGGGCGGGCCCCGGAGACGTTCGACCGCGTATGAGGGCCGGGGACGTACGACCGGGTCCGGGGCGTCCCGCAGGCACCCCAGTGTGGCCGACACGCCGCGCATGGCGTAACAAGTACCGTCCGACCATTGGCGGGAGGTCGGCATGGACCGGTAGTGTTCGACATTGCCGAACGACGGTGGCAGCACCCGGATGGGCGGCCAATGGGGACGGAGGCAGGACGGCGATGGCACGGAACATCCAGTCGCTCGAGCGGGCGGCCGCGATGCTGCGGCTGCTCGGGGGCGGCGAGCGGCGCCTGGGCCTGTCGGACATCGCCTCCGCGCTCGGCCTCGCCAAGGGCACCGCGCACGGCATCCTGCGCACCCTCCAGGCGGAGGGGTTCGTGGAGCAGGACGACGCCTCCGGGCGCTACCAGCTGGGCGCGGAGCTGCTGCGCCTGGGCACCACCTATCTCGATGTGCACGAGCTGCGCGCCCGCGCCCTGGTGTGGACCGACGACCTGGCCCGCTCCAGCGGGGAGAGCGTCTACCTGGGTGTGCTGCACCAGCAGGGCGTGCTGATCGTGCACCACGTCTTCCGGCCGGACGACAGCCGGCAAGTGCTGGAGATCGGGGCGATGCAGCCGTTGCACTCCACGGCGCTGGGCAAGGTGCTGTCCGCCTACGACCCGGTGGCGCACAGCGAGGCCCTGGAGTCCGACCGCAAGGCCTTCACCGACCGCACGGTGTGCGACCTGGACGCCTTCGAGCGCCTCCTCGACGTCACCCGCGCGCGGGGCTACGCGGCCGATGTGGAGGAGACCTGGGAGGGCGTCGCGTCCATCGCCGCGCCCATCCACGACCGGCGGCGCATGCCGGTGGGCGCGGTGGGCATCACCGGCGCCGTGGAGCGGGTGCGCCGGGACGGGGAGCTGCGGCCCGAGCTGATCGCGGCCGTGCGGGACTGCGCCCGCGCGGTGTCGCGGGACCTGGGCGCCGGGCGGTTCTGAGACGTCGTACCACCATCGGGGCCGGAGCGCTGGAGACGCGCCCCGGCCCTTCGTCGTGCCCTCTGGCCGGGGCGTCCGCGCGAAGCGATCAGTAACGATCGGGCTTTCGAACCGAGACCTCTTGCCCGGACCTCTTGACGCACCTGTGAAGGCGAAGCAAGACTCCCGTCCATCGGTCGGCATTGTCGAACACCTACCGGCAATACGCGCTAGAGTGTGACAACGCCAAGGGCCGGATTCGCTCTCACCCCGAGGGCGCCGCAACCCCGGAGGGACCCGGGAGTTCGGCTTCCCCCCTGGACGAAGGACAAAGGAGTCGCGGGTGTCCAGCTCCGACATCTTCATCGGCGAGACCATAGGTACCGCCGTTCTCATCCTCCTCGGCGGCGGCGTCTGCGCCGCCGTCACTCTGAAGGCCTCCAAGGCCCGAGGCGCCGGCTGGCTCGCCATCGCCTTCGGCTGGGGTTTCGCCGTGATGACGGCGGTGTACATCTCCGGCCCGCTCTCCGGTGCCCACCTCAACCCGGCCGTGACGGTCGCCCTGGCCATCAAGGACAGTGACTGGACGAACGTGCCGGTCTACTTCGCCGGCCAGCTGCTCGGCGCGATGATCGGCGCCGCGCTGGTCTGGGTGGCCTACTACGGCCAGTTCCAGGCGCACCTGACCGACAAGGAGATCGTCGGCGGTCCGGGCGCGCAGGCCACCACGGCCAAGGCCGTCGAGGCGCAGGAGAAGGGCGCCGGCCCGGTCCTGGGCGTCTTCTCCACCGGTCCGGAGATCCGGAACACGGTGCAGAACCTCCTGACGGAGATCATCGGCACGGTCGTGCTGATCCTCGCGGTCCTCACCCAGGGCCTCAACGACAAGGGCAACGGCCTGGGCGTCCTGGGCGGTCTGATCACCGCGCTGGTGGTCGTCTCGATCGGTCTGTCCCTGGGCGGTCCGACCGGCTACGCCATCAACCCGGCCCGCGACCTCGGCCCGCGCATCGTGCACGCCCTGCTGCCGCTGCCCAACAAGGGCGGCTCGGACTGGGCCTACGCGTGGATCCCGGTGGTCGGTCCGCTGATCGGCGGCGCGATCGCCGCAGGCCTCTACAACGTCGCATTCGCGTAGGAGCCAGCTCACGATGGTCGTGAGGACCAGCGAGACGTCCCCGCGGCCCACCGAGCACCGCACGCGCCGTAGCCATCAGCCCCCCAACGACGGATCTCCCAGGAGCACACAGTGACCGACGCGCACACCGCCGGCCCCTTCATCGCCGCCATCGACCAGGGCACCACCTCCAGCCGCTGCATCGTCTTCGACCGGGACGGCCGGATCGTCTCCGTCGACCAGAAGGAGCACGAGCAGATCTTCCCGAAGCCGGGCTGGGTCGAGCACAACGCCACCGAGATCTGGACCAACGTCCAGGAGGTCGTCGCCGGCGCGGTCGCCAAGGCCGGCATCACCCGCGACGACATCAAGGCCATCGGCATCACCAACCAGCGCGAGACCACCGTGCTGTGGGACAAGAACACCGGTGAGCCCGTCCACAACGCCATCGTCTGGCAGGACACCCGCACCGACGCCCTGTGCCGCGAGCTCGGCCGCAACGTCGGCCAGGACCGCTTCCGCCGCGAGACCGGTCTCCCCCTCGCCTCCTACTTCGCCGGCCCCAAGGCCCGCTGGCTGCTCGACAACGTCGAGGGTCTCAAGGAGCGCGCCGAGGCCGGGGACATCCTCTTCGGCACCATGGACACCTGGGTCATCTGGAACCTGACCGGTGGTGTGAACGGCGGCAAGCACGTCACCGACGTCACCAACGCCTCCCGCACCATGCTGATGAACCTGCACACCATGGAGTGGGACGAGAAGATCGCCGAGTCGATCGGCGTGCCCCTGCGGATCCTGCCCGAGATCCGCTCCTCCGCCGAGGTCTACGGCGAGATCAACGGCGGCAAGCTGGGCGACCTGCTCGGCGGCATCCCGGTCGCCTCCGCGCTCGGCGACCAGCAGGCGGCCCTGTTCGGCCAGACCTGCTTCGCCGAGGGCGAGACCAAGTCGACGTACGGCACCGGCACCTTCATGGTGATGAACACCGGTGACAAGATCATCAACTCGTACGCCGGTCTGCTCACCACCGTCGGCTACAAGATCGGCGACCAGGACACGGTCTACGCCCTGGAGGGCTCGATCGCCGTCACCGGCTCGCTGGTGCAGTGGATGCGCGACCAGATGGGCCTGATCTCCACGGCCGCCGAGATCGAGACCCTCGCGCTGTCCGTCGAGGACAACGGCGGCGCGTACTTCGTGCCGGCCTTCTCCGGCCTGTTCGCCCCGCACTGGCGCTCCGACGCCCGCGGTGTGATCGCCGGCCTGACCCGGTACGTCACCAAGGCGCACCTCGCGCGCGCCGTCCTGGAGGCCACCGCCTGGCAGACGCGGGAGATCGCCGACGCCATGACGAAGGACTCCGGCGTCGAGCTGGCCACGCTGAAGGTCGACGGCGGCATGACGGCCAACAACCTGCTGATGCAGACGCTGTCGGACGTGCTGGACGCCCCCGTGGTGCGTCCGATGGTCGCCGAGACCACCTGCCTGGGCGCCGCCTACGCCGCCGGTCTCGCCGTCGGCTTCTGGAACAGCACCGACGACCTGCGTGCCAACTGGCGCCGGGCCGCCGAGTGGACCCCCCGCATGGACGCGGAGACCCGCGACCGTGAGTACAAGAACTGGCTCAAGGCCGTCGAGCGGACCATGGGCTGGCTCGAGGACGAGGAGTAAGAACAGCATGACCACCAAGTCCACCCTGCAGTCCGTGCCTGCCCTGGGGACGCACCCGGCCTCCGGCTCGAACCCGAGCCGAGCCGAGACCAGGGAGCAGCTTTCCAAGGCGTCGTACGACCTTCTCGTGATCGGCGGCGGCATCCTGGGCATCTCCACCGCCTGGCACGCCGCGCAGTCCGGCCTCAGGGTGGCTCTGGTGGACGCCGGCGACTTCGCCGGAGCCACGTCCTCCGCCTCCTCCAAGCTGCTGCACGGCGGTCTGCGCTACCTGCAGACCGGTGCGGTGAAGCTGGTGGCGGAGAACCACTTCGAGCGCCGTGCGGTCTCCCGTCAGGTGGCCCCCCACCTGGCGAACCCGCTCACGTTCTACCTCCCCGTGTACAAGGGCGGGCCGCACGGCGCGGCGAAGCTCGGTGCGGGTGTCTTCGCCTACTCCGCGCTCTCCGCGTTCGGTGACGGCGTCGGCCACCTGCTCTCCCCCGCCAAGGCGGCGCAGGACGTGCCGGAGCTGCGCACCGACAACCTCAAGGCCGTGGCCGTGTACGGCGACGACCAGATGAACGACGCGCGCATGGCGCTGATGACGGTCCGCGCGGCCGTCGACGCGGGCGCGGTCGTCCTCAACCACGCCGAGGTGACCGGCCTGCGCTTCACCCGGGGCCGGGTGACCGGGGCCGACCTGCGCGACCGGCTGTCGGGCGAGGAGTTCGGCGTCAACGCCCGCCTGGTGCTGAACGCGACCGGTCCGTGGGTCGACCACCTGCGGAAGATGGAGGACCCGAACGCGGCGCCGTCCATCCGCCTGTCCAAGGGCGCGCACCTGGTCCTCAAGCGCACCTCGCCGTGGAAGGCGGCGCTGGCCACGCCGATCGACAAGTACCGCATCACCTTCGCCCTCCCCTGGGAGGACATGCTGCTGCTCGGCACCACGGACGAGGAGTTCGAGGGCGACCCGGCGGACGTCTCGGTCAACGACAAGGACATAGCCCAGATCCTGGACGAGGCCGCGTTCTCGATCCGCGACCAGCAGCTGAGCCGGGACCTGATCACGTACTCCTTCGCGGGGCTGCGGGTGCTGCCGGGCGGCCCCGGGGACACCGCCAAGGCCAAGCGCGAGACGGTCGTGACCGAGGGCAAGGGCGGCATGCTGTCCGTCGCGGGCGGCAAGTGGACCACCTTCCGCCACATCGGCCGTACGGTGATGCAGAAGCTGGAGGCGCTGCCGGGTCACCCGCTGGGCGACGACTTCGAGCCGATCGCCTCGCTGCCGAAGAAGCTGCCGCTGCCCGGTGTCGCCAACCCGCGGGCGGTCGCGCACCGCCTGCTGATCGACCGCCCGGCGCCGGGCCCGCGCATGGCCGCGGACACCGCCAGGCACCTGGCGACGCACTACGGATCGCTGGCGTTCGACATCGCCCGCCTGGCGAACGAGAACCCGGAGCTGGGCGAGCGGGTCCACCCCGACGCCCCGGAGATCTGGGCGCAGGTCGTCTACGCCCGTGACCACGAGTGGGCCGAGACGGCGGACGACGTGCTGCGCCGCCGCACCACGCTGACGATCCGCGGTCTGGCCACGGACGAGGTGCGCGGCAAGGTCCAGGACCTGCTCGACAAGAAGTAGGGCCGCAGAACCTGCGCGGCAGGAGGTAGGACCGGCGAGGGCGTCGACGGCCGGACGGTCCTACGGCATGTCAGGGGGCGGCTTCCCGCACGGAGCCGCCCCCTTCTCCCGTTGCCGGCCGGGGTGTTCCGGGGTGGTGATCGGGGCAGTGTTCCGTTCACTCCCCCGTGCAAGGGGGCTGCGGGCGCCCCCGCCGCACGCCGTAAGGTTGGGTGGTCAAGCGAGGGCACGTCGGAAGGAGGCGCTGGGTGATCGAGCTCGAGGGGGTTCCCGAGCTGATCGACCCGGTCATGGTGGCCGCGTTCGAGGGCTGGAACGATGCCGGCGACGCCGCCTCCACCGCGGTCGCGCATCTGGAGAAGGAGTGGAAGGGCGAGGTGTTCGCGGCACTGGACGCCGAGGACTACTACGACTTCCAGGTGAACCGGCCCACGGTGTTCATGGACGGCGGCGTCCGCAAGATCACATGGCCGACGACAAGGTTGTCCGTGGTGCGTGTCGGCGGGGACAAGCCGCGCGACCTGGTCCTGGTCCGCGGCATCGAACCCTCCATGCGCTGGCGCTCGTTCTGCAACGAGCTGCTGGGTTTCGCGCACGAGCTGGGCGTGGAGCTGGTGGTGATCCTGGGCGCCCTGCTCGGCGACACCCCGCACACCCGTCCGGTCCCGATCAGCGGGACGACGTCGGATGCCGACCTGGCACGCCGGATGGACCTGGAGGAGACCAAGTACGAGGGCCCCACCGGGATCGTCGGCGTCCTGCAGGAGGCGTGCACGCACGCGGGTGTGCCGGCGGTGTCGCTGTGGGCGGCGGTGCCGCACTACGTGTCGCAGCCGCCCAACCCGAAGGCCACGCTGGCGCTGCTGAACCGCCTGGAGGACCTGATCGACGTGCGGATCCCGCTGGGCGAGCTGCCCGAGGACGCGCGTGCCTGGCAGGTGGGCGTGGACCAGCTGGCCGCGGAGGACAGCGAGGTCGCCGAGTACGTCCAGACGCTGGAGGAGGCCCGGGACACCGCGGAGCTGCCGGAGGCGTCGGGCGAGGCGATCGCCCGGGAGTTCGAGCGGTATCTGCGGCGCCGGGACGTCAGCCCTCCGGGCGGCAAGCCGAGGCCGCCCGCCTCCGGCGGCGGTCCGAGGGAGGACGACGAGGACGACGGTCCCGAGGGCTGAGCGTACGGACGGCGAAGGGGCGCTTCCCAGGTGGGAAGCGCCCCTTGTCTTCGGCCGGCGCGCCGGTGCGGGACCGTTGTGACAGGTCGCGCAGTTCCCCGCGCCCCTCACGGGGCGCGTTCCTTCAGGCGTTCACAGCGCCACGCCCAGCAGCGCGTCCACCGCGCGGGAGACGACTCCGGGTGCGCCGATGTCCGTGCCGCCCTGCTCCTGCTGGAGCGCGACCCAGCGGTCGACGGCGGCCAGTGCGGCCGGGGCGTCGAGGTCGTTCGCGAGGGCGTCGCGGATCTCCTCGACGAGCGCGTCCGCGGACGGGCCGTCGGGCCGGGAGACGGCCGCGCGCCACCGGCCGAGCCGGGCGACGGCGTCGGCGAGGACCTGGTCGGTCCACTCCCAGTCGGCGCGGTAGTGGTGGGCGAGCAGCGACAGGCGGATCGCGGCGGGGTCGACGCCGTCCCGGCGCAGCTGGGAGACGAAGACCAGGTTGCCCTTGGACTTGGACATCTTCTCGCCGTGCAGGGCGACCATGCCGGCGTGGACGTAGGCCCGGGCCATGGGGAACTCGCCGGTGAGCACCTGGGCGTGCGAGGCGCCCATCTCGTGGTGCGGGAAGGCGAGGTCGCTTCCGCCGCCCTGGACGTCGAAGCCCATGCCGAGGTGGTCCAGGGCGATGGCGACGCACTCGATGTGCCAGCCGGGGCGTCCCCGGCCGAGCGAGGCGCCGTCCCAGCTGGGCTCGCCCTCGCGGGCGGCCATCCACAGCATCGGGTCGAGGGGGTTCTTCTTGCCCGGCCGGTCCGGGTCGCCGCCGCGCTCCGCGGACAGCAGCCGCATGGCGGCGGCGTCCAGGTTCGAGACCTTGCCGAAGTGCGGGTCGGACTCCACGGAGAAGTAGATGTCACCTTCGAGCTCGTAGGCCGCGCCGAGGTCGCGCAGGCGCTCCACGAGCGGGACGATGCCGGGTATGGCCTCGACCGCGCCTATGTACTGCCGGGGCGGCAGCATCCGCAGGGCCGTCATGTCCTCGCGGAAGAGGGCCGTCTCCTTCTCGGCGAGGGCGACCCAGTCGAGGCCGTCCCGCTGCGCGCGTTCGAGCAGCGGATCGTCGACGTCCGTGACGTTCTGGACGTAGTGAACCTGCCGCTTGGTGTCGAGCCACACGCGCTGCACGAGGTCGAACGCGTTGTAGGTCGCCGCGTGCCCCAGGTGGGTGGCGTCGTACGGGGTGATGCCGCAGACGTAGATACGGGCGACGGGACCGGGCTGGAGGGTGACCAGCTGGCCGGTCGCGGTGTCGTGGATCCTCAGGTCGCGGCCCTGACCGTGCAGGGCGGGGACTTCGGAAGCGGGCCAGGCATGCATGTCATGAGCCTAACCGGACCGGGGTTTCACATACGAACCGGAGCGGGCCGGATGGCCGGGAAGGCGCTCTTGTGTCTTCCCGGCGGATGTGCAGTCGGGGTGTGCCCGGCGGCGTGGGGGCGTGTCAGACGGGTGGCCAGGGGATCGCCGGCCATTCCCCGCTCGGCTCGGGGTGTTTGCCGGAGGCGAGCAGCGCCTCGACCCGCGCGCGGGTGGCGTCGGTCTCGGCGGGGGTGATCAGGGCGGCTAGCCGCTCGGCGAGGGGGCCGCCGGGCGTCAGCTCGGTGCGCAGCCGGGTGAGGGCGTCGACGGCCTCCTCGGTCAGCGGCTCGCCCGCCCAGCCCCACAGCAGGGTGCGCAGCTTGTTGTCGACGTGGAAGGTGACGCCGTGGTCGATGCCGTAGAGCCGTCCTTCGGCGGTGGGCAGCAGATGGCCGCCCTTGCGGTCGGCGTTGTTGATCACGGCGTCCAGGACGGCGAGCCGCCGCAGCCGGGCGTCGTCGGCGTGGACGAGCAGGGCGGTGCGGCCTTCGCCGACCTCGGCGAAGCCGATGGCCTTCCAGCCCGGCTCCGGTTCGTCGCCGTCGACGAGGGCGAGCAGGTCGGCGCCCTCGGGTTCGACGTCGATCCAGAGCTGGCACATGCCCTCGCCGTAGGGGCCGTCGCGCAGCACGGTCGGCGGGATCAGCTGCCAGCCGGTCGCCTCGGACACCTCGTACGCGGCGACCTCGCGGCGGGCCAGGGCGCCGTCGGGGAAGTCCCACAGGGGGCGCTCACCGGCGACCGGTTTGTAGATGCAGGCGGCCTCCTGGCCGTCGAGGGCCACCGTGCAGTACAGGGCCGCGTTGGAGGCCTCGCGGATGCGTCCGCGGACGGTCAGCTCCCCGTCGGCGAGGAGCCGCGCCGCGGTCACGCTCCGCGGCGATATCCGTTCTGGCGCGGACATACGTGTCCCTCCGGGTCGAGCGGCAGGCTGCACAGCGGGCAGGGCGGCCGGCCGGCGTTGACGACGTCGAGGGCGCGCTTGGCGAAGGCTCTGGCCTGGGCGCCGCTGAGGCGGACCCGCAGCATCGGGGGCCCGTTCTCCTCGTCCTGCAGGAGGCGTTCCTCGGCCTCGGCGAGGTCCTCCTCGGACTCGGCGTCGAGTTCCACCAGGGCCTGCGCCTCGACGATCATGCACTGGTCCTCGCCGTCCCAGGCGAGGGCCATGGTGCCCACCCGGAACTCCTCCTCGATGGGAGTCTCCAGCGGGGCGCTGTCGGAGATCTCGGCGGGCGCGACGGCCGGGACGGCGGCGTTGCCGCCGCTGCGGCGCACCACCTCGTCGAGGAGCTCGTCCATGCGCTCGGCGAGCGCGGCGACCTGGGTCTTCTCCAGTGCCACGCTGGTCACCCGGGCGCCGGCGCTGGCCTGCAGAAAGAAAGTACGGCGCCCGGGCAGTCCGACCGTACCGGCCACGAAGCGGTCCGGTTGGTCGTAGAGGAACACCTGACGGGACACGTCCAGCTCCAAGAATCGTGAGGGGCCATCGCTGCGCTACTGCGACCGCTTCACCCTACTGCGGCCGACGATCACGGTGCGCCCGCACCACCCCCCACGGTCGCGTCGTCGCCCGGCGGCTCCTCGCGGGGGGCCAGGGAGGCGAAGTCGCCGGTGTCGCCGAGGCGTACGAGGAAGGGCCGCAGCCGGGTGTAACGGATCGCGGTGATGGAACACGGTTCGACGGAGATCCGCTGGAAGAGGTCGAGATGCAGGCCGAGTGCGTCGGCCACGAGCGACTTGATGATGTCGCCGTGGGAGCACATCAGGTACACCGCGTCGGCGCCGTGGTCGCGCTCCACGCGCGCGTTCCACTCGCGGACCGCTTCGGCGGCGCGGGTCTGCATGGCGCGCATGGACTCCCCGCCGGGGAAGGCGGCGGCGGAGGGGTGGGCCTGGACGACCTCCATCAGGGGCTCGTCGGTCAGCTCGGCGAGCTTGCGGCCCGACCAGTCGCCGTAGTGGCACTCGCCGATACGGTCGTCGGTGTGCGGCGTCAGGCCGGGGCGGGCCGCCAGCAGCGGGGCCACGGTCTCCTGGCAGCGCTGCAGCGGGCTGGTGACGATCTCGGCGAGCGGCAGCGCGGCGAGCCGGCCGGGCAGAGCCGCGGCTTGCGCGCTGCCGCGCTCGTCGAGGGCGACGCCGGGGGTCCAGCCGGCGAGGAGTCCCTCGCTGTTCGCGGTGGAACGTCCGTGCCTTACGAGGATCAACGTGGGCATGCGCCCCAGGGTAGGCGTACGCAGGGCTGCGCTGTCGGCCCGCAGGAAGGAGAATGCGCTCCGTGATCGTCGATTGCGCCATCTACAGCGACGGCAGGCGGACCGAGGGGCCCGGGGACTTCTCCGACGCCCTGGAGGAGGCACGGGCCGCGGGCGGGTTCGTGTGGGTCGGGCTGTACGAGCCCTCCGAGGACGAGTTCGATCATGTCACCCAGGAGTTCGCGCTGCATCCGCTGGCGGTGGAGGACGCCCTGAAGGCGCACCAGCGGCCCAAGCTGGAGGTGTACGACGACTCGCTGTTCCTGGTGCTCAAGCCGGTGGTGTACGAACCGGAGAGCGACACCGTCTCGGCCGGCGAGGTCATGGTCTTCCTCGGCGACGGCTTCGTGGTGACGGTACGGCACGGCGAGGGGTCGCCGCTGGGGGCGGTGCGCCAGCGGCTGGAACACGAGCCGGAGCTGCTCGGCAAGGGGCCGACGTCGGTGGTGTACGCCATCGCCGACACCGTCGTGGACCACTATCTGGACGTGGCGACGGAACTGCAGACCGATCTGGAGGAGCTGGAGACGGAGGTGTTCTCGCCGTCCAGCGGCGGCACCCGGCACACGGCGTCGCGGATCTACACCTTCAAGCGGCAGGTGCTGGAGTTCCGCCGGGCGACCGGACCGCTGGCGAAGCCGCTGAGCCGGATGGCGGGCGGGGGCGAGTACGGCGCGAACGTGCCGTTCGTGGACGACAAGGCGCGGCCGTTCTTCCGGGACGTCAGCGACCACCTGACGCGCGTGAACGAGTCCGTGGAGGGGCTGGACCGGCTGGTGTCGGACATACTCTCGGCGCACCTGGCGCAGATGAGCGTCCGGCAGAACGACGACATGCGGAAGATCTCCGCGTGGGCGGCCATGGCGGCCGTCCCGACGATGATCGCCGGGATCTACGGCATGAACTTCGACCACATGCCCGAGCTGCACTGGGTGGGGTCGTACCCGGCCGTGATCATCGTGATGGTCGGCCTGGTGGTGCTGCTGTACCGGCTGTTCAAGCGGCGGGGCTGGATGTGACACCGGCGGCGCGGTGAGCGGGGCGCCGTGAGCGGGTGCGCGGGCGCGGGGCGGGTGGTCAGGCGAACTCGGGGGCCGTGGTGGGGGCGCCGCCGAGTGCGTCGCGGCGTTCGGGCATGCGCAGGGACACCATGCGGTGCCAGCCCGCGAACCGTTCCCAGGCGTACACCGCGTGGATGCCGGCGGCGAGCAGCGCGGACTTCGCCCGGGACCAGCCGAGGATGCGGCCCATGTGCGCCATGACGGCGAGGCTGACGTCGCGGTAGATGCGGATCTCGGCGAGGGCGCAGGCGCGCAGGGTGCGCTGGATGAGCCGGCCGTGTCCGGCGGCCGCGAGGCGCAGCAGTTCCTCGTGCGTGTACGCCAGGTGGTTGTCCTCGTCGGCGGAGATCATCCGGACGGCCTTGCCGATGTCCGGATGGTCGGCGAAGCACGTGCGGAGCATGACCATCTGTTCGGCGGCGCGCTGTTCGGTGACCCGGCTGTGCGCGAGGTAGACGACGATGTCCTCCGGCGTGAGCGGCCGGTCGGCGCGGAGCCTGTCGTGCGACAGGCCGATGCCGTGCTCCTCCAGGAGCATCGTGTAGTCGGTCTCGTGCGGCACCGGCACGGGTCGCAGGCCGCGTTTCCTCATGAGGGCGTTGAAGATGCGGCCGTGCTTGTCCTCGTCGGCTCCGTGCCGGGCGATCTTGGGGGCCATGGCGCGTTCGCTCTCCGGCACGAGCGCGGCGATACGGCCGTTCTCCCAGCCCCCTTGTGACTCCCCGCCGGCGGCGATGGAGCAGAACAGCGCGAAGGACTCGTCGTGGTCGAGGATCTCCTGGAACAGATTCTTCGCCGAAAGCATCTGAGGCACCTCTCTGCAGGTCTCCGCAAAGAACGAGTCAAGTGCGGTGGGAGAGGTGCTGCAACACGGGTGCCGGATCGCTCCGCCGGACGGGGGACCGTCCGGCTCGGAAAAGGGCCGTAACCCGGGGGCGCCGGGCGCGTTGTTCCGGGTGACGGCCGTGGCGGGGAAGACCCCCGAGCCCCCACCACGGCCGTAGTGCTGTGCGCGCGAGTCCGCCGGTCACGCCAGGCCGGCGCGCTCCAGGGCCTCGACACCGGCGCGCAGCGCGGCGACGCGCTCGTCGAGGGTGAAGCCGGCCGGGTTGAGGTTCAGGGTGGTGACCCCGGCCGCCGCGTACGCCTTCATCCGGTCGGCGATCCGGTCCACGGAACCGAGCAGCGTGGTGGCGTCGATCAGCTCGTGCGGTACGGCGGCCGCGGCGCCCTGCTTGTCGCCGGAGAGGTACTTCTCCTGGACCTCGGCGGCGGCCTGCTCGTAGCCCATGCGCCGGGCGAGCTGGTTGTAGAAGTTCTGCTTGGCGCTGCCCATGCCGCCGACGTACAGGGCGGTGTAGGGGCGGAAGGCGTCGGCGAGAGCGGTGACGTCCTTGTCGTCGCCGAGGTGGAGCGGCAGGGTGGGCGCGACGTCGAAGCCGTCCATGGTCAGGCCGGCCTTCTCGCGTCCGGCGCGCAGATGGCGGAGCGCGGTCTCCTCCAGGTGCTCGGCGGAGGGGAAGATCAGCAGGGCGCCGTCGGCGATCTCGCCGGTCTGCTCCAGGTTCTTCGGGCCGATCGCGGCGATGTACAGCGGGATGTGCTCGCGCTCGGGGTGCACGGTCAGCTTGATGGGCTTGCCCGGGCCGCCGGGCAGCGGCAGCGTCCAGTGCTCGCCCTCGAACGACAGCCGCTCGCGGCTCATCGCCCGGCGCACGATCTCGACGTACTCGCGGGTGCGGGACAGCGGCTTGTCGAACTTGACGCCGTACCAGCCCTCGGAGACCTGCGGCCCCGAGACGCCGAGACCGAGCCGGAAACGGCCGCCGGACAGGGAGTCCAGGGTCGCCGCTGTCATGGCGGTCATCGCCGGCTGGCGGGCCGGGATCTGGAAGATGGCCGAGCCGACGTCGATGCGCTCGGTCTGGGCGGCGACCCAGCTGAGCACGGTGGCCGCGTCCGAGCCGTAGGCCTCGGCGGCCCAGCAGACCGCGTAGCCGAGCCGGTCGGCCTCCTGGGCGACGGCGAGGTTGTCCGCGTCCATCCCGGCGCCCCAGTAGCCGAGGTTGATCCCGAGCTGCATGCCGCTCCCCTTACCGATCAGTAATGTCCCGTGTGCGCCGACCTTAGCGCGGGGTCCGCCGCGGGGGCAGGGTGGTGTGGCGAGCGTCGCGCCCGCGCGCCGCGCAACCCCTGTGGAAAGCCGCGATTCTCGTTGTCCACAGGCAACCCACGGCGCATCCCTGGCCAGTAATCTCGGCGTTCATGGAGCAGAGGCATCTCGGCCGCACCGGCCTGCGTGTGTCCCGCATCGGGCTCGGCACCCTGACCTGGGGCCGGGACACCGACGAGCACGACGCCGCGGACCTGCTGAAGACGTTCTGGGAGGCGGGCGGCACCCTCGTCGACACCGCGGACGTGTACGGCGACGGGGAGGCCGAGTATCTGCTCGGGCAGCTCATAGCGGGGCTGGTCCCACGCCGGGACCTCGTCATCTCCACCAAGGCGGGCGGTGTGCCCGACCCGGACCGCCGGTTCGACGGCTCACGCGGGCATCTGCTGGCCGCGCTGGACGCCTCGCTGGCCCGGCTCGGCACGGACTACGTGGACCTGTGGCACCTGCACGCCTACGACCCGCACACGCCGCTGGAGGAGACCCTCCAGGCCCTGGACATCGCGGTGAGCAGCGGGCGGGCGCGCTACGCCGGGGTGTCCAACTTCTGCGGCTGGCAGCTCGCCAAGGCGGGCACCTGGCAGCTGGCGGCGCCGGGCACGCGGACCCGGCTGGCCGGAACGCAGATGGAGTACTCGCTGCTGCAGCGCGGGGTCGAGCGGGAGGTGCTGCCGGCCGCGCTGGACCTCGGGATCGGGCTGCTGCCGTCGTCGCCGCTGGGCCGCGGGGTGCTGACCGGCAAGTACCGGGGCGACGCCCTGCCGCCGGACTCCCGCGGCGCCTCGGAGCATCTGGCGCCCTTCGTCGCGCCGTACCTCGACGACACGGCGAGCCGGATCGTCGACGCGGTGGCGACGGCCGCCGACGGGCTCGCCGTGACCCCGCTCCAGGTGGCCCTCGCCTGGGTCCGCGACCGGCCCGGCGTGACCGCGCCGATCGTCGGCGCACGCACGGGACAGCAGCTCACGGCCGCGTTGTCAGTGGAGGCCCTTAGTCTTCCTGACGAGATCTGCCGGGCGCTCGACGATGTGTCGGCGCCCGTGCACCGCTATCCCGATCACGACTGGAGCACGCTGTGAGCACGGAGCCGGAGACCACGGAGGACGCCGGGCCGGGGACGCCGGACACCGGGGCGGAGCCCGGCACTCCGCAGGAGGAGCCGGAGCGGGACACCGGGACCGGTACCGGGGACCCGGGCACGGGGGACGCCGGCGAGGGCGCGCAGGGCGCGGGCGGTTCGGAGGTCGGCGGCGAGGGTGCGGACGGCGCCGTCGGGACCTCGGGTGAGGGCGCCGGTGGGCTGTCCGAGGCGGCGGCCGAGCTGCGGGCGCAGGAGATCGAGCGGGAGCGGATCGAGCGGCGCAAGGCCGAGAAGCAGGGGCCGATCGAGAGCGGGACGAAGCTCAGCGGCACGGCGGCCGACCTGCTCGCCGCCGTACGGGCCGTGGAGAGCGGGCAGAAGCCCGCGCGGACCGTGTTCAGCGAACCGGCCGCCCCCCGCCGCCAGGCCCCGCAGCCGGTACGGCGGCCGGAGCCGGCGCCTGCGCAGTCCGCGCCTGCGGCTCCGGCCCCCGCTCCTGCCTCCGCGCCCGTCTCCGCTCCGGCGTCCGCTTCCGCCCAGGCCGTCGCCGCCGTGGGGAGCGTGCTGGCCGACGGGGGCGCCCCGGAGGCGCTGGCCGCGCAGGCCGCGGCGGTGCTCGGCGAGGGCGCGGCCGACGTGCTGCGCGAGGACCCCTGGCAGCTGCTGCGGGTCGCCGGGGTGCGCCCCGAGCAGGCCGACGGCTTCGCCCGGGCCCTGCTCGGCCCGGACTGCGGTCCTCAGGACGAGCGGCGGGGCCGCGCGCTGACCGGCTGGCTGCTGGAGCAGGCCGCCGTCGCCGGGCACACGGCGCTGGAGCTGACCGCGCTGACCGCCGCGCTGGGGCAGCGCGGGGTGTCCGACCCGGACGCCGCCGTGCAGGACGCGCTCGCCGAGGGTGAGGCGCTGGCCTTCCAGGACGCCCTCGACGAGCAGCCGCAGGCCACCGCCGGGGACGAGGGCGACGAGGAGGAGGCCGAGCGCCCGGTGCGCGTCCTGATCGGCCTGGAGCGGTACGCGCTGGCCGAGGAGAGCCTCGCCGACTCCCTCGCCCGCGTGGCCAACTCCCTGGCCGAGGAGGACGGCACCGACTGGACGTCGGCCGCCGCGTCGGCGTCCGGCAGCGCGGCGGAGCTGATCCGCGCCGTCGCCGGGCACGGACTGGTGCTGCACACCGGCGGGGAGGCGGCCCGCGCGGAGCCGGCGGCCCTCGTCGCCGCGGCCCGCACGCTGGGGCTGCGAGCCGTTGCCGCCTGCCACACCCCGGACGGCCGGCGCCGCTTCACCACTGTGCTCCCCGGCGAGGACGGCGCGGCGGGTGCGGACGTGGTCACCGTCGCCGGGCTGCTCTCCGGTGCGGAAGGCCCCGGCCGGGACGCCGACGGCGCGCTCGCTCTCGATCTGCTGGTGGTGCTGGACGCTCCCCAACTGGACGTCGAGAGCGCGGCGATGGTGGTGGAGTCGCTGCCGGACGGAGCGCGGCTGGTGCTGAGCGGCGATCCCGCGGTGCTGTGGTCGGCCGGGCCCGGGCGGGTCTTCGCCGACCTGCTGGCCGCCCGGGTGTGCCCGCAGATCGCCTCCCGTACGCCCGACCCGGGGCCGATCGGCGAGCTGGTGTCCGGGATCGGCGTCGGCGAGCTGAACCAGGTGGAGGCGCCCGGCAAGGAGATCGTGATCGTGCCGGTGCGGGACGCGGGCGAGGCCGTGCACCGCACCGTGCAGCTGGTCGCGGACTCGGTGCCGCGAGCCCTCGGGGTGCCCCCGGAGCAGACGGTCGTGATCACCCCGGGCCATGGCGGCGCGGCCGGTACGCGGGCGCTCAACGCGGCGCTCAAGGAGCGTCTGAACCCCGGGCCCGGCCGGTTCGGCGGCTTCGACGCGGGCGACCGGATCGCCTACTCCCCCGCCCCCGGGCGCACGGTCCCGGGGCAGGTGACGGGGGCCGACGCCGACGGACTGCACCTGACGTGCGCGGGTGTCCCCGTCGTCGTACCGCGTGAGCGGGTGGAGCAGAGTGTGCGGCACGGCTGGGCGCTCACCGCGCACCAGGCGGTGGGCAGCCGGTGGCCCGCGGCGGTCGTGGTGCTGCCGGGCGACGCGGCGCAGACCCTGAGCCGGCCGTGGGTCTACACGGCGTTCGGCCGGGGAGAGCGGCATCTGTCGGTGGTGCACGGCGTGGAGCAGGCCCTCCCCAGAGCGGTCGCCGAGGTCCCGGCCAAGCCCCGCACGACACGCCTGCCCCTCCTCCTGCGCACCCAGGTCCCGACGGCAGGCTGACGGGCAACCGCCCGTTCGCCCGGAGCGGCGGGACGGCCGGTACCGGCCGCTCGTCCCTGCCCCGGGGGCTGTACCGGCCCGCTCTCCAGTGCTCCTGGGGGCGTACCGGCCCGCTTGCCGCTCCCGGCGCGAGGCGGCACCGGCCGCTCGCCGCTCCCGAAGGGGGGTCGGGCGCCGGCCCGCCTCGGCGCTCCGGGCGGGGACGGCCGGGGACGCGTGCGGCCCGGGACGTGTCGTCCCGGGCCGGTTGCGGGGGGGGTGTCAGCGGCGGGCTGTCAGTGGTCGGCGTCCAGGGGTTCCAAGTCGTCGTCCTCGTCCGGGGGGAGATCCGGGCGTGGGTCGTCGTCCTCGTCGTCGTCGAGGTCGTCGTCGAAGACGGCGCTGACGTCGAAGCGGCAGACCGCCCGCTGCGGATCGATCTGCTCGAACGGCGCCTCCAGCCATTCGCCGGGATCGGCCGGTTCGTCGGCGGCGACCACCCACAGCGTGGAGTCGCCCTCCTCCAGGCCGAACTCCTTGTGCCGGGAGGCGATCTCGTCCGGTTCGAACTCGCCGAACAGGATGCCCAGCGCCCCGTGCACCGTGCCGGAGATCCCCTCGCCCGCGCTCTCCCCGTCCGCCGCCTCGATGCGCTGGGCCTGCGCCCGCAGCCGCTGCGGCTGCGCGACCGCGTAGTCGCGGCGGATCAGCACGCTGAGCGCGTTCGGCTCCTCGGGGCCCGTGTACGGCGGCGGCGAGTCGTCGGCCCCGGGGATCTCGAAGGGCGTGACCTCGTCGTAGCGGTCGTAGAGCAGCTCGTCGTACGCCTCGGCGGCCGCGGCCAGCTGGTTGAAGGCCTCGTAGACATCCGGGTCGTCCTCGCCGGACCTGCGTTCGACCGCGGCCAGGTGGCGGTCGAGCGCGGTCTTGACCGCCTCGGCGGCGGCGCGTACCTCGGCAGCGGTGGGCTGCGCAGCATCAGACATAGTGCAGACGCTATCCGTAGCGGGCCCCAGCCCGCACAATAGATGCGATGCCGGAATACGAATTTGTCGACGTGTACCTACCGCGCGGGGTCTCCCGCAAGGAGACGACACGTCTGCTGACCGACCATGCCGAGTACGGACACTGGGAGTTGTTCCGTCTGAGTCTGCTGCGCGACGGCAGCCGCAGGGTGCGGCTGCGGCGGCGGATCATCCGCCAGGTGCGCGCCACGTGGTGACGTGAGGCAGACGGAGCGGGCCCCGCTGGTGCGGGGCCCGCTCCGTTCGTGTGCCGTCGTGGCACGGTGCCGCTCAGGCCGAGGCGCGCGCCTTGCGGTACATCACCGCTCCGGCGAGCAGGGCGCCCGCGCCCACCGGCAGGACGACGCCCATGGGCAGGTCACTGCCGGTGTGGGCGAGCTGGTCCGAGCTCCCGGCCGGGCTGACCGAGTGGCTGCTGGGCTGCTGGGAGTGGCCGGGCGTCCCGGGCGTCTGGTGCCCCGGAGTGGTCGGGGTGGCCGGCGTACCGGGGTGACCCGGGGTGCCGGGGTGGCCGGGGTGACCCGGGTGACCCGGGTGGCCAGGGGTACCGGGGTTGCCCGGGGTCCCGGGGTTGCCGGGCGGGGTCCCCCCGCCGCCCGGAGGGGTGTGGGCACCCCCGCCGTTGGCGCAGTTGTTGCCCATGGCCGGGTTGAGCGCCCCGACGACGTCGACGCTGTTGCCGCACACGTTGACCGGGACGTCGACCGGCGCCTCGACGTGGTTGCCGGAGCCGACACCGGGCGAGTCACTGGTGTGTCCGCCGGCCTGCGCGCCGCCCGAGCCACCGGATCCGCCGGAGCTTCCGGAACCGCCGTGCCCGCCGGAGCCGCCGTGTCCGCCGGAGCCGCCGTGCGCGCCCGTGTTGGCGCAGGAGTTGCCCATCGCCGGGTTGAGCGCCCCGACGACGTCGACCGTGTTGCCGCACACGTTCACCGGGACGTGCACCGGCGCCTGGACCGAGTTGCCGGACAGCACGCCCGGCGAGTTGGAGGCGGAGCCGCTCGCGCCCGAGTCGGCGTGGGCGTAACCGCCGGCGGCGGCGAGCACGCCGGTCGCTGCCGCCACCGTCATGAGGCTTTTGCGGGTGACCTGTCGCATTGCTGAATTCCTGCCTTCCGCGATGTCTCGCACATCAACTCGCAGATCAAGTCGCTTCGTGAAACGCGCAAAAGACCGAACGGCCCCGGAGCGCATGGCGCGCGCTCCGGGGCCGACGGTGTGGACGACCCTCAGAGGACCGACCCGCGAAGGACCAACCCCCGGAAGGGGACGTCAGTCGTTGACGCAGGTGTTGCCG
Source organism: Streptomyces sp. NPDC104814 (assembly GCF_055583185.1). Lineage (NCBI taxonomy): Bacteria > Bacillati > Actinomycetota > Actinomycetes > Kitasatosporales > Streptomycetaceae > Streptomyces > Streptomyces sp. NPDC104814. The sequence goes on along the minus strand of NZ_JBVJOL010000010.1, from coordinate 152,199 downwards.
AAGGCGGGGTTCAGGAGCCCGATCACGTTGATCGTGTTGCCGCACACGTTCACCGGGACGTGCACGGGCACCTGAATGACGTTGCCGGACACGACGCCCGGGGACTGCACGGCGGCACCCTGGGCACCGGCGTCGGCGACGGCCAGGCCCGCACCCGCGAGAACCAGCCCACCGGTGGCAGCCGCAGCAGCGACGACCTTCTTGATCATTATTCCTCCTTGTTGGCAAAAGCGATCCCAGCGTTGCGGACCGCATCACCTGTAACGAGGAGGGTGTAATGAGGCTACGAGCGTATCGTCGCATTCACTCTTCTCAGTGGTTGCCGCACGCACGCCCGATTTCAACGGCCGAATTCAGCAAGGCCTTTCAGGACGCGTCGATGAAGCGGTCGAGCACCCGTACACCGAACTTCAGCCCGTCCACCGGCACTCGCTCGTCGACGCCGTGGAACATGCCGGCGAAGTCCAGCTCCGGCGGCAGCTTAAGCGGCGCGAAGCCGAAACCGCGGATACCGAGGTCGTCGAAGGACTTGGCGTCGGTGCCGCCGGAGAGCATGTACGGGATCGCCTTGGCGGCCGGGTCCTCGGCGACCAGCGCGGACTGCATGGCCTCCACCAGCGCGCCGTCGAAGGAGGTTTCGACGGCCTTGTCGGCGTGTACGTCCTCGCGGCGGACGTGCGGGCCGAGGAGCCGGTCGAGGTCGGTGAGGAACTCCTCCTCGTGACCGGGCAGGAAGCGGCCGTCGATGTGCGCGGTGGCCTCGCCGGGGATGACGTTGACCTTGTAACCGGCGTTCAGCTGGGTGGGGTTGGCGGTGTTGCTGAGCGTGGCGCCGATCAGCTTGGCGATGCCGCCGAGCCGGGCGAGGGTGGACTCCATGTCCTCCGGGTCCAGTTCGGTGCCGAGGGCGTCGCCGAGTTCGTCGAGGAAGGCGCGGGTGGTCTTGGTGACCCGCACCGGGAACTTGTGCCGGCCGACCCGGGCGACGGCCTCGCTCAGCTCGGTGATCGCGTTGTCCCGGTGGATCATCGAGCCGTGCCCGGCGGTGCCGGCCACGGTGAGCTTCATCCAGTGCATGCCCTTCTCGGCCGTCTGGATCAGATACAGCCGTCGCTGCTCGCTGACGGTGAAGGAGAAACCGCCGACCTCGCTGATCGCCTCGGTGACGCCCTCGAAGAGGTCCGGGTGGTGGTCGACGAGGTGACGGGCGCCGTAGGTGCCGCCCGCCTCCTCGTCGGCGAGGAAGGCGACGACGATGTCGCGCGGGGGCCGGCGCCCGGAGCGCAGCCTGTCGCGCACGACGGCGAGCGTCATCGCGTCCATGTCCTTCATGTCGACCGCCCCGCGGCCCCAGACGCAGCCGTCGGCGACCTCGCCGGAGAACGGGTCGTGGGTCCAGTCGGCGGCGTTGGCCGGCACGACGTCGAGGTGGCCGTGGATGAGCAGCGCGGGCCGGGACGGGTCCTCGCCCTCGATGCGGGCCACCGTGGAGGCGCGGCCGGGGTGCGACTCGAAGATCTTGGGCTCGAGGCCGACCTCGGCGAGCTTCTCGGCGACGTACTCGGCCGCCTTGCGTTCACCGGGGCCGGAGTGGTCGCCGTAGTTGCTGGTGTCGAACCGGATCAGCTCGCGGCAGAGGTCCACGACCTCGTCCTCGCCGGTGACGCCCCTGGCCGTGTCCGTCTCGCTCACGCTGCTTCCTCCCGGTGTCACTGCGGTGTCCCTGCTGGTGGTCCCCCTCATCCTCCCCCCGCCCCCCGCCGTGGCCCAAGACCGGTCCCGGCCCGTCACACCCCGTTCACGTGAGGACGGCCGCACCGGGGGGTGATCGGCCACCCCGGAAAGCCTGGTAATGTTTACGTCGTCGCCGCGAGGGAAACCCCGCACGACAGACACCTTGTCCGGGTGGCGGAATGGCAGACGCGCTAGCTTGAGGTGCTAGTGCCCTTTATCGGGCGTGGGGGTTCAAGTCCCCCCTCGGACACAGCGAGAAGGCCCCTGCTCAGCGGGGGCCTTCGGCGTTTTCGCAGCGCCCCGGCGACCGGGCACAATGGCGGCCATGACGACGCGTTCCTGCCCCTGCGGACTGCCGGAGCCGTACGCCGCGTGCTGCGGCCGCTACCACCGCGGCGAGGCGGCCGCGCCGACGGCCGAGGCACTGATGCGCTCGCGCTACAGCGCGTTCGTGCAGGGCGACGCCGGATACCTGCTGCGCACCTGGCACCCGCGGACCCGGCCGGCGCGGCTCGATCTGGACCCCCGGATGCGCTGGACCGGGCTGGAGATCCTCGCCACGAGCGACGGCTCGGCGTTCCACTCCAGCGGGACGGTGACGTTCCGCGCCTCCTACCGGGGCGGTTCGCTGCAGGAGCACAGCCGTTTCGAGCGGGTCGACGGGGCGTGGGTGTACGTCGACGGCGACTTCCCCGAAGCCTGAGCCGGACTCAGGGCGCCAGGATGTCCAGTTCCTGCAGCGCCCCGACCGTGATCTGACGGGTCAGCTCTTCCGCGCGCTCGGCGTCGCGTGCCCGGACCGCCTCCGCGACGCGGACATGGAGCGTGACGGCGGCCGGGTCCGGGTCCTCGAACATCACCTCGTGCTCGGTGCGGCCCGTGAGGACCTCGGCGACGACGTCGCCGAGGCGGGCGAACATCTCGTTGCCGGAAGCGGCGAGGATCACCCGGTGGAAGGCCACGTCGTGCAGGAGGTAGCCCTCCAGCCGGTGGCCGCGGGAGTTGGCGACCATGCCGAGGGCGCACTCCGTGAGTTCGGCGCACTGCTCGGCGGTGGCGTTGCGGGCGGCGAGGCCGGCCGCGACCGGTTCGACGGCCGAGCGCAGCACGGTCAGTGAGCGCAGCTGGTGCGGCCGGTCCGCGCCGGCCAGGCGCCAGCGGATGACCTGCGGGTCGTAGACGTTCCACTCGGCCTTCGGGCGCACGGTCACGCCGACCCGGCGGCGTGACTCCACCAGGTGCATCGACTCCAGGACCCGGACCGCCTCGCGCATCACGGAACGTGACACCTCGAAGCGCTGAGCGAGTTCGTCGGTGCGCAGCACGCTGCCCGGAGGGTACTCGCCCGCGGTGATGGCGGGGCCGAGGGTGTCCAGTACATGGCCGTGCAGACCCCGGCCCGGAGTGGTCATGCACACAGAGTACGGGCCGGATCACGGGAACAAAAAGTCAGACTTATTTGTCACAGACTCTTGAATTCGTCGTACCTAATGGGTTTCAGTAGCCCGGCATCAACGTGTCGACGAGGACAGCGAGGCAGCGATGAACACCCCCCACGTCGTCGTGGTCATGGGCGTGGCAGGCACCGGCAAGACGACCATCGGTCCCCTGCTGGCCGCCCGGCTCGGCGTCCCGTACGCCGAAGGCGACGACTTCCATCCCGCGGCCAACATCGCCAAGATGTCGGCCGGCGTACCGCTCACCGACGAGGACAGGTGGCCGTGGCTGGACGCCATCGGCGCCTGGGCGGACGGCCGGGCGGGGCTCGGCGGGGTGGTCAGCTCCTCGGCGCTGAAGCGGTCGTACCGCGACCGGCTGCGCGCCGCCGCGCCCGGGCTGGTGTTCGTGCACCTGACCGGTGACCGCGCTCTCATCGCCGACCGGATGGCGCACCGCCAGGGTCACTTCATGCCCACGGCACTGCTCGACTCCCAGTTCGCCACGCTGCAGCCGCTCGGGGCGGACGAGGCGGGCGTCGAGGTGGACGTCGAGGGCAGCCCGGAGCAGATCACCGAGCGGGCCGTGTCCGCTCTGGCCGCGCTGCCCGAGCCGACGACCCGGTAACCCCCTCCGGGGTCCCGCCCCGGTCCCCCCTCCCCCGGGGTCCCGTCCCGGCCCTGCCCTCAGGGCCGTCGGCACCCCGTTCCCTCCATCCCCCGTAACCGCAAGGGAAACCCCCGTGACCAGACTCAGCGTCGAGATGCTGGCAGCGGACAAAGTCGAGCCGATCACCTCGGCCGGCCACGCCCAGCTGGGCATCGCCGTGCTGGCGGGCATCGCCGTCATCGTCCTGCTGATCACCAAATTCAAGCTCCACGCGTTCCTGTCCCTGACGCTCGGCACGCTCGTCCTCGGCGCGGTCGCCGGGGCGCCGCTCGACAAGGCCATCACCAGCTTCACCACCGGGCTCGGCTCCACCGTGGCCGGTGTGGGCGTCCTGATCGCCCTCGGTGCGATCCTCGGCAAGATGCTCGCCGACTCCGGCGGCGCCGATCAGATCGTGGACACGATCCTGGCCAAGGCCGGCGGGCGGGCCATGCCGTGGGCGATGGTGCTGATCGCCTCCCTGATCGGACTGCCGCTGTTCTTCGAGGTCGGCGTCGTGCTGCTGATCCCGGTCGTGCTGATGGTCGCCAAGCGCGGCAACTACTCCCTGATGCGGATCGGCATCCCGGCCCTGGCCGGTCTGTCGGTGATGCACGGGCTGGTCCCGCCGCACCCCGGTCCGCTCGTCGCGATCGACGCCGTGAAGGCCAACCTCGGCGTCACGCTGGCGCTCGGCGTCCTGATCGCCATCCCCACGGTGATCATCGCCGGCCCGCTGTTCTCGAAGGTCGCCGCCCGCTGGGTGGACGTCCAGGCACCGGAGCGGATGATCCCGCAGCGCGCCTCGGAGGAGCTGGAGAAGCGGCCGGGCTTCGGCCCGACGCTGGCCACGATCCTGCTCCCGGTCGTCCTGATGCTCTCCAAGGCACTGGTCGACATCACGGTCGACAACCCCGACAAGACCGTGCAGCGGATCTTCGACGTCGTCGGCTCGCCGCTCATCGCGCTGCTCGCCGCCGTGCTCGTGGGCATCTTCACGCTGCTGCGGCCCGCCGGGTTCGGCAAGGACCGCGTCTCGCCGCTGGTCGAGAAGGGTCTCGCGCCCATCGCCGGCATCCTGCTGATCGTCGGCGCGGGCGGCGGCTTCAAGCAGACGCTGATCGACACCGGCGTGGGCCAGATGATCCTGGACGTCTCCAAGGACTGGAACATCCCGGCGCTGCTGCTGGCCTGGCTGATCGCGGTGGCGATCCGGCTGGCCACCGGTTCCGCGACCGTCGCCACGGTCTCGGCGGCCGGCCTGGTCGCGCCGCTCGCTGCGGACATGTCGACCACGCACACGGCCCTGCTCGTCCTGGCCGTCGGCGCGGGCTCCCTCTTCTTCAGCCATGTCAACGACGCCGGCTTCTGGCTGGTGAAGGAGTACTTCGGGCTGAACGTCGGCCAGACCATCAAGACCTGGTCGATCATGGAGACGATCATCTCGGTGGTCGCGGGCGGCCTGGTGCTGCTGCTGTCCCTGGTCATATAGGGGTCCCTGATCACATGCGGTCCCTGGTCAAACAGGTACCGCATGGGATGGTCGTACAGGGACCGCTCGATCGATGACGACACACCCGCTGTGGCCTACGGGCGCCACAGCGGGTGTTCGCGTTCCGCCCACCACCGGCCGACCAGGCCCGTGCGCAGTCCGCGGCGGGCCTCCGGATCGCCCAGGGCCATGCCGATGTGCCCGGCCAGGACCACACCGATGGTCAGGGCCAGCCAGTCGTGCACGAAGGTCGCGCTGGTGCGCCACTTCAGCGGGGTGAGGTGCGTGAACCACATCAGCAGCCCGGTGCCGAGCATGACCAGCGTCGCCCCGGCGATCCAGGCGGCGTAGATCTTCTGCCCGGCGTTGAACTTGCCCGCGGGGCGCGAGGAGTGCCGCTTGTCGCGCCGCAGCGCGGCGCGCAGCCAGCGGCGGTCGTGCGCGCCGAAGCGGTTGAGCCGGCCGAGGTCGGCGCGGAACGCCCGGGAGGCGAGGCCCAGCAGCACGGGCACGGGCAGGGCGAGGCCGGCGCACTCGTGGACGCGGACCACCAGCTCGCGGCGGCCGACGAGTTCGGCGAGCTGCGGGACGTACAGGAAGGCCGCGGTCACCACGCAGACGCCCATCAGCGCGGCCGTCGTGCGGTGGATCCAGCGCTCGGCCGGGCTGAAGCGCCGTACCTGCCCCGTGGCCGGGGCCGTGGGGGCGTCAGCTCGTAGGCTCATCGTCACGTCCGTTCGAGCGGCCGACCCAGGCGTCGACGTCGTAGCCGCGCTCTTCCCAGTAGCCGGGCTCGACCCCGTCGGTGACGGTGATGCCGGAGAGCCACTTGGCGGACTTGTAGAAGTACATGGGGGCGACATAGAGGCGGACCGGGCCGCCGTGGGCGTGGCCCAGGTCCTTGTCCTGCATGCGCAGCGCCACCAGGACGTCGGGGCGGCGGGCCTGGGCGAGCGTGAGGGACTCGCTGTAGGTGCCGTCGAAGCAGGTGAAGCGGATGGCGCGGGCGGTGGGGCGCACTCCGGCGGCGTCCAGCAGCCGGGAGAGGCGTACGCCCTGGAAGGCGGTGCCGGGGACGCGCCAGCCGGTGACGCACTGGACGTCCTTGACGATCCGGGTCTGGGGCAGGGCCCGCAGCTCGGCCAGGGTGTAGCCGCGGGGGTGGTCGACCAGGCCGTTCACGGTGAGGCGGTAGTCCCGTGCGCCGAGGTGCGGCACCGACGCGGCGACGGAGTAGTAGCGGAAGCCGCCGCCGTTGGGCAGCAGTCCGGTCAGGCCGGTGGGGTCGCCGCTGGACAGGGACTCCAGCCCGTTCTGCAGCGCGGGCGCGGTGAGCAGGCCCAGGGCGCCCAGGCCCAGGGTGCCGAGCAGGACGCGGCGGCCGATCGGGCGGCCTTCCTCGTCGGGCCCGGGCGGTGGTGGTGGTTCGGGGTTCACCTCTTCATTCGAGCACCCGGGAACCCCTGGGAGAAGGGTTCCCGGGCGGGCGTCAGATTTTCGTCATCACTGCTCGCCCGGACCGGAGGCGGCGGCCGCCTTGTCCAGCTGGAATGCCTCGTTGCCGAGGCCGATACGGGCGTGCGCCCGCGGGTTGCGGGAGCGCAGCAGCAGGCCCTGCGCCAGCCCGGCGACCAGGGCGAGGCCGATGACGGCGGGCAGCGCCCAGCTGAGGGTGGAGCCGGGGCCGGCGCCGACCAGGACGTCGAAGTCCTTGACGGTGTAGCCGGCGAGCACCAGCAGGGCGAGCCCGGCCAGCGCGGAGGTGAGGAGCCGCCATGCCTGGGCGCGGGCGGCGCCGCGCCGGACGAAGAAGACGATCACGGACAGCGAGGCGGCGGCCATCAGCAGGATCACGCCGAGTGCGCCGAGGTTGCCGCACCAGGTGAACAGGTGCAGCACGGGCGCGGTCGGGTCGCCCGTGGGCTTGCCGTCGGTGACGGCGAAGAGGATCACGACGGCGGCGGACACGGCGGTCTGCAGCAGCGAGCCGGTGCCGGGTGCGCCGCTCGCGCCGGTCGTGCGGCCGAAGGCGCGCGGCAGCAGGCCCTCGCGGCCCATGGCGAAGGCGTAGCGGGCGACGACGTTGTGGAAGCTGAGGGTGGCGGCGAACATGCCGGTCACGAACAGCACGTGCAGGACGTCGGTGAAGGTGGCGCCGAGCCGGGACTCGGTGAGTGCGAACAGCAGTCCGGCGCTCTCCTTCTGTGCGGTGCCGACGATCTGCGAGGGGCCGGTGGCGACGGTGAGGGCCCAGGAGCTGATCGCGAAGAACACGGCGACGGAGGCGACGGCGAGGAACATCACACGCGGCACCAGGACGTGGGGGCGGCTGGTCTCCTCGGCGTACACGGGCGCCTGTTCGAAGCCGGTGAAGGCGGCGATGCAGAAGCACAGGGCGGTGGAGACACCGGCGCCGGTGAGGGTGGCGGGGTCGAAGGCGTGCAGGGACAGGCCTTCCTTGCCGGGGTCGGAGATCGCCGCGATGTCGAAGATCACGACGAGGGCGACCTCGATGACGAGGAGGACGCCGAGCACGCGCGCGTTGACGTCGATCTTCAGCCAGCCGAGCGCGCCGACGACGGCGACCGCGAGCAGCGCCGGTATCCACCAGGCGACGGTGACGTCGGCGTAGGTGGCGAGCAGCCCGGAGACCTCGAAGCCGAAGATGCCGTAGATGCCGACCTGGAGGGAGCTGTAGGCGACGAGGGCGACCAGGGCCGCGCCGGCGCCGGCGGTGCCGCCGAGGCCGCGGGCGATGTAGGCGTAGAAGGCGCCCGCGTTGTGGACGTGCCGGCTCATCTCGGCGTAGCCGACGCTGAACAGGACCAGGACCGCGCCGAGCGCGACGAAGAGCAGCGGCTGGCCGACGATGCCCATCACCGCGTACGTCGTCGGCATGACGCCGGCGACGACCATGAGCGGGGCGGTCGCGGCGAGCACCGAGAGCAGCAGACCGGAGGTGCCGAGGCGGTCGGCGCGCAGGGCCCGGTCGGGGCCCAGGTAGGTGCTGATGTCGTCGGCGGGTCTGGTGGTGCGGGGACTGCCGGTCGTCATGCGGGGTCCTTTCGGGGGCGGGGGCCTCGCGGGCGGGGGCCCGTGGGGGCCGAGCGGGGAGTCAGCCGGTTCCGAGGGCGCGGTCGCGGGCGGCGCGGAAGGCTGCGTAGGGGTCGCGGTCGGGATAGGACCAGGGCGCGGGGGTGGCGTGTTCGCCGATGCGGTGGAAGAGGGCGGCGGCCTCGGCGCCGCGGCCCTCGCAGACCTTGGCGTGGGCGAGGTGGTTGAGGTCGACCAGGCGCCGGGGGTGGCCCTCGTGCTCCCATTCCAGCCACCAGTCGAAGGCGGCCTTCATCACCTGCCGGGCGCGGCGGTCGGTCCAGTGGCCGGAGGCGGGCGGGTCGGTGGAGACATGGCCGGCTCGGGCGAGGACGCGGTAGCGCTCGGCGTGCGCGATGACGGGGAGCATCGCCAGCGGGGAGTCGGCGGGTGCCTGTTCGGCGGCCCAGGCGGCGAAGTCGTACACCTCGTGCAACGGGTCGGGGCCGACGTCGGCGCGGCGCTCGGCGAGCCGGGCGACCATCAGGTGGTGGGCGTGGTGGTGGTCGGAGTGCCGGGCGCGCACATGCTCGAAGGTGCGGACGACCGCGGTGTCGTCCCCGTGGGTGCGTTCCAGCAGGAGCAGGGCCAGCCAGGGCGTGGGGTCGGCCGGGGCGAGCGCGGCGGCGGCGTGGCAGGCCTCGCGGGCGGCGTCGGGCTTGCCCTTGCCGCGCAGGGCGCGCTGGACGCGGGCGGCGGCGAGCAGCACGGCGGCGTCGACGGAGTCGGGTTCGGCGAGGAGCCAGTCCTTGGCCCAGGCGGCGCTGTAGGACTCGGCGGCCAGGACGACGACGCGGTGGCCGCGGCGGTCGTGGTCGTCGCCGGTGAGCGCCAGCAGCGAGCGCGCGGACTGCCACCGGCCCTGCGCCAGGGCGGCGCGGGTGGCGACGAGTTCGGCGTCGTCGAGGGCGGCGTCGAAGGCGTGGGCGGCGCGTCTGCGGCCGCGGCCCAGGGGAGGCGGGGGTGGGGGCACCGCGGGGCTACCTCGTGTTCCGTGTTCCTGGTGCGTGATGGCGGTCCGCTGTCGGAGGGCTGGTCGGGCTCCTCCACGGACGGGCATGCACCTGCCACCGTGCGATTACGCACAGCCAACCGTCAGCGGGTGAGGCGCGTCAAGGGCCGACGGGCCGATGACACGCGTCAACTGACCGCTGGTTGGCGGGATTTGAGCGGTACCGCCCGCGGTGACCCGGCCCGGCGGTGCGGTGGCGCCGCCGGGCCGGGACGGCGTACGGCCGGGTGGTACGGCCCGAGGGGACGGTGTGCGCCCGGCTGGTACGGCCCGAGGGGACGGCGTGCGCCCGGCTGGTACGGCCCGACGGGGCGGCGTACGCCCGGGTGGTAGGGGCGGCCCCGACGGACTGGAACGCCCGGGTGGGGGCAGACGCAAGGGACCGTTCCGCGTACTCCGGGGGCGCCGTGAGTCCCGGGACGTTAGAGTCGGGCCTCACGACCCCGTGACCCGACCGGACGATCGAGGGACGCAGCGTGTCGGTTCTGGTTCTTGTCCTCGCCGTGAGTGCCGCGTGCTGTGTGGGTTTCGGTTTCGTCCTGCAGCAGAGCGCGGCGCAGCGGGCGCCGCTCGGTGACTTCCTCTCACCCCGGCTGCTGCTGAACCTGATGCGGGTACCCAGCTGGCTGGGCGGACTCGCGATGATGGTGGCCGGGATGGTCCTCGGCGCGATCGCGCTCGGCCGGGGCGAGGTGTCCCTGGTCGAACCGCTGCTGGCGACCAACCTGCTGTTCGCGCTGGCGCTCTCCCGGCACCGCACCCGGCAGCCGCTGGGCCGTCAGGGCTGGGCGGGACTGGCGCTGCTGGCGGGCGGGGTGAGCGCGTTCATCCTGGCGGGTCAGCCGCGCGGCGGGAGCGCGGTGACCGATCCGGTGCGCCACTGGGTGATCATCGGCGTGATGACCGGTGCGGCGCTGCTGCTGGCCGCCTGCGCCAAACGCTCCCGGCTGAACCGGGGCCCGGTCCTGCTCGCCCTCGCGGCCGGTCTGCTCTACGGCGTCCAGGACGCCCTGACCCGGGTCAGCGGGCAGCGCTTCTCCGACGGCGGCACGGCCGAACTGCTCACCGGCTGGCAGCCGTACGCGGTGCTGGCGCTCGGGGTCACCGGACTGCTCCTGGTCCAGAGCGCGTTCGAGACGGCTCCGCTGCGCATGTCGCTGCCCGCGCTCACCGCGGCGCAGCCGCTGGCGGGGATCGCCTGCGGTGTCGGCTTCCTCGGCGACCGGCTGCACACCGACACCGGTGCGCTGGCCTGGGAGGCGGCGGGCCTCGCCGCGATCGTCACGGGCATCGTCCTGCTGGGCCTGCACCCGTGCCTGCCGCAGGGCACGGCGGGCGAGGAACGCGTGGACGCCCTCCAGGGGCGCTGACCGGGCCCGCCGGACCGGCCCCCGACACCGGCCCCCGGCATCGGGGTGCGGGGTCCTGCTTGGATGGCTCCATGAACCCTGCTGACGAGATCCTCGACATCGTCGACGAGAACGACCGGGTCGTCGGGCAGTCGCCGCGCGGCGAGGCGTACGCGGGCGGGCTGCGCCACCGGTGCGTCTTCATCCTGGCCCGGGACGCGGACGGCCGTGTCTTCGTGCACCGCCGGACCCCGACCAAGCTGGTCTTCCCCTCCCGCTACGACATGTTCGTCGGCGGGGTCGTCGGCGCGGGCGAGTCCTACGACGACGCCGCGCTGCGCGAGGCCGAGGAGGAACTGGGCGTGACGGGGCTGCCCCGCCCCACGTACCTGTTCAAGTTCCTCTACGACGACGGGGCCGGGTGCAGCTGGTGGTCGGCGGTGTACGAGGTCCGCTGCGAGCTGCCGGTGCGGCCGCAGGCGGAGGAGATCGCCTGGCACGCCTTCCTCACGGAGGAGGAGCTGCGCGGGCGGCTCGCCGAGTGGGAGTGGGTGCCGGACGGCATGTCCGCGTACGAACGGCTCGCGGACCGTCGCCCGGCGCACTGAGCGGGCGGCGCCGGCCGTGAGGATAGGGTCCTGCACGTGATCGAACTCGTACGGAACGTCCGGTTGTGGTTCGCGCCGGAGCGGGTGCGGGAGGAGGGCGGGACCCCCGACTACCGGTTCTCGCTGGCCAACGAGCGCACCTTCCTGGCCTGGCTGCGCACCGCGCTGGCGCTGATCGGCGGCGGGTTCGCGGTGGACCAGTTCCTGCCCGATCTGCGCTGGGGCTGGCGCGTGGGGCTCGCCCTCGCGCTGCTCGCCGCGGGTGTGCTGTGCGCGCTGCGGGCCATCAACCACTGGGTGCGCTGCGAGCGGGCGATGCGCCGCGGGGAGGATCTGCCGGTGTCCCGGTTCCCCGTGGTGCTGAGTCTCGTCATCGCCGTGGTCGCGGTGGCGATGGTCGTCGTCGTGCTCATCGGGTGGGCGGGGTGAGCGGTGCCCGCCGGCCGGGCGAGGTGAGCGACGCGCGGGATCCGGGGCTGCAGCCGGAGCGGACCCGGCTCGCCTGGCGTCGTACGACGCTGGCGTGCACGGTCGCGGCCGTGCTCGCCGTGCGGGCCGCGCTGCACGGCGGCGCGACGGCGGCCGGTGTCGTCGCGGCGGCGGTGTGCTGTGTGCTGTGGGTGGGCTTCCTGCTGGTCGGCCATCGCCGCATCCGTCTGCTGGCGGCGACGGGCCGCCCCCGGCCGATGCCCGCGCGGCTGGCCTCGGCGGCGGTGCTGTGCACGGTCGCGATGGCGGTGTGCGCGACGGCACTGGTGCTCTGAGCCGGGCGTGGGCGGCCTCGGGCGGCCCACGGAGCCGGCGCCGTGGGCCCGTTCTGCACCGCCTCCGGCGCGTCGGCCGGCCTCGGACGGAACCTGCGACCGTCAGGCCGTGACCCAGGTACCAGCCCTGCCCGGTGTCGGCCGGCCTCGGACGGAACCTGCGACCGTGAGGCCGTGGCCCAGGTACCAGCCCTGCCGGTGCATCGGCCGGCCTCCGGCGGCGCCGGGGGCCGTCAGGCCGCAGCCCCGGTGCCCTCGCCGCCGGTGGGTCAGCCGGTCTCGGGCACCGTCACCACGATCTTGCCGCGGGTGCGGCCCTCCTGGCTGTGCCGGTGGGCGTCCGCGGCGCGCTCCAGCGGGTAGGTCGCGTCGACGTGCACCGAGAGCGCGCCCTGGTCTGCGAGTTCCGACAGTTTGCGCAGGTCCTCGGCGTCGGGCCGGACCCACGCGTAGCGGCCGCCGTAGGTCAGCACGTCCGGGTCGGCGATCGAGGCGAGGCGGCCACCGGCGCTCAGAAGCGCCACGGAGGCCTGGAGGGCGTCGCCGCCGACGGTGTCGAAGGCGGCGTCCACGCCCTCGGGGGCGAGCCCCCGCACCCGGTCGGCCAGGCCCTCGCCGTAGCTCACCGGTTCGCCGCCCAGACCCCGCACGAAGTCGTGGTTGCGTTCGCTCGCCGTACCGATCACGCGGGCGCCGAAGTGCCGGGCCAGCTGGACGGCGATCGAGCCGACGCCGCCGGCCGCGGCGTGCACCAGCACCGTCTCGCCGCGCTTGACACCGAGCGCCTTGACCAGCACCTGGTAGGCGGTCAGCCCGGCCAGCGGCAGCCCGGCCGCCTGCTCGAAGGAGAGGCTGCGCGGCTTGGGGGCCAGGGTGCGCACGGGCGCGGCCACGTACTCGGCGAAGGTGCCGCGGGACAGGAAGTCCTCGCGGACGTACCCGATGACCTCGTCCCCTTCCGCGTACTCCGTGACGGAGACGCCGGGCCTGACCACCACGCCGGAGACGTCCCAGCCGGGCACCACCGGGAAGACGGAGTCGAACATGCCGTCCAGATAGCCCTCGCGGCACTTCCAGTCCACCGGGTTCACCGCCGCCGCCCGCACCTTCACCAGCACGGAGTCGGGGCCGACCTTGGGCTCGCGCACCTCCCCGTACTCCAGCACCTCGGGTCCGCCGTACCGGCTGTAGCTGATCGCCTTCATGGCACCGACCCTCGGGTGTCTCCGGGCGCCGCGCAAGCCCGGAGGGCCCACGCGGGCGCGGGTGCGCCGCGGGGGTCGTTGACTATCGTGGCACCGGTCACGTTCGGCCGGGGCACTGGACTACATACCGACCGGTCAGCATGATGGTGGACGTCACGTTCACCTGCCCGTAGGAGCGACGATGAGCCCCGACCACCCGCCCGGACTCGATCTCGACCGGCTGCGCGGTCTGCTGGAGCGCGAGCGGCCCGGTCTGGTGACCGGTCCCCTGACCGGCCGGCTGGTCGAGGGCGGACGGTCGAACCTGACGTATCTGGTCGGCGACGGCACGGGGCGGTGGGTCGTGCGCCGGCCCCCGCTCGGGCATGTGCTGGCCACCGCGCACGACATGAAGCGTGAGTTCCGGGTGATCAGCGCCCTGCATCCGACGAAGGTGCCGGTGCCCGAGCCGCTGCTGCTGTGCGAGGACGAGGAGGTGCTCGGCGCGCCCTTCTACGTCATGGAGTTCGTCGAGGGCACCCCGTACCGCACCGCCGAACAGCTCGCGCCGCTCGGCCCCGAGCGCACCCGGCAGGCGGTGCTCTCGCTCGTCGACACCCTCGTCGACCTGCACGCCGTGGACCCCGGCGAGGTCGGCCTCGGCGACTTCGGCCGCCCTGAGGGCTTCCTGGACCGGCAGCTGCGCCGCTGGGGCAAGCAGCTGGACGCCTCACGCAACCGCGAGCTGGCCGGCATCGACGAGCTGCACGCCGCGCTCGGCCGGCAGCTGCCCCACTCCCCCGCACCGACGGTCGTGCACGGCGACTACCGGCTGGACAACGTCCTGATCGGCACGGCGGACGAGCCGGACCAGGGCGCCGACCGGATCAAGGCGGTGCTCGACTGGGAGATGTCCACGCTCGGCGACCCGCTCACCGACCTGGGGCTGCTGGTGATGTACAGCCAGCCGCTCGGGATGCCCGACTCCCCCGTCTCCACCACCGCGCAGGCCCCGGGCCACCCGGCCCCGCGGGAACTGATCGAGCGGTACGCCGCGCGCTCGGGGCGCGACGTGTCGGCGGTGGACTGGTACACGGCGTTCGCCTGGTTCAAGCTCGCCGTCATCCTCGAGGGCATCCACTACCGCTACACCCTGGGCCAGACCGTCGGCCGCGGCTTCGACCGCATCGGCGAACTGGTCCCGGTCTTCATCGAGCACGGACTGACGACTCTGCAGAAGGGCGAGTAGGCCATGGACTTCGCGTTCGACGCACGCACCGAGGAACTGCGCGCCAAACTGCTCGCCTTCATGGACGAGTACGTCTACCCGGCGGAGGTGGTGGCCGAGGAGCAGCGGGCCGCGCTCGCCTCGCCGTGGGACACCCCGCAGATCGTGGAGGACCTCAAGGCCGAGGCCCGCCGCCAGGGCCTGTGGAACCTCTTCCTGCCGGACACGGAGTACGGCGCCGGGCTGAGCAACCTCCAGTACGCGCCGCTCGCCGAGATCACCGGCCGCTCCCCGCAGCTCGCGCCCACCGCGCTGAACTGCTCCGCGCCGGACACCGGCAACATGGAGGTGCTCGCGCAGTTCGGCGACGAGCAGCAGAAGAAGCAGTGGCTGGAGCCGCTGCTCGCCGGGGAGATCCGCTCGGCGTTCGCGATGACCGAGCCGGAGGTGGCCTCCTCCGACGCCACCAACATCACCACGCACATCGAGCGGGACGGCGACGAGTACGTCGTCACCGGCCGCAAGTGGTACATCTCCGGCGCGATGGACCCGCACTGCAAGATCTTCATCGTGATGGGCAAGACCGACCCGGACGGCGAGGACATCCGCCGTCAGCAGTCCATGGTCCTGGTGCCGCGCGACACTCCCGGCGTCACCGTCAAGCGCGCGATGCAGGTCTTCGGGTACGAGGACCACTACCACGGCGGGCACGCCGAGGTGATCTTCGACCACGCGCGCGTGCCCGTGACCAACCTGATCGGCGAGGAGGGCGGCGGCTTCGCCATCGCCCAGGCCCGGCTCGGCCCCGGCCGTATCCACCACTGCATGCGGCTGATCGGCATGGCCGAGCGGGCCATCGAGCTGATGTGCAGGCGGGCCGTCGGCCGCACCGCGTTCGGCAAGCCGCTCGCCCAGCAGGGCGTGGTCCAGAACTGGATCGCCGACGCCCGGGTGACGGTGGAACAGCTGCGGCTGCTGGTGCTGAAGACGGCCTGGCTGATGGACACCGTCGGCAACAAGGGCGCGCACACCGAGATCCAGTCCATCAAGATCGCCACGCCGCGTGCGGTGGTCTCCATCCTGGACCGGGCGATCCAGCTGCACGGCGCGGGCGGGGTGAGCCAGGACTTCCCGCTGGCCGAGCTGTACGCAGGGGCCCGCACCCTGATGCTCGCCGACGGCCCGGACGAGGTGCACCAGCGCTCCCTGGCCCGCAGGGAACTGAAGAAGTACCTCTAGGGCCTGTTGGTCGGATCACCCCGGCGACGCGGCCGGCCTGATCCGAACGACAGAGTCTAGTAGCCGCCGGAGTAGTGGTGGTCCTGGCGGGCGAGGGCCCGCAGGAACGACAGGAACCGGTCGAGGAGAGAGGGTCTGCGTGTCATGCGTCCAGCGTGGCGCGCGGGCCGTCGACCGGTCCAACAGATGGTTTCGCTGGCGGCCATCTCTAGAATAGATGGATGGAGATCCGCCAGCTCCGCCACTTCATGGCGGTGGTGACCGAGGGCAGCTTCACCGCCGCCGCCCGGGCCGAGCTCATCGTGCAGTCGGCGCTCAGCACCTCGATCAGGAACCTCGAACGGGAGCTGGGCGCCGACCTGTTCGAGCGCACCGGCCGCCGCGTGGTGCTGACGGAGGCGGGGCGCGCGCTGCTGCCGCAGGCGCGGGCGCTGCTCACCGGTGCCGAGGCCGCCCGGGACGCCGTGGCCGCCGTGACGGGGCTCGCCACCGGCCGGGTGTCCGTCGGCACCGTCCAGACGCTCACCTGCGTCGACCTGCCCGCCGAACTGGCCTCCTTCCATCAGGAGTTCCCCGGCGTGCAGGTCTCCGTCCGGGACGCGCCCGTCGGCGAGCTGACCGACGCGCTGCGGGCCGGGGAACTGGATCTGGCCTTCCTCGCCCCGGACGCACGGGACCTGCCCGAGGGGCTGCACGCGTACGCCACCTGGCAGGAGGAGCTGGTGCTGATCACCGCGCCGGGCCATCCGCTCGCCCGGGCCGGCCGCACGCTCGTCAAGGACCTCGCCGACGAGCCGTTCGTCGACTTCCGCGCCGGGACGGGCCTGGAGACGGCCGTACGGCGCCTGGCCGCGCACTGCGGCCTGGACCGCCGTATCACGTGTGACGTGACCCAGATCGGGCTGCTGGTGGATCTGGTGCGGGCCGGAATCGGGGTCGCCTTCGTGCCCCGGGCGATCGGCGAGCGGGCCGGGCTGCCCTGTGTGCGGATACGGCAGCCCGAGCCCGGCCGTACGGTCGTGCTGGCGGGGCGGGGGCAGCGGCCGCGCAATCCGGCGGCCGCGGCCCTCGCCCGTCACCTCACGGGCAGAACGGCCGGGACCGCAGGGCCTCTCAGGGGCGCAGCGCCCGCAGCAGCAGGTCGGCCAGGTGGTCGGCGACCTCCTGCGGGGTGAGCGGGCCGTCCGTGCGGTACCAGGTCGGCAGGTGGTGCACCGAGCCGAAGTGGTAGTCCACGACGAGGTCGGCCGGGGTGGCCGTGGAGAAGACGCCCTCGCGCTGCCCCTCCTCGATCAGCGCGCGGAAGCGCTCGTGGTAGTGGCGGCGTTCGGCGCGCACCTGCTTGTTCTTCTCCGGGCTGAGGTGGTGCATGGACCGGAAGAAGATCGACGTGTCGTCGAGGTTCTCGATGGTCGTCACCACCACGTCGGCCGCCGCGTCCCGCAGGCGCTGCTCCACCGGCGCGTCCATCCCCGCGAAGTGGTCGAGGCGCTCCTGCTGCAGGCGCAGCACGCGCGCGTACACCTCCTGCAGGAGGTCGTCCTTGGAGCCGAAGTAGTGGTACAGCGCCCCCTTGGTGACGCCGGCCGCCTCGACGATCTCCTGCACCGAGGTGCGGTCGTATCCCTGCTCGGCGAAGAGCCGGGTGGCGGCGGCCAGGAGCCGCTGCGGCACCGGGGTGCCGTCTTTGTCCGTCGTCCTGGGCACTGCCGCCACCTGCCTTTCCGTATGTCTACTGGCTGTCTCGCGCGCGGGAACGCAGTTCCCGACGGAGGATCTTGCCACTTGCCGTCTTGGGCAAGTCGGGCAGGATCTCGACCTGCCGAGGGTATTTGTAGGCGGCCAGTCTCTCCTTGCAGTACGCGGCGAGTTCACCCGGGTCGGTCTCGGCGCCGGGGCGCAGGCTGATGTAGGCCCGCACGGTCTCCCCCCGGTAGCCGTCGGGCACACCGACCACGGCGGCCTCACGGACGGCCGGATGGGTGTAGAGCACGTCCTCGACCTCGCGCGGCCACACCTTGAAGCCGGAGGCGTTGATCATGTCCTTCTTGCGGTCGACGACGTACAGCCATCCCTGCTCGTCCATGAAGCCGATGTCGCCGGTGCGCAGCTCGCCGCCGGGGAAGGTCTCGGCGGTGGCGTCGGGGCGGCGCCAGTAGCCGGGGACCACCTGGGGGCCGCGGACGGCGATCTCGCCCTGCTCGCCGAAGGGCACGTCCTCGCCGCGCTCGTCGACGATCCGCACGACGGTGTCGGGGCCGGGCAGACCGACCGCGAGGGTGCCGGAGGCCGGGTCGACGGGCGCCTGGAGGCCCGGCGGCACGGAGGCGCAGGGGGCGGTGCACTCGGTGAGGCCGTAGCCGTTGCGGATGTACGGGCCGAAGCCCGCCCGGAACTTCTCCACCAGCGCGGGCGGCAGCGGGGCGCCGCCGGAGGAGATGACGGTGAAGGACGCGAAGTGCTCACGGGTGCAGGACGGGTGGGCGGCCAGCGCCATGAACGCGGTGGACGGGCCGACGGTGTAGTGCGGGCGGTGCGCGGCGAACGCGTCGAGGACGACGCCCGCGTCGAAGCGGTAGGCCAGCACCAGCGTGCCCGCGCTGTTCAGGCAGGCGCCGAACTCGCAGACCATGCCGGTGATGTGGAACAGCGGCGCCAGCGCGAAGTAGACCGGCTCCTTCGGCAGACCGAGCCCGGTGCTCTGCCGCTCGGCATTGTACATGATGTTGCCGTGTGTGTTGGTGGCGCCCTTGGGGGTGCCGCTGGTGCCGGAGGTGTAGCTGATCAGGGCGATGCCGTCGGGGACGGGGTCGCGGCCGTCGGGAGCCCGGTGGCCTGCGCGGGCGACGGCGGTCAGGTCGTCGGCGTCGGGGGCCTGCGGCAGCCGTTCGAAGGACAGCACGCGCGCGTCGTTCTCGCTCTGGAAGTCCAGCTCGCACGCCGTCAGCGCGATCCGCACCGGCGAGTTCGCGGCCGTGTCCCGCAGATACGTCTCCCACGCCCGGTCGGCGCACACCAGCGCCGCGACTTCGGCGTCCCGCAGGATGTGGGACACCTCGCCGGACTTGTACATCGGGTTGACGGGGACGACGACCGCGCCGGCCTTCCAGGCGCCCAGCACGGCGAGCACGAAGTGCGGGGAGTTCTGCAGCAGGACCGCCACCCGCTCACCCGGTTCCAGGCCGCGCGCGGCGAGGTGCCCGGCGACGGAGTCGCTGAGTTCGTCGGCCTCGCGGTAGGTGAGCCGGCCGTCGAAGTAGGCGAGGAAGGTGCGCTCCGGGGACTCGGCGACGGCCCGGCGCAGGGCGTGCACCAGGGAGCCGGCCGGCGCGACGGGGGCCTTCTGGGCGTCGGTGAGGAGGGCCAGCCAGGGCTTGGCCGCGTACCGGGACTCGGTCACTGCCCCGCCTCCCACTTGCGCTGGAGGTGGTTCATGTTCGTCAGCCAGCGGTCGGGGTCCGCGGCGCGGGCCTGGTAGTACCCGGCGACCTCGGGGTGCGGCAGGATCAGGAAGCGGTCCTCCTCCATGCCCTTGAACAGCGCGTCGGCGACGTCGTCCGGTTCGATCGCGGTGGGCTTCAGGACCAGGTCGCCGGCGCTTCCGGTGGCGGAGAGCATGTCGGTGCGCACCCCCTGCGGGCAGATGGCGTGCACCGTGATCCCGCGGTGACGGTAGGTCAGCGACAGCCACTCGGCGAAGGCGTAGGCGCCGTGCTTGGTGACGCTGTAGGGGGCGGCGCCGATCATGGTGAGCAGTCCGGCGGCGGAGACGGTGGAGACGAAGCGGCCGCTGCCGCGCTCCAGCCAGCCCGGCAGGAGGGCGCGGGCCGCACGGACGTGCGCCATGACGTTGACGTCCCAGGCGAGCTCCCAGACGCTCTCCTCGGCCGCCTCCGAGCCGCCGGAGCCGACGCCGGCGTTCGCGCAGTAGACGTCGACCGTGCCGAGGGCGTCCAGGGCGGCCTGCACGATCGTGGAGGCGTCGCCGGGGACGGCGGTGGCGCCGATCTCGTCGGCGACGGCCTGCGCCTTCCCGGCGTCCAGGTCGTTGACGACGACCCGGGCGCCCTCGGCGGCGAAGCGGCGGGCCAGGGCGGCCCCGATGCCGCCTCCGGCCCCCGTGACGACCACTCCAGCTCCCTGAACGGCTTCCACCATCGGTCTCCTTCGACGCGGCTCGGCTCCCCCGGTGCGGCCACACTAACCGGTCGGTATGTGGAGGGGAAGGCCGAGGCGGCTCCCCCGCGGGGCGCGCAGCCGGTGGCCGCCGCACTCTCCCCACAACCGGCGCCAGGGCCTACCGTGCACCCCATGCGCCTCTCCAGACGAACGCTCCTCACCGCGACCACCGCGGCGGCGTCCCTGGCCGCCGCTCCCCCGGCCACCGCAGCGGCGGACCGCAGGCGGTTACGGACCGGCTTCGAGCGCCTCGCCGCCGACGGCTACGCCCCGCTGGCCGGGCAGCGCGTCGGGATCGTCACGAACCCGACCGGCGTCACCCGGGACGCCCGCCACATCGTCGACGTCCTGCACGCCGACCCCCGCGTCGACCTGCGGGCCGTCTTCGGCCCCGAGCACGGCTTCCGGGGCACCGCCCAGGCCGGCGGCTCCGAGGGCCGCTACGACGACCCCGCGACCGGGCTGCCGGTGTACGACACCTACCTCAAGAGCGGCCGGCCGCTCGCCGACGTGTTCACCGCGTCCGGTGTGGACACGGTCGTCTTCGACATCCAGGACGTCGGCGCCCGCTTCTACACGTACATCTGGACGCTGTACGACTGCATGGAGGCCGCCCAGCTCGCGGGCAAGCGGTTCATGGTGCTGGACCGGCCCAATCCGGTCACCGGGCGCGCCGCGCTCGGCCCGGTGCTGCACAGGGAGTTCGCGACCTTCGTCGGCCGGCAGCCCATCGCGCAGGCGCACGGCATGACGGTCGCGGAGCTGGCCCGGCTGTTCAACGGGGAGTTCCTGAGCACGCCGGTGCCGCTGGAGACGGTGACGATGACCGGCTGGAAGCGGACCGACTTCTACGGCGCCTCGGGGCTGCCGTGGGTGCCGCCGAGCCCGAACATGCCGACACCGGACACCGCGCTCGTCTACTCCGGCACCTGTCTGTTCGAGGGCACCAACCTCTCCGAGGGGCGCGGCACGACCCGCCCCTTCGAACTGCTCGGCGCGGAGGGGATCGACGGGCGCTGGGCGGCGGCCGCGAACGCCCTGGGCCTGCCGGGGGTGCGCTTCCGGGAGGCGTACTTCGCGCCGACGTTCTCCAAGTTCCAGGGCAGGACGATCGGCGGAGTGCAGCTCCATGTGCACGACCCCGCGGCCTTCGACCCGGTACGCACCGGGATCGGGCTGCTGGTGACGGCCAGACAGGTGTGGAGCGGCTTCGCCTGGCGCTCCGACAACTGGATCGACAAGCTGACCGGTTCCACCGGGGTGCGCACGGCGATCGACGCGGGTGCCGACACGGACACGGTGGTGGCGGGCTGGCAGGACGAGCTGGCGGCGTTCCGCCGGGTGCGGGAGCGGTATCTGCTGTACCGGTGACGCGGCCGTGGCGGTGACCCACCCGTACCCGGGGAAAACCCGTCGTACGGGTGGTGCCGTGACGTATGGCCAATCTCCCCCTTTCGCAGGACGATGCGCCACAACGCGCAGCGCATGGGGGGACGAAGGAGTCCGTCATGGCAGAGCCGGCGATGAGTGTGACGCCGTACTGGGAGCTGACCTTCGACGCGGACGGCGACGTCGACCGCGCGGAGCGGGACCGGTTGCTGGCCCAGGTGGCCGAGCGCCGGGTGCGGGACCTCGTGGTCTTCGCGCACGGCTGGAACAGCGACCGCTCCGGCGCCACCCGGCTCTACAGCAGCTTCTTCGCCCCGTTTCCGGAGCTGACGCCGGGCGCGCGGACCGGGTACGTGGGCGTGATCTGGCCGTCGATGCGGTTCTCCGACGAGCCGATCCCGAACTTCCCGCGGGCACTGGCCGCGGAGCCGCCGCGTCGCCCGGCGCTCGACAAGGACACCCGGCACGCGCTGCTGGAGAGCTTCCCCGGGCGGGCGCCGATCGTCGAGCAGATCGGCCGGCTGCTGGAGCAGCAGCCGGGTGACGTGGCGGAACTCGCGGAGTTCGGGCGGCTGGTGCGGCTGCTGGTGGAGGTCGTGGCGCCCGGCCCGCAGGCGCTGTTCGCCGCCGACACGGTGGCGGAGGGCGTGCCGCAGGACGAGCCGGCGATGTTCACGCGGCCGGCCGCCGAGGTCTGCGCCGAGTTCGCGGCAGCGCTGGCGGGCACGGAGGCGGGCGTGGGAGCGCCGGCGGGCGCGGAGGGGTTCGCGCTGCCCAATCCCTGGGACGGGGCGCACGAGCTGCTGCGGCAGGCGACGTACTACGCGATGAAGCGGCGCGCGGGGACCGTCGGCGAGCGCGGGCTCGGGCGGGCCGTCGGGGAGCTGGCCGCCGCCGTGCCCGGGGTGCGGGTGCATCTGGTGGGGCACAGCTTCGGCGGGCGGCTGGTGTCGTTCGCGCTGCGCGGGCTGCCCGAGGGGGTGCGGGCGGTGGCCTCGGTGACGTTGCTGCAGGGCGCCTTCTCGCACTACGCGTTCTCCTCCCGGCTGCCGTACGACCCGCGGGCGGGAGGGGTGCTGCAGGGGCAGCAGCTCCGGGTGGACGGCCCGGTGGTGTGCTGTCACTCGCGGCACGACACCGCGCTCGGCACGTTCTACCCGCTGGCGTCGAGGATGGCGGGCGACGCGCAGGGGGCGGTGGAGGAGTTCGGCCTCGGGCAGCTGCTCGGCGTGAAGTGGGGCGCGATGGGCTACGACGGGGTGCAGGCGGTGCCCGGCACGCGCGCGATACCGCTCGCCGAGGCGCTGAGCGGGCCGCTGCCCGCCTCGGGCTGTGTGAACGTGGACGCGGCGGCGGTGGTCTGCCACGGCGGCCCGCCGGCCGGGGCGCACGGCGACATCCTGCACCCCGAACTGGCGCGGGTCGTGGTGGCGGCGGGCCGGATCGCCCGGCCCGCCGCCTGAGCGTCACCGGTGTGAGGTGAACTCCACGACCTGCTGGTAGGTCGGCCGGTTCTGCCAGCTGATCTTTCCGTGCTTGATGCCGCCCAGCGTGCGCTGGACGATGGCGTCCGCGCACCACTGGTCGCCCGCGGAGCACTGGTCGTCGCCCGGGTAGACCTGGGCGGCGCTCTTCCCGGCTGCCTCCTTCAGCGTGCCGACGAGCAGGTCACGGCAGGCGCCCAGGTCGCCGCCGCCGCAGTAGGCGTGCGCGAGCGGGCCGCGCACCGACTCGCCGAGGACGGCGCGGACGTCCTTGCCGACATAGCTCCACCAGCCGTACTGGAAGGAGCTTCCGGCGTGCGCGCCCGTCGGGCCGTGGCCGGCCGACGGTGCCTCGTCGACCGGCAGATTGCGGGTGAGGGCGGTGTACAGGCCGGTGCCCAGGCCCGGCTCGAACTCGGCCTTCACCAGCAGCGGCCACCAGGCGTCCAGGAGGCGGATCGCGTCGGCGTCGGCGTACGTCTTCGACCCGGCCGAGGTCTCGGTGCGCCGGGCACCCGCCGCGAGCCAGTTGCGCAGCTTCTCGACGGCCGCCGCGGCCGTCGGGTCGGTCACCGGGGCGCTGCCGATCACCTTCAGCAGGTCCGGTACGACGTCCTCGGCCCGCAGGTCGGTCAGGGCCGCCTCGGCCATCGCCCGGGTCAGGGACGCGCGGGTGACGCCGCCGGCCGCGACCAGCTTCTTCACCCGGTCGTCGAGGAGGTTGCCACGGTGCACGGACCCCTCGCCCCAGGGAGCGGCCGCGTAGTCCTCGGCCTGCTTGTTGTTCCAGGAGATGTAGTAGTCCTGGTCGACGGAGTTGGGGTGCGCGGAGGGCGGGGTGTAGGCGGCGGTGTTGGTCGCCGGGTCCCAGTCGCGCCATTCGTAGGCGGTCTGCGCCCACACCGGGAAGTCGGCGTCGACGCCGTTCGCGCGCACCGGGTTGTCGCCGCTGTTGTAGTACGCGGTGTGCGCGGAGTCGGCGTAGAACCAGTTGAAGGTGTAGTTGATGTGCTGCACGGCGCTCTGGAAGTCCTTCGGCCCCTTGACGTAGTCGGGGTCGTTGAGCATCTGGAAGCCGATGATGGAGTCGGCCTCGTGCAGGTAGGACGAGCGCAGGGTGGTGTAGGCGACCTTCTTGCCGCCGACGGTGGCCCGGTACTGCACCGGCCCGTAGGCGGTGCGCCACACCCGCATCGTGTAGGAGCCGGCCGCGGTCCCGTCGGCGACGGTCGGCTTCCAGGCGTTCCTCTGCTCGACCTGGTCCATCGCCGTGCAGGTGCCGCGGTAGAGGTAGTGGTGGTCGTCCTGGCACAGCTCGACGGCGTAGGTGTCGATGATGTCCTGGCCGGACGTGGTGGCGCTCCAGGCGTAGTCCTGGCCGCGGCCGAGTTCGACGTACATGCTCAGTCCGGCGAAGGAGGCGCCGCGGGCGCTCAGGCCCGGGCCCTGGATCTCCTGGAGCATGAGCAGCTGGGGCGCGAAGTAGCCGGTCTGCGGGCCGAACACGGCGACGGGGTGACCGCTCGCGGTGTGCGCGCCGCTGACGACGAGGGCGTTGGACATGCCGCGCCGGGCCGAGGACAGTGCGCTGTCCAGGGCCGTCTTTGAGGCCGTGCCCGCGCTTGCCGTGGCCGCGCTGCCGGTGCGGTCGAAGACGAGCGGCTCCTCGGTGACCGAGCCGGCGTCCGGCAGGGCCTCGCCCTGCGGGTCGTCGGGCCGGGTGGCGTAGGGGAAGCGCTCGCCGTTGTGGAGGGTGAGGACGGCCTCGGGGTCGTTGCGCTCACGGAAGGACTCCCACACCCGGGTGCCCTCCGCCACGCCGTACTTCTCCTGGGCGGCGAGCAGGGAGAGCGCGTTGTTCACCTCACCGCCGCCGCCGGAGCCGAACAGGGCGCCGATCACGGAGGCCAGCGCGACCATGTCGGTGACCTTGAAGTGCTCGATGGTGCCGGCGTTGGTGATGGAGTCCTTGTGGCCGGTCAGGACGTACTCGCCGGGGAAGTAGCGGCCGCTGTCGGAGGCGTCGATGTAGGCGTTGACGCCGGCCAGGTAGGCGTTCACGTCGGCGAGGGCCTGCCGGCCGCGGGCGCCCGCGGCGGCGACGGCCCGGTCGATCTGGCCCTGCAGTTCGGCCTCGGTGTACGGGGCGTTGCGCCAGAACTGCTGCTCCAGACCCTGGTTCGAGGGCGCGCCGCCCGCGAAGGAGGTCAGCTGCCCTCGTCCGACGTGGCGGAAGACGTCCATCAGCCACAGCCGGTCCTGGGCCGCGGCGTAACCGGCGCCGAACTCGGTGCCGTAGCGGGTGGTGCCGGTGATGTGCGGTACGCCCGTCTTCTTGTCGCGGACGATCGTGACGTCGCCGCGTCCCGCGGGCTTCAGCGTGGAGGCGACCTGGTCGGCGGGGACGCCGAAGGAGGCGTCGCCGAAGAAGGTGTTGATCTTGTCGGTGGTCAGCGACGGGTAGCCGGTGGCCAGGTTCGCGTAGGGCCCGAGCTGGTCCTCCGCGTGGCTCGGCTGGGTGCCGAAGGCCTGGTTGAGCAGGATCTGGGCGAGGGTGGCGTTGCCGTTCTGACCGGGCGGCAGGATGTCCGAACACTGGCCGCCGCAGTGGTCGTTGGCGGCGGTGGCGGCGGTGGCCGCCGCCGCGGTTTGGGAAAAGGGTGACAAAAGCCCGGCAACGAGGACGCATACCGAGGCTGTCTTCAGGAACCCGGGGAATCTGCGGGGAGTTCTCAGTCTGTCCAGCGTGCTGCGTGGGGTGCGCCAAGACATGGGCGGCTCCTACCGACGTGGGGGTTGGCCGGATGTTACCGGCGGTATCCCCGCGTTCGAAGGTGAACATGCGTCAAGTTTGGAGGTCAACTCCCGCGGATCCGGGGGAAGTCGTGGTCGAGCGGGAGGCGCTTATGGACGGCATCGGAAAACGGATGGAGCCGAATCGCGTGTCGATACGTCTATTCGGCGACGTCCGCACGACGACGCCGACGTGACCGAAGTACAGGTGCAGGTGTGACGGAGGTGCAAGGCGATGGCCGGTTTCCGGAGTCTGGCGAGACAGGTACGTGATCCGCGGAGCGATCTGGCGCTACGCCGGTACTCGTTGCGCAAGTGCCTCGAGCGGTTCGCGCCCTACGGGCACAGGGCGACCTGGGACCACTTGTGCACCCGGTGGGGGTTCGGGCCCGAGGACAGGTCCGCCGACCCGGCGCGGCTCGTGGCCGCGCTGGGCGAGCTGGAGGAGGCGCGGTCGGTGTGGCTCGCCTACGAGGTGGAGTTCGCCGAGCGGCGCAGGAAGGAGAAGCACGACGGGCTGCGCAGGCCGGGCAGCGTGGACGACTGGCACCGGATGACCTGGGGCGGTTTCGGGGTCGCCTGGTGCGACGATCCGCGGGTGCACCCGCACGAGCCGCTGGCGGAGGTGCTGCGCCGGCTGATCGCGGCGCTGGAGCGTGAGCCGGGGTCGACGTGCCCGGTGTGCGACGGCTCCCGGCTGGTGTGGCGCTACGGCCTGGACCACGAGCCCTCGGCGGGCCCGGTCTGCGTCCACTGCGGGATCCTGGTGCCGCGGCCGGTGCTCACGGCCGAGGCGCTGACGCAGGCGCGGTTCGGGCGGGTGCTCGTGTCTGCCTGAACGGGGTGACTCCGTCGGGGCCCGGTGACTGCGTCGGGGGGCTGGATGACTCCGTCGGGGTCGGCTGACTCCGTCGGGGTCGGCTGACTCCGTCAGGGGGTCGGGCGTGGGGGGCTGCTGCGGCCGGTGCGGGTGCGTCGTGGCTGGTCGCGCAGTTCCCCGCGCCCCTTGGGCGCGTGACGTTAGCAGGCGGTAATTCGGTCGATCCAGTGGATTGGTGTGCGGAGAGTGGGAGGTGAAGAACACCACTGGACCCGCAGGGAGTTACCGATGTCGACGCTTCGCGTCACTGCCGAAGTGCTGACCGTTCACGCGCATCCGAACGCCGACGCGCTGGAGCTGGCCCAGGTGGGCCTGTACCGCGCGGTCGTCGCCAAGGGCGCGTACCGCACGGGTGAGGCCGCCGTCTACATCCCCGAGCAGGCCGTGCTGCCCGCCGGGCTGATCGAGGAGCTGGGGCTGACCGGGCGGCTGGCGGGCGGCGCGGCGAACCGGGTCAAGGCGGTGCGGCTGCGCGGCGAGCTGTCGCAGGGCATCGTGTGCCGGCCGAGCGCGCTGGCCGGAATCGACCTGGCGCGGGCCGCGAAGGAGGGCACGGACTTCGCGGAGCTGCTCGGCATCACCAAGTGGGTGCCGCCGGTGCCGCCCACGATGAACGGCGAGGTGGAGTCGGCGCCCGAGCTGCTGCCGTGGGTCGACATCGAGAACCTCCAGCGCTATCCGGACGTTTTCGCGCCGGGCGAGCCGGTGGTGCTGACGGAGAAGCTGCACGGGTCCGCCTGCCTGGTGACGTACACCGCCGAGGAGGACCGGGTGTACGTGTCGTCCAAGGGGTTCGGCGCGAAGTCACTGGCGCTGAAGGAGGATCCGCGGAACCTGTACTGGCGGGCGGTGCGGGCGCACGGGGTCGCCGAGGTGGCGGCCGGGCTCGCGCGGCGGCTCGGGGCACGGCGGGTCGGCGTCTTCGGCGAGGTCTACGGCGAGGGTGTGCAGGATCTGTCGTACGGGGCCGACGGGCGCCGGGATCACGCGCTCGGGTACGCCGTGTTCGACGTCTCCGCGGAGATCGACGGGACGGTGCGCTGGCTGGACGCCGCCGAGCTGCTCGACGGGCAGCTGCCGCTGGTGCCGCGGCTGTACGAGGGGCCGTTCGCCATCGAGCGGGTGCTGGAGTGGGCCAGTGGGCGGGAGACCGTCTCCGGGAAGGGGCTGCACCTGCGGGAGGGCGTGGTCGTGCGGCCCGCCCGCGAGCGGTACAGCCCGGTGACCGGGGGCCGGGCGATCGCCAAGGCGGTGAGCCCCGCGTATCTGACCCGCAAGGGCGGCACCGAGTTCGAGTAGGGGCTTCAGCGCTTCGGTTCCGCCATCAGACGCGATCCGGTCAGCCGCTCGCCGAACACGTCGTCGGGGTTGGACAGCACGCAGTTCTCCAGGGACAGGCAGCCGCAGCCGATGCAGTCGGTGAGGTGGTCGCGCAGCCGGTTGAGCTGCTTGATGCGCTCGTCCAGCTCCGAGCGCCAGGTCTCGGACAGCCGCGCCCAGTCCTCGCGGGTGGGGGTGCGCTCCTCGGGGAGCTGGGCGAGGGCGTCGCGGATCGTGGCGAGCGGGATGCCGACGCGCTGAGCGGCGCGGATGAAGGCGACCCGGCGCAGGGTGTCACGGCCGTAGCGGCGCTGGTTGCCCGAGGTGCGGCGGCTGCTGATCAGCCCCTTGGCCTCGTAGAAGTGCAGGGCGGAGACGGCGGCGCCGCTGCGGGCGGACAGCTGCCCGACGGTGAGCTCATGGATCTTCTCGGGAATCTGTGGCACTCCTCGAAGCCTACCGACCGCACCGGGCGGCCCGGTCGTCGTTGACAGCGGCCGCTCGCACGACCATGCTAAGCAGTTGCTTAGACACCTGGGGTCGATTCCCCGACAGGCGACGCGAGAGGCCGGGACCATGGCAGAGCCGAGGATCTTCACGTCCACCGACGAGCTGAAGGCGGCGGTGGGCGAACAGCTGGGGTACACCGACTGGCTGGAGGTCGACCAGAAGCGGATCGATCTGTTCGCGGAGGCCACCGGCGACCACCAGTGGATCCACGTGGACCCGGAGAAGGCCGCTTCCGGTCCGTTCGGGACGACCATCGCGCACGGTTACCTCACCCTGTCACTGCTGCCGCTGTTCGGCCCCCAGCTGATCGCGGTCGAGGGCGTGAAGATGGGTGTCAACTACGGCACCAACAAGGTCCGCTTCCCCGCCCCCGTCCCGGTCGGCTCCCGGCTGCGCGCCACGGCGACGATCACGGGGGTCGAGGACGTGCCGGGCGGGGTGCAGGTCAGCGTCGCCTTCACGGTGGAGCGCGAGGGCGGCGACAAGCCGGTGTGCGTCGCGGAGTCGGTGTCCCGGTACTACGTGTAGCCCCTGGGCCTACTTCGCCCCCACCATCCGGAGCACGAGGTCGGCGTAGAGCGCGCCGACCTCCTCCGGCGTGCGGGGGCCGTCCACGTTGAACCAGCGGGCGACGTCGATACAGAGGGAGAGCACCGCCAGCGTGGTGCCGTGCACGTCGAGGACGTCGAACTCGCCGTTCGCGACGCCCTCCTCGATGATGCCCCGGACCTCGGCGTCGACCTGGCGGCGCAGCGCGAGGATCTCGGCGCGGGCCTCGGGACCGAGCGCGTCCAGTTCGTACTGGACGACCCGCGCGGTGGTGCGCCGGCCCGCGTGCCAGCGGACGAAGGAGCTCACGCCCTCGGCGAGCCGCTCGGCCGCGGTGCCCTCACCGCGGGCCGCCGTGCGCAGGATGCTCAGCGCCCGGTCGTGGCCGATGCGGCTGATGCGGTGGAGGAGCTCCTCCTTGGTCTTGTAGTGGATGTAGAGCGCGGCCGGGCTCATCCCCGCGCGGCCCGCGATGTCGCGGGTGGTCGTCGCGTGGTACCCCCGCTCGGCGAAGGCCTCCACGGCGGCGACCAGCAACCGCCGGGCCGCCTCAGGGGTGACCTCGTCCCACGGCTCGTTCTCGCCGCCGGCCGTCTCCTCCGCCGTACTCATCTGCTGTTCGCCCCTTCCGGTGACAGGGACACCACCATACCGCCGAAGCTGAGCGGCCGCTTAGAGCCTGTCGTTTGGATCATCCCGGCGTCGCGGGGCCTGGCACGCACATCTGCGGCGTTGTCGTCGGTTACCAACGCTCCGCGTTGGCGCCCTCCTCCGCCTTGCAGCTGCACGCACCAGACCCCGCTCGGGTCGGCCGAGGCGCACCGCAGCTCGAAGCCCGCCTGATCCAAACAACAGGCCCTGGAGCCGGTGGCCGCGCGGCGTCGCGGTCAGAGCTTTTCGAAGGGGTCGTGTTCGGCGAGCAGCTTCTCCAGCCGGGCCTGGTCGACGCGGCTGTGGATCTGCCCGGCCTCCTGCCGGTCGCGGATCACCTTGGCGAGGGTGAAGGCGGAGGTGACCAGGTAGAGGACGGCGATGGCGAGGAAGCCGCGCACCCAGGCGTCGGCGTTCAGCCGGAAGATGCCGATGGCGGTGGCCGCCATGGCCACGGCGAAGGAGGCGACGGCCTGGCCGTAGAAGGCGGCCGTGCTCTGCTGCTTGACCGGTGTGTCACTCATGGGGACAAGCCTCGGCGGACGTGGCGGCCGCCACATCCGCCGGGATACTCAGGACGTACTCAAAAGCACGGGAAAGCGCCTCAGAACGCCGAAACGCCGGTCAGCGCCCGCCCGATCACCAGCTTCTGGATCTGGCTGGTGCCCTCGTACAGGGTCATCACACGGGCGTCGCGCAGCAGCTTGCCCGCCGGGTACTCGTCGATGTAGCCGTAGCCGCCGAAGACCTGAAGGGCGTTGTTGGCGGCGCGGACGGCGGCCTCGGAGGCGAACAGCTTGGCCTTGGAGGACTCGACGGCGAACGGCTGCCCGCGGTCGATGAGATCGGCGACGCGCCAGGTCAGCAGCCGGGCGGCGTCGACGTCGACGGCGATGTCGCTGATCAGCTCCTGCACCAGCTGGTGATGGGCGATGGTCCTGCCGAACTGCTCGCGCTCACCGGCGTAGCGCACGGCGGCGTCCAGCGCGGCCTGGGCGATGCCGACGCAGCCGGCCGCGACCGACATCCGCCCCTTGGCCAGCGCGGACATCGCGACCTTGAAGCCCTGCCCCTCCTCGCCGAGCACGGCCGTGGCGGGCACGCGCACGTCCTGGAGGACCAGCTCGGCCGTCGCCTGGCCACGCAGGCCGAGCTTGCCGTGGATCGTGCGGCGGCTCAGCCCGGGGGTGTCGGTGGGGACGAGGAAGGCGGTCACACCCTTGTGGCCGGGGGCGTCGGTGGAGCGAGCGAAGAGCAGCACGACGTCGGCCCAGGTGCCGTTGGTGATGAACATCTTGGTGCCGTTGATGACGTAGTCGTCGCCGTCGCGCACCGCCCGGGTGGCGAGGTTGCCGGCGTCGGAGCCGGTGCCGGGCTCGGTGAGGCCGAAGCAGCCGACGAGTTCGCCGGCGGTGAGTCCGGGCAGCCAGCGCCGCTTGTGCTCCTCGCTCCCCCAGGCCGCGATCGTCTTGGCGACCAGGCCGAGGGAGACGGAGACGATGCCGCGCACGGAGGAGTCGCCGCGCCCCAGCTCCTCGGTGACCAGGCAGTACGCGAGGTGGTCGCCGCCGGAGCCGCCGTACTCCTCGTCGATCGTCAGGCCCAGGAAGCCGACCTCGCCGAGCTTCTTGACGACCGACCGGTCGACCTCCTCGGCCCGGTCCCATGCGACGACGTGCGGGGCGATCTCCCGCTCCACGAAGTCCCGAGCGAGCTGCCGTACGGCCACCTGCTCCTCGCTCAGCTCCAGGCTCACCACGCGACCACCCCACAGACTAAGGACCTTGAAAGCTGCACATTTAAATTAGCACTGCTAGTTTCGATGCGCAGCCCTACTATGTGCGCCATGGCCCGACCGCGCAAGCCCCTGCTGAGCACCGACCGCATCGTGGAGACGGCGCGGGAACTCGTCGACACCGAGGGCCTCGCGGCCGTCTCCACCCGGCGCCTGGCGGCCGAACTGGGCGTGAGCGGGCCGTCGCTGTACAACCACTTCCGCACCAAGGACGAGATCCTCGAGGCGGTCGCGGACTCGGTGAGCGCCCAGGTCGATCTGTCGATGTTCGAGGACGGCCGGGACTGGCGGACCGCGCTGCACGACTGGGCCGTCTCCTACCGGGCCGCGCTGCGCGACCACCCGAACATCGTCCCGGTCCTGGCCCGCGGCCCCGGCCGCCGCCCGGCGGGCCTCAGACTGGCCGACGCGGTCTACGGCGCCATGGTGGACGCGGGCTGGCCACCGGCCCAGGCGACCAGCATCGGCGCCCTGATGCGGTACTTCATCATGGGCTCCGCGCTCGGCTCGTTCGCCGCGGGCTTCGTCGAGGACCCGAGCGCCTACGACCCCGCCGACTACCCGCACCTCGGCCAGGCCCACCTGCTCGCCGAGCAGCAGGACAAGATCGACCAGCGGGCCTTCGAGACCGGGCTGTCGGCCCTGCTGGACGGGCTGGCCCAGCAGTACGCGCTGCTGTCGTAGCGGCCCCTCGGAGCGGCCCCTCGGCGAGCCCGGCGCTTCCTGCCGCCGCGGTCACCACACTTCGGTGCACGCCGAAGCGTCGGTGCCGCATGCTGGAGCGCATGACCTCCAGGGACCCCCAGGCCCCGGGGCCTGGCCCGGCTGGCCGCGCTGATCGCCGACGAGACCCGGGCCGCCTGCCTGCTCGCCCTGCTCGACGGACGGGCCTGGACCGCGGGCGAGCTGGCCCGGCACGCCCAGGTCGCCGCGTCCACGCTCAGCGAGCACCTCGGCAAACTCGTCGCGGGCGGCCTGCTCGCCGAGGAACGCCAGGGCCGCCACCGGTACGTCCGGCTCGCCGACGCCCGGGTCGCACAGCTCGTGGAGGATTTGGCGGCCCAGGTCGCACAGGACGCCGTCGTACGGCCGCGGTCGCTGCGGGCGGTGAGCGCCGGGTCGGCCATGGCCCGCGGGCGCACCTGCTACGACCATCTCGCCGGGCGGCTCGGCATCGCGGTCACCGACGCCCTCACCGCGCGCGGACTGCTGCGCCAGGACACCGGGTTCGCGCTCACGGACGCGGGGGTGACCTGGTTCGAGAGCGCGGGCATCGGGCTCAGCCGTTCGGCGCGCCGTCCGCTCGCCCGGGCCTGCCTCGACTGGACCGAGCGCCGGCCGCATCTCGCGGGGATCGCGGGCGCCGCGCTGTGCCGGCACGCCCTGGACACCGGCTGGTGCGTGCGGATCGGCTCCGAGCGGGCGGTGAAGGTGACGGCGAGCGGCGAACGCGCCCTGTCCGAGCTGCTCGGCATCGAGCCCGCGCTGCTGCGATGACCCGTCCCTCGCCTCCCTCGTCAGGTCCGAAATCCGCGAGACCCATGACCGCCCCTCCCCTAGCCTCGGGAGCATGATGAGCGCCTCCCCCTCCTCCCGCCGTCCGGAACTGCTCGCCGCGGCGGCAGCCGCGGTGACCGTAATCCTGTGGGCCTCCGCCTTCGTCTCCATCCGCAGCGCGGGCGCCGCCTACTCCCCCGGCGCGCTGGCGCTGGGGCGTCTGCTGTCGGGGGCCGTGGCGCTCGGCCTGATCTGTCTGATACGGCGCGAGGGGTGGCCGCCGCGGGCCGCCTGGCGCGGCATCGCGGTCTCCGGGGTGCTGTGGTTCGGCTTCTACATGGTCGTCCTGAACTGGGGCGAGCAGCAGGTGGACGCCGGGACGGCCGCCCTGGTGGTGAACATCGGGCCGATCCTGATCGCGCTGCTCGGCTCCCGGCTGCTCGGTGACCCGATGCCGCCGCGGCTGCTGGCGGGGATGGCGGTGTCGTTCGCGGGCGCGGTGACCGTGGGTCTGTCGATGTCCGGCGGGGGCGGCTCCTCGGTGCTCGGCGTGGCCCTCTGCCTGCTGGCCGCCGTCGCCTACGCGGGCGGTGTCGTCGCGCAGAAGCCGGTGCTGGGGCGGGCGACCCCGCTGCAGGCGACCACGTTCGGCTGTCTGATCGGTGCGGTGGCGTGTCTGCCGTTCGCCGGCCGGCTGGTGCACGAGGCGGCCTCCGCCCCGGCGTCGGCCACGCTCAACATGGTCTACCTGGGTGTGTTCCCGACCGCCCTGGCCTTCACGACATGGGCGTACGCGCTGGCCCGGACGACGGCGAGCCGGATGGGGGCGACGACGTACGCGGTGCCCGCGCTGGTGGTGCTGATGTCGTGGCTGGCGCTGGGCGAGGTGCCGGGGGTGCTCACGCTGGCGGGCGGTGTGCTGTGCCTGGCCGGGGTGGCGGTGTCCCGCTCGCGGTCGCGGGCCGCCCGGGTCGTGACGGCGGGGGCGTCACGACCCGAGAAGACCCGTGAGTCAGCGTGAACGCGCCCGGGAGGCGAGCACCTTGATGGACAGCAGGGCGATGACCGACAGGCCGATGATGTAGCCGGCGACGGACATCGAGGTGCCGGTCGCCTCCAGCAGCAGCACCATCACGAAGGGGGCGAGACCGCCGCCGGCCACCGCGGCGATCTGGTAGCCGAGGGAGGCGCCGGTGTAGCGCATCTCCGGTGTGAACAGCTCGGCGAACAGGGCGGCCTGCGGGCCGTACATGATGCTGAGGAAGCAGCTGGCGACGAAGCTGCCGACGGCGAGCCACAGCAGCGATCCGGTGTCGATGAGCAGGAACAGCGGGACCGCCCACAGGGCGATGCCGGCCGCGCCGAGGGCGTAGATCCGGATGCGGCCGACCCGGTCGGACAGCGCGGCGGAGGCGGGGATCAGCGCCAGCTGGGTGAGGCTGACGCACAGGGAGACGGTGAGGACGGCCCCGCGGTTCATGTGCAGTTCGCGGGTGGTGTAGTCGAGGACGCCGGTGATGAGGATGTAGAACGTCGCGGTGTTCACGGCGAAGGAGCCGCCGGCCAGCAGGACCGTGCCGAGGTGGTGGCGCAGGATCGTACGCAGGGGTGAGACGGCCGCGGTCTTGTCCCGCTCCGCGAGCGCCTGTTCGGCCTGCCGGAACTCCGGGGTCTCCTCGACGCGGGTGTGGATGTACCAGGCGAGGACCAGGACCAGCAGGCCGGCCAGGAACGGCACGCGCCAGGCCCAGGACGCGAAGGCCGCGTCCGAGGTGAAGGCGCCGGCCAGCAGGAAGACGGTGTTGGCGGTGACCACGCCGATGGGGACGCCCAGCTGGACGACGCTGCCGTAGATGCCCCGCTTGCCCTCGGGGGCGTACTCGGTGGCCAGCAGCATGGCGCCGCCCCACTGCGCGCCGACGGCGACGCCCTGCACGACGCGCAGGACGACCAGCAGGATCGGGGCGGCGACGCCGATGGTGTCGTACGTCGGGAGCAGGCCGATGCCGGTCGTGGCCAGGCCCATCAGGGTGAGGGCGAGGACCAGCATGGGTTTGCGGCCCCGCTTGTCGCCCAGGTGTCCGGCGACGATGCCGCCGAGGGGGCGGGCGAGGAAGCCGACGGCGAAGGTGGCGAAGGAGGCGAGGACTCCGGCGGAGGAGCTGCCGGCGGGGAAGTAGAGGTCGCCGAGGACGAGGGCCGCGGCGATGCCGAAGACGAAGTAGTCGTACCACTCCACCGCCGAGGCGAGGGCCGCGGCGGTGGCGACGCGACGGCGGTTGCCGGCGGGCGGTGCGGTGGTGGTGAGCGGCTGAGCGGAAGGTGCCGTGTCCATGCGTGCACACTCCGGTGGGTGCGGGGGACGGAACGGGGGGCGGCTCGAGTTCCCGGGACCGTACTGACCGGACGGTATGGCCGTCAACGGGTCACGCGCCGCGACTTTTACCTGTACTTGGCACCCGTTCCGGCAGCGGGCATGCCGGTGTCCCCGGCCGCCGCTCACGGCCGGGGACGGGCGTCGGCGCGCCGGAGGGACCCGGCGCGCGGGGGACGCTAGAAGACGACCAGGGCGCGGCCGCCCTTGCCCGCAAGCATGTTCTCGAAGGCGGCGGGGATGCCGTCCAGCGCGATGCGTTCGGTCACCAGCGCGGACAGGTCCAGGCGGCCTTCCCGCACATGCTCGGCCAGCACCGGGAGGTCGGCGGCCGGGTCGCAGTTGCCGTAGACACAGCCGGACAGGGTGCGGCCCCAGTGGAAGATCTCCAGGGCGTTGAAGGTGACCTGCTCGTCCTTGCCGCCGATGCCGACGACCGTGGTGCGGCCGCCGCGCCGGGTGGAGTCCCAGGCCGCCCGGATCGACAGGGCGCGGCCCACGCACTCCACGGCCACGTCGACGCCCTGCTTGCCGGTGAGACCGCGGATCTCGCGGGCGGTGTTGTCGGAGGCGACGACGTAGTGCGTGGCGCCCGCGGCGCGGGCCAGCTCCTCCTTCTCCGGCGAGACGTCGACGGCGACGATCGTCGACGCCCCGGCGATCCGCGCGGACTGGAGGGTGGCCAGCCCCACTCCCCCGACGCCGAACACGGCGACGCTCTCCCCCTGCCGCACCTGCGCGGAGTGGTGGACGGCGCCGTAGCCGGTGAGGACCGCGCAGCCGAGCAGGGCCGCGTCGGTCAGCGGGACGCCGGCCGGCAGCGGCAGCACACAGGAGGAAGCGACGACGGTCTCCTCGGCGAACGCGGCGACGTTGAGGCCGGGGTGCAGCTCGGTGCCGTCGGCCGTGCGGGCGTGGACGTCCGCGGCGCCGTTGAGGGCGTTGGCGCACAGCCACACCTCCCCGCGTGCGCAGGCGGGGCAGTTGCCGCAGGCCGGAGCCCAGTTGAGGACGACGCCGTCACCGGGCGCCACGTGCGTGACGCCCTCGCCGACGGCGACGACCGTGCCGGCGCCCTCGTGGCCGAGCACGGCGGGCACCGGCACGCGCATGGTGCCGTTGGACAGCGACAGGTCGGAGTGACAGACGCCGGCGGCGGCGAGACGGACCCGGACCTGGCCGGGTCCGGGATCGGGCAGCTGGATGTCGGTGATCTCCAGCGGGGCGCCCACGGCGGGCAGGACGGCAGCGCGAACCACGTGAACTCTCCTAGAACTGCAGGGACTTGGTCTGGAGGTACTCGGTGAGGCCGTGGGCGCCCAGCTCGCGGCCCACGCCGGACTGCTTGTAGCCGCCGAAGGGGGCGAGCGGGTTGAAGCGGCCGCCGTTGATGTCGACCTGGCCGGTGTCCATGCGGCGCGCGAAGGCGACCGCCTCCGCCTCGTCGCCCGCCCACACCGCGCCGGCCAGGCCGTAGACCGTGCCGTTGGCGATGCGCAGGGCGTCGTCCTCGTCGTCGTAGCGCAGGATCGACAGGACCGGGCCGAAGATCTCCTCCTGGGCGATCGTCATGTCGGGGGTGACGTCGGCGAACACCGTCGGGCTGACGTAGTAGCCGGCCTCGCGCGGGGACTCGGGGCCGCCGGCGACGAGCCGGGCGCCCTCGGCGACGCCCTTCTCGATGTAGCCGAGCACGCGCTCCTGCTGCTTGGCGTTGACGACCGGGCCGATGCGGTCGCCGTACTTGGCGGCGGCGGCCGCGGCGAGCGCGACGGCCTCGTCGTACTGGTCGCGGTGGACCAGCATGCGCGTCCAGGCGCTGCACGTCTGCCCGGAGTTGGACATCACGTTGGCGACGCCGACGTTGACCGCCTTGGCGAGGTCGGCGGACGGCAGGACGACGCTGGCGGACTTGCCGCCCAGCTCCAGGGCGACCTTCTTGATCGCGGCACCGGCCAGCGCGCCGATACGGCGGCCGACGGCGGTGGAGCCGGTGAAGGACACCATGTCGACGCCGGGGTGCTCGGCGAGGGCCTGGCCGGCGACCGGGCCGAGGCCGGTGACCAGGTTGAACACACCGGCCGGGACGCCCGCCTCGTGCACCGCCTCGGCGAACAGCTGGGCGGTCAGCGGGGTGTCCTCGGCGGGCTTGAGGACGACCGTGCAGCCGGCGGCGAGGGCGGGGGCGACCTTGGCGACGATCTGGTGGAGCGGGTAGTTCCACGGCGTGATCGCGCCGACGACGCCGATCGGCTCGTGGTACACGGTGGAGTTGCCGGCCCTCTCCTCGAAGGGGTACGCCGCGGCCAGCTCCGCGTAGGAGCCGGCGACGGCGATCGGCACGGCCGCGTGCACGTTCTGCGAGAACGGCAGGGGGGAGCCGAGTTCGGCGGTCACCGTCTCGGCGATCTCGTCCTTGCGCACGGCGAGCGCGTCCCGCAGGGCGGCCAGGCGGGCGGCGCGCTCGGCGGGCGGGGTGGCGGCCCAGGCCGGGAGGGCGGCGCGGGCCGCGCGTACGGCGTTGTCCACGTCTGTGGCGTCGCCGGCCGGGACCTGGGCGATGACCTGCTCGTCGGCCGGGTTCACCACCTCGATCACGCCCTGGCCCGTCGCGGGGCGCCAGGCGCCGTCGAGGTACATGCCGTCGTGTGCCTTCATGGTGCTCCTCGGGGCGGGGCGGGTTTGTCGTCCGGCACACAAACTAGCGGCGATAGTTTTAGTGCGCCAGACGCCGCCTATGACATCACGTCGCGGGGGTGGGGTGGGGGGTGCCTGCGGGTGCCTGCGGCGCCGGGTGGGTTGTGCCTGCGGCGCCGGGTTGTTTTTCGGGTGCGGGTGCGTTGTGGCTGGTCGCGCCGTTCCCCGCGCCCCTTTTTTGCCTGCGGCGGCCCGTTGCGGTCCGTCGTGGCGTGTGTCGCCAACGGCCGGTGGGCAAGGCGGGGCCGGGGTGGGAACTGCGGGACGCCTTCCCTATTCGTCCAGGTCCGGTAGGTGGGACGGGGAGGGGGAGATGCGTTCGCCCTGGTGGTCGAAGACGAAGAGGTGCGCCAGGTCGACCAGGAGGGGGACCTGCATGCCGTGACGCAGGTGCAGGTCGGGGGTGGTGCGTACGACCAGGTCGCCGGGGACGCGGGGGGTCGGCGCGGGGGTGGTCTCGGGCTCGGGCGGGTGGTCCAGGACCACGACCGGGCCGGCCCGTAGCGCCCCGGCCCGCTCGCGCAGGCGCTCCAGGACGGATCCTTCGCGCCGGCGCCGGCGCAGCGGGCGGGAGGCCGGGCGCGGGGCCTCCAGTTCCGGCACGACAGCGGGGCGGGAGCCGGTGTTGAAGTGGACCAGGCTCTCGTGGCCCTGGAACTCGATGTGTTCGACGAGCCCGGTGAGCGGCACCTCGCCGGGGCGGGCCGCGCTGTGCTTGGCGATGCGGACGGCCTCCGAGCGCAGGCCCACGATGACCTCGCGGCCTTGCTGGACGCGGAGCAACTGGTGGTCCAGGGAGAGCGGTTCGGGCAGCCGCAGGAACTGCTTGCCCAGGCTGATCGTCATCGCGCCGTCGAGCGGGGCGCGCACCAGGCCGCGCAGCAGGTTGATGCGCGGGGTGCCGATGAACGCGGCGACGAAGACGTTGCGCGGCAGGGCGTACACCTCGCGTGGTGTGCCGACCTGCTGGAGCACTCCGCCGCGCAGGACGGCGACCCGGTCGCCGAGGGACATGGCCTCGCCCTGGTCGTGGGTGACGTACACCGTGGTGACGCCCAGTTCCCGGGTGAGGGTGGAGATCTCGGCGCGCAGGTGGTTGCGGAGCTTGGCGTCCAGGTTGGACAGCGGTTCGTCCATCAGGAACGCCGACGGGTGCCGGGCGATGGCCCGGCCCATCGCGACGCGCTGGCGTTCGCCGCCGGAGAGCTGGGCGGGGAAGCGGTCGAGGAGTTCCTCGATGCCGAGCATCCGGGCGGTGGCGTCCACCCGGGGGCCCGGGTCGGCGCCGGGGGACTCGATGCGCAGCGGGAAGCCGATGTTGTCCCGGCTGGTCATGCTCGGGTACAGGGCGAAGTTCTGGAACACCATCGCGATGTCGCGGGCGGAGGGCGGCAGGTCGTTGGCCCACTCGCCGTCGAGCAGCAGCGTGCCCTCGGTGATCTCCTCCAGGCCGGCGATCATGCGCAGCACGGTCGACTTGCCGCATCCGGAGGGGCCGAGCAGGACGAGGAACTCGCCGGGCGCGATGTCCAGCGTGAGCCGGTCCACCACGCGGGCGCCTTTGGCGTAGACCTTGCTGATGTCGTGCAGGGAGATGGCGCGTGTCATGAGTGTCGTCCCTGGGGCCTGACGGGGCGTGTGAGTCACGGAAGTTAACGGAACGCACTCGGCCGAGGGAAGACACCGGGCGGCATCACGCGCTGCCGTCCAGCAGGTGAGAAAGCGGAGCGGAGGATTCAGGGCCTTGGGGGTGGTGGTGGGCCGACCTGCGGTGGCGGCGGGAACGCCGCCACCGCAGGTCACTTGACGCCGGTCAGGTGGGCGAAGACGACCACGTTGCTGGAGTATCCGGTGCGCCGGCTGAACAGGCCGCCGCAGGTGATCACGCGCAGCTCCGGGCGCCGGGACGGGCCGTACACCTCCTTGTCCGGGAAGCCGGACTTGTCGAACACCCGCACCCGGTCCACCGTGTACACCGCGGTGCGGCCGTCCGCACGCCGCACCTCGATGGTCTTGCCGGGCTTGACCAGGGCGAGCCCGGCGAAGACGGCGGGACCCTTCGTGGTGTCGCGGTGCCCGACGGCGATCGCGGTGCCCGGCTCACCGGGCGTGGGTCCGCCCTCGTACCAGCCGACGAGCTTGGGCCGGTCGACCGGGGGTGTCTCCAGCTGCCGGTCGTCGTTCAGCCGCAGCCCGGTGACCGGTGCGTCGATCCCCAGCGACGGGACGCGGAAGGTGGTGGGCCGGGACCTGGGCAGCGGGCCGGCCGGGGGCGTGGGGCGGGCCCGGACGCGTGCCACCTTGGGACCGGGCCGGGGCGGGACCGCCTGAGGGGAGCTGCGGGGCGGGGCCGGTGCGCCGGCGACCGCCGCCGGGCCCGCCTGGGCCGGGGCTGCCGGGTGGTCGTGTCCCGAGCACCGGACCCCCACCGTCACCAGGACGACCGTCAGCACGGCCGTCCTGGTGAGCCGGTAGGCACGGGTCCGGTACCAGGGCCTGCGTCTGCGCCTAGGCGGCACCATGGTTGCGCCGGCGCATCATCCGGAAGTACACCGCGGCACCGATGGCGACCACGCCGACGCCGGCCGCCGCGGTCACCGGCGTGTAGGCGGCCGCCGTGTCGACGAGCCCGCCGCCGCCCGCGTGCACGCCGCCGCGCGGCCCGTTCTGGTCGTGGCCGCCCCAGGCCGCGTCACCGCGCTGCTCGTGGTCCTCGATCTGGCCGGGGCCGTGCGCCCGGTTGTCCTTCTCGGGGCACTTGACGCGGAAGATCTTCTCCTTGGGCGTCCCGGCGATGATCCAGGTGAGCTTGTACTGGCCGTCGGCCAGCCCGAGCACGTCGGTGTGCCCGGCGCCCCCGGCCAGCGGGATGGTGCCCGTGGTGGTGGCGGCCGTGGGCAGCGGGGGCTGCGCCTCGATGGTGTAGGCGACGGTCGGCAGCCGGTCGAAGTTCACCGCGTCCAGGTAGAACTTGCAGACCACGGAGTCTTCCTTGGAGACGCCGTACGGAACGTGCTCGTTGTGGATCCGGATGTCGCCGTTCTCGCCCTGAGCCACCGCGGCCGGCGCAACGACCCAGGACGCACCGGACGCCGCGAGGGCGGTGAGGACGACGGCGGCGCCGGCACGGGAGCCGAAGGGACGTGGAAGTGTCAGGGTGGGCATACGGTTCCTCCGAGTCAGGACGATTTTCATACAAATCGCTCTTTCGCCCTGGACTCTGCGACACGGACCCTACGGGTCACGGCACCGCGCCCGGCGCGTCGTCAGATATCGCTCGTGCGGCGCAGCCGGGACCGCCTGCGCGCCTTCCCCCCGGCCGGCCGGCTCCCGCCGCCCGGCGCCCGCAGCGCGATGCCCGACGACAGCAGCAGCAACGCCCCGAGCATCACGAACGGCGCCGCCACCCCGGCGACTCCGGCGACCAGGCCGGCCGCCCCGGGCGCGGCCACCTGACCCAGGCGGTTGCCCGTCAGCCGCAGGGCGAGCGCGGTGGAGCGCGCCTCGTCGGGCGCCGCCTGCACGACCGTCGTCATGGACAGCGGCTGCCCCACCCCGAGGCAGAACCCGAGGGCGACGAGCATCACTCCGAGGGCCCACACGGGCAGCGGCAGCGCGATCCCGGCGCACAGCACGCCCGCCAGCAGACAGGTCGCCGTCAGCAGCAGTGTCCGGCCGAGCAGCCGCAGCAGCGGGGTGAGCACCAGACGGCAGGCGATGGTGGCCGCCGCCCGCAGGGAGAGCAGGACGCCGACGACACCCGGCGCGATGCCGCGGTGCTCACCGACCACCGGGAGGTAGGCCGTGAGCACGTCCGTCGCGGAGAGCACCGCGAGGCTGACCAGGATGCCCGCCGGAACGCCCCGCGTGCGCAGGATGCGCCCCACCGGCACCGGTTCCGTGCGTTCGGTACGGGACGGGGGCGCCGGGCGCCGGTGCTCGATGCGCCACAACGACGTGAACGCGACCCCCGCGCCCGCCCCCGCGACGAGCAGGGCCAGGGCGCTGCTGCCGGCCCGGTCCGCGCCGCCGATCAGGGCCCCCGCGGCGATCGGTCCGACGAGCTGGCCGAGGGAGGCCCCGATGGTGAAGTGGCCGAAGTTGCGGTCCTGTTCGTGCGGGGCCGACTGGCGGGCCACCAGCGACTGGGCGCCGATCACGAAGCACAGGTGGCCGAGGCCCATCACCCCGCTCCACACCGCCATCGTCCCGAGCGACCCGGCGAGCCCGCTGAGCGCACAGCCGCCGGCGATCAGGACGACACCGGCCGGCAGCAGCGGCGCGCACCGGCCGTGGTCGGTGCGCCGGCCGAGCGGTACGGCGGCGAAGAGCGGCAGCAGCGCGTACACACCGGCGATGACGCCGACCGCCCGCTCGTCGGCGCCCAGCGCGAGGGCCCGGTAGGAGACGGCGGGCCGGGCCATCGACACCGCCCCCTGCGCGAAGCCGAAGGCGATGACGAGGCGGAGCAGCCAGCCGCGGTTCCCACCGGGCGCCATGGGTTCTTACCTCCGGGAGGGGGTCAGACGGTGCCGAAGAGGACGGCCGAGCCGAGCACCACCAGCGAGGTCAGCGCGGCCCACTTCACGACGAACCGGGTGTGGTCGCCGAACTCGACCTTGGCCATGCCGACCAGGACGTAGACGGCCGGGACGAGCGGGCTGGACATGTGCAGCGGCTGGCCGATGATCGAGGCCCGGGCGACCTCCACCGCGGAGACGCCGTGCGCCTGTCCCGCCTCGGCGAGCACCGGCAGGATGCCGAAGTAGAAGCCGTCGTTGGACATGAAGTAGGTCAGCGGGACGCTCAGCAGGCCGGTGACGAGGGCCATGTGCGGGCCCATGCCGGCGGGGATGTTGTCCACCAGCCACTTGGCCATGTGGTCGACCATGCCGGTGCCCTGCAGGACGCCGGTGAAGACGGCGGCGGCGAAGACCATGCCGGAGACGTTGAGGACGTTCTCGGCGTGCGCGGCGATCCGGGCCTTCTGGTCCGGCATGTGCGGGAAGTTGACGGTCAGCGCGAGCGCGGCGCCGAGCAGGAACAGCACCGGGATCGGCAGCCACTCCATGATCATGGCGGTGAGCAGACCGACGGTGAGCAGCGCGTTGAACCAGTACAGCTTGGGGCGCAGGGTGGCGCGGTGCGGGTCGAGGCCCTGGAAGCTCTCGTCCCCGGACTCCTCCGGAAGGTCCACGCCGCCGCCCGAACCGCCGGTCGCCTGCTTGCCGCCCGTACCGGAACCGGAGCCGGCGCCCACGAGCACGGTCTCCTGCTCGGCGGGCTCCTCGACCAGCACCTCGTCCAGCGTCAGCACGCCGAGCCGCTTGCGCTCGCGGCGGCCCAGGACATAGGCGAGGGCGAAGACGAACAGCAGGCCCACGGCCAGGGCCGGGATCATCGGCACGAAGATGTCGCTCGCGTCGAGCTTCAGCGCGGTCGCGGCGCGGGCGGTGGGGCCGCCCCACGGCAGCGTGTTCATCACGCCGTTGGCCATGGCGGCCACGCCGGTCATCACGACCAGGCTCATCTTCAGGCGCTTGTACAGCGGGTACATCGCCGAGACGGTGATCATGAAGGTGGTCGAGCCGTCGCCGTCCAGCGACACGATCGCGGCGAGCACGGCGGTGCCCACGACGATCCGCAACGGGTCGGCTTTGCAGAACTTGAGAATCCCGCGCACGATCGGGTCGAAGAGCCCGACGTCGATCATCACACCGAAGTAGACGATCGCGAACATCAGCATCGCCGCGGTGGGGGCGAGGC
The DNA here is from genome assembly GCF_055583185.1 of Streptomyces sp. NPDC104814. Classification (NCBI taxonomy): domain Bacteria; kingdom Bacillati; phylum Actinomycetota; class Actinomycetes; order Kitasatosporales; family Streptomycetaceae; genus Streptomyces; species Streptomyces sp. NPDC104814. The sequence continues at coordinate 108,527 of NZ_JBVJOL010000010.1, read as the reverse complement.
CGGTGACTCCGTCGATGACGTAGTCGCCGAGCTTGGCGCCCTTGCCCACGAAGACACAGAACAGTGCCGGTATGAGCACGAGCGCCGCGATCGGCGACATCTTCTTCAGCATGATCAGGACCAGGAAGGTCGCGATCATGGCGAAGCCGAGGATGGTCAGCATGAGTGGATACCTAACGTTCGCCCTTGAACATCCCACCAGGGGCCGGCGGTGCGACGACGTTAGGTCGCGTCAAACAGCGTTAACAAGACGTTGACGTGCGAGCAATAAGCGCAAAACTCCAGGTCACAGCTCTGCCGAGGTGAGCTGGGTGAGCGTTTCGGTCACCGCGGACACTTCGACGGGCACGCCGTTGAGGACCGCGTTGCCGGACAGCGGGTCGAGCAGGCTGCCGTCGAGGAGCTGGTTGACGTTGGCTCCGGGGTCGGTGGCGGCGTGGCTCAGCCGGGTGCCGGGGCGGTCGTGGCCCCAGCCGTGGGGCAGGCTGACGACACCGGTGCGGACCGCGTCCGTGACCTCCACGGGGGTGGTGACCTCTCCCCCGGCGCCCTTCACGCGCACCACGGCTCCGTCGCGGATGCCGAGGCGCTCGGCGTCGGCCGGGTTCATGTGCAGGGTGCAGCGGTTGGAGCCGCCGGTGAGGGCGGGGATGTTGTGCATCCAGCTGTTGTTGGAGCGCAGATGGCGCCGCCCGACCAGGACCAGCCCGTCCGGGCGCTCGCGCAGGGCGGCCCGCAGCCGGGGCAGATCGCCGGCGATCGGCGCGGGCAGCAGCTCGATCCTGCCGCTGAGCGTCTTCAGCGGCTGCGGCAGCCGGGGCCGCAGCGGGCCGAGGTCGATGCCGTGGGGGTGGACCAGCAGCTTCTCCAGCGTCAGCCCCTCGGGTCGTACGCCGAAGCCGTCGCCGTAGGGGCCGAGGCGCAGCATCGCATCGAGCCGGCGTTCGGGGCCGTTGTCGCCGGTGAGCTGTGCCGCCAGTTCGCCGGGGTCCCGGCCGTGCACGGGTGAGTGCGGGTCGCGGACGGCCTTGGCGAGGGTCTGGTCGATCACCATCGCGTCCACGGCGGACGGATCGGCACCGTGCATGCCGGTGGCGGCCAGGATGAGCCGGGCGAGGATCTCGGTCTCGGCCATCCGGTCCGGTTCCAGCGGGACGGCGGGGCGGGTGTAGCGGACCTGGTTGCGCACGGCGAGGGTGTTGAAGGCGAAGTCGTGGTGCGGGCTCTGCGCGGGCGGAGGCGGCGGCAGGACGACGTCGGCGTGGCGCGAGGTCTCGTTGAGGTACGGGTCGACGCTGACCATGAAGTCCAGCGAGGCGAGGGCCTTGTCGAGGCGGTCGCCGTCGGGGGCGGACAGCACCGGGTTCGCGGCGATCGCGATCAGCGCGCGCACGGGTGCGCCGTCCTCGGTCGCGGTGTCGATCTCCTCGGACAGCGCGGACAGCGGCAACTCGCCCTTGGCCTCCGGGTGCTTGCTCACCCGGGAGTGCCAGCGGCCCAGTCGGAAGCCGCGCCCGGGGCCGGCCGGGCGGGGCGCCCTGTCCGTGGCGGCCAGCGGGAACAGGGCGCCGCCGGGGCGGTCGAGGTTGCCGGTGAGGATGGTGAGGACGTCGACGAGCCAGCTGCCGAGCGTGCCGAACGGGACCGTGCAGCTGCCGATACGGCCGTACAAGGCGGCGGACTCGGCCGCGGCCAGTTCGCGGGCGAGGGTGCGGATCACGCCGGCGTCGAGGTCGCAGGCGGCGGCCACGGCCTCCGGGGTGAAGTCCCGTATCGCTGCCTCGAGTTCCTCGACGCCCTGGACGTGTGCGGTCAGCTCGCCGAGCCGCACGAGCCCTTCTTCGAAGAGGACGTGGGTCATCGCCGCGAGGAGCAGGGCGTCGGTGCCGGGGCGGATGGCGAGGTGCCGGTCGGCGAGCCGGGCGGTGCGGGTGCGGCGCGGGTCGATCACCGTGAGCGTCCCGCCGCGGGCCTTGAGCGCCTTCAGCTTGCCGGGGAAGTCGGGGGCGGTGCACAGACTGCCGTTGGACTCCAGCGGGTTGGCGCCGAGGATCAGGAGGTGGTCGGTGCGGTCCAGGTCGGGGACGGGGATCAGGTTGGCGTCGCCGTACAGGAGCCCGCTGGAGACGTGCTTGGGCATCTGGTCGACGGTGGAGGCGGTGAACAGGCTGCGGGTGCCGAGGGCGCCGATCAGGACCGGCGGGTAGAGGCCGCCGGCCATGGTGTGCACGTTGGGGTTGCCGAGGACGACGCCGACGGAGTGCGGGCCGTACCGCTCGGCCACCGGACGCAGGCCGTCGGCGATCGCGTCGAAGGCCTCCTGCCAGGTGGCTTCGCGCAGTTCGCCGTCGCGGCGGACCAGCGGGGCGCGCAGCCGGTCGGGGTCGGAGTCGACAGCACCGAAGGAGGCGCCCTTGGGACAGACGAAGCCCTTGCTGAAGACGTCGTCGCGGTCCCCTCGGGCGCCGGTGACCCGGGTGCCCTCGATCGTCAGCGTCAGCCCGCAGGTGGCCTCGCACAAGGGGCAGATTCGCAGGGCGGTGCGGGACACGGGTCCTCCCGGGGGGTACGGCACGGCACGGCGTCACGGGTGACGCGCGGACCCGGGTGAGCATACCGAGCGGTATGGGCGAAGGGGAGGGCTGAGGGGGGTTCGGTGTGCGGGTGCGGGTGCCTGCGGCGCTGGGGGGCGTTTGCCTGCGGCGCCGGGTGCGTTGTCGTCTGCGGTGCGTTGTCGGGTGCCGGGTGCGTTGTGCCTGCGGCGCCTGGTCGTGATTCGGGTGCGGGTTCGTTGTGGCTGGTCGCCCGTGCCTGCGGCGCCTGGTCGTGTTTCGGGTGCGGGGTTCGTTGTGGCTGGTCGCCGGTGCCTGCGGCGCCTGGTTGTTCTTCGGCTGCGGGCCGGTGGGGGCTGGTCGCGCCGTTCCCCGCGCCCCTTTTTTTGCCTGCGGCGGCCCGTTGCGGTCCGTCGTGGCGGGCGTCGCCGCCTACGGGCGGTGGTCAAGGCGGGGCCGCGGTGGGGGGTGTCCGTCCTCGGTCCGGCCGGCCGTTTGCGACGGGGGTGCCGTGTCACGGTGCCGGGCGCTGCGGGCGTACACCCCCCACCCGTCCCCTTCCCGCCGTACGCGGGTGCGGGCCGTCGTCCGGCTGGGGTCAGTCCAGGGCCCGGCTCAGGTACGCCCGCAGGAGTTCGCGGGTTTCGGTGATGATGTTCTCGTCGCCCTCGGGGTTCATGCGGAACGCCAGCTGGACCAGGGTGTCGGCCGTTTCCACAGCGACCAGGAACGTGCGGCGCAGTGCCTCGTCCGGTTCGCGGCCCAGGAAGCCTGCCAGGAGGTCCGTCAGCCGGCCGGCGACGCGCAGGTTGGGTTCGGTGTGGGCGGCGCCGATGGGTATCTGGTTGCCGAAGTCGACGAGGGAGAAGCCGGGCGCCGTGCGCTTCATCGCGAGGTACTCGTCCAGCACCGCGTCCATCGCCGCGCGCCAGTCGCCCCGGGTGACCTTCTTGAGCCGCTCTACGGCCCGCTCGGTGTAGCGGTCGAGGTTGCGCTGGGCGAGCGCGTCGGCCATCTGCCGCTTGTTGCCGAAGAACCGGTAGACCGAGCCGATGGGCACGCCCGCCCGCAGCGCGACCGCACGGGTGCTCAGGGCGTCGTAGCCGACCTCGTCCAGCAGGTCGGCGCACGCGTCGAGGATCCTGGTCAGCCGTTCGGCGCTGCGCCGCTGCACTGGCGCTCGGCGAAGGGATGTCGCGTCGGGCACGGGCATCATGATGCCTTTCCGCCGGGGTCCGGTGAACCTCGGCCCCCGGCGCTCTGTGTTTCCTCCGACACCGTGATGTCCGCCGTGCTCTGCACCGCCTTGCCGTCGGCGGCCCAGACCGTGCCGTCGTCGGCGTAGAGGCGGACCGTGACGTGGTGCAGGCCGTGCGGGACCAGGCGGGCCGGCAGCCGGTACGCCGGTGTGCGCAGGTCGGCGACCCGGTGGCCGTCCACCGACAGGCGTGCCGTGCCGCGCCCGGCCACCGCCTCGGCGCGTGTGCCGGCCGGTGAGAGGCGGAAGCGGCGCAGGATCAGCCGTACGTCCCACGCGCCACCCGCGTGGGGCTGCACCTCGACGCCCACCTCGGGCGCGTGTTTCGCGCCGATCTCGCGATAGTGCCGCCCCTCCTCGTCCGTGTCGTCCAGGACCTTTCCCACGGGGCCGGCGGTGTCCCCCGTGCCCTGTTTCTCCCGGTCCCTCGCGTCGCCCGAGCCGCAGCCCGCCGGACCGGGAAACAGCAGGACAGCGACCACGAGGGCGCCGAGAAACCCACGCCTCCATGCCATGTCCGGAGCGTAGAACAGCCGTCCGGTCCGCCGGATCCTTCTGAGGTCGGGTTCCGGCCGTGGTCCTCCGGTAGGGCCCCGTATCCCCCTTGCGCCGGCGAAACCGCAATCCTACGGTGTTCCATAGGAATCCGGCGACGCAAGAGCAGCGCAAGGGAGCGAAGTGCATGAGCGGGGACGCGCGCAAGAGAGCCGAGGGGCTGACCTACCTGTCGGGGTTCGGCAACGAGCACAGCTCGGAGGCCGTCCCCGGCGCCCTGCCCATCGGCCGCAACTCGCCCCAGCGCGCCCCCCTCGGGCTGTACGCGGAGCAGCTGAGCGGGACGGCGTTCACCGAGCCGAGGGCGCACAACCGCCGCTCCTGGCTGTACCGCATCCACCCCTCGGCCGCCCACCCGGCGTTCACCCGCACCGGCAACGGCGCCCTGCGCACGGCCCCCTTCACGCAGACCGCGCCCGACCCGAACCGGCTGCGCTGGAACCCGCTGCCGGAGCCCGGGCCCGAGACGGACTTCCTGGCCGGGCTGTGGACGCTCGGCGGCAACGGTGACGCCACCCAGCGCACCGGCATGGCCGTGCACCTGTACCACGCCAACGCCTCCATGGACCGGGTGTTCAGCGACGCGGACGGCGAGCTGCTGATCGTCCCCGAGCGCGGCGGGCTGCTGCTGCACACGGAGTTCGGACTGCTGCACGCCGAGCCCGGCCATGTGGCGCTGATCCCGCGCGGGGTGCGCTTCCGCGTCGAGCTCCTCGACGACAGTGCCCGGGGCTACGTCTGCGAGAACTACGGCGCGCCCTTCCGCCTGCCCGACCTCGGTCCGATCGGCGCCAACGGTCTCGCCAACGCCCGGGACTTCCAGGCGCCGGCCGCCGCGTACGAGGACGTCGAGGGGCCGGTGGAGGTGGTGAACAAGTTCTGCGGCAACCTGTGGCACGCCACCTACGACCACTCCCCGCTGGACGTCGTCGCCTGGCACGGCAACCTCGTGCCGTACGTCTACGACCTGCGCCGTTTCAATGTGATCGGGACGATCTCCTACGACCACCCGGACCCGTCGATCTTCACGGTGCTGACCTCGCCGAGCGATACCCCCGGACTGGCCGGTGTGGACTTCGTCGTCTTCGCGCCGCGCTGGCTGGTCGGTGAGGACACGTTCCGGCCTCCGTACTTCCACCGGAACGTGATGAGCGAGTACATGGGCCTGATCGAGGGCGCGTACGACGCGAAGGCGGAGGGCTTCGTGCCGGGCGGCGGCTCGCTGCACAACATGATGTCGGCGCACGGACCGGACCGGGAGACGTTCGACAAGGCGAGCAGCGCCGAGCTGAAGCCGCAGAGGCTCGACGACGGGCTGGCGTTCATGTTCGAGACCCGCTGGCCGGTGACGCTCACCCCGCACGCGGCCCGCGCGGACCACCTCCAGCAGCGTTACGACGACGTCTGGCAGGGTCTCGAGCGTCACTTCCGTACACCGTGACCCGGTTGCAGTGACCCCGCCCCGACCGGTACGGATGGCCCCGTGACCTCCTTCGCTCCGGATTCGATCGTCCTGAACCGCAAGCTGCCGCTGTGGTACCAGGTGTCGCAGTCGCTGCGCGCCTCGATACTCGGCCGTTCGCCGCAGGACCCGCTGCGCCTGCCCACCGAGGAGCAGTTGGCCGGGCACTACGGCGTGAGCGTGCTGACCATGCGGCAGGCGCTGAAGGAGCTGGAGGAGGAGGGGCTGATCACCCGGCACCGGCGGCGCGGCACGTTCATCGAGCCCGCCGCCCAGCGGGGCGCCCCGGTGCGGCTGCTGGGCTCGGTGGACGCGATCGTGGCCCAGCAGTCCGGCATGGTGACCGAGCTGCTGGAGCACGGCAGCGGTCCGGTCCCGGCGGAACTCGCCGGCTTCTTCCCGGAGCTGGCCGAGGCGGCGACGTACCACCGGCTGCGCAGCGACGAGAAGACGGGTGAGCCGACCAACCACGCCCGCAACTGGGTGCGGCCCGAACTGGCCGCCCGTATCGACCCCGGGGACCTGACCCGCTGGCCGATGACGAAGGTGCTGCGGGACGTCGTGCGTGCGGACATCAGCCGGATCACGGACACCGTGGAGGCCCGGCTGGCCGACCCGGAGACCTCCCGGCTGCTCCAAGTGCCGCTGCTGAGCCCGATCCTGCACTACACCGGCGTCACCTACGACCAGCAGGGGCGGGTGCTGGACGTGGCGGTCATCCACTACCGCGGCGACCGCTTCTCCTTCACGGTCACCCTCGACGCGCATTAGCGCGTGCCGGAGCCCGCGAGGCCCGGGTGATCCGTACGGCGGCGGCCGGGCCCGTCGTACGATGCCCGGCGTGACGTACGACGACGTTCCGTTGCTGGCGGACCTCATGCCGTGGTCCGTCGCACCGCCGCGGCTCGGCCGCGGCTGGCCGGCGGGCCCCGACGCCGCGTCCCTGAAGGCCCGTTGGGACGCCCTGCTGAAGGCCGGGGCCCGCGACCGGGAGGCGCTGTTCGAGCCGACGCGGGCGCGCACCCTGCAATCGGCTGTCGGGCAGCTGCCCGGGCAGCGGGCCGGCACGGAGAGACTGGCGCGGGCGTCGGGTCCGTGCCCGGAGCCGGTGCGGGCGCTGGTCGCGCCGTTCGACGAGCAGTGGCTGATCCCCGACCACCGGCTGATCGACGCGGCCCGCCCGGAGCTGTGGCGGGTGGCGGACGAGCGGCAGGTGTTCGTGGTCGAGCTGCCGGACGGGCTGCTCGCCACGTCGTGCTTCCCGCTGCTGCGGGGCGGCCGGGTGCGGCCGCTGTACCGCCGCCCGGACGGCACGGAACCCAATCTCGCGCCCGGCCTGACCACCCATCTCGCCGGTCTCCTCGGCCTCCCGGTCACCGCCACGGACGTCCTCGCCTGGACGCTGACGGCCGTCCGTACCGACCACACCGTGCCGCTCACCTCCGATCCCGGGCTGTGGGCGCGCGGGGTGGAGCTGGGCCGGCGGGCCCTGTGGCTGATGCGGCGCGACGGCGAGCGGCCCAAGCTGCCCGGCGGGCGCCGCCCCTACGTCCGCGCCCCGCTGCCGCCGCGCCCGCTCACGCTGCACTACGACCGCGAGGAGGAGGCCCTCCACCTGGAGGACGGCCGTGTCGCGCCGGTGCCGACGGCGGCCTGGGACTACGAGGTGGACGGCGTGCGCGTGCTGGAGCAGTGGTGCGCGGCGCGGATCGCGGAGGGCGAGCCCGGCACCCTGGCCGCCATCCGGCCGGCGAAGTGGCCGCAGGCGTGGACGTCGGAGCTGCTGGAGCTGATCACCGTCCTCGCCCTGCTGGCGGACGTCCGCTCCATGCAGCAGGAGTGCGAGCTCTCCTGCCCCGTCACCGCCTCCGGTCTGCGCGCGGCGGGCGTCCTGCCGGTCCCGGCGTCGGCCCGCCGCCCGGCCTCCGTCCTGGACCATCAGGAGGAGGGCCCGGAGGGGCAGTTCGCGCTGCTCTAGCGAGGGCCCTGGTCCTGTGTGCGGGGTCCGAACGCGTCCAGCACCCGTCCCAGCGCCCGCTCGAACACCGCCTCCAGATCGATCGGCCCGGCGTCCTCCGAGAACGCCGCCGCCATCCGCGGGTACAGGCCGCTCGACACCTGGGCACCCAGGTAGGCGATCCGTACGGCGGTCTCCTCCTGCGGGGACCAGGGCAGGGCCCGGGTGCGCTCCGCGGTGGCCAGTTCGTTCGCCGTGTACGTCGTCACCACGCCGTTGATCATGGCGATGAGCTCCATCTTGGTGCCGTAGGACTCCTGGAGCGGGTCCAGGCAGGCCAGACAGTGCTCCAGATAGCGCAGGGCGTTCGGACTGAAGCCGTAGACGGGTGACATCAGGCGCGGCACCCAGGGGTGGCGGTGCATCAGCGCGCGGGTCTGGTGCGCGACCCGGAGCATGTCGGCGCGCCAGTCGCCGCTGGGCTCCCACAGCTCGTGCTCGGCGCTGACCGCGTCCACCATCAGCTCGTACAGGTCCTCCTTACGGGGGACGTAGTTGTACAGCGACATGGTGCCGCAGCCCAGTTCCGCGGCGATCCGCCGCATCGACACCGCGTCCAGCCCCTCGGCGTCGGCGACGCGCACCGCGGCCTCGGCGATGCCGGCCCGGGTGTACGCCGGTCTCGGCCCGCGTCCGGTGCGCTCGGGGCGCGCCCAGATCACTTCGGGTACGGCCGCTCGGCCCGCCATCGGTCATCACCTCGCCCCCCATCGTAGTTACGTACACCGTACGTAGTGCGGTATGGTCCTGCCATGACTTCTACGTACGCTGTACTTAGTGAAGGTCTGGAGAAGCGTTTCGGGGAGGTGCGGGCCCTCAGCGGCCTCGATCTCGCGGTGCCGGCGGGCACGGTCTGCGGTCTGCTCGGGCCGAACGGGGCGGGCAAGACGACGGCGGTACGGCTGCTGACCACGCTGCTGCGCCCCGACGCCGGCTCCGCCCGGATCGCCGGGCACGACCTGGTCCGCGAGGCCGACGCGGTACGCCGCCGGATCGGCGTCACCGGGCAGTACGCGACGGTCGACGGGGATCTGACCGGGCGGGAGAACCTGCGGCTGTTCGCGCGGCTGCACCGGGTGCGCGGACCGGCGGCGCGGGCCGGCGAGCTGCTGGAGCGCTTCGGGCTCGCCGAGGCCGCCGACCGCCCGGCGTCCACCTACTCGGGCGGCATGCGGCGCCGGCTGGATCTCGCGGCGAGCCTGGTGAGCCGCCCCGACGTGCTGTTCCTGGACGAGCCGACGACCGGTCTGGACCCGGCCGCCCGCAACCGGATCTGGGAAGCCGTGCGCGACCTGCGCGCGCAGGGCACGAGCGTGCTGCTGACGACGCAGTACCTCGAGGAGGCCGACCGGCTCGCCGACGACATCGCCCTCGTCGACCGCGGCCGGGTCGCGCACACCGGCAGCCCCGCCGAGCTGAAGGCGATCGTCGGCGCCCAGGCCGAGGTCGTCGTCGCGGACCCGGACGCGCTGGCCAAGGCGGCGGCGGTGCTCGACCGGCTGACCGGCGCGGAGCCGTCCTTCGACCACGACCGCCAGGCCGTGGCGGCGGTCACCCGGGACACCACCCTCACCCTGCCGCACCTGGTGCGCGCACTCGACGCGGCCGGGGTCCCGCTGCTCGACGCGAGCATCCGGCCCCCCACCCTCGACGACGTCTTCCTCAGGCTCACCGACCGGACGGAGGTCGCGGCATGACCGCGCTGAGGTACGACGGAACGGCGATGGCGGGCCGGCAGCTGCGCCGGCTGCGCAACAACCCGGGCCTGGTGGTCCTCACCCAGACCATGCCGGTCACGATGCTGCTCTTCTTCGGGTACGTCTTCGGCAGCGCACTGGCGATGCCCGGGGCGCAGTACCGTTCCTTCCTGGTGCCGGGGCTGCTGGTGGCGACCGCCGCGAACGGCCTGATGACCGGCATGTTCCAGGCCGCCCAGGACATCCACCGGGGGGTGACGGACCGGCTGCGCACCCTGCCGGTGAGCCGGGCCGCCGTACCGCTCGGGCAGGCGGCCGCCGATCTCGCCGTCACGGCCGCGGGGACGGTGCCCTTCCTGCTGGTCGGGCTGCTGGTGGGGTGGCGGATCGAGGGCTCGGCGCTTCAGGCGGCGGGCGCGCTGGGACTGCTGCTGCTGTTCCGGTTCGCCTGTTCCTGGGTGGGGATCTTCCTCGGGCTGCTGAGCCGCAGCGAGGAGGCGGCCGGGCAGCTGGGCAGCTCGACGTTCATGCTGCCGCTGCTGTCCAACGCCTACATCCCGGTCGACGGCATGCCCGGCTGGCTGCGCACGCTCGCCGAGTGGAACCCGATCAGCGCGGTGACGACAGCCCTGCGGGACCTGTTCGGCAACGCGCCCGTGCCCGAGGGCGCCGCCTGGCCGGTGGCCCACCCGGTGGCCGGCTCGCTGGCCTGGTGCGCGATGCTGCTGGCCGTGTTCGCACCGCTCGCCGTGCGCCGGTACGCGCGCGGGGAGAGCTGAATCACTGGAGAGCTGAATCACTGCTGACAAAGCGGGGGCAGCGGGTCATGATCCGGTCCATGGACCAGCTCCCGCTGCCCCTGGAGGGCATCACCGTCGTCGCCGTCGAGCAGGCCGTCGCGGCCCCGTTCGCCACCCGTCAGCTCGCCGATCTCGGCGCCCGGGTGATCAAGGTCGAGCGGATCGACGGCGGTGACTTCGCACGCGGCTACGACACGGCCGCGCGGGGCCTGGCCTCGCACTTCGTGTGGTGCAACCGGGGCAAGGAGTCCCTCGCGCTGGACCTGAAGGACCCGCGCGGCCTCGCCGTCGTGCGGCGCCTGGTCGCGCAGGCGGACGTGTTCGTGCAGAACCTCGCGCAGGGCGCCGCGGCCCGGCTCGGCCTGGACGCGGCCACGCTGTGCGCGCTTCACCCGCGGCTGGTCGCCGTGGACATCTCGGGGTACGGCGCGAGCGGCCCGTACGCGGACCAGCGGGCGTACGACATGCTCGTGCAGTGCGAGGCGGGGCTGGTGTCGGTGACCGGTACGCCGGAGCAGCCGGTGAAGGCGGGCATCCCGGCGGCGGACATCGCGGCCGGAATGTACGCCTTCTCGGGCGTGCTGGCGGCGCTGGTGCGACGCGGGGCGACCGGCCGGGGCGGTCCGGTGGAGGTCTCGATGCTGGAGGCGCTCGCCGAGTGGATGGGTCATCCGCTGCACCACGTCCTGCACGGCGGCACTCCCCCGGCCCGTACCGGTCTCGCGCACGCCGTCATCGCGCCGTACGACGCCTACCCGACGGGCGACGGCGGGCAGGTGCTGCTGTCGGTGCAGAACGACCGGGAGTGGCGGCGCCTGGCCGAACAGGTGCTGAAGCGGCCCGAGTTGGGGACGGACCCGGAGTTCGCGACGAACGCCGCGCGGGTCGCCCGCCGGGAGCGGACGGACGAACTGGTCGGTGCGGCGCTGGCCGAGCTGGGCACCGACGAGGCGCTGGCGCGGCTCCAGGCCGCGGGCATCGCCTGCGCGCGGCTGCGGAACGTGGTGGAACTGGCGGAGCATCCGCAGCTGGCGGCCCGTCAGCGGTGGCGTGAGGTGGGTTCGCCGGCCGGACCGCTGCGGGCGCTGCTGCCCCCGATCACGCTGCCGGGCGGGGCGGAGCCGCGGATGGGGGACGTGCCCGCGCTCGGCGAGCACACCGGGGCGGTGCTGCGTGCCGTGGGGATGACGGACGACGAGATCGCAGCGCTGCGCCGGGACGGTGTGGTCGCCTGAGCGCGAACCCTCAGTGCCGGTTGGTGCCGAACAGCGAACGGCGCAGCCGGCGCAGCGGGGCGAACAGCGAGACACCGCTCACCCGCGAGCGCCTGCCGGTACCGCCGCGTGCGGTGTCACGCGTCGTCAGTTCACGCATCAGCGAGGTCGCCTCGACCGTCTCGCGTTGCGGTATGGCGGGGCCGCCGAGCACCGAGAGGTGGCGGTCCAGACGCGAACTGGTCGCGCTGCTCCCGCAGGTGATCGCAGGGACCCTGGCCCTGCTGCGCATCGTTATCTGATCCATGTCACTCCCCACCCGTACGAGTCCACCCGGCCCGGGCAGGGTAACCCTATCGCCCCGGTGCGGCACTCGTGTATCGCGGCCACAGGATTCACCTTCCCCGTAAGGGGGTTGACGATGCCTCCCTGATTACTCTCCGAATCCGAGCGAATCCAGGGCGAGTTGGACAACCGGCTGACCGGTGGGCTGCGCCGAGCCACCGTCCGGCTCCACGGTTACAGCGAGTGATGTCGACGGCCGGGTGAGACCGGTCGCGACCAAGGGCGTGTCGCCGTCGATCAGCCCGAGGGAGCGGGGCCGTGCGCCGGGGCGCATGAGCCACAGCTGCCGGACGCGCCCGCCGGGCGGGGTGCCGTATCCGCGGAGCGTGATCACCGCCTGTCGCTCGGATACGGAAGCGATCACTCCGATCGTGCGGCCCTGGGCGTCCCGCCCGGTCGCCGACCGGGCGTCCGGCGCGGCCAGAACGTGGGCGATCTCACGTGCGCGGTCCCGCTCGGCGGCCAGCCGGTCCCCGGTCCGGCCGGCCTGGACGGCGAACAGCGAGGCGACGACGAGCGCGGCGGCGGCCGTCGCGGTGGCCAGCGGCACCAGCAGGGGGCGCGGCCGGGGCGCACGGGAGCGCGAAGGTGGCGGCTGCGTCCCCCATACGTGCGGGGGCAGCCGGGGCGAGCGGGCCGGTGCCGGTTCCTGCGGCGTGGCGCGTACGGCGGCCAGCACCCGTTCGCGCAGCGCGGGCGGCGCCGGGGCGGCCGCGGACCAGGCCAGCCGTACGGCGTCCTCGGCGAGGTCGCGCACCTCGGCGGCGCAGCGGGCGCAGCCGGCCAGGTGCTTGTCGAAGCGGACCCGCTCGGCGGCGTCGAGGGCGTCCAGGGCGTAGGGCCCGGCGAGCGAATGCGGATCACCACGCCGTACCAGGCGTCCGAACAGGCTCACAGGGCACCCTCCGGGAGGGAGAAGGTCCGCACGCGACGGGTCATGCCGTCCCCCCCAGGCACTCGCGCAGCCGGGACAGGCCGTCGCGCATACGGGTCTTGACCGTGCCCAGCGGCAGCGACAGACGGTCGGCGACCTCGCGGTAGGTGTATCCGTCGTAGTAGGCGAGGGTGACGGACTGGCGCTGAAGGACCGTCAGCCGGTCCAGGCAGCGGCGTACCCACTCCCGTTCGAGTCCGGCCTCGACCTCCTCGGTGACCTGGTCGAAGGCGGGCGCGGCGGCGCGCAGGGCCTCGCGGTGCTCGCGTTCGCCGGCCGCGCGGGCGCTGCGCACCCGGTCCACGGCCCGGCGGTGGGCGAGGGTGAGGACCCAGGCGAGGGCGCTGCCGCGCCGGGGGTCGAACCGGGCGGCGCAGCGCCACAGCTCCAGCAGCGCCTCCTGCGCCACCTCCTCCGCCTGGGCCGTGTCCCGCACCACCCGCCGCACCAGGCCGAACACCGGTCCGGACACCAGGCCGTACAACTCCTCGAAGGCCCGCTGGTCACCCCCCGCCACCCGCACCAGCAGCTCGTCCGCCGCCACCCGGTCCCCTTCTCGCCGGCCGCACCGGCCCCGTCCCCGCACTCCAGGCATCCGCACCGCACGCACCTCCGCAGGGGAGGTACGGATCGCGGGGGCGAAAACGCGGGTCGGGCGGGTGCCGAAAGAAATCCGCCGCCGGACCAATCCGCCGGCGCGGGCGCTGCGAAGACAAGGCGTCAGACAAGTCGGCACACAGGACGGACGGTATGGCACCCATCTCCAGCAGTGGCCTCTCCAGCAGTGGCCGGACGCGCGGCCCTCTCGCGGCGCTGATGTGCGGGGCGCTCGCGGCCGCCGGGCTCGCGGCGGCCGGCACCACCGCGCTGGCGCCGCGCGCGGCGCACGCCTCCAGCCACCGCGAGGCCCCGCTGATCTCCGGCACCCCGCAGTACGACAACACGGACCTGTACGCGTTCGTCAGCCCGGACCGGCCGGACACGACGACGCTCGTCGCCAACTGGATCCCGTTCGAGGAACCGGCGGGCGGCCCGAACTTCTACCCCTTCGCCGAGGACGCCCAGTACGACCTGCACATCGACAACGACGGTGACGCGCAGGGCGATCTGCTCTTCCGGTACACGTTCACCACGCACACGAAGAACAAGGCCACGTTCCTGTACAACACCGGCCCGGTCGACAGCCTCGACGATCCAGACCTGAACCTGACGCAGACGTACGACATCGATCTCATACGGATGAAGAACCACCACATGGCGTCGAAGACGAAGATCGCCGACGATGTGCCGGTGGCGCCGTCCGACGTCGGCAAGGCGTCCATGCCCCACTACGGCATGCTGCGCGACCAGGCCGTGCACAAGCTGCCGGGTGGCGCGGTGACGTTCGCCGGGCAGGCGGACGACCCGTTCTTCCTGGACCTGCGCGTCTTCGACCTGCTGTACGGCGGGAACCTGTCCGAGGTCGGCAACGACACGCTCAAGGGCTACAACGTCAACTCCATCGCCCTGCAGGTCCCCACCTCCATGATCACCGAGTCGGCCCACCAGCCGGTCGTCGGCATCTGGTCCACCACCCAGCGCAAGAACGCGCGCGGCCACTACACACAGGTCTCCCGGCTGGGCAACCCGCTGGTCAACGAGGTCGTCAACCCCCAGAAGGACAAGGACACGTTCAACGCCTCCGCTCCGGCGAAGGACGCCCGGTTCCTGAAGAACGTCACCGAGCCGGAGCTGCCCGAACTCATCGAGGGGATCTACAAGATCAAGGCACCGGCACAGCCGCGCAACGACCTGGTCGACGTCTTCCTCAAGGGCGTCCAGGGCCTCAACCAGCCGCCGCACGTCACCCCCGCCGAGGAACTGCGCCTGAACACCTCGGTGAAGCCCACCCTGCACCCCAAGCGGCTCGGTGTCCTCGACGGGGACACCGCGGGCTTCCCCAACGGCCGCCGGCTGACCGACGACGTGGTCGACGCCGCGCTCCAGGTCGTCGAGGGCGAGCTGGTGGGCTCCAAGAACGACCTGGGCGACGCGGTCGACGCCAACGACAAGGAGTTCGGCCACTCCTTCCCGTACCTGGCCCTGCCGACCGAGGGGTCGCGCGGACCGGTCGCCCAGGGCACGAGCGGCGGTGCGGACGTGCGCAGCCAGCTGGGCGACGCGCTGCGGCCCGCCGGAAGCACCACCAACACGACCCTGATCGCCGCGTCCGCCGCCTCGGGCGCCGCCGGCGTCCTGCTGATCGGCACCGCGCTGGCGTGGTGGCGGCGGCGCGTGCGGCGGCCGTACTGAACCCGGGACCCGGAACGGAGGGGACGGCGCCCGTGAGGGACGACGAGCTGCCTTACGACAGGCCACCGGCCGACGACAAGCCACCGACCGACGACGACAAGCCACCGGCCGACGACGACAACCTGCCGGACGACAAGCCCTTGGACTACGGGAGGACCGGCAGGCCGCGGCTCCGGTGGATCGCCGGGTGTGCCGTGCTGCTGGCCGTCGCGCTGACCGGAGGGAGCGTCGCGCTGGGCGGGACGCAGGACGGCGCGGGGACGAGCGTCGCCGCCGCGCCCGGCGCGGGGACCTCACCGGCCCTGCTGCGCGGCGGCGACCTGGACGCGGGGGTCCGGGCGCTGCAGGCCGGGCTGCGCGCCCAGCCACGGGACTTCACCGGCTGGGCGACCCTGGGCCTGGCGTACGTCGAGCAGGCGCGGACCACGGCCGATCCCTCCCGCTACCCGCAGGCGGCGCAGGCGCTGCGCCGCTCCCTGGCGCTGCGCCCGGGCAACGACGCCGCGCTGGCGGGCCGCGCCGCCCTCGCCGCGGCCCGGCACGACTTCGCCGGAGCCCTCGCCGACGCCGACCGCGCCCTGGCGCGGAACCCGTACAGCGAGCGCGCCCTGTGCACCCGTATCGACGCGCTCGTCGAACTCGGCCGGTACGACGAGGCGGCGCGGGCCGCCGACACGGCGGACGCGCGACGGCCGGGCGTGCCGGTGTTCACGCGGTACGCGTACGTGCGGGAGCTGCGGGGCGACGTGGCCACGGCCCGGCGGGTCCTGGAGCAGGCGCTCGCCGCGGCGACCGCGCCCGGCGACGTCGCCTACGTCGCCACCCAGCTCGGCCAGCTGGCCTTCGGCCAGGGCGACCACGCCGGCGCGCTGCGGCACTACGCCCGCGCGCTGGCCGCCGACGACGGCTACCTGCCGGCCCTGGAGGGCCGTGCCCGCACCCGGGCCGCCCTAGGCGACCGCACCGCCGCGATCCGCGGTCTGGAACAGGTCGTGGCCCGGGCCCCGCTGCCCGGTCCGCTCGTCGCACTCGGCGAGCTGTACGAGGACCGCGGCGACCGGGCCCGGGCGCGCGCGCAGTACGCCCTGGTCGACGCCTGGACGGCGCTGGCCCGCGCCAACGGGGTGGACGCCGACCTCGACACCGCGCTCGCGGCCGCCGACCACGGCGACAGGACGGCGGCCCTGCGCGCCGCCCGCGCCGAGTGGTCCCGCCGCCGCACGGTGCACACCGAGGACGCGCTCGCCTGGGCGCTGCACGTCAACGGGCGGGACACCGAGGCCCTGCCGCACGCCCGGCGGGCCCTCGCCACGGGGTACCGCAACGCCGCGTTCCTGTACCACCTCGGGACGGTCGAACGGGCCACGGGACACCGGGCCGAGGCGGACGCCCATCTGCGGGCGGCCCTGAAGCTGAACGCCGGTTTCTCGCCGCTGGGCGCCCGTGCCGCCCGCGCGGAGGTGGCCCGATGAGACGCCTCGTGTCCGGCGCCGCCGTACTGCTCGGCGCCTGCGCCCTGACCCTGCTGTCCGCGCCGGGCGCCGGGGCCCATCCCCTGGGCAACTTCACCGTCAACCGCTACGACGGCCTGGTCGCCGCCCCGGGCGCACTGCGCGTCGACCACGTCGAGGACCTGGCCGAGATCCCTGCGACCCAGGCCCGGCCGGAGATCGAACGGCTGGGCCTGAGCGGCTGGGCCCGCGCCCGGTGCGCCGATGCGGGGCACGGCAGCCGCGTCACCGTGGACGGCCGCCCGGTCGCCCTCGCCGTCGGCAGGGGCGTGGCCCGGGAGCGGCCGGGGCAGGCGGGGCTGCGGACGCTGCGCGTGGAGTGCCGGTTCACGGCTGTGCTGCCCCGGAACCGGGCCGTGGCCGTCGCGTTCCGCAGTGCCGGCGCCTCCTCCGGGCCGGGCTGGCGGGAGATCACCGCGCGGGGCGACCGGACGACGCTCACCGCGTCGGACGTGCCGCGGGAGTCCTCGTCGCGGGAACTGACGCGGTACCCACGGGAGTTGCTCTCCTCGCCGGCCGACACGTCGACCGCGGCCCTGCGGGTGCGGCCCGGCGGCCCCGCCCTCGCCACGGTCCCTCAGACGCAGGACGCGCCTGCCGCGTCGGTGCTGCCGCGGGGTGCCGACCGGTTCACGCGCGCTCTGGACGGCCTGGTCGCCCGGCACGACCTGACCGTGGGCTTCGCCGCCCTCGCCCTGCTCGTCGCGGCCGGTCTGGGCGCGCTGCACGCGCTCGCGCCGGGCCACGGCAAGACGGTGATGGCGGCGACGGCGACCGCCCGCGGCGGCCGGGCGCGGCTGCGGGACGTCCTGCCGCTCGCCGCGTCCGTGACGGTGACCCACACCCTCGGCGTGGTCGTCCTGGGCCTCCTGGTCACCGCGGGCTCCGCCGCGGCGCCCTCGGTGATCGCCTGGCTGGGCGTCGCGAGCGGCGCCCTGGTGACCGCCGCGGGCGTCACCCTCGTACGACGGGCCTGGCGCGACCGCGACCACGGCCATGGCCATGCCCACGGCCATGGTCATGGTCATGGTCATCATCACCACCATCACGATCACCCTCACGACGAGCCCGAGCCCGAGCCCGAGCCCGAGCACGCCCACGCCCACGCCCATGAGCACCGTCATCAGCACGCCGGGCGGGATCATCCGCGCTCCTCCCTCCGCGGCACGCTGCTGCTCGGCTTCGCCGGGGGGCTGGTGCCCAGTCCGTCGGCCGTGGTGGTGCTGGTCGGTGCGGCCGCGCTGGGCCGGGCGTGGTTCGGGCTGCTGCTGGTCGTGGCGTACGGCGCGGGGCTCGCCCTGACGCTGACCGCGGCCGGGGTGGCCGTGGTCCGGCTGGGCGGTACGGCGTCGCGGGCGCTGGGCCGGCGCCCGCGCTGGGCGGACGGCGCGGCCGCGGGGCTGATACGCCGGGCGGTTCCGCTGGGGTCGGCGTCCGTCGTGGTGGCGCTGGGCGCCGGATTGGTGCTCAAGGGGGCGGCAACGGCCCTCGGGTGAGCTACTTTCATGAAGGAGCAGGGATGTCCACCGGAGGCGAATGGGGGCGCCCGTGTCTTCAGAGCCGGGCCGTGAACGGCTGATCGCGGGTCGCTACCGTCTGCTGTCCCCGCTCGGGCAGGGCGGCATGGGCACGGTGTGGCGGGCCCGCGACGAGCTTCTGCACCGCGAGGTCGCCGTCAAGGAGGTGCGCGCCCCGGCCGGGCTGCCCGGCTCCGACGTGGAGCGGATGTACGCCCGCCTGGAGCGCGAGGCGTGGGCGGCGGCCCGGGTGACCAGCCGGAACGTGGTCACGGTGTACGACGTGGCCACCGAGGACGGCCGCCCGTGGATCGTGATGGAGCTGGTCCGCGGTATTTCGCTGGCCGAGCTGCTGGACGCGGAGGGGCCGCTGACGCCTCGGCGGGCCGCGCACATCGGCGCCGAGGTGCTGGCCGCGCTGCGGGCCGCGCACGACGTCGGGGTGCTGCACCGGGACGTGAAACCGGCGAACGTGCTGCTGGCCAACGACGGCCGGGTGGTGCTGACCGACTTCGGCATCGCGCTGGTCGAGGGCAGCTCGGCGCTGACGATGACCGGGGAGGTCATCGGCTCGCCCGAGTTCCTCGCGCCGGAGCGGGCGCTGGGCCGCCGGCCGGGCCCGGAGTCGGACCTGTGGGCGCTCGGTGTGCTGCTGTACGCGGCGGTCGAGGGTCACTCCCCCTTCCGCCACGACACCCCGATCAGCACGCTGCGCGCGATCGTGGACGACGAGCTGCCGCCACCGCACCGGGCCGGGCCGCTGGGCCCGGTGATCGCCGGGCTGCTGCGCAAGGACCCGGCCGAGCGGCTGCCGGCGGAGGCCGCCGAGCGGGACCTCCGGGTGATCGGGGCGGGCGGCGACCCGGGCGCGGCGACCGTGCCGGCCGGCGCGTACGCCCCGACGACGGTCGTCCACCGCGAGGAACGCCCCGGGGAGCACCGCGGGGAACCGGCGCCCACTCCCCCGCTGCCCGCGCCGGCACCCGCGTTCCAGGAGGAGCCCGGGCCGGACCGCCGCCGCCGTCGTGCCGCCGTGGTCGTCGCGGCGCTGGCCGTGCTCGCGCTGGCGGCCGGCGGGCTGACGTACGCGCTGCTGCACGCGCAGGGCGGCCACGGTGGCGGGAGTGCCGCGCCCACCACCGCACGGCGGACGCCGACTCCGACGACCGGTCAGCAGCACACCCGGCGGCAGGACACGCCGACGCCCACGCACAGCCGCAGCAGCGCGCCGCCGACGTCCTCGGCGCCGCCGCAGTCGGTCACGGTGACGGTGACGGGGACCCACACGGACTACACGGGCAGTTGCCCGCCGCCGGGCGCGCAGGCGCCGTCGTTCACGGCGACGTTCACGGTGGGGCGGCTGCCGGCGCAGGTGGAGTACCGGTGGGTGGCGCGGGACGGCGAGGTCACGCACACCGGGTGGAAGACCCTGTCGTTCCCCGAGGGCGGGGAGCGGACGCGGCAGGACCGGGTCAGCGTGACGACGTACGACCCGAGCGGCACGTACCGCAACGCGCTCGGGGTGGAGGTGCGCGCCCCGGTACGGGCCACGTCGAACCAGGTGCCGTTCTCGGTGACGTGCGTGGAGGAGACCCCGACGGGCGGGACCTCCCCCACGCCTTCGGCCTCCGAATCCCCGTGAGGAGTGAGGACTCGTCCGGCCGGCCTCAGGAGTTGGTCAGGACCGGCAGGTAGCCACCGGACTGGCCGGCGGCGGTGGGGTGGTAGGACTCGCCGATGCTGAGCCAGTTGACGCTGTGCAGCCAGGAGCTGCCGGAGCAGATCTCGTGGCCGGTGAACGTGGTGCGGACGTCGCCGAAGGTGAAGCCGTGGGCGGCGGCGCGGCGGGAGATGGCGGCGTCGATGTAGTCGGACGCGCCGTTGATGGCGGAGCGCTTGGTCTCGGACAGGCCGAGGCAGGCGGTGCCGAGCTTGTAGAAGCGGGGGTAGCCGAGGACGACGACGTGGGCGTTGGGGGCCTTGGAGCTGATCGCCGAGTAGACGGTGTCGAGCTTGCCGGGGAGCGTGGAGTCGACGTACGCCTTGGCGGTGTCGATGCGGGCGAGGCAGTCGCTGTCGGACTGGAGCACACAGGTCGTCATGACGTCGGAGAAGCCCGCGTCGTTGCCGCCGATGGTGATCGAGACCAGTCCGGTGGCGGTGCTGAGCGAGCCGATCTGATTCGCCATGACGTCATCCGTTCGGGCGCCCGAGCAGGCGACGAACGCGAACGACGAGGGGGCGTGGGCGGCGTTCCACAGGTAGGGGTACGCCTTCGTGCTGCGGTCGCAGTCACCGCTGGTGGAGATGTAGCTGCCGGCGCCCACACCGGAGGAGTAGGAGTCGCCGAGGGCCACGTAGCCGGTGGCCGCGGCGGTTTCGGAGGCCTGTGCCGCGCCGGCTCCGGCGAGGGCGGTGCCGGCGGCGAGGAGGAGTGAGCTGACGAATACGACAAGTCGGGAACGTCTCATGGAACCTCCCTTTAGCAGGATCTCTGCCGTAACCGTGGTACCAACTACGCGTGTTGACGGGAAGTGTCCATGTCAATTTTTTCCGGAAGCCTTCACAACCGGGTTCCGGCACTCCTCTGAAGGCCGCGCCTCGTTCGACCCCGAACGGATCGGCGCGCTGCCCGAGGCCGTCTTGACGCCCCGTCACGGCTGCGCGACATTGAAGCGGGGCATCCGGCGCTTCGGGGGGCAAAGTCGCCCATGCAGACCATCCGTATCACGACAGGTTCGACGGCTTCGGGGGACGAAGCGGGCAGAGCGGGGTCAGGACCGGGGAGGGACCTGACACCGCTGCTCACGGGTGCCGCGGTCGCGGTCGCCGGGGCGGCGCTCGCGCTCATGGACGCGGACACACCGCTGCGCGGCCCGTGCACCGCCTTCTTCCTGCTCGTGGCTCCGGGCTGTGCCATCGGCGCCGCCCTGCGCGGGCTGGATCGGTTCGGTCGCACCCTGGGCGCCGTTGCGGGTGCGATCGTTTCCAACATGCTGGTGGCCCAGGGCATGCTCGCCGTGCACCGCTGGTCGGTGCACGGCGGCGTCATCGCCGTGACCGTGCTCAGCGTCCTCACGCTCACCCTGGTGAAGGTCCGGCGCCGGCGCGACCGGGCGGAGGCAACGGGCAAACCGTCAGCATCGTGAGATCTGCTTCAGGTCTTGCCATAGAGGTTCAACCGTAAATATCGTCATACATCTCACTCGCAACGGTCCGTCAGCACGCGGCTCATGGGGAGGGCTCAGGACCGCGACGTTCCGGGGCGGGGGCGCGGTAGGGGGGTGCTCGGTGACCGCTCATGTGACCGAGTCGTGCCGCGCGACCGGCTGCCGCCCGACCGCGGCGGCCCGGCCAGCTTTACCAGCTCACCCACGAAGACCAGGCGTCGTGACGCCCTTTCGTGCGTGAGGACCCCCCTTTCGAACCGGACACACAGCGGCCGCCCAGGGGCGGGCGGTCCGCCGGACGAGAGGGACACCGACCATGAGTTCCGTTCTGCCTTCGCCCAGTGAAACCGCGCGCGCTGCCGACGAGGCCGCCGGGCACACCGCGGGCGCCTACCGGCCGATCTCCTCGCATCTGGCCATCACCCCGCCGGTGAGCGTGGTGATACCGGCCATGAACGAGGCGGAGAACCTGCCGTACGTCTTCAAGACCCTGCCCGACTGGATCCACGAAGTCGTCCTGGTGGACGGCAACTCCACCGACGACACCGTCGAGGTCGCCCGTGACCTGTGGCCCGGCGTCAAGGTCGTGCGCCAGCACGGCAGGGGCAAGGGGGACGCCCTCATCACCGGGTTCGAGGCGGCGAGCGGCGACATCATTGTGATGGTCGACGCCGACGGCTCCGCCGACGGCAACGAGATCGTCTCCTACGTCTCCGCCCTCGTCTCCGGCGCCGACTTCGCCAAGGGCTCCCGGTTCGCCAACGGCGGCGGCACCGACGACATGACCTTCGTCCGCAAGCTGGGCAACTGGGCGCTGTGCACGGCCGTCAACCGCAAGTTCGGGGCGCGCTACACCGACCTGTGCTACGGCTACAACGCCTTCTGGCGGCACTGCCTGGACAAGATCGAGCTCGACTGCACCGGCTTCGAGGTCGAGACGCTGATGAACATCCGCGTCGTCAAGGCCGGCCTGAAGGTGCAGGAGATCCCCAGCCACGAGTACCTGCGCATCCACGGCGCCAGCAACCTGCGGGCCGTCAGAGACGGGCTGCGGGTGCTGAAGGTGATCCTGAAGGAGCGCTCCAACCGGCGTGAGCTGCGCCGCCGGGAACGCCGGTCGCCGCTGCCCGGCACGGCCGGCCCGGGGCGGGGAGAGGCGTCTTGAACGCACCGGGCAGTTCCTCGCGCGCACCGGGCATCTCGGTCGTCGTCTGCGTGTACACCGAGGACCGCTGGGAGGACATCCTCGCGGCGGTCTCCTCGGTCGCCGCCCAGTCGTACCCGGCCCTGGAGACACTGCTGGTCGTCGACCACAACGCGGCCCTGTACGACCGGCTCGCGCACGAGTACAAGGAGACGCCCCGGGTCCGCGTCCTGGCCAACGCCGGGCCGCGGGGCCTGTCCGCCGGGCGCAACACCGGCATCGCCGCCGCCCGCGGCGAGGTGATCGCCTTCCTCGACGACGACGCCGTCGCCGAACGGGACTGGCTGGGCTACTTCGCGCACGGGTACGCGGACCCGCGGGTGATGGCGGTCGGCGGCCGTACCGTGCCGGTGTGGGCGTCCGGGCGGCGGCCGGCCTGGTTCCCGGAGGAGTTCGACTGGGTCGTGGGCTGCGCCTACAAGGGGCTGCCGCGCGGACGCGCCCGGGTGCGCAACGTGCTGGGCGGCAACGCCTCCTTCCGGCGTACGGCCTTCGACGCGGCGGGCGGCTTCGCCACCGGCATCGGCCGCGACGGCGACAGACGGCCGCTGGGCTGCGAGGAGACCGAGCTCTGCATCCGGCTCGGCCGGGCCCGGCCCGACGCGGTGCTGCTCCTCGACGACCGTGCCGTCATCCACCACCGGGTACCGAGGACACGCGAGCACTTCTCCTACTTCCGCGCCCGCGCCTACGCCGAGGGCCTGTCCAAGGCGCTGGTGGCCCGAAGCGTCGGCGCGGGCAAGGGGCTGGAGTCCGAACGCCGGTACACCACCCGGGTGCTGCCCGCCGGCATCGCCCGCGGCCTGCGCGACGCCCTGCTGGGCAGGCCCGGCGGCGCGGCCCGGGCCGGCGCCATCGTCGCCGGGGTGCTCACGGCTGCCGGCGGCTACGTCGTCGGCAGCGCACGGGCGCGACGCGGTGCGGTGACGTTCTCGTCGGGGCCGATCGAGGAAACCTCCGCGGGACGGGGCGGTGGTGGCACCGATGTCTGAGCGGAGCGTGCCGATCCTCATGTATCACTCCGTCACCGCCGCGCCCAACGACGCCACCCGCGCCCTGTCGGTGACGCCGCAGGCGTTCGCCGGGCAGATGGCGGTCGTCGACGAGCTGGGCCTCACCCCGGTGACCGCGGCTCAGCTGGCCGCGCACTGGCGCTCCGGCAGCCCGCTGCCGAGGCGGCCGGTGCTCATCACCTTCGACGACGGCTACGAGGGCGTGCACCGGCACGCCCTGCCCGTGCTGGCCGGGCACGGCTTCCCGGCGACCCTGTTCGTCTCCACCGGCTGGCTGCGCGGCGAGCACGACACGGGCGGCGGCCTGGACACCATGCTCGACTGGGACCAGGTGCGCGCCCTGCACCGGGCCGGGGTGGAGATCGGCGGCCACAGCCACACCCACCCGCAGCTCGACCAGCTGGGCGACGACGACCTGGAGCGCGAACTGACCCGCTGCCGGGACATCGTCGCCGGGGAACTGGGCGCGCCGCCGTTGTCGTTCGCCTACCCCTACGGCTACTCCAGCCGCCGGGTGCGGCAGGCGGTGCGCCGGGCCGGGTACGCCCAGGCGCTCGCCGTGGGCAACGCCCTCGCGCGGCGCCGCCAGGGGCCGTACGCCCTGCACCGGGTGACCGTGCGCCGGGTCACGGGGGCCGACGAGTTCGAGCGGCTGCTGCAGGGCCGCGCGATCGCCCGTACGTATCTCGGGGACCGGGCCCTGACCAAGGGGTTCGCGATGGTCCGCAGAGCCCGCCAGATCCGCCGGAAGGCCAGCAGATCCCGTGTCTGACACGACGACCACGACCACACCCCAGGAAGCGTCGAGCGAGCCGCGGCCGCCGGGACGCCGGATGCGGCTGCCCGGGTGGGGCCGGTTCCCGGGCGGCGGCAGTCAGCTGTTCCGCAACGCGTACGCGCTGATGCTGAACACCGGGATCTCCGCGGTGCTCGGGCTCGGCTTCTGGCTGGCCGCCGCCCGCTGGTACGACGCGTCGGCCGTCGGGCAGGGCTCCGCGGCGATCGCCGCGATGAAACTCCTCGCGGGGCTGACCGCGGTGACGCTCACCGGCGCCCTCGCCCGCTTCATCCCGGTCGCCGGGCGCACGACCGGCCGGCTCGTCTTCCGTACGTACGCGGGCAGTTCGGTCGTGGTGGCGCTGGCGGCCGGGGTGTTCCTGCTCACCCTGGACGTGTGGGGGCCGTCGTACCGCTTCCTGCACGGCACCCTCAACGGGCTCGGTTTCGTCGCCGCCGTCATCGCCTGGAACGTGCTCACCCTGCAGGACGGGGTGCTCACGGGGCTGCGCAGCGCGCTGTGGGTGCCGGTCGGCAACACCGTGTTCTCGGCCGTCAAACTCGCTCTGCTGGTCGCGTTCGCGGTGGCGATCCCCACCACCGGCGTGTTCGTCTCCTGGGTCGCCGCGATCGCCTTCTCGGTGCTGCCGCTGGGCTGGCTGGTCTTCCGCCGCCTGGTGCCCCGGCACGTGGCGGCCACCGCGCAGCGCGCGCAGCCGCCGTCGCTGCGGGAGATCGGGCGCTTCCTGGCCGGCGACTACACCGGTTCGCTGTTCTCCCTCGCGGTCGTCTACCTCGTCCCGGTGATCATCGCCTCGCAGGTCAGCTCCCGGGACAACGCGTACTTCTACATCACCACCACCATCGGCGGCACCTGCAACCTGCTCGCCATCAACATGGGCGCCTCGCTCACCGTGGAGGGCTCCCACGACCCGGGCCGGCTCGCCGCCGACACCCGGGCCGCTCTGCGGCGCATGGCCCGGATCATGCTGCCGGTCGCCGGGGTGCTGTTCGCCGGCGCGCCCTGGATCCTCGGCGTCTTCGGCCCCGGCTACGCCGACGCGGCGACCCCGCTGCTGCGCTGGTTCGCCGTGGGCGCGGTGCTGCGGGTCGTGATGGAGACGTACTTCGCGGTGCTGCGCGCGCAGAGCCGCACCGCCGGACTGGCCTGGCTGCAGGGCCTGCTGTGCGTGCTCGTGCTCGGCCTGACGCTGCTGCTCCTGCCGCGCATGGGCCTGACGGGCGCCGGGGTCGCCGAGATCTCCTCGCTCGCGGTGATCGTCGCGATCGCCGCGCCGAAGCTGTACCGGACGGTGAAGGCGCACCCGTCCCTGCCCGACACGGCCGCCCCCGACGGCGACCTCGCCGACCTGGGCGCCGGCGAGGTGAGCGTCGACGTCCGGGCGCGCCGGCCCGCCTGGTCGCTGGACAAGGACACCCTCGCCATGGGTGTGCACGTCGACTTCGACCACCTGGAAAGGCGGCCCGACGTCCGGCCCGGTCCCGGCACTCCCCCGGCGGGCACGCCGCTCGTGCCGGAACGGGCGCTCGGTCTGCCGGTGGAGACGCGTGAGCCCGGGTCGGACGCCTCGCTCGGGCCCGCCGAGATCGACGCGCCGTTCGAGGAGGTCTTCGACGCCGGGTTCGGCGAGCCGGAGACGGACGGGACGTTCGCGCAGGGAGAGGAAGCCGCCGTACGACCGGAAGCGGCCGTTGCCCCGGGGGATGTGGCGTCCGGAGAGCCGGTGCCGGACGAGCCGTCCCCGGCGCGTGGGCGCCTGATGCCGACCCGTCCCGGCCTGGTCCTCGGCTGTCTGCTCGTCGCCGCGCTGCTGCTGTACTGGGTGCCGGCGTCGCGGCTCGGCGACGCCGACCTGGACCGCATGGGCGGGCTGGGGCTGGTCTCGGTGCTGCCGGTGCCGACGCTGGCCGGGGCGGCGCTGCTCGTGACCGTCTTCGCCTCGCTGCTGTGGCTGGGCCGGGAACACAAGGGCCTGCTGCTGGTCACGCTGCTCGCGACGGTCGTGTCGCTGCACGCGCTGCCGGCCGTGATCGAGAGCCAGCCGCGTTTCCCGACGGCCTGGCAGCACCTGGGCTTCCTGGACTACATCGACCGCACCGGCTCCGCCGTCCCGGACCTGGACGCCCGCTGGAGCTGGCCGGGCTTCTTCGCGGCGGCCGCGTTCGTGCTGAAGGCGTGCGGGGTCACGGACGTCACCGAGGTCATCCGCTGGTGGCCGACCGCGATCCAACTGCTCTATCTCGCGCCGATGTTCCTGCTGGTGCGCTCGATGCGGGCGAGCTGGCGGGCGAAGTGGACCGGCGTGTGGATCTTCTTGCTGGGCGGCTGGGTCGGCCAGGACTACTTCTCCCCGCAGGGCTTCACCTATCTGCTGTATCTGATGTTCGTGGCGATCCTGCTGGTCTGGTTCCGCGCCCCGCGCGTGCTGTGGACGACGTACCGCCCCGGCGAGGCCGAGGTGGAGCCCACGAACCGCCGTCAGCGGGCCGTCCTGCTCGGGGTGCTGATCGGCCTGTACGCGGCGAGCGTGCCGGCCCACCAGCTCACCCCGTTCGTGATGCTGGGCGTCCTGGCCGCGCTGGTGGTGGCCGGCAGGTGCGAACTGCGCGGCCTGCCGCTGCTGTGCGCCGTCCTCGTCGCGGTGTGGGTCGGCTTCATGGCCGAGCCGTACTGGTCGGGCCACTTCGACGACCTGTTCGGCGGGGTCGGCGGGGTCGGCAGCAACGTCTCCTCGTCCGTCTCCGGCCGCATCGGAGGCGGCAGCTCCACGCACAAGCTGGTGCTGTACACGCGGGTGGCGCTGGCCGGCGGTGTGCTGGCGGCCGCCTGCTGGGGCTGGTGGCGGCGGCGCGAGCACCGCTACCGGGAGCGGTCGCTGCCGCTGCTCACCTTCGTACCGTTCCTGGGCTTCGGCATGCAGTCCTACGGCGGTGAGATGGCGCTGCGCGTCTTCTTGTTCGCCCTGCCCGGCGCCGCCCTGCTCGGGGGGCTCGCCCTGTTCCCGCGCACCGGTGTCACCGCGAAGGAGCGGGAGAAGGACCGGGTCAGCCTCGCCCCGCTGGCCGCGCTGCTGGCGGGGCTGCTGCTGGTCGGCGGCTTCCTGGTGGCCCGGTGGGGCAACGAGCCCTTCGAGCGGACCCGGGTCGGCGAGGTCGCCGCCATGGACTGGGTGTACGCCCACGACGATCCGACTCTCCGGCTGCTGTGGCTGACCAGCGACCCCGTGAACGACGTGACACCGGCGCTGCCGTGGGGCGCGAAGGACATGGAGAAGGTCGCCTATGTGCCGACGCTCGCGCCGAGCGACCCGGTGCTGGTGTCCGGGCTGGTGAAGGCGCTGAAGGACGCGGGCCCGAACTCGTATCTGATGATCAGCCGCAGTCAGGTCACCTATCTGCAGCTGGACGTCGGCTACTCGGCGACCTGGCAGCCGCGGCTGATGCAGAACCTCGACAAGCGGCCCGAACTTGCGAAGGTGTTCGCCGACGCGGACGCGACCCTGTACGCCCTGCGCGGGCGGTCCGCCGGCCAGGTGCCCAGGGCCGAGCCGGGCCCGATCGGGCCGCAGATCACGTGGACGCCGTGGTCGGTGGTCGGTGCGCTCGCCGCCGTCGCGCTGATCCTGCTGCTCGGCGCGCGCGAGGTGGTCCGGGTCGCGGCACGGCCGGGCGTGCGGCGGCTGCGGTGGCTGCAGAGCACGTTCTGGTTCGCGCTGCCGCTGCTGGCGGTGGTGTTCGCGTCGCTGGTGCAGCGGTTCTGGACGATGAAGTGAGGGCCGGGTGGCTCAGCGGGAGAGCCACTTCAGCCCGTACGCCGGCAGGTCGAAGCGTCTGCCGTCGACCTCGGCGCTGACCGGGCGGTCCAGGGTGTTGACGGCCAGGACCGTACGGTCGCTCGCCAGGACGCGGACGTGGGGGACGTCGTCCGGGGCGACCCGCACGGTGGTGCAGCGGGTGCCCGGCGGGAAGGCCGCGGCGAAGCGGGAGAGCAGCTCGTACATCGGCAGGGCGGCGCCGCCGGCCGCGGTGCCGGTGGGCGTCCACAGGCAGCCGGGGCAGGCGGAACCCTGCTCCTTCTGCGGGTTCCAGTAGAAGCCGGAGGACGCGCCGCCCTTGACCAGCGCGATCATCCCGGCGGCCTGCACGGCGACGCGGCGCTGCTCCGGCCAGCCCGTGCGCTCGTCGGCGGCGTCGGCCGGTTCAACGTAGTACTCGGCCCACCACAGCGGCAGGCCGCCGGTCTGCTGCCGCACCCAGCGGCCGACCGCCGTGAACTTGTCGGTGGCGGTGAACTCGTCCGGCAGCAGCTCGTCGTCGTTGGTGTAGCTGGAGCCGTCCACGACGACGAAGTCGGCGCCCGCCTTGTGCCGGTTCCAGTACGTGAAGGCGTCCAGGACCCGCTGGTCCATGGCACCCCACGGCCCGGTGAAGGTCTTCGAGGCCTCCGCCGCGCGCGGGTCGAGGCTGTCCATCACCAGATAGGGGCCGCCGACCATGATGTCCGGGCGGGTCTTCTTCAGCGCCTCGTACACGAGGTTGTACATGCGCGTGTAGCCCTCGTAGTCCCAGCGGGCCCGGCCGTCGTTCCAGAACCCCTTGAACTCGTTCCAGACGAGGAAGTGCTTCACGTCCGGGTAGCGCTTGGCGACGGTCGCGGCGAGCGCGGCGAAGTCGGCGTAGTGCTCGGGGCGCGGCGCGGTCTCCAGCGCCGCCTGGCTCCAGTCGGTCCGGTCCGCGCCGGGCACGCCGCCCTTCATCCAGTCGGGGGCGCAGCACAGGGTGATGACGGGAGTCGTACCGGAGGCACGCATGAAGTCGACGCGGCGGTCGAGGGCGGCGAAGTCGTAGCGGCCCGGCACCGGTTCGGGGTTGTCGGCGCCCCAGCCCATGAGGGCCTGGTTCTGCGGCAGCCGGCTGCCCTTCAGCCGGTCCCGTACGCGGGCCACGGCGGCCGGGCTGCCCTGGTCGGCGCTGAACTGTGTGTGCGTGAAGCCCCAGCCGACGTCCGGGCCCGCAGGGCCGCCCGGGCTCAGGGGCGTGCCGTGCACCTTGTCGCCGTCGGGTGTCGTACCCGCCGTGCCGCCGCCGCCCGGGAGTGTGCTGATCAGCGTCAGGATCAGGGCGAGCGCCGCCGCGCCCACGCCGAGCAGCGCGGTGACCTTCCACCGCAGTTCCCCCGAATTCCACCCATGACGTCCCCCCACGAGGGCAACAGTAACGGCGGCCGCAACGGGTGGAAACCACGTGCAGTCGGCCTCCTGCGGAGAATCCGGGAGGAAACAGGGTGCACGGCGGGTCCCGGTGCCGGATCATGGGCGCCATGCCTGCACACCCGCACGACGCCCTGCCGATCCGGCTCACCGTCGACGACTCCGACTCCCCTTCCGACGTCGTCGACGCGCTGTTCCTCGGCCGCTTCGCGACGGGCGAGCAGCCGTACGCGCACGCCGCGAACATCGACCGGGTGCGCTCGGGCGCGACGCTGCTGCCGCCGGGCTCACGGGTGCTGCGCGTGGCCCGCGACGACGACCGCAGCGCCACCCTCGCCGAGGGCGACGGCTGGACGCTGCTGGTCTCCCGCTGGAGCCGGGGCGCCGATGTGACGGTGACCGCCACCAGCGCCGAACTGGCGCAGGAGGTCCTCGGCCGCGCCACGGACGGCGCCGCGGACGAGCCCGAGCCGCAGCCGGAGAACGTCACCATGGGCTTTTGGTACGTCTCCCCGCGCCGCGGCCCGCACCGCACGACCCGGCAGATCTCCGCGGGCACCTGGCAGGAGGTCCGGGAGAACTACACGGCGCCGGTCGCCGAGGCGATGGACCGCCTGATGAAGACGACACCCGAGGACATCGCGGGGCGGCTGCTGTTGCTGCACGGCCCGCCCGGCACCGGCAAGACGTCCGCGCTGCGCACGCTGGCCCGCTCGTGGCGGGACTGGTGCCAGGTGGACTGCGTGCTGGACCCGGAGCGGCTGTTCTCCGACGTCGGCTATCTGATGGACATCGCGATCGGCGAGGAGGACGCGGCGGGCAAGGGCCGCTGGCGGCTGCTGCTCCTGGAGGACTGCGACGAGCTGATCCGCGGCGAGGCCAAGCACACGGCGGGCCAGGCGCTGTCCCGGCTGCTGAACCTGACGGACGGGCTGCTCGGGCAGGGCCGCAACGTCCTGGTCGGCGTCACCACCAACGAGGATCTGGAACGGCTGCACCCGGCGGTGGTGCGCCCGGGCCGCTGTCTGGCGCGGATCGAGGTCGGCCGGCTCACCCGGCCGGAGGCGGTGGCCTGGCTGGGCGGCGAGGCGCAGGGCCGGGAGAGCGAGGTCGGCCGGGAGGGGGCGACGCTGGCGGAGCTGTACGCGCTGCGCCGGGGCTCCTCCCCCACGGCGGTACCGGAGCCGCGGGGCGGGGCGGACGCGGGGCTGTACCTGTGAGGCCGTGACAGGGGTGCTTTGATGGGGGTATGACCCTCTTCGTCGGCACGTCGGGCTGGCAGTACCGGGACTGGCGGGACGTGCTGTACCCGTCCGGCCTGCCGCAGCGGCTGTGGCTGGAGGAGTACACGGGCGCCTTCGCCACGGTCGAGGTGAACAACGCCTTCTACCGGCTGCCCGCGCGGGAGACCTTCGAGGCGTGGGGTGCGCGGGTGCCGGCGGATTTCGTGGTCGCGGTCAAGGCGAGCCGGTACCTGACCCACATCAAGCGGCTGAAGGAGCCCGAGGAGCCGGTGCACCGGCTGATGAGCCACGCCGCGGGTCTCGGTGAGCGCCTCGGCCCGGTCCTGCTCCAGCTGCCGCCGACGCTGCGCGCCGACCCCGGGCTGCTGGACGCCTGCCTGGCCTGCTTCCCGGCGGGCACCCGGGTCGCGGTGGAGCCCCGGCACGATTCGTGGTGGACGCCCGAGGTGCGCGCGGTGCTCGAGTCCCGGGGCGCGGCACTGTGCTGGGCGGACGTCCTGGCCCGACCTGTCACCCCGCTGTGGCGCACCACCGGCTGGGGGTACGTCCGCTTCCACCAGGGCCGCGCGGCGTCCTGGCCGCACTACGGCCGCCGCTCCCTGGAGACCTGGGTGGACCGCGTCGCGACGACCTGGTCGGACGAGCACGACGTGTACGCCTACTTCAACAACGACCCGAACGCGGCGGCGGTGACGGACGCGGAGGTCTTCGCACGGGCGGCCCGGAGGGCGGGGCTGACGGTGACCCGCACACCGGGACTGGTGCACCGGCGCTGACAGCGACGCCGTCAGCGCCGCTCAGGCCCCTGTGCTCCCGTGGGCCGCGCGCAGGGCGTCCCGTACGGCTTCCAGCGCCGCGTCCTCCGTGAGGCCGAGCCGGCGGGCCCGCTCGACGTACGCCTGCGCGGCGGCGGCGAGTTCCCGTTCCGCGGCCGAGCCGGCGGCGGCCACGTACGTGCCGTGCCGGCCGCGCGTCTCGATCACGCCGTCGGCCTCCAGCGCCCGGTAGGCCTTGGCCACCGTGTTCACGGCCAGCCCCAGCGACTCGGCGAGGCCGCGCACGGTCGGCAGCCGGTACCCCACCGGCAGCGCGCCCGAGCGCGCCTGTTCGGAGATCTGCGCCCGCACCTGTTCGTACGGCGGCGCACTGTCATCGATGCGGATCTTCAGGCTCACGGGCCGATTGTCCCGTACCCGCCGGAAAATGAGAGGCATCCGCCCCCGTCCGGCCCGTAGCGTGCGCCCCCATGACAGTGATCGTCCGTGACCTGCGTCCCGAGGTCCGGGCGGACCTCGAAGGGTTCGCCCGGGTCCGCCATGCCGCCCTGCCCTACATCCTGTTCACCGCCGATTCCGTGCGGCACAACCTGGCCCACATGCCGGCGGCCGCCCACTTCGCGTCGCTGGTCGCCGAGGAGGACGGGGAGGTGATCGGCACCGCCCAGGTGGGACTGGCCCACGAGAGCGCCGAGCCGGGCCAGGGCTTCGTCAACGTCTATGTGCACCCGGACCGCGTCCGCCGCGGCGCGGGCGGCCTGCTGGTGCGCGCGGCGGAGGAGTACCTGGCGGGCCTCGGGGCGGTCAGGCTGTTCGCCTGGGTGCTGGACGAGCCGGCCAACCGCGCCTTCGCCGAACGGCACGGCTACCGCAGCAGCCGTTCCGCGCACTTCCTGCGCCGTGATCTGGTGGACCCGGTGCTGCCGCCGGTGCCGGCACTGCCGCCGGGCGTGGAACTGCGCACGGCAGCCGACTTCGCCGACGATCCACGCCCGGTGTTCGAACTGGACGCGGAGACCATGGCCGACGAACCGAGCGACGTGGACTCCTCGGTGTCGGAGTACGCGAGCTGGACCGAGCACTACTGGAAGCATCCGCTGCTGGACAAGGACCTGACCGTCGTCGCGGTCGCCGAGGGCCGTCCCGCGGCCTTCAGCGTGGCGTACACCGACGGCCGGGGCGGCTACTTCACCGCGATGACCGGCACCGCCCGCGCCTTCCGCGGCCGGGGCCTGGCCAAGCTGGCGAAGATCGCGTCCCTGCACCGAGCCCGGGCGGCCGGCTGCACACAGGCCTTCACCGGCAACGACACCGGAAACGAACCGATGCTCGCGATCAACAAGTGGCTCGGGTACGACATCTGCGCGACGGAGGTCAGGTATGTCCGCGAACTCGGCTGACGGCACCCCCCAGGTGGACGTGGTCCTCGTCAAGGCGGGCCGTACGAAGATCCGTTACCCGGCGGAGCTGCTCGCCGACGACGGCGTCCGGATCACCGTGCGGGCGCCCTGGGCCGGGGACGGGGTCCGCGACTTCGGCTTCGTGCGCTTCGAGGCGGGGGACGTGTTCACGGAGGTCTACTGGCGGGACCGCTGGTACTCGGTGAAGGAGGTCCGCGACGCCTCGGGCGCAGTGAAGGGCTGGTACTGCGACATCACCCGCCCGGCCACGCTGACCGGTGACGAACTCGTCGTGGAGGACCTCGACCTGGACCTGTGGCGGTCCGCCGACGGCCGTGACGTACGCCGGCTGGACGAGGACGAGTTCGCGGCGAGCGGCCTCGCGCAGTCCGATCCCGAGGCGGCGGCCGCGGCGGTGGCCGCCCTCGACACGCTGGAGGCCCTGGCCCGCGGCGACCGCTTCACCGACCTGCTCGCCTAGCCGCTGCCCGGACCGGGCTCACCGGGTCGCCGCACGGCCCCGGTCGCCCCGTCGCTTCACGGGCCCCCTCGCCCGGTCGCTTCACGGGCCCGCTCGCCCGTCGTTTCACGGACCCGCTCGCCCGGTCCGTCGTGTCCGCGCCACCGCGCCCCGGGTTCAGACGACGGCCACCACCGCGTACCGCTCGTCGTCCACGGCGCGCCCCCACAGCAGCGGGTCGTCCGACAGCCGCTCCAGGCGCACCTCGGCGGCGAGCGGGGCGAGCAGACCGGTGAGCCGGTCCGCGGGTATGCCGACCGGGCTGAGCGTGCCCCACACGCCCTCCACCAGCACCAGCCGTCCGCCGGGGCGCAGCAGCCGCCGCCAGTGCGCCAGCACCCGCGCCGGGTCGGGGAGCGTCCACAGCACGTGCCGGACCAGCACCACGTCGTACGCCCCCTCCGCCACGGGTGGTTCCGCGGCGTCACCGAGCAGGAACCGCGCGTCACGGCCGGCGAGCTTGGCGCGGGCCCGTTCCAGCATCGCGGGCGCGCTGTCGACGCCGGTCACGCGGTGTCCCTGTGCGGCGGCGAGGAGTGACAGGCTGCCGGTGCCGCAGCCGAGGTCCAGCACGTCGCACGGGTGCGGCGGCAGCCAGGCGCGCAGCCGGTCCGCCCAGGCCGCGCGCACCTCGGGGGCGCGCAGCCCGTGATCGGGTTCTTCATCGAATTCGGCCGCCTGCGCATTCCAGTAGGCGGATGGGGGAATCACAGCGTCACTTGTGTTTTCCATGCAGCCGACGATGACACCAACCACTGACATCCCGGATCGTGACGGCCGCCACTGACAGGGCGGCGCCGATGAGGAACTCTCGCCGAAAGGGTCTACCTCCGTGAGAACGCGGAACCCGGTGGATCCTGAAGGAGGCAGCCATGCGCCGTATGACCGTGCAGAAGCCCCTGAAGAAGACGGACACCCGCCGGGTCCGTGAGGAGACCGACGAGCGCCCCGCCGGCCGTCCGGAGGTGCGAAAGGACATCGCGCGCACCTGGTGGCCCGACGGATGAGAGGGCCGCGCCCGGCTCCCGCTTCTCAGCCGAGCGACTTGCGGTAGTGGATGCGGTCGTAGGGCCCGTCCACCCGCCGCTCCACGACCTCGTAGCCGTACTTGGGGTAGATCTCCTGGTTCTCCCACATCAGCGCGTTGGTGTAGAGCCTGACCTCGGGCAGGGCGAGCGCACGCGCGTGTGCGTCGACGAAGTGCAGCAGCCGCCGCCCCACGCCGCGTCCGTGCGCGTCGGGGTGGACGGCGATGCTGTCCAGGAAGAGATGGCCGGCGCGCGGCTCGACCACCACCAGCCCGGCCACCGGATCACCCGTCACGAACACCTTGCCCGCGGCGACCTCGGCGGCGTGGTCGGCCTCCATGGGCTGCGGCACCACGCCGATGCGTGCGATGTAGTGGTGGTAGGCGGCGTCGGTGACGGCCTTCACCGCGGGCACGTCGGCGGCGACGGCGGGCCGGATCTCGTTGTCGATCATGCCGGCACGGTAGCTACCTGAGCCCAGTCTGAGCACCCCCTTAACGCGACCATAAGGATCTCCTCCCGCCGCTCTCAGCAGGCGATTTCCCGCTGCGCCGGGGCTAGCTTCGGATCGCCCCCACGGGTTACCGGTCCAAGTCCCCGGCTCTTTCGAGGAGTTCCTCCATGCGTGCTCGCCGCACGGCCGCCACCGCCGCCGCCCTCGGCCTGGCCCCGCTCGCCCTGACCGCCCTCGCGGCGGCGCCCGCCGCCGCGCACGGCACGATGGGGGATCCGGTCAGCCGGGTGTCGCAGTGTTACGCGGAGGGCGCCGAGAGCCCGAAGTCGGCCGCGTGCAAGGCGGCGGTGGCGGCGGGCGGCACGCAGGCGCTGTACGACTGGAACGGCATCCGCGTCGGCGACGCCGCCGGGCGCCACCGGCAGCTGATCCCGGACGGCAGGCTGTGCAGCGCGAACAACGAGGAGTTCAAGGGCCTGGACCTGGCCCGCGCCGACTGGCCGGCGACAGGCGTGCACAGCGGCGCGTACCCGTTCAGGTACCGGGTGACGGCCCCGCACAAGGGCACCTTCACGGTGTACCTCACCCGGCCCGGCTACGACCCCACCCGGCCCCTGGCCTGGGACGACCTGGACCTGGAGCACCCGGTGGCGACGGCCACCGACCCGGTCGCGGCGGGCGGCTTCTACACGTTCACCGGCACCCTGCCCGAGCGTACGGGCCGTCAGCTGCTGTACGCCGTCTGGCAGCGCTCGGACAGCCCGGAGGCGTTCTACTCCTGCTCGGACGTCACCTTCGGCGGCGCCGCGTCCGGCGGGACGGCGCCGGGCGGTACGGCATCCGGGGGTACGGCGACCGGCGGTACGCCGTCCTCCGGCGCGGCTCCCGTGCCGAGCGCGTCGGCGCCCTCCGAGGAGCAGATCGCCGCGGGTGCCGGCAGGTCGACGGTCGCGCACCACGGGCACGGGGCCGCCGACGCACCGACGTCGGCCCCGCCCACGGCGGTACCGAAGGCGGCGGCACCGGAGGCCGAGCAGCCGAACCGGCCGGAGGCGGCGGGCGCCGGTGAGCACCTCGCCGAGACCGGCGGTGACGGCAGCACCCCGTACGTCGCGGTGGGCGGCGCGGCCGCGCTGGCGCTCGGCTCGGCCGCCCTGTTCGTGTCCGTGCGCCGCAGGGCGACGGTCCGCAAGTGAGCGTGAGGGGGCCCGGCCGGCGGCTCAGGCCGGCCGGGCCCCCTTCCGGTCCGGGTCGTCAGCCGACGGCGGACGCGCAGGTGGTCGGGGTGGCGTGGGCCGGGTCGAGGGCGTTGGCCACCTCGTGGAAGGCGATCCGGTCGGTCAGCCCGACGAGGACGTGCTCGGACAGGTCGAGCGGGCACAGGTCCTGCAGCAGCACGTTCCTGACGTCGGGCCCGCTGAGGTACTGGCTGCGGTACGGCGTGACGACCTCGTCGTACCGGGTGGCGAGGACCGTGTAGTGGACGCCGGGTACGGTGTCGCCGCCGGCGTTGAGCCTGGTCAGCAGGTCGGAGCCGACGACCTGCTGGGCGAGCGCGGGGGTGGCCGCGTTCAGCAGGTACGCGGCCCCGGGGAAGTACGGCAGCAGCCCGGTGAGTCCGCTCAGGGTGGTGCCGTGGTTGCTGGGCGCGATGCCGACGAGGGCGTTCACCCGGTCGGCCCCGCCGAGGAACTTCAGGTAGTAGCGGGGCATCATGCCGCCCTGGGAGTGGCCGACGAGGTCGGCCTTGGCGGCGCCGGTGGCGGTGAGCACCCGGTCCACGAACTCCTTGAGCTGCTGCGCCGACCGGTCGATCGGGCCGAGGCCGTGGAAGACGGGGACGCCCGGCAGCTGGCCGTAGTCCAGGGAGTAGACGCAGTAGCCGCGGTCCTCCAGGTAGGGGGCGAGGCCGAGCCAGTTGTCGACGGAGTTGCCGAGGGTGCCGTGGACGAGGACGACAGGACGCGGATGGGCGGCGGACGGCTTGCAGGAGTAGTCGTTCCAGCCGGTGCTCGGTGCGGCGGCGTGGGCGGCGGTGGCCGGGACGGTGACGGCGGCGGCCGTCAGCAGCAGCGCGGCCAGTGGTCTGAGCAGGCGCTTCCAGGGCAGCATCGGGTGATCTCCTTGCGGCTCAAGGGAGTACGACGACAGGACGCCCTGTGACCCGGATCACGAGGATGCTGTTCATTCGTCAAGTTACGAACGAGTAGCAGACGTGTGAAGTTACGCGTCAGTAAAAACTTCCACTGGTAGCCACGACGACGACGGCTTCCTGATAACGCCTCACCAGGCGGGGCGCACGGGGCCGTCGACGGGAAGACGCCCCAACCGCTGCGCCATCAGCCGCACCTCGGACTCGCCCAGCACGTCCGCCCACGCCCGCACGGCCTCCACCGCAGCCTCCTCCGCCGCCCGGGTGCAGGCCCACCCGCGCTCGGTGAGCACGACCAGCCGGGCCCGAGCATCCCCGGGATGCGGCCGCCGCTCGGCGTACCCCTTGCGCACCATCTCGTCCACCAGCTGGCTCGCCGCCTGCTTGGTGACCCCGAGGTGTGCGGCGAGATCGGTGACCATGGCCCCGTTCGGCGCGAGCCGCGCGAACGCGAACCCGTGGGCGGGCCGCACGTCACCGAAGCCACGGGCGACGACGCCCTCCTGGATGCGCTGCGTGAGGTCGCCGGCGGCGGCGAGCAGGGCGGCGGTCAGGGCGAGGGCGTCGGAGTTCTGCACGAGGGCATTGAAACACCCTTGCCAAAGTGGTCAAGCTGGTTGACCATATAGTCAAGTAGCTTGACCACTGGAACGGAGAGTCCCATGCCCGTCGTCCGCTCGTCACAGGTCCGCACCCATGAGATCCACGGCGCCCGCTTCGTCTCGTACGCCACTCCGCTGACCGGCAGCAAGGAGCTGTGTGCCTGGCGGGGCGAGATCCCCGCCGGCACCAGGGCACCCGCGCACACCGTCAACCGGGAGGAGATCTTCCACCTCCTCGTCGGCGAACTGCTGATCACCCTCGACGGCCGCACCGAACGCGTCACGGCGGGCGACACGGTGATCGTCAACCCCGGCGCGACCCTGGCCGTCGAGAATGCGACCGACCACACGGCGATCTCCTGGGTCACCACCTCGATCGGCCTGGAAGCCGAACTGGCCGACGGCACCCGCCTCACACCGCCGTGGGCGAACTGACCTGCCGTTACGCGGCGAGCGCCCCCGGCATCACCGCGCGGGGCCCGAACCTCGCTCGCGCGCGGTCCGCGACCTCCTCGATCCGTC
This sequence comes from Streptomyces sp. NPDC104814, assembly GCF_055583185.1. NCBI lineage: Bacteria > Bacillati > Actinomycetota > Actinomycetes > Kitasatosporales > Streptomycetaceae > Streptomyces > Streptomyces sp. NPDC104814. Next base: position 70,280 of record NZ_JBVJOL010000010.1, on the reverse strand, counting down.
GGACCCGGTCGTCCACCGGGTCGAAGGTGAGCTGGTGGGAGGCCGCTTCTGCGGGCCCGAGCCCCTCCGCGCGCAGAACGATCGCCCGCACCCGGGCGCGTTGCAGCCCCAGCGCCTCGTACATCCCGTACGCCGTCCTGGTCAGCGCCGGTGAGTGGGCGGTGGACTCCGGCAGGGTGCGGCTGCGGGTGGTCGCCGACCGGTCGGCGTAGCGGACCGTCAGGGTCAGGGTGCGGCAGACCTTCTCCACCGCGCGCAGCCGGGCACCGATCTCGTCGGCGGCGGACAGCAGGGCACGGCGGTGCCGTCCGGGGTCCAGTTCGTCGCGGTCGAAGGCGCGTTCCGTGGCCAGCGACCGGGAGACGGCGTTGGGCACCACCCGGCCGCGGTCGACACCGTTCGCCTTCTCGTGCAGGTCGCGTCCGGTCTTCGCGCCGAGCAGCCGCTGAAGCGTGGACAGCGGCGCCGCCGCGAGACGGCCGAGGGTGTCCAGGCCGTACTCGCACAGGGTGCGGGCGGTCGCGGTCCCCACACCGGGCAGCGCGGAGACGGGCCGGCCGGCGAGGAAGTCCGCGGCCTCCGCCTCGGAGACCGCGCACGTCACCCCGGGCCGGGCCTCCCGCAGCGCCATCCGGGCGAGCATCGGGCCGGGCCCGGCGCCGGTCACGCAGTCGACGCCGTACCGGGCGAGGGCGCGCACCCGGATCACCGCGGCCAGTTCCACGGCGCTGCGCCCGAAGTACCGCTCCGCGCCCCGCAGATCGGCGAGCGCCCCGTCCGGCGGCAGCGCCTCGACGACCGGGGTGAACTCCTCCAGCAGTCCGAGCAGCCCGGGCAGGGCCGCCTCGTACATCGGCGGCAGCTGGAAACGTACGCAGAGGATGGTCATCCCGCACTCCCCGGACTCTGGTGCCACAACTTCCGTACGGCAGAGGGCCCTTGTGAGGCCTCCTGCCCCGCGGGCCGCAGGTCGGCCCACGGGTGCATCTCGTATCCGGTGGACAGCCTGATGCGCCGCCCGCCGGTCGGGTCACCGCCCCCGTCGTCCTCGGCGGCCGGTGCCGCCAGCCGCGCCGCGACCTCCTCGAGGCCGCCCTCGGCGCGCAGTTCCACGAGTTCGGCGAGGTTCCAGGCGGCGGACCCCACCACGCTCAGGCTGCGCGGCCCGCGCCGCTGCACCACGCCCCGCACCAGCAACAGCCAGGAGTGGAAGACGGTGTGGGCGCAGGCGTCGTGCGAGTCGTCGAAGAAGGCGAGGTCGACCAGGCCCGTGCCGTCGTCCAGCGTGGAGAAGATGACCCGCTTGCCGGACCGGATCGGCGGCGTCTGGGTGGCCGCCTTGGCGCCCGCGACCAGCACGGTCTCCCCGTGCCGCGCCTCGCGCAGCCGCCGCGCCGACACCACGCCCAGCTCCTTGAGGAACTCCCGGTGGTCGTCCATCAGATTGCGTGAGGCGTCCATCGACAGCACGCCCAGTTCGGCGCTGAGCCGTTCGGCGTCGGACAGGTCGGGCAGCCCCGCCGCCGCGGTCCTGCGCCCACCGGCGAGCGGGAGCTGGGCCCCGCCGGCGCCCCGGGCCGAGCGGTGCAGCTCGGTCAGATGCAGTTGCAGATCACGCCGGTTGGCACCGAAGGCGTCCAGCGCGCCGACCTGGGCGAGCCGCTGGGCGATCGGCCTGCTGGGCCGGGCCCGCTCCCAGAAGTCCACCAGCGAGGCGTACGGCTGCCCGTCGGCGATCCGCGCCGCCTCGGCCTCGCTGATGCCGTGCACATCGGACAGGGCCAGCCGCAGCCCCCACATCTCGCCCTGCTTACCGGACACCAGTTCGATCCGATGGGCGGCACCGGACGCGTTCACGTCCAACGGCAGGATCGGCACCCCGCGCCGCCGCGCGTCCGCCAGCAGCAGCCGCTTCGGGTACATCCCCGGGTCGTGCGTGAGCAGCCCGGCGTAGAAGGCGGCCGGGTGGTGCGCCTTCAGCCAGGCCGACTGGTAGGTGGGCACGGCGAAGGCGACGGCGTGCGCCTTGCAGAAGCCGTACGACCCGAAGGCCTCGACGATCTCCCAGGTCCGCCGGATGGTCTCGGTGTCGTACCCGTTCTGCGCCGCCCGCTGCGCGAACCACACCTTGATCCGCCCCTGCGACTCCGGGTCGGACAGCCCGCGCCGCACCCGGTCGGCCTCGCCGCGCCCGCACCGGGTCATGATGTCGACGATGTCGATGATCTGCTCGTGGAAGACGACAACCCCGTACGTCTCCTTCAGCGGCCCTTCCAGGTCGCGGTGCGGATAGCGCACCGGCGCCCGTCCGTGCCGTGCCTCGATGAAGGGGCGCACCATGTCGGCGGCGACGGGCCCGGGCCGGAACAGCGAGATGTCGACCACCAGGTCCTGGAAGGTGGAGGGCTGCAGCCGCCCCACGAGGTCCCGCTGCCCCGGGGACTCGATCTGGAAGCACCCCAGGGTCTCGGTGGACCGGATCAGCTGATACGTGGCCGGGTCGCCCTCCGGCACCGCGTCGAGGTCGACCCGCTCCCCGCTCACCCGCGCCACCTCGGCGACCGCGTGCGCCATCGCCGACTGCATCCGCACCCCGAGCACGTCCAGTTTGAGCAGCCCGAGGTCCTCCACGTCGTCCTTGTCGAACTGCGACATCGGGAAACCCTCGCCGCTGGTGGGCATCACCGGCGTACGCGCGAGCAGGGAGGCGTCGGACAGCAGCACCCCGCACGGGTGCATGGCCACCCCGCGCGGCAGGGCGTCCAGGGCCTCGACCAGCTCCCACAGCCTGCCGTACTTGTCCCGCTCGGCGGCGAGCTGCCGCAGCTCGGGCAGCTCGTCCAGGGCCGCGCGGGCGTCCCGCGCCCGGATGTGCGGAAAGGACTTGGCGATCCGGTCGATCTCGGCGGGGTCCATGGACAGCGCGGCGCCCACGTCCCGGATCGCGTGCCGCACCCGGTACGTCTCGGGCATGGCGACCGTGGCGACCCGCTCGGTGCCGAAGCGGCCGATGATCGCGCGGTAGACCTCCAGCCGGCGCGCGGACTCCACGTCGATGTCGATGTCGGGCAGGACGACCCGCTCCTTGGACAGGAAGCGTTCCATCAGCAGGCGGTGCTCGACCGGATCGGCATGGGCGATCCCCAGCAGATGGTTGACGAGGGACCCCGCGCCCGATCCGCGAGCGGCGACGCGGATCCCCATCCGCCGTACGTCGTCCACGACCTGAGCGACCGTCAGGAAGTAGGAGGCGAAACCGTGGTGGGCGATGATGTCCAGCTCGTCGTGCATCCGCTCCCAGTACCGCGGCCGCCCCGCGTACCCCATCCGCAGCATGCCCGCGACGGCCCGTGAGGCGAGCGCCCGCTGCGCGGTGCGCCGCCCGGCGCCCACCAGGTGGGCCTCGGGGAAGCGCACGGTCCCGATCCCCAGGTCGTCCTCGGGGTCGACCCGGCACTCGGCGGCGGTGGCCAGGGTCTGCTCCAGCAGCCGGTACGCGGTGTCCCGCCGGTAGCCGGCGGCCTCGACCACCCGCTCGGCGACGCCAAGCATCTCCCCCGCGTCCTTCAGCCAGGCCTCACCGGAATCCAGCTCCCCGGCGATGGGCACGAGCCGCCGCGCGGCGTCCAGCACGTCGGCGACCGGGCCCATCCCCGGATCGGCGTACCGGACGGCGTTGCTCAGCACGGGCCGCACGCCCTGCTCCGCGGCGAAGCCGACCGTGCGGGCGGCGAGCCGCAGGGACCCCGGGCCCGTCCCCTCCCGCCCGTGCCAGACGGCCTCCAGCCGCAGCGCGTCCCCGTAGACCTCGCGCCACGGGCCCAGCAGCCGCGCGGCGCGGTCCGGTCGCCCGGCGGCGAGCGCCCGGCCCACGTCGGAGCCGGGCCCGAGCAGGACGACGAGCCCGTCCCCCCGGTTGTCGTCCCAGCTCAGCAGGGGCGTGTCACCGTCCCCTCGATGCGCCGCCGTGACGATCCGGCACAGGTCGGCCCAGCCACGGGCCCCGTCCCCGGCGAGAAAGGTCGCCCGGGGAGCCGACTCGTCCACGAAAGCCCCGCCCCGCACGGGAGTGCGGCGCCTGCCCTCACCGGAACCGCCCTCACGCGGACGCACGGCGAGGTCCGCCCCGAACAGCGGGCGGACCCCCGCCTTGGCGCAGGCCTTGGCGAAGCGGACCGCCCCGGCGACGGTGTCCCGGTCGGTGAGCGCGAGGGTGTCCATGCCGCGCTCGGAGGCGCGCTCGGCCAGGCGCTCCGGGTGCGAGGCCCCGTACCGCAGGGAGAACCCGGAGACGGTGTGCAGATGCGCAAAGCCCGGCACACACACCTCCTCGAACATCAGTTCCCAACAAGACCACCATACCCCCATCCCCGAACACTTGTACGACATCCGTTCGGGCGTGTCCCACCTGCGCAAACGCCGTCCCGCCGAAACGGTGGAACCATGACGCAGACCACCGACGCCGACACACCCCGTAGCCCCTCCCACGCCTCCTTCCTCACCGAGGTGAAGGACGCCGTCACCCCCCGGGCCACCTTGTTGGTGATCGGTGTGATCGCCCTCCAGCTGCTCTTCATCGCGTCCTATGTCGGGGCCCTGCACAACCCCAGACCCCGGGACGTCCCGTTCGGCGTGGTCGCACCGGCCGCGGTGGCCGGCCAGGCGGTCACCCGCCTCGGCAACCTCCCCGGTTCCCCCCTGGACCCCCGGGCGCTGCCCGACGCGGCGACGGCCCGCCGCCAGATCCAGAACCGGGACATCGACGGCGCCCTGGTGGTCGACCCGTCCGGCCGCACCGACACCCTCCTGGTCGCCTCCGGCGGCGGCAGGGTCCTCGCCACGGTGCTGGAGAACCTGACCACGGCCCTGGAAGCGTCACAGCACCGCACGATCCGCACCGTCGACGTGGCCCCCGCGTCCCGGACGGACTTCAACGGCCTGACGTCGTTCTACCTGGTGGTCGGCTGGTGCGTGGGCGGTTATCTGTGCGCCTCGATCCTGGCGATCAGCACCGGCGCCCGCCCCGCGAACCCGCGCCGCGCGACGATCCGGCTGGCCACGATGGCACTGGTCGCCGCCGTCGGCGGCCTCGGCGGGGCGATCATCGTCGGGCCCGTCCTGGACGCCCTGCCCGGCAGCGTGGCGGCCCTGTGGGGCCTGGGCGCGCTGATCACCTTCGCCGTCGGCGCCGCGACGCTCGCCCTCCAGGGGCTCTTCGGCATCGTCGGCATCGGCCTGGCGATCCTGCTGGTGGTGATCGCCGGCAACCCCAGCGCGGGCGGCGCGTTCCCGCTGCCGCTGCTGCCCCCGTTCTGGCAGACGATCGGCCCGGCCCTGCCGCCGGGCGCCGGCACCTGGGCGGCCCGCTCGATCGCCTACTTCCACAGCAACGCCATGACGTCGGCCCTGCTGACGCTGGGGGCGTGGGCGCTGGGCGGCATCGTGGTCACGCTCACGGCGGCGGAGATGCGGCGCAGGCGCACGGCACAGCCGGCATAGCCGCGCGGGTCGCGTCAGCGGGCCGGGTTCCACGACGGGCGGACCGCGCCCGGGGTACGCCCGCTCCCGCGTCGCGTCCAAGGAGGAGGCCCCCGCACGCGGCAGGCGTACGGGGGCGGGCGCAGTCACAGGGCCTGTCGTTCGGTGACGCCGGGGTGATCCAAACGGCAGGCCCTATGCGCTCACGTCAGTAGACGTGCACCCCGTAGGCGCTGAGCGCCTCGGTCACCGGCTGGAAGAAGGTCGTCCCGCCGGAGGAGCAGTTGCCGCTGCCGCCGGAGGTCAGGCCGTAGGCCACACCGCTGTTGGAGTACAGCGGGCCACCGGAGTCGCCCGGCTCGGCGCAGACCGTGGTCTGGATCAGACCGTAGACGATGTCACCGCCGCCGTAGTTGACGGTCGCGTTGAGCGCGGTGACCTGCCCGCTGTGGATGCCGGTGGTCGACCCGCGCCGGTAGACGGTCGTGCCGACGGACGGCGTGGCCGCGCTCTTGATGTCCACGCTGCCCACGGTGCCCGACTTGGCCACCGAGGAGTTCGTGTAGCGCACGATGCCGTAGTCGTTGCCGGGGAAGGACGAACCGGCGGTGGAGCCGAGCGTGGTCGAGTGGGAGGAGTTGGACCACCAGGTGCCGGCGCCGTCGGTGCAGTGACCGGCGGTCAGGAAGTAGTAGTTGCCGCTGGAGTCCTGGACGTTGAAGCCCAGCGAGCAGCGCCAGCTACTCGCATAGATGGCGTCGCCGCCGGAGATCAGCTTGTTGAACTTGCCCGGGGTGCGCTTGATGGTGAGCGCGCCGGCATTGCTCCCGGCCTGCTCCTTGATCTTGCTGATCTCGGCCTGCGTCACCGTGCTGTCGGCGGTGACGACCACACGGCCGCTCTTGCTGTCGACGGCCCAGGCGGTACCCGGGATGTCGGCCTTCAGCACCGAGTCGCTCGCCTTGGTCAGCTGCGCGGCGCTGAAGGTGGTGGGAGCGTCGGACGCGTTCGCGCTGGGGATCGCGATCGCGGCGGCGGCCACGAGTCCGGTGGAGACGGCGATCAGCCGGGTCCGTCTCGAAAGGCCGCTGCGGGGAGTGGTGCGCTTGATCCTCACGTGTCGTTCCCTCCATGGGAAGTCGGGGGCCCGCGTGGGGTCGGGGCCCGTGAGGCGCAGCCAGGAGACAGGACGCCCGGATTCCGGGCTTCACATGCCCCTGACAAGCGCTGAGGGGGAGTATTCGGCCGAACGGCCGGTAGGCGCAAGGGTGCCTTTCGGCCGTCACGTTTTGACACACCTTTACCCAACGACCGCTCCGGCCGGAGTCGATCGGCCCCCAACGGACCCGGGTTCAGGCCACGTTCCGCTCGCCCGAGGTTCCGTGGCATCGACGCCACGCCCCACGATCCGCTCTGCGCCGTACCGGCGCCCTTCACGGCGTACGAGGAGAGCCGCACCGTGCGGGTCGAGAGCGCCGACGGGCGTGAACGGGGGCTCGGGCCGGGCGGTGAGCCGGCCTTCGCCCTCGGCGGGCGGGAGCTGACGCTGAAGGTGTCCGGAAGTCGTCCCTCCCTTCTTCGTCATGCGCTGCTCATCCCTTTCCTGCCGGGGCCGCGATCCCCAGATGCGAGCGCAGCGTCGCGCCCTCGTACTCCGTACGGAACGCGCCACGCTCCTGCAGCAGCGGCACGACCCGCTCCACGAACTCCTCCAGACCGGCGGCCCCGAGGAGGAACCCGTCGGCGGCCTCCTCCCGTACGTACGCGTCGAGTTCGGCGGCCCGCACTCCCGCGGGGGAGCCGCCGGGAACATCGCACCTGGCGAGGACCCTCAGCTCCACCGCCGCCCGCCCGTACCGCGCCAGCCGCCCCTTGACGTCGGCGTACAGCTCCCGCCCGGCCCCCACCGAGCCGTACGGCACGACGAGCACGTCGGCACGGGCGGCGGCGAACTCCCGCTGTTCCTCGGACTGCCCCGTCACGATCACGACGGGCCGCCCCTGCGGCGAGGACGGCACGGCGAAGTCCGCTTCCCAGACCTCCCGCACGAGGTCCACGCAGGGCGCGCCCCCGGAGGCCGGGTGCCAGCCGGCCCGTCCCCCGCTGAGCCCGTCCAGCGTGGCGAGGCGGCGCACCAGGTCGAACGGCTCGCAGCCGGCCGCGTCGACCGTGGCGGCCAGCCCGGTGTGCGCGGTGACGGCCGCGAGCGCGCCGAGCACCGTCACCGGCTCCCCCTCCCCGGCCACCAGCACGAAGTCGAACAGCCCCCGCTCGGCGGTCCGGGCGAGGCGCTCCAGCTCCGGGAAGCCGCCGGGCCCCCCGACGCCGTCCACCCGCACCGCCAGATGCATCCGCCGGCTCATGCCACGCTCCCGGCCCAGCTCACGGCCCGCGCGAGCCCCAGGTGTTCGCGCAGCGTCCCGCCCGGATAGAAGGTGCGGAACAGTCCGCGGTGCTGGAGCACCGCCACCGTGCCGTTGACCAGCCGTTCCAGGTCCCTGCGTGGCTCGACCGGCACGAGGTGGAAGCCGTCGACGGCCCCTTCCGCGTGCCATCGGGCGATCAGTTCGGCGAGGTCCACCGGCCCGCCCCGGTACAGCGGGCCCTGGATCGTGGGCCGGGGCCCGCCGCCCCCGTGGCCGGGCGCGGCGGCGCGTTCACCGTCACCGAGGTCGATCCGCAGGCTGGCCAGCACCCGCAGCTCCCGGGGATCACGGCCGTACTGCGTGGCGAGCGCGGCCAGTTCACCGCGCAGGCCGGCGGCCTGGGCCGCACCGGCCGCCCGTACCAGGGCGACATCGGCGTACCGGGCGGCCGCGGTCCGGGCCTGCCGGTCGGTGGCGTCGACGATGTGCACAAGATCCCCCGGCGAACGCTCCGGTGCGCCCGTGTCCTGGGCGAGCCGGCCGGCCCGGCCGGCGCTGACCCAGTCGAGGACGGCGACGGCGCCCGCCTCGCGGCCGGGGTCGGTCACCGCCGGCACCAGGCCGATCCGGCCGGTCTCGGGCGCGACGCGGGCCAGCACGCCCGCCGTGTCGAGTCCCGGTCCGGCGAAGCCGCCGTCCACGGTCACGAAGTCCAGCCCGCCGCGTTCGGCGAGGCGTGCCAGCTCGACGTAGGCACCGGCGTCGTACGCCCCCGGCTGGTCGATCGCGGCGCCGAGATGCAGCAGCCCGCCCATGCCCGGACCTCCCCTCCCCCGCACCCGCTCACAGCACCTTCGACAGGAAGGCCCGCGTGCGCTCGTGTCGTGGGGCGTCCAGCACCTCACCGGGCGGCCCCTGCTCGACGATGCGGCCGTCGGCCATGAAGACGACGGTGTCGGCGACCTCGCGGGCGAAGCCGATCTCGTGGGTGACGACGATCATCGTGGTGCCCTGGTGGGCCAGGTCCTTGATGACGTCGAGGACCTCGCCGACCAGCTCGGGGTCGAGCGCCGAGGTCGGCTCGTCGAAGAGCAGCAGCCGGGGTTCCAGGGCGAGGGCACGGGCGATGGCGACGCGCTGCTGCTGGCCGCCGGAGAGCTGGCGGGGGTAGGCGCCCGCCTTGTCGGCGAGTCCGACCCGCTCGAGCAGCCGCAGGGCCGTCTCCTCGGCCTCCTGCCGGGGGCGCTTCAGGGCGGCGACCGGTGCCTCGGTGACGTTCTCCAGGACGGTGAGGTGCGGGAAGAGGTTGAAGTTCTGGAAGACGAACCCGATCCGGGTGCGCTGTTTGAGGATCTCGCGCTCGGGCAGCTCGTGCAGCTTGTCGCCGGAGCGGCGGTAGCCGACGAGGGCGCCGTCGACGCTGATCGCGCCCCGGTCGACCTTCTCCAGGTGGTTGATGGTGCGCAGCAGGGTGGACTTGCCGGAGCCGGAGGGGCCGAGGACGACGGTGACCTCTCCGGCGCGTACCTGCAGGTCGATGCCGTCGAGCACCTTCAGCGGGCCGAAACTCTTGTGGACGGACCGGATGTCGACCATGACGCTCATGGGAATGTCCTCAGGTGTCGAAGGGTGGCGAAAGGTGGCGAAAGGTGTCGAAAGGTGGTGAAAAAGGGGGGTCAGGCGGCCGCGGGGCGGGCGAGGGAGCGCAGGAAGGTCAGCGCGGAGCGTGCGGTGGCGTCGTTCTGCCGGAACGCCGGCCCGCCGGTGCGGGGCCGGGTGAACGCGCCGGAGGAGCGGGCATCGGTATGGGGGCCGAGCGCGAAGCGGCGCGGATGCGGCCGCCCGGCACGGTCGAGGATCCGTCCGTCGGCGGGGTCGACGCGCAGCAGCCCGTCCGGGGTCTCGGCGGCCCCGTCGGCGTGCAGTTCGCGCAGCAGGGGGTCGCGGCTGCCACTGACCGTCGGCGCGGGCAGCCGCGCCTCGACCAGCGCCCGCGCCTCGATCAGCACACCCGGCACGGTGGGGCTGGAGGCGCGGAACACGCCGTCCTCGGCGGCCACCTCCATGCCGGCGCCGACGAAGCGGACGATCCCGGCCCGGGACAGCACGAGCAGCTGCCGCAGCCGGGGTGCGGGCGGCCCGGAGGCGAGGGAGCTGAAGAACCCGTGCCACCAGGTGCCGACGTCGCCGAGCCGCACCAGCTGCCCGTACACCGAGAGCAGGGCGAAGAAGACGGCCAGGTCCGGGCTGTGCGCCGGGTCGTGGCGGCGCCGCAGGTCCTCCTCCACGTAGGCCCGCAGCCCTTCCTGAAGGGCGTCGGGGGAGGCGTACCGCACGCCGTCCAGCGGCCGGTCCAGGGCGGCGAGGTCGAGGCGGTCGCGTACGTCGGGCACGGCCGCGGCGACCAGGGCGTCCAGGTCGGCGCCGCCGGCCGTGGCGTACTTCTTCTCGAAGACCGCCCAGGAGACGGCCGTCCGCTCGGGGTGGGCGGTGAACAGGCGGTGGTAGTGGGCGAAGCCGAGTTCCTTCGCCACCAAGGGCCATACGTCCCTGCGGAAGTCGAACCCTCCGGGCCGGGCCAGCAGCTCGGCGGTCTGCGCGGGTCCGAGGAAGCGCGGCAGCGGCGGCCGCTCGCCGGTGAGGTCGTAACCGATCTTCGCGTGGTACGGCACTCCGCGCCGCGACCCGACGTACAGCACCGGCTCGCGCCCGGACGGGACGTAGGTGTCGCCGTCGTAGCGGCCTCCGCGGCCCTCGGTGAGCAGCACCATCAGGTCGACGAAGGCGAGCCCGAAGCCGCGCACCAGGACCTTCTCGCCGGGCGCGAGCGCGGTCAGGTCGCTGTCGGCGGTGTAGTCCGGCGGCAGGTGGACCAGGCCGTGCTCCCGGGCGTACGCGGTCAAGCGGTGCTGTTCGTCGTCGGGTTCGGCGTCGAGATGGCCGACGGTGAGCACCACCAGGTCGGCGAGGAGGGGCCGGGGGCGGCCCTCCAGCCACACCTGCTGGCGGCCTTCGCGGGGACCGCTGACGCGCAGGGCGCGGCGTCGGTGGTGGTGGACGGTGATACCCGGGGGCAGCGCGGCCAGGGTCTGCTGGTGCACCCAGCTCAGGTAGGCGCCATGCAGCTGCCGGTCGGCGAAGGTGCGGCCGTCGATGCCGGCCCATTCGTGCAGGGTGGGGCCGGGGCGCACGGGGCCGGCCATGTCGACGGTGTCGTCGGTGAACATGGTGATGTCCGCGGCATGCGAGTTCATCCAGAGCAGGGGTGACTGGGCGGCGCGCCAGACACGTCCGGCGCCCGGCGGGTACGGGTCCACGAGGTGGATGTCGAGGCCGGAACCGGCGTACAGCTCCGGGGCGTTGGCGGCGATCCGCTCGATGACGCCGGTCCCCCGCGGGCCGGCGCCGACGATGACCAGGGCGGGCCTCATCGCCGCGGCTCCGTTCCGCGCGCGTACCGCTTCTCGAGGTAATGCTGGCCGATGCCGAGCAGTGAGGTGACGACGGTGTACCAGAGGGTCGCGACCATCAGCAGCGGGATCACCTGGTAGGTGCGGTGGTAGATCAACTGCGTGGAGAACAGCAGGTCGTTGACGGCGATGACGCTGACGATGGAGGTGCCCTTCAGGGTGCCGATCAGCATGTTGCCGGCCGGCGGCACGATGGAGCGCATGGCCTGCGGCAGCACGATCCGCCACCAGCGGCGCAGGCGGCCCAGACCGAGCGCCTGGGCGGCCTCGATCTGTCCGCGGTCGACGGAGAGGATGCCGCCGCGCACCACCTCGGCGGCGTACGCGGCCTCGTGCAGGGTCAGGCCGATGACGGCGACGGCGACCGGGCTGAGCAGGTCGACCGTCCGCACGCCGAGGACGCGGGGGTACAGCGCCCCGATGTTGAACCACAGCAGCAGCTGGACCAGGATCGGGATGGAACGGAACAGCCAGACGTAGCCCCAGCTCACCGCGCGCAGCACGGGGTTGGCGGACAGGCGGGCTGCGGCGAGCAGGGTGCCGAGCGCGAAGCCGAGGGCCATCACGACGGCGGTCAGCCACAGGGTGAGCCACAGGCCGCGCAGCACGGAGTCGGTGGTGAAGTACGCGGCGACGACGTCCCATTGGAAGGCGTCGTTGCGCGAGACGGAGGTGAGCGCGAGGGCGAGCGCGACGAGGACGACGACGGCGGCCGCCCACTGGCCGTAGCGGCGCCGGGGCACGATGCGCGGGGTGTCGGCCGCTTGTGGGATGCCGGGCGCCGCGGGCACTTTGGCGAGGGTGTCGGAAGACATGCGAAGGCTCCGTGACCAGGTAGGTCGTACACGGGTGGTGCCTTCACACGGGGCGCGCCGAGCGGCGCGGTACGGCCGAGCCCCTCAGCAGGGCCGTCGCACGACTGTACGGGTCCGTTTCCCCTCGCTGTCAAGGCTGTCCACACTATGAGCCGTACGTCTCAAGTCGGTTGACGCACAACCGGGGACCTGTTCCACTTGGCCCATGCATCCGCAGTGGCTGGTCTCGCGCTCCCACATCGACTTCGGTCGCGTGTGGTCCTGTTCCTGTTGAGCTGACCCCCTGCGCCTTCCGCCGCCCTGATCCGGCGGGCGCTCCTTTCGTGTTTCTCTCCGCATGCCTTCACACGCGCACCCCTCCCCTCGCGTTGTTCCCCGGCGTTTCCACGCCCCTTTTCTGCTGCTCACAGGAGACCGCACACCATGCGTACGTCCACACGTACCCGCTTGAGGCATTTCACCCCGTTCGCCCTGATCACCTCGGCTGCCCTGCTCCTCAGCGCGTGCGGTTCCGGCTCCAGCGGCGCGGCGGACGCGGCCGGCGCGGCGGCGGCCGCCGACAAGGTGCCCACGAAGGACGTCGTCTCCGGCGTCCGCAAGGACAGCGCGGCCGCGAGACTGCTGCCGGCCGGCGTGCGGGACGTCACCGTCGCGATCAGCGTCGGCGGCACACCGCCCGGCACCACCTATCTGGACGACGGCAAGACGCTGACCGGTCAGGACGTCGACTTCACCAAGGCCGTCGCCCGCGTCCTCGGCCTGCGGCTGAAGGTGGAGCAGGCGGGGTTCGAGGCGATCCTGCCCGCCCTGGACAGCGGCAAGTACGACGTCGGCGCCAGCAACTTCGGCGTCACCGACGAGCGCCGCAAGACCATCGACTTCGTCACCTACATCAACGACGGACAGGGCTTCGCCACCCGCAAGGACAGCGACCTGCACAAGATCACCGATCTGACGCAGCTGTGCGGCCTGAACGTCGCCACCGGCGCCGGCACCACCTTCGAGGCCACTCTGGAGAAGAACAAGCACCTGTGCACGGACGCCGGCAAGAAGGCGTACACGGTGCAGACGTACGGCGAGCCGGGCGCGATCTGGTCGTCGGTGCAGCAGGGCCGCAGCGACGTGGTGATGTCCACCATCAACGGCCTGCGCTACGCCGTCGCCCACCAGCCGGGCCTGAAGTTCCTCAACGAGTACCACCGCCTCGACGTCGGCTTCGCCTTCAAGAAGGGCACCGCGCTGGCGCCCGCGTTCCGGGCCGCGGTGAACAAGCTGATCGCGGACGGCACGTACGAGGCGATCCTGAAGAAGTGGGGGACGACGGGATCGGCGATCAGGACGTCACAGATCTCGCCGCCGGAGCTGAAGTCCTCCTAGACACCGGCCCGTTCGGCGGCCGGGCCCCACGCCGGTTCAGCAACCGTCGCACGGACAGCAGCAGTCGCAGCCGTCGCACCCGTCGCAGCCGTTGCACGGGCAGTCGCAGTCGCAGTTCTGGCAGCACCCTTCGCGCCGCTTGCGCGACCACGGCCCCTCGAACTCGTCGGCACAGCACACCTTGCAGGTGCAGCACAGCCCGATCGCGGCCGCGCACCCGGCCCAGAAGCCGCGCGGGCCCTTGTACGGCGACTGCGCACCGAAGGGGTCGCCCGGCAGGTACGAGGGGGTGCCCGGCGGGGGCGGTCCGAAGGCGCCCTCGGGCCGGTGGCCGCACGAGGCGGTGCCGAACGCCCGGTCCACCGAGCGGCCCAGTTCGTGCACCAGCAGCCGGTGCGCGAGCCGGCCGTCGGCGAACTCCACGTCCCGCAGGGCGAGACGGATGCCGTGCACGGCGTCGTCCGCCAGCCGGCGGGCGTCGGTGAGGGAGGTGCCGGTGGCCGTCAGCGGGTTCCAGGCGCCGGACGCCGCGTCGGCGTCCCGGTCCTCGACCGCGTCCAGCAGGTGGGCGAGCCGTCCGAAGAGCCGGCCGGCCTCGGCGAGCGGTGCCGCGTTGCCGGGACGGCCGGCCAGCACGGCGGTGTGCGCGAAGGCGGCGGCGGTGGCCGTCTCGGTGGGTTCCGTGACGGTCAGGACCGGTGTGCCGGGCCCGGCCAGCGCCTCCAGGCCGCTCTGCCGGTCGACGGCGTCGACGAGGACGGCGGTGTCGAAACCGACGGCGGCGCCGCCCCGTTCCCCGGCCCGCGCCCAGCCTTCGGCGACCCGGCGGGCGGCGAGCGCCACCGGCCGCCGGCCCAGCAGCCCGTCACGGTCGGCGACATGGTCGTGCACCTTCGCGGAGGCGAGCACCAGCGACACCGCGGCGGCCAGTCGAGCGCCCTCCCCCTGGGCGACGGATGCGGTGCGCATCCCGCGCAGCGGACACGGTCCGGCCGTACGCCACCCACCTGCGGTCTTCGCGGTCTGAGCCTCCGTCAGAACCGATATGAGCAGTCCGTCATAGTTCGTCACGATTCGGGCGAACTGTCCGTGATCCTTGCGCAGTGCCAGACACAGCCCGCACAGATGAGCCACCCACTGCACCCCGAGCGCCTCGCCGAGCCGATGCCGGCAGGGCCTTACGATTCCGAACACCACGCGCCCCCGTTCACCCGTACGCCCCGTCCGTCACCCGGACGCCGGGAAGAATCATATTTCACTCACAGTCAGCAGCCGTTTGAGTCACGACCCTTGGGACACCCGGGCTCTCGACGGATCGGCTGTGCACCAGTACCGTCACAAACCCCCCGCACGGCGTCTATCCACTTGGCGCGACATCCGCATCATGGACGACCATGGGGAATGCGGAAGGCAAGACAAGGCCGCTGTGAGAGGAGGCGTCCATGGGATCGGTGCGCAAGGCGAGTGCGTGGCTCGGCCTCGTCGACGACAACGATGACGAGCGCTACTACGACGACGACTACACCGAGGGGACCGAGTCCGGGGACGCCTGGGTCACCGACCCCCGGGTGAAGGTGGCAACGGACACGGCCGAGGAGAAGGGCCGCCGGATCGGCACGGTGACGCCGGACAGCTTCCGGGACGCCCGCGCGATCGGCGAGCTGTTCCGCGAGGGGGTACCGGTCATCATGAACCTCACGGCCATGGAGCCCGGCGACGCCAAGCGCGTGGTGGACTTCGCGGCGGGGCTCATCTTCGGGCTGCGCGGCTCGATCGACCGGATCTCCACGCGTGTGTTCCTGCTGTCCCCGGCCGACACGGAGATCATCTGCGGCGAGCCCGCCGCGCACCGTTCGGACGGTTTCTTCAACCAGAGCTGAGGCGGGGCCGCTCACCGGCCCCGCCCTGCTCGGGGTCCGTCACCGGAACGCGTCGAGTCCGGTGAGCGCCTTGCCCAGCACCAGCTGGTGCATCTCGACGGTGCCCTCGTAGGTGAGCACCGACTCCAGGTTGGTCGCGTGCCGCATCACGGGGTACTCCAGCGAGATCCCGTTCGCGCCGAGGATGGTGCGCGCGGTACGGCAGATCTCGATCGCTTCCCGTACGTTGTTGAGCTTGCCGAAGCTGACCTGCTCGGGACGCAGGCGGCCGGCGTCCATGCGCCGCCCGAGGTGATGGGCGAGCAGAATCCCCTTGTGCAGCTCGACCGCCATGTCGGCGAGCTTGGCCTGCGTGAGCTGGAAGCCGCCGATGGGCCGGCCGAACTGCTCGCGCGTCCTGGCGTACTCCAGTGCGGTCTCGAACGAGGACCGGGCCGCGCCCATGGCCCCCCAGACGATCCCGTAGCGGGCGTGCGACAGACAGCTCAGCGGGCCGCGCAGCCCGGTGACCTCCGGCAGCACCGCGTCGGCCGGCAGCCGTACGTCGTCCAGCACCAGTTCGCTGGTGACGCTCGCCCGCAGCGACCACTTGTGCTTGATCTCGGGTGCGGCAAAGCCGGGGGTGTCGGTCGGGACGACGAAGCCGCGGATGCCGTCGTCGGTGCGCGCCCAGACGACCGCGACACCGGCGACCGAGCCGTTGGTGATCCACATCTTGCGGCCGTTGAGCACCCAGTCGGAGCCGTCGCGCTTGGCGTGGGTCCGCATGGCGGCGGGGTCGGAGCCGTGGTCGGGCTCGGTCAGGCCGAAGCAGCCGATGACCTCGCCGGCGGCCATGCGCGGCAGCCAGGTCTGCTTCTGCTCCTCGCTGCCGAAGCGGTGGACGGCGTACATGGCGAGCGAGCCCTGGACCGAGACCAGGGACCGGATGCCGGAGTCGGCGGCCTCCAGCTCCAGGCACGCGAGGCCGTACTGCACGGCGGAGGCACCGGCGCAGCCGTAGCCCTCCAGGGACATGCCGAGCGCGCCGATCGCGCCGAGTTCCCTCGCCAGCTCGCGGATGCCGGGCAGCTCACCCTTCTCGTACCACTCGGCGATGTGCGGCAGGACGCGGTCCGCCGCCCAGCTGCGGACGGTGTCCCTGACGGCCAGGTCCTCGGGCTCGAGAAGGTCGTCGATCCCCAGGGGATCGGTGGGGTCAAAGGACATGGCGCATCCTCCGGCGAACGCGGAAAACTAGCAGCGCTAGTTACGGTTGGTGCCGCTGACGTTACGACGCGCTGTCCCGTACGTCCAGTCCCACGGATGTGTCCGGTGCGGCGTCACGCCGAGACGCGCGAGCGCTCCGCCTCCCGGGGCGCGGGAACCTCCACCGGCTCCGGCTCGCCGCACTGCATGATCCTCGGCAGCCGCAGCGCCATCACCGCGCCCAGCAGCAACAGGCCCGCGCTCACCAGCAGCGTCACATGCAGCCCGTGGACGAAGGAGGCGCGCGCCGCCGCCCGCAGGGCGTCCCCGGCGCTCCCGCCGAGCCGGCCGGCGATGTCGTAGGCCTCCCCCAGCGAGTGCCCGGCCGCCCGGGAGGCCGGCGCCGGCACGCCCGGCACGTCCGCGAGCCCCGGCGCGTACGCCGCGTTCATCACACTGCCGAGCAGCGCGATCCCGATCCCGGCGCCCAGCTGGTACGACGTCTCACCGATCGCCGCCGCGCCGCCCGACTGCTCGGCCGGCGCCTCGCTCAGCATCGACTCGTACGCCCCGAAGAGCGTCGTCTCCAGCCCGAAGCCGAGC
The DNA here is from genome assembly GCF_055583185.1 of Streptomyces sp. NPDC104814. Taxonomy (NCBI): domain Bacteria; kingdom Bacillati; phylum Actinomycetota; class Actinomycetes; order Kitasatosporales; family Streptomycetaceae; genus Streptomyces; species Streptomyces sp. NPDC104814. Next base: position 53,103 of record NZ_JBVJOL010000010.1, on the reverse strand, counting down.
AGCACGAAGCCGGCCAGCAGCAGAGGCACGTCGTCGGTCGCGCCCATCGCCGTGAGCGCCACCACCGCGGCCGCGGTCAGGCAGAAGCCGGCGCACACCATCCGGCGCGGTCCGAACCGGCGCAGCATCCGCGCCCCGAGCAGTCCAGCGGCCATCGCCGCGAAGGTCAGCGGCAGCAGCCGCAGACCGGTCTGGAGCGGCGACAGGCCGAGCACCAGTTGCAGGTACTGCGCCGCGATCAGCTCCAGGCCGACCAGGGCGAGCATCGCCAGCACGATGCACCCGACGGAGGTGCTGAACGCCGGCCGGGCGAACATCCCGAGGTCCACCAGCGGGTGCCGGCGCCGCCGCTGCCGTCGCACGAAGAGCACGAGGAGCACCGCGCCGGCGATCAGGGGCAGCACGGTGAGCGCGCTGCCGGCCGGCTCCCCGCCGCCCAGCCGCTTGACGCCGAACACCGCGCCGAAGAGGCCGGCCGCGGCCATCAGCGCGCCGACGACGTCCCAGGGGCCGTCGTCCTCTCCGGTCGACTCGGGCAGCAGCAGCCGGCCCACCGGGAGGCTGATCAGCATCAGCGGGATGTTGACGAGGAAGACCGAGCCCCACCAGAAGTGCTCCAGCAGGAAGCCGCCCAGCAGCGGGCCGACGGCCGCGCCGACCGCCGCGACCGCGCTCCACACGCCGATCGCGAGCGCCCGCTCGCGCCGGTCGGGGAAGACCTGCCGCAGGATCGACAGCGTGGCGGGCATGATCATCGCGCCGCCCACGCCGAGGAGGGCCCGCGCGAGGATCAGTACCTGCGCGTTCGGTGCGAAGGCGGCGAGCGCGGAGGCGATGCCGAAGAGGCCGTAGCCGAGCAGCAGGACGCGTCTGCGGCCGATCTTGTCGCCGAGCGTGCCGAACAGGATCAGCAGCGAGGCGCAGACGAGGGGGTAGGTGTCGACGATCCAGAGCAGCTCGATGGCGCCGGGCCTCAGGTCCTCGGTGACGGCGGGCACCGCCACGTGCAGCACGGTGGCGTCGACGGCGACGAGCAGCAGGCTGGCACACAGGACGACGAGGACGACCCATCGGTTGGCACCGGCCCCGGCCGCCCGACGGCGCAGCGCGGCGGCCGTGGTCGTCCCGGACATGTACTACCTCCCAGATGAACCTCGCGCCCGGCGGGCTCGCGGGGAGGGGGACTCCCCCGCGACTCGGCCGGAGAGAAGCGGTCGTCTCCGGCCCGCGCAGCGAACGCGAGTGACACGTCAGCGTACGCGCATTCGCTCGCCGCTCGCGTGGCGGAGGTCTCACCGGTTCCGGTGAACCCGTGTGGCGTACGCCACTCGCCCGCATGACCGGGACGTCCGGCGCGGACGCCCGGCCGGCCCGGGGTCGATCACGCTGCGACACGAGCGAGCAGCGAAATCCCGGCGGGCGCACGGTGAACGCATTCGGACAAGCCATTAAACCCGCTCCGGAATGATCAAAGGAATTGCAGGGCGCGGCGTAGTCCGATTACAGATTCACAGGAATTAAACCCGCTGTTGAGAGGAATCCCACATCACATCGTCATCACAAAGCCGTGGATTCGCAGGGGTTGACAGCTCACTCGCTGTAACGTCGATTGAGTGCGTACCGAACCGAACCTCACCCGTCTGGACCGGGTGTTCACCAGACTGGACAGGGAGCCGGAACGACCGGCCCACATCGACGTACCGCGGATGACGCGGCACAGGGTCGTGCTGTTCGGCTCGACCCTGGCCTTCTACGCGGCGATCGTGTGGCTGGTGGTGACCACCTCGTGGCTGGTCCGGCTGGACTGGCAGGTCATGTTCTTCCGGCCCTACCAGCAGTGGGCGCAGATCCACTGGTTCGTCGACTACTACGTGGTGCTCGGCCAGCGCGGCCCCACCGCCGTGATGGTCGCCGCCTGGCTGGGCTGGCGCTCCTGGCGGCAGCACACCCTGCGCCCCCTGCTGACGCTGGGGGCGTCTCTGCTGTTGCTGAACATCACCGTGGGCGCCGCGAAGATCGGCATGGGCCGGCTCGGCCCGCACTACGCGACCGTGATCGGCTCCAACGAGATGGGCATGGGCGGCGATATATTTCCCAGCGGCCACACCGCCAACGCCGTCGTGACCTGGGGAATCCTGGCCTATCTGGCCTCCACCCCGAGGGCCAGGCGCTGGCTGTCCGCCCTGTCGGCGATGACCGCGCTGGGCGTGGGCATGTCCACGGTGTACCTCGGGACGCACTGGCTGAGCGATGTGCTCCTCGGCTGGGCCGCGGGCCTGCTGGTCCTGCTCGCGCTGCCGTGGTGCGAGCCGCTGATCGCCCGCGCCGAGGCCGCGCTCTTCGACCTGCGCGACCGCCTGCGCTCCCGCCGCGCCGGTACGGCGCCGGCTCCCGCCGCCCCGGTCACGCCGCCGGTCCTGGTCCCCTCGCGCCCCCAGGCGCAGGACGACGCCCCCACGGGCCGCGCCGCGCGCGACACGGCCCGCGCCCCGCGAGCGCCCGTCTACCTGGCCCCGGGCCCGCACACCACCCGCGCCGAGCGCACGCCGGTCACCCCGGCCGGCAGCCGCCGCCCGCCGCACGCGGACCGCTTGCCGCGCGGTACGACCCCGGCGGCCCGCCCGACGGGCGGCTGACGGCCGCGCGGCGGACCGGTACGCACACCCCCCGTCGCGCACCACACCTCCTCGCGCAGCACACGTCGCGCGCGGACGAAGGCCCCGGTTCCGGGCAGGAACCGGGGCCTTCGTCGTCGTCCGGGCGCCTCAGCCCTTCCAGGCGCGGGCCACTCGGCCGTCCTTGACCTCGAAGTTCAGCCGGCCCACGCGGTACTCCATGGTGATGACCGCCCCGGGCGGCAGGGAACGCACCGTCGACCATCCGCGCTCACGCGCGAGGCCCTCGGCCCGCTCGGCGTCGAGGCCGACGTAACCCTCGGGACTGTCCTGCGGCTCCCCCGGCGGGGAGGGAATGGGTGCCATACCGCCACGCTAGGCGGTGTCACGCTTCTGTCACAAGATCACACCGTCATGTTTGACCGCGTCCGGTCATACCCGGGAGTGGTTCCCGATGCCTTCATTACTCCTTGCGGGCGTATTCGCCCGCCATTCCCGCGGCCGGGGCCGGTTCTTCCGGCTCCCTGCCGGAAAATGCCCCGGCCCGACCCTCCCGGCCGTGATTTCCGGGCCGATTTCCCGAAAGGCGTATGCGTCGGCGCGCCATGGTGCGTCCACGGTTCCCCCACACAATCTCCGTACGCCCCCGCGGTGCGCTGCGACCGTTCACCCGGTTCGCGGCGCCGGCCCCGCGGCCCGAGCCAGGGCCGCGTCCAGCCGGTCCCGGGTGGTCCTGAGCGCGTCGACCAGTCCGGCCGGCTCGACCACCTCGAAGGGCAGGCCGAGCATCATCACGTGGATCACCATCACGTCCAGGCTCCCGGCCCCGGTGCGCAGCAGGCAGGCGCCGGGGCCGTCCGGCTCCAGCGTCCCGGCGGACGGCGAGACGCGCTCGGCGGCCTCGGCGAGGGGCACCAGCAGCCGGACGGTGGCGTGGGTGGCGTACGCGCGCGTGGAGACGCCCTTGGAGACGTACGCGGCGAGATCGTCGGCGGGCGGGGTGCGCGGGGTGAAACGCGGTCCGTGCGGCGGCTTGGGGGTGATGCGGTCGACGCGGAAGGTGCGCCAGTCGTCCCGCTCGACGTCCCAGGCGACCAGGTACCAGCGGCGCTCGGTGCACACCAGGCGGTGCGGTTCGACGGTACGGCGGCCGGTGGCGCCGTCGTGCGTGCGGTACTCGAAGCGCAGCCGCTCGGCGTCCCGGCACAGGTGCGCGAGCTCCGTGAGCAGGGCCGGGTCCACGGGAGCCGTCGGCGGGCCGGGGCGCAGCATCGGCACGGTGAAGGCGTTCAGCGCGCTCACCCGGCGGCGCAGCCGGTCCGGCAGCACCTGCTCCAGCTTGGCCAGGGCCCGCACGGAGGTCTCGCCGATGCCCTCGATGCCCTGTCCGGCGGCGGTGCGCAGACCCACCGCGACGGCGACCGCCTCCTCGTCGTCCAGCAGCAGCGGCGGCAGTTCGGCGCCGGCGCCGAGCTGGTAGCCGCCGCCGGTGCCGGGGCTGGCGTTGACGGGGTAGCCGAGCTCGCGCAGCCGGTCCACGTCCCGGCGCACCGTGCGCGGGCTGACGCCGAGCCGTTCGGCGAGGTCCGGGCCGGACCACTCGCGGTGGGCCTGGAGCAGGGACAGCAGGCGCAGCAGTCGTGCGGAGGTCTCCAGCATGGCGCCGAGTCTGCCAGGGCTTGCGGACAGGGAGTGTCCGCAATGGCCCCGGTCACCCGAGGTCAGGGCGTGTAGGGCAGTTGCGGCACCACGAAGCAGGTGCGGTTCATGTCGCCCTGCGTCACCCAGCCCTTGCCGTCCTGCCAGCGGGCCACCGACAGACAGGTGCGGCGGTCCTTCGGCGGCTGCGGCAGCCGAGCGAACTCGACGGGAAGCAGCAGGCCGTCGGCGGTGTAGCCGTTGCCGTGGCGGTTCATCCAGGCGTCCACGCACGCGCGCGTGATGCCGTGCCGCGCGCAGGAGCGGGCCGCGTCGGTGAACCACAGGGCCGCCGCCCAGCCCTCCAGCTGCCACTGGGAGTGCGTCGAGAGCCCCGCGGTGGCATCCCGGAACTCCCGCACCGCGCTGTCGCCGGTGTCCTGGTAGTTGCGGCTCGCGCCGGTGGCCCACAGGGCGTTGCGGCAGTGCGGGGCGTCCTTGTAGTCCTGCGGGACGGTCGAGGTCCAGTTCTGCACGTTGGTCACCTTGGCGGTGACGTGCGCGCCGACCGCGTCCATGGCCCGGCACAGCTGGGCGTTGCCGTGGGTGTCGATCGCGTCGAAGACCAGGTCGACGCCCTGCTGTTTCAGGTCGGCGGCGACGGCGCGGAAGTTGGGCAGCGCGAAGTCGACCTCCTCGGTGACCACCTTGTACCCCTCGGCCTTCAGTCCGCGCTGGACGAGCCGGGCGTAGGCGGCGGACGCCGACTGGTTGTACGACACGACGGCGGCCGTACGAGCGCCGTGCTCGCGCCGGAAGTACCGGTAGACCTCGGTGCCGCCGTACAGCTTCCCGCCCCAGCCCGGCGTGCCGTCGCGCGGTGCGAGGCTGCCGTAGATGCCGTACAGGTGCGCCCAGGTGTCGTAGGCGGCGCCGATGGGCTGGCCGCCGATGTCGGGCACGCCCGCGTGGGACACGCGCGGGGCGCCCGCGTAGTCGAGGGCGGTGGTGGCGACCAGGGCGACGACCTTGTCCTCGTCGATCAGCCGCTGCACGCACGCGTTGTTGCCGATGCCGCTGCCGCCGTCGTCGCACAGGTGCACCTCGATGCGGCGGCCGGCGATGCCGCCGCGCGCGTCGAGCTTGTCGAAGAAGGCCCGCGCGCCGTCCCGCGGGCCGGTGAACGCGCTGCCGCCGACCGGGCTGGTGGCGCTCGTGATGATGCCGACCCGGATCGGCGCGCTCTGCCCCGGCGTGGACGGGGACGTGTGCGTGCCCTGCTCGAAGTCGCGCTCCGGCAGGCGGCTGCCGCACGCCGTGCTCAGGGCGAGCAGCAGTGCCGCGGCGGCGGCCCCGGCCGTGCGGCCGGCACGGCCCGCGTGGTCAGCAGACCGGGATCGCCGACGCGGACGCATTGCCGCTCAGCTTGACCAGCGCGCACAGTGTGTTGACGGAGACCTTCCAGGTGCCGTTCTGCTGGACCGCGGTGCCGACCGCGTTCGGCAGGGCCGTGGCGCCCTGGACGACGAGGTCGTACGTCACGGCCGCCCTGGTCGCCGAGGTGAACGTCACCTTGGTGACCTTCGCCTGCGCCTGCCGGTTGCGCGGGTCTTTGCTGAAGGCGTACAGGACGGGAGCCATCCGGACGCCGTTCTCCAGGACGGCCTGCTTGTCCTTGAGCGACGTCGACGGGGCGAAGAACCTCTCCCAGTTCTGTTTGATCTCCTTCTGCGCCGCGGCCGGGTCCGCGGGTGCCGTCGGCGCGGCGCTGGTCGTCTGCTGCGCCGGGGGCGTGGCGGACGGCGTGGCCTTGCCGCCCCCGCCGTTGTTGTCACTGCACGCCGCGAGGGCCGGGGCGAGAATGAGAGCGAGGGCGGCCGCCAGCGCCGTACCCCGTCCCGCCGCCCCTGGGCCGCGCCCCGTGCCTGCCGTCCCCCGCCTGAGGTCGCTTCCCAGAACCATCTGGCTCACCACCGGGTGTCGGTCCGGGCGATCTACGCCCGGTGCTTTCAGGGTCGGCGCACAACAGACATACTGCAAGCCATCGGTCGACGGGGGACACACCGGACAGGCCGGGCGGCTGCGTGACGTGTGGGAGCCAGCGATGCGGACAGCGAGGCTGCGGACCGTGCACCCCGTCCTGTGGGCCGGCTGGGCGGCGCTGGCCGCGGGCGCGGTGCTGTGCGTCATCGGCTGGTACGGCGTCTCCGGCGAGCGGTTCGCCGAGCGGCAGCTGCCCTATCTGGCGTCCTGCACGGTGCCGGGCGCGGCACTGATCGTCGCCGGGGCGGTGCTGCTCAGCCACGGCCGCGACGCCCGCGCGGCCGCGCGCATGGAGGCGCTGTACGGGCTGCTGGTGGCGGCCGAGGCGAACGACGACATGGTGGCCGGCCCCGCCGCGGCGCCGGTCGCGGTCAGCGCCCGGACGGTGAGGGTGCCCGGCGGCACGCTGCTGCACCGCGCCGACTGCCCGCTCGTCGCGGGCAAGGCGCAGGCCCTGCCGGTGGACGGCCGGCTGCTCGCGGACGGCTCGCTGGACCCCTGCCCGATCTGCGAGCCGGACACCGCGGAGGGCTGATGTCCTCCCTCACCTACGACCTCACGCTCGCCGGGTTGTCGATCGGCAGCGCCGCCGCGCTCACCGGGATCGGGCTGATCGTGACCTACCGGGCGACCGGTGTCCTCAACTTCGCGCACGGGGCGATCGCGATGGTCTGCGCCTACGTGCTGCGGCAGTGCGTGGTGGTGTGGGGCTGGCCGCTGTGGCTGGGCGCGGTGGTGACGCTGCTGGTGCTGGCGCCGGGGATCGGCGTGCTGCTGGAACGGTTCGTCTTCCGGCCCCTCGCGGTGCTCGGCGGCGACCCGGCGCGCACCCTGGTGGCCTCCATCGGGGTGTTCGTGCTGCTGGTCGGCGGCGCCGTGCTGCTGTGGGGGCAGGGCGCGCGGGACGACGCGCCGCAGCTGGTGTCCGCCGACCCCTGGGGACAGCTGGCGGTGGCGCTGCTGCTGGCGGCCGGGGTGTCCGCCGTCATCCGCTGGACCCGGTTCGGCCGGGAGCTGCGGGCCGTGGTGGACGACCGGCAGCTGGCCGTGCTCGGCGGCATCGACGCCGACCGGGTGGCCGCCGCGGGCTGGGCGTTCGGGGCGTTCACGGCCGGGCTGACGGGGGCACTGCTGGCACCGTATGTACGTCTCGACCCGTACGGGCTGCCGCTGCTGGTGATGGAGGTGGTCGCGGTCGCGGTGGCCGCGCGGATGCGCAGCCTGCCGGTCGCGGTGGTGGTCGCGCTCGGGATCGGGGTGGCGCAGAGCCAGCTGACCCGGCTGCACCCCTCCGGCTGGGCGCAGCCGCTGCTCCAGGCGGTCGGCGCGAACCTGTTCGTGGTGGCGCTGCTGGTGGCGGCGCTGGTCCTGCCCGGCGTCGGCCGCCGCGACGCGCTCCCCCACCCGGTGATCGCGCGCGCCCCGGCCGCTGCGCACGGCGCCTGGATCGTCGCCGTCGTGCTGTTCCTGCTGCCGCTGGGGCTGGCCGGTTCCGACCTGCGGACGGCGGTGCAGGTGCCGGCGCTGGCCATCGTGCTGCTGTCCCTGGTGGTGGTCACCGGCCGGGGCGGCCAGATCTCCCTCGGCCAGGCGGCGTACGCGGGCCTGGGCGCGCTGTTCACGGCGCTGCTGGCGGCGGGCCGCTTCCCCGTCCTGCCGCGGCTGCCGGAGCTGACGGCGCTCGCGGTCGCGGTCCTCATGGTGGCGCCGCTCGGGCTGCTCACCGGCTGGCCCGCGATCGGCCGCCAGGGCCTCGCGCTGGCCCTGGCGACGTTCGCGGTCGGCGTCGGCGTGAGCCGTTTCGTCTTCGCCCAGCCGTACGCCACGGCCGGGCTGTCCCTGGACCGCCCGGCCGGGTTCGCCGGCGACCGCGCCTACTACCTCCTCGAACTGGCCCTGCTCGCGGCCGCACTGCTCGCCACGCGGCTGCTGCGCCGGGGCCGCACCGGGCGGGCCCTCGCCGCCATGCGGGACCACGAGGGGGGCGCGTGTGCGGCGGGCGTCCAGGTGCCCTCGCTCAAGCTGCTCGCCTTCGTGTGCGGGGCGGCGCTGGCCGCGCTGGGCGGCGGCCTGCTCGGCATGGGGCTGCGCGCCTTCGACCCGGGCACGTACGACCCGGTGCGCGGCCTGCTGTGGTTCGCCGCGGTGGTCGTGCTGGGCGCCGACAGCACCCTGGGCGCGCTGGTCGCGGCGGCCCTCCTGGTCGGGCTGGACGCGGGCGCGCGCGGCGGGGTGGCGGCGGCCCTGGTCGGCGTCCTGGCGGCGTTCGCCGGCCGCTTCCCAGGCGGCCCGTACGAGGCGCTGCGCTCGGCGGCGGAACGCCTGCGGCCCGGCGGCGGGTCCCGCCCGACGGCGCTGGGCGCCCGCGTACGCACCCGACTGCACCCGGCCCCTGAACGGCCCCGGGGCGGCGCCGGGCTGACGGGGGCTACGGCGGTGTCGGCGGCGGGGGCCGCGGTGTCGGCAGCGGGGGCGGCTTCGGCGGCGGGGGCGGCGGGGGCGGCGGGGGCGGCGACGACGGTGTCGGCGGCGGGGTCGGCTTCGGCAGCGGGGGCGGCCTCGGCTTCGGTGGTGTCGGCGGCGGGGCGTTCGGCTACGACGGCGGCGGGAGCCGCAGGCGGGGAGGCCGCGTCGCCGGGCCGGGGCGCGGGCGGCGGGGCTCGCGCTGACGGCCCACCGGCGCCGGTCCACGCCGCCCCGGCCGGGACAGACGGCCCCAGGGGCCGTCCGGGCGCCGCCGCCGCGCCCGTCCCCGTGCTCGCCGCGCGAGGGCTGCGCGTCCGGTACGGCGGGTTCACGGCGCTCGACGGGGTCGATCTGGAGGTCGCCCACGGCCGGGTCACCGCGGTCGTCGGACCCAACGGCGCCGGGAAGAGCACGCTGTTCCACTGCCTGGCCGGGACCGTGCGGCCGGAGCGCGGGCAGGTGCTGTTCGGGCGACGGGACGTCACCCGGCTCCCGGCGTACGCCCGTACCAGGCTGGGCATCGCGCGGACCTTCCAGCAGCTGGCCGTCTTCCCGTCCCTCACCGTCGCCGAGAACGTCCGTATCGGCGCCGAACAGGGCAGGGTCACCGATCCGGCGGCGGTGGAGCGGGCGCTGCGGCTGTTCGGGCTGGACGGCCCCGTCCGGGCGCTGCCCGCCGCCGGACTGCCCACCGGCACGCTGCGCCGCGTGGAACTGGCCCGGGCGTTCGCGGGCGGGCCGCGCGTGCTGCTGCTGGACGAGCCGGCCGCCGGGCTGGACACCGCCGAGGTGAGTGCGATGGCCCGGGTGCTGCGTGCGCTGGCCGCGGACGGCACGGCTCTGCTCGTCGTCGAGCACGACCTCGATCTGGTCGCCGACCTCGCCGACGTCGTGCATGTGATGACCGCCGGCCGGGTCGTCGCCTCCGGACCGCCCGGCCGTGTCCTGGACGCCTTCGGCGCCCGGGCCGGACAGGAGGCGGGCGCATGACCCTCGCCCTGCGTCACGCGCGTGTGCGCTACGGCCCCCTGGAGGCCCTGCACGGTGTCACGCTGACCGCGCCCGGCCCGGGTCTGACGGTGCTGCTGGGCCGCAACGGCTCCGGCCGCAGCACCGCCCTGCGCGCGCTCGCCGGGACCGTGCCGCTGGCCGCCGGGGCGGTGCTGTGGGACGGCGCGGACGTCACACGGCTTCCGGCGTACGAGCGGGCCCGGCGCGGCCTGTGCCTGGTGCCGGAGCGGCAGGCGGTGTTCGGCTCCCTCACCGTCCGCGAGAACCTGTCCCTCACCGCCGGCGCCCAGGACGCCGCCCTCGCCGCCTATCCGCAGCTGGAGCCGCTGCTCGCCCGCCGCGCCGGCACGCTCTCCGGCGGGGAGCAGCGCATGCTCGCCCTGGCCCGGGCGCTGGGGGCACGCGCGCGTGCCGTACTCGTGGACGAGCCCACGCAGGGCATGGCGCCCGCGGTGGCCGCCCGCACCTACGAGCTGCTGGCCTCGCTCGACGTGTGTGTGGTCCTCGCCGAGCAGCGGCTGCCGCCCGCGGTGCGCGGCCGCCGGACGGTGGTGGTGTACGAACTGCGGCGCGGCAGCGTCGTCTTCGGCGGCGAGGCGGCGGAGCTGGAACGGCGGGGATCCGCGAGGTGAGCGGCCCGCGCGGCCGCCTGGGGCGGCACAGCCCTCGGGGCCCCACCCGGCCGGCAGACCGGGTGGGGCCCCGAGGCGTGACTCAGAGGTGCCGCAGCGCGAGCCGCATGCCCGGCTCGATCAGATCGGGGTCGCCGCCGATGACGCTCTTGTTCGCGGCGTAGATCCGCTGCCAGCTCGTGGCGTTGTGCGCGGCGATGGCGCTGAGCGTGTCGCCCCGGCGCACGGTGTAGTCACCGCCGCGCGTGGATCCGCGGCCGGCGTGGCCGTCCGCACGGGCCGGCGCCTTCGCCGGCTCGGACACGGTGGACTTCGACGAGGTCGACGTGTGCGAGGTCGAATGGTGCGCGGTGGAATGCGACCGCTTCGGCGCCGACTTCGCCGAGACGGGGTTCGCCGCGGGCGCGTCGCCGTACGCCCCGGCGCGGCCCGAACAGACCGGCCAGGCGCCCCAGCCCTGGGCGCGCTGGACCTTCGTGGCGACGGCGATCTGCGCGGAGCGCGAGGCCTGGTCGGCGGTCGACGCGTAGGCCGTGCCCCCGTAGGCCCGCCAGGTGCTCGCGGAGAACTGCAGTCCGCCGTAGTAGCCGTTGCCGGTGTTGATGTGCCAGTTGCCGCCGCTCTCGCACTGGGCGATGCGGTCCCACACTCCGCCTTCCGCCGCCGCGGCGCCGCCGGCCGAGGCGAGCAGGCCGAGGGGGGCGAGGAGCGCCGCCCCGGCGAGGACCGCCGTCGTCCGGGCCTGACCCTTGGTCAGGGTCTTGCGGGCGGTGGTGCGGGTGTTATCGGCACATTCGGACATGTAGATCCCTCTCGGACTACTCGAGGTCCCCCAAGGCGGGCCGCCACCCCTCACGCATCGGCGCGGGGGTCGCGCTCCGCCCCGCCCACCGGGGGTGGTGCTCCGCGACACGGCGCGGACCGGTGGACGTACTCGAGCGGTGCTCGTTGCACACGGCGGAGGAATCTAGAGAGCCTCAGGGCCCGGCATCAACCAATTCGCCGTCATTCCAGGCCAGTTGGGAGTTACCCGGGGTATCGGCGATTTCCGGCCACCCACTACATCCGAGAATTTCACGACATGTGACCCATCAGCCGCGCCCGCCTGTGAGCCACTTCACCAAGTCAACATCCTTGACGGCTCGAACACTTGACTCTGAGTGACCGGTTCCGGCGCGGAGTTGACCGTACGCGTCGGTTGAGGGGATTCCGTTCCCGCGCGTGCGTGACCCCCACCACAGATCGTCCGTTGTGCTCTTCATGAGCCGGGGACCACCCGGCGCCGCCAACGCACCGCATCCCGAGGGAGCCACCCGTGCCGCGCATGCTCGACGTCAGCGACGAGGTACGCGCCGAGATCGGCGATGAAGAAGCCGACCGGCTGCTCGCCGGGGAGAACGCCCCCGGCAGTTACGACTGCACCTCCTGCCGTACCCCGGGCGACCCCGAGCACGAACGCACCAGCACGGTGCTGTTCATCGGCGACGAGACCGCCGTACTCGCCTTCGCCCACGCCGGCTGCCTGCCCTCGCAGGTCGTCCAGGTCACCGAGGAGCAGCTGCAGGGCGCGGTCCGCTCCATCGGCGGCGTCGCCGGCGGTCGGGGTGGCGCGGGTGAGCCGGTGAAGTCGGTGCCGGAGCAGGCCGTGCTCGGCGTGACCAGCGGACTGGTCCTGATCGCCGGGGAGTTGCACCCGGCGCTGGTCGTGGAACCGACCGGGCCGATCGTGCGTCCCGGCTCCACCGGCGCCGGCGACGACTTCCTGCCGCTGCTGATCGAGCATGGCTTCATGCCGCTGCCCGAGCTGTCCGCCGTACCGCCGGTGCTGCACGGCTGGTCCGTGCTGCTGGCGATGGGGCAGCTGCACGCGGTCCTCCAGCCCGGGATGGACGGTGGCCAGCCGGTGGCCTGGTGGCAGGCCCACCAGCCGCTGCAGGTCACCGAGGGCTGGCGAGCGGCCGCCAACAAGCACCAGCAGGTACTGATGTTCGCGGCGCCGGTGGGCTCCATCGGCCGCCAGCCCCGCGAGGACCTCCTGCGCGACGCCCTGGACAAGGCGGCGGCAACCGGCCACCTGGTCGCGGCAACCCTGCCCCTCGCCGGCACCTGAGCCCCCGCAGCCCGGGCCCCGCCCCGCCGGGGCTTGCGCCACCCGGGGGTGCCGGCCCCCGCCGGAGCGTGAGCCACCCGGCGGCCCGGGGGGCCACGCCATGCCGGGTCGATTCCGGGCGGGTCTCGCCTCTCGGCCTCACCCCCCCCGGGCCGCCCTCCGGCCTCGTCCCCGGCCCTCGCGTCGGGCCCGCACCCTCCCCCTCCCCCCAGCCCGCAGCCTCCTGCGTCGTCGCCGGGGCGGGGTGGGGCCGCATCTCTTGACGTGCCGCATCGTTGGGACTCACGTGCACAGTTACGACGTTCCCCGCCGCCAGAGCTTCTCCTCGGTTCCGCCTCCGCCGCGGGTGGGGCAGGAGTCGCACCGCGGCCCATCGGCCACGCCGATCTACGACGCGCTCTACGCCGAGTACGTCAAGTCCTTCCGCTCGCTGCCGGGTGACCGCAGCGGTGAGGAGGATCTGGGGTTCACCGCCTTCGGGAGCATCCGGCACAGCGGCCCGGCGGACCCGCGGCCGGGGTCGTTCTCCAGCTCGTACAGCGCCTACAGCGCGGGAGCGCAGAGCGCCCGCGTGGGCCGGCAGTCGGCGTGGCAGCGGGTCGGCCCGGTGGGCCAGTCCGGCGGGACCACGCAGTTCGTGCCGGCCGCCCTGCCGCCCGGCCGGCCCGGCGGCAGCTGACGGCCGTGGACGCGAAGGGGGCGGCCCCCAGGTCCGTGACGGACTCGGGGGCCGCCCCCTTCGGGCGTCCGGACTACTTCTTCTTGCCGCGCTTCTCGCGCACGCGCACGGAGATGTGGATCGGCGTGCCCTCGAAGCCGAACTCCTCGCGCAGCCGGCGCTCGATGAAGCGCCGGTAGCCCGCCTCGATGAAGCCGGAGGCGAAGAGCACGAACCGCGGCGGCTTGGTGCCGGCCTGCGTGCCGAACAGGATGCGCGGCTGCTTGCCGCCCCGGATCGGGTGCGGGTGGGCGGCGACCAGCTCGCCGAGGAAGGCGTTCAGCCGGCCGGTCGGAACACGCGTCTCCCAGCCGGCGAGGGCGGTCTCGATCGCCGGGACCAGCTTCTCCATGTGCCGGCCGGTGCGGGCCGAGACGTTGACGCGCGGCGCCCAGGCCACCTGGCCGAGCTCCGTCTCGATCTCCCGCTCCAGGTAGTAGCGGCGCTCCTCGTCGAGGGTGTCCCACTTGTTGAAGGCGAGGACGATCGCACGGCCCGCCTCGACCGCCATGGTGACGATCCGCTGGTCCTGCACGGAGATGTTCTCCGAGGCGTCGATCAGGATGACCGCGACCTCGGCCTTCTCCACGGCGGCCGCGGTGCGCAGCGAGGCGTAGTAGTCGGCGCCCTGCTGGAGGTGGACGCGCTTGCGGATGCCCGCCGTGTCCACGAACTTCCAGGTCACCCCGCCCAGCTCGATCAGCTCGTCGACCGGGTCACGGGTGGTGCCCGCCAGCTCGTTGACGACGACGCGCTCCTCGCCGGCCACCTTGTTCAGCAGGGAGGACTTGCCGACGTTCGGGCGGCCGATGAGCGCGATCCGGCGGGGGCCGCCGACGGCCGTGCCGAAGGACTGCTCGGGCGCCTCGGGCAGCGCCTCCAGGACGGCGTCCAGCATGTCGCCGGTGCCGCGGCCGTGCAGCGCGGAGACGGGGTGCGGCTCGCCCAGACCGAGGTTCCACAGGTAGGACGCGTCGGCCTCGCCGCTCGGGCCGTCGACCTTGTTGGCGCACAGCACGACCGGCTTGCCGGCCTTGCGCAGCAGCCGTACGACGGCCTCGTCGGTGTCGGTGGCGCCGACCTTGGCGTCGACGACGAAGACGACCGCGTCGGCGGCCTCGATGGCGTACTCGGCCTGCGCGGCGACGGAGGCGTCGATGCCGAGGACGTCCTGCTCCCAGCCGCCGGTGTCGACGACCTTGAAGCGGCGGCCCGCCCACTCGGCCTCGTAGGTGACACGGTCGCGGGTGACACCGGGCTTGTCCTCGACGACGGCCTCACGGCGGCCGATGATCCGGTTCACCAGGGTCGACTTGCCGACATTGGGGCGGCCGACGACGGCGAGCACCGGGAGCGGGCCGTGCCCGGCCTCCTCGATCGCGCCCTCGACGTCCGTGACGTCGAAGCCCTCTTCCGCCGCGAGCTCCATGAACTCCGCGTACTCGGCGTCGCCGAGAGCCCCGTGATCGTGCTCGTGTACGTCCGAGCCGTCGGGCTGGATGTGGTCGTTCATGAAGTCCGTACCTCGTCGTTCATTCGTGGTGATCGGTGGAGCGGGCCACACGTGAGCCTGATCCACTACTCAGTGTCGCCCGGCGGCCGGTCAGCCGCCTGGCGTTTTCCAGGTGCTCGGTGAGCTGCTTCTGGATGCGTTCGGTCGCCTCGTCGAGTGCCCTGCGCGTACGCCGCCCGCTTCCGTCGCCCGCGTCGAACGGGTCGCCGAAGACGACGTCGATGCGCGAGCGCAGCGGCGGCAGCGCCTTTATCAACCGTCCGTGCCGCTCGGAACTTCCCAGGACCGCCACCGGCACGATCGGTGCCCCGGAACGCACCGCGAAGTAGGCGAGGCCGGCGCGCAGCGAGGCGAAGTCGCCCTCGCCGCGGGTGCCCTCCGGGAAGATCCCGAGGACGCCGCCGGCCGCCAGGACGTCCAGCGCCTGCGTGATCGCGGTGCGGTCGGCCGTGGAGCGGTCGACCTTGAGCTGGCCGATGCCGGTCAGGAAGGGGTCGAGCGGTCCGACGAACGCTTCCTTCTTGATCAGGAAGTGCACGGGCCGGGGCGCCACACCCATGACCATGGGGCCGTCGACGTTGTGCGAGTGGTTGACGGCCAGGATCAGCGGGCCGCGCGCCGGCATCCGCCAGGCGCCCAGCACCCGCGGCTTGAACAGGCCGTACATCAGGCCGACGCCGATGCGCCGCCCGACGTCCGCGCCCCGCTCGGACACAGCGGTCACTTCCCGGCCCGCTTCTCCTCGACGAGGGTGACCACGCACTCGATGACCTGGGCCAGGCTGAGGTCGGTGGTGTCCACCTCGACGGCGTCGCCGGCCTTGGCCAGCGGCGAGGTCTTGCGGCTGGAGTCGGCCGCGTCCCGCTTGAGCAGCGCCTCACGGGTGGAGTGCACGTCGGCGCCCTTCAGCTCACCGCTGCGCCGGGCGGCGCGGGCCTCCGGGGAGGCGGTGAGGAAGATCTTCAGGTCGGCGTCCGGCAGCACGGTCGTACCGATGTCCCGGCCCTCGACGACGATGCCGTTCTCCGCGGCGGTCGCGATGGAGCGCTGCAGCTCGGTGATCCGGGCCCGCACCTCGGGCACCGCGCTGACGGCGCTGACCCGGGAGGTGACCTCCTGGGTGCGGATCGGGCCGGAGACGTCGAACCCGTCGACGGTGATCGTCGGCTTCTCCGGGTCGGTGCCGGAGACGATCTGCGGCTTGCCCGCGGCGGCGGCGATCGCGGCGGGGTCGTCGACGTCGACGCCGTTGGTCACCATCCACCAGGTGATCGCCCGGTACTGGGCGCCGGTGTCCAGGTAGCTCAGACCGAGCTGCGCGGCCACGGCCTTCGACGTGCTCGACTTGCCCGTGCCGGAGGGACCGTCGATGGCGACGATCACAGGCGGAACAGTCTGGGCGGCGCCGTTTTCCACGGGGGGACACCTTCCTGGTGCGAGGCGGTGAGCGGGGTGCGGGGCGCACGGCCCTAGAGGGACGCCCCGCACAAGGTTACTGGCTCCGCGGCGCGCCTCTTACTGCCGGACGGCCCAGCCGCTCGCGCAGCTCCTCACCGCCGGACACCCAGCCGCTCGCGCAGCGTCCTACTGCCGGATGGCCCAGCCCCGCTCGCGCAGGGCGGCCGTGAGCACCGGCGCCGCCTTCGGCTCGACCATGAGCTGGACCAGGCCGGCCTGCTGTCCGGTCGCGTGCTCGATGCGCACGTCCTCGATGTTGACCCCGGCCCGTCCGGCGTCGGCGAAGATGCGGGCCAGCTGCCCGGGCTGGTCGTCGATGAGGACGACGACGGTCTCGTAGACGCGCGGCGCGCTGCCGTGCTTGCCGGGGACGCGGATCTGGCCGGCGTTGCCGCGGCGCAGCACGTCCTCGATGCCGGCGCTGCCCTCGCGGCGCTTGTCGTCGTCGCTGGACTGCAGCGCGCGCAGCGCCTCGACGGTCTCCTCCAGGTCGCCGGCCACGTCGGAGAGCAGGTCGGCGACGGGACCGGGGTTCGCGGAGAGGATGTCGATCCACATGCGCGGGTCGGAGGCGGCGATCCTGGTCACGTCCCGGATGCCCTGCCCGCACAGCCGTACCGCCGCCTCCTCGGCGTTCTCCAGACGGGCGGCGACCATGCTGGAGACCAGGTGCGGCATGTGGGAGACAAGCGCCACGGCCCGGTCGTGGGCGTCGGCGTCCATGACGACCGGCACCGCGCGGCAGTGCGAGACCAGTTCCAGGGCGAGGTTCAGCACCTCGGTGTCGGTGTCCCGGGTGGGGGTGAGCACCCAGGGGCGGCCCTCGAAGAGGTCCCCGGAGGCGGCGAGCGGGCCCGACTTCTCCCGGCCCGACATCGGGTGGGTGCCCAGGTAGGAGGAGAGGTCCAGGCCGAGCGCCTCCAGCTCGCGGCGCGGGCCGCCCTTGACGCTGGCCACGTCGATGTAGCCGCGGGCCATGCCGCGCCGCATGGCGTCGGCGAGCACGGTGGCCACGTGCGCGGGCGGGGCGGCGACGATCGCCAGGTCGACCGGGCCCGCGGGCGGGTCGTCGGTGCCGGCGCCGAGCGCGGCGGCGGTACGGGCCTGCTCCGGGTCGTGGTCGACGAGGTGGACGGTGACACCGCGCTGGGCGAGGGCGAGGGCGGCGGAGGTGCCGATCAGGCCCGTGCCGATGACGAGTGCGGTCCTCACTGGGCGATGTCCTTGCGCAGGGCGGCGGCGGCGCCGAGGTAGACATGGGTGATGTCAGCGCGCGGCTTGTCCGACTCGATGTGCGCGAGGAGGCGCACCACACGGGGCATCGCGCCCTCGATGTCCAGCTCCTGCGCGCAGATCAGCGGCACGTCGACGATGCCGAGCTTGCGGGCGGCGGCCGCCGGGAAGTCGCTGTGCAGGTCGGGGGTGGCCGTGAACCAGATGCTGATGAGGTCGTCCGTGCTCAGGCCGTTCCGTTCCAGGACGGCGGTGAGCAGTGCCGAGACCTGCTCGTCCATGTGCCCGGCCTCGTCCCGCTCCAACTGGACGGCCCCCCGGACCGCTCGTACCGCCACGGTGCTGCTCCTTGCGTATCGGCTGCCCATCTCGGCTCTGCTGTGCGTCCAGCCTAGTCAGCCCGCGGCCCGGGAGCCCGCGGCGCCCGTCCGCTGAGACGCCGGGCAGGGCGCCTGCCGCCAAAGGCGCCCTCCGGCGCCCGTTTCCCCGGCATCCGGGACCCCGCGTGGAGCCGTGCGGTCAGGCGTCCCAGAGTTCACCGAGGGCCAGCAGCTCGCTGCGGTACTCGATGCGGTCGGCCCATGCGGCCGGCCAGGCGTCGGCGCCCAGGTACGCCCCCGCGAAGGCGCCGGCCAGGCAGGCGATGGAGTCGGAGTCACCGGCGGTGCAGGCGGCGCGGCGCAGGGCGGTCAGCGGCTCGTCGGGGAAGAGCAGGAAGCACAGCAGCCCGGTGGCGAGCGCCTCCTCGGCGATCCAGCCCTCTCCGGTGGCCAGGCACGGGTCGGTCTCCGGCGAGACGGTCCGCACGGCGTCCCGGAGCCGTTCGAGGATCTCCAGGCACTCGTCCCAGCCGCGCGCGATGAAGTGCTCGGGCGTGGGGTCCTGGCCGCGGGTCCACAGGTCGCCGAGCCAGGTGTGGTCGTAGTGGGTGCGGTGGTCCAGGGCGTACGACCGCAGCAGCCCGATCAGCGCGGTGGGGTCGGCTCCCTGCGCGAGCAGGTGCACGGCGTGCGCGGTGAGGTCGGAGGCGGCGAGCGCCGTGGGGTGGCCGTGGGTGAGGGCGGACTGAAGCTGGGCGGCGCCGGAGCGCTGCGCCTCGCTCAGCCCCGGCGCGAGGCCGATCGGCGCGACGCGCATGTTGGCGCCGCAGCCCTTGGAGTGGATCTGGCTGGCGTCCTGCCAGGCGCGGCCCTCCTCCTTGAGGAGGTCGCAGGCCCGCAGGCAGGTGTTGCCGGGGGCGCGGTTGTTGTCCGGTGACTGGTACCAGTCCACGAACTCCTCCCGCACGGGCCGTTCCAGCCGCTTGGGCGCCAGGTGGCCGCGGTCCATGGCGGTGCGCAGGCCCCGGCCGAGGGCCAGGGTCATCTGGGTGTCGTCGGTGACGAGGGCCCGCTGGGGCAGCTCCAGCTCCCGCCACGGGCCGAACATCGACAGGATCAACGGCACGGTCTTGAACTCGGTCGGGTAGCCGAGGGCGTCCCCGAGGGCGAGGCCGATGAGTGCTCCGGTCGCGGCGCGCTTGGACATGCGATCACCATCCCCCTTTTATCGTCACGTTGACCATAAAGGAGGACGGTGATCACGGCAAGCCGCTTTAGAGGTCGACCTCCTGCATCAGCATGCCGACCTCGGTGTTCGACAGGCGGCGCAGCCAGCCCGACTTCTGGTCGCCGAGGGTGATCGGGCCGAAGGCGACACGGACCAGCTTGTCGACCGGGAAGCCGGCCTCGGCCAGCATGCGGCGCACGATGTGCTTGCGGCCCTCGTGCAGCGTGACCTCGACCAGGTAGTTCTTGCCGGTCTGCTCCACGACCCGGAAGTGGTCGGCGCGGGCGTACCCGTCCTCCAGCTGGATGCCGTCCTTGAGCTGCTTGCCCAGGTCGCGCGGGATCGGGCCGACGATGTGCGCGAGGTAGGTCTTCTTCACGCCGTACTTCGGGTGGGTCAGCCGGTGCGCCAGCTCGCCGTGGTTGGTGAGCAGGATGACACCCTCGGTCTCGGTGTCGAGGCGGCCGACGTGGAAGAGACGGGTCTCCCGGTTGGTGACGTAGTCGCCGAGGCACTGGCGGCCCTCGGGGTCCTCCATGGTGGAGACGACACCGGCCGGCTTGTTCAGCGAGAAGAACTGGTAGCGCTGGGTCGCGACGGTCAGGCCGTCGACCTTGATCTCGTCCTTCTCCGGGTCGACCCGCTTGCCCTGCTCGGTGACGATCTCGCCGTTGACCTCGACACGGGCCTCGTCGATCAGGTCCTCGCAGGCGCGGCGGGAGCCGAAACCGGCGCGCGCCAGCACCTTCTGCAGCCGCTCGCCCTCCTGCTCGGCGCCCGGGAAGGTCTTGGGCAGCTTGACGTCCTTCTTGCCCGCGTAGCGCTCGCGGTTGCGCTCCTCGGTACGGGCCTCGTACTCACGCGAACGCGCGGGAGCCGGACGGCCCCCGGGGCGCTGTCCCTGCTTGGGGCCGCCCTTGGCGCCGCCGCGGGCCGAGGGGCCCCGGCCGGACTTCGGGCCGTCCTGCGTGGCGCCGGGGCCGACGTCGTAGCGCCGCTCCTCGGGACGCGGCTTCTTGGGACGGCCTCCCTGCTTGTCGTCGCGGTTGTTGCCGGCGCCGCGGTAGTTGCCGCGGCCCCCGCTGCTCCCGCCGCGGCCGCCGCTGTTGCCACCACGGCTCCCGCCGTTGTTTCCGCTGCTGTTCCTGCCGCTGCTGCTTCGCATCAATGTTCCGTCTGGTCGTCTTCGTCGTCGGTGTCCGGGAGGCCCCGGACGGCGCCCGGCTCGTCATCGGGAGCGTCCGGGTCGAACGACGGAACGCCTTCCTGCGTCTCGGCCTCGATCGCCTCCGCCTCCGGGAGGAAGGGCGCGAGTTCCGGGAGTTCGTCCAGGCCGCGCAGGCCCATCCGCTCCAGGAAGTAGTTCGTCGTCCTGTACAGGATCGCACCTGTTTCGGGTTCCGTGCCCGCCTCCTCGACCAGACCGCGCTGCAGGAGGGTGCGCATCACGCCGTCGCAATTGACTCCGCGGACGGCCGAGACGCGACTGCGGCTGACCGGCTGGCGGTAGGCGACGACGGCGAGGGTCTCCAGGGCGGCCTGGGTGAGCCGGGCGGTCTGGCCGTCCAGGACCAGGCGCTCGACGGCGGGCGCGTAGGCGGGGCGGGTGTAGAAACGCCAGCCGCCCGCGACGTGCCGCAGCTCGAAACCGCGCCCCTGCACGGTGTACTCGTCGGCGAGCTCGCGCAGGGCGTCGGCGATCTGCCGCCTCGGCCGCTCCAGGATCTTCGCCAGGTGCTCCTCGGTCGCCGGTTCGTCGACGACCATGAGGACGGCCTCCAGTGCGGGCCTGAGGTCGAGCCCGGCCACGGTCCGCAGGCCCGCCGGAGCCTCGCTGATCTCCTCGCTCACGGCTTCCTCTCCTCCCGGGACCCCCCTGCCTCCTGCGGCTCTCTCGCCGTCTTCGGCGTCTTCGGCGTATTCGTCGATTCCAGCGTCTCCGGCGGCCGGTCGAACTCGTCCGTGACGGCCGGTGCCGCGTCCCCCTCGCCCCCCGTCCAGCGCACGGTCAGCTCGCCGAGGGCGGCCTCCTGGTCCAGCGCGACGGCCCTCTCTCGGTACAGCTCCAGCAGGGCGAGGAAGCGGGCGACGACGGTGAGGGTGTCCTCGGTGTCCGCGACGAGCGTACGGAAGCTGGCCTCCCCCAGCTCCTTCAGCCGCGCGACGACGACTTGCGCCTGCTCCTGGACGCTGACCAGGGGCGCGTGGATGTGGTCGACGTACACCTGCGGCCTGGGTCTCGGCTGCATCGCCTTCACGGCGAGCCGGGCGAAGCCCTCGGGGCCGATGCTGATGACCACCTCGGGCAGCAGTTCGGCGTACTGCGGCTCCAGCCCGACGGTACGGGGGTAGCGGCGGGCCTCGTCCTCGATGCGCTCGTTGAAGATGTCGGCGATCCGTTTGTACGCCCGGTACTGCAGCAGCCGGGCGAACAGCAGGTCCCGGGCCTCCAGCAGGGCGAGGTCGCCCTCGTCCTCGACCTCGGCGGCGGGCAGCAGCCGGGCCGCCTTCAGGTCGAGCAGGGTGGCGGCGACGACCAGGAACTCGGTCGTCTGGTCCAGGTCCCAGTCGGCCCCCATCGCCCGGATGTGCGCCATGAACTCGTCGGTCACCTTGGACAGCGCGACCTCGGTGACGTCGAGTTTGTGCCGGGAGATGAGCTGCAGCAGCAGATCGAACGGCCCCTCGAAGTTGTCCAGCCGGACCTTGAAGACACCGTCCTCACCAGCCAGGGGGGCGGCATCGGGGGCATCGGTGGCATCCCCGTCCGTCCCGGCGCCCCGGACAGCGGCCCCGCTCCCGTCCGGCAAGGGACCGTGGGGCTCGGCAGACCCGGGCACACCGGCGGGCGTCACCGCATCGACCGGGCCCGGACCGCCGGCCGACGGATCCGACCGTCCCGGCCCACCGGGCAGGGGCGGCACATCCGTCGCCCCCGGCGCTACGGCACCGTCGGGCGCCCCGCACTCGTCCCGGCCCACCCGCTCGCCGGTGCGCACCGCGTCCTGCGATGCCCCCGCGGGCGGCACCTCGGTCGTCTCGGGCACGGACGCCCCGCGGGGCTCCGCCTCCTCGGACACGGATGCCTCACCGCTCAGCTGTGCCGCCTCCGGCACGGACCCCTCGCCGGGCGGCTCTACCGCCTCCGGCACGGACCCCGGCCGCTCGGCCGCCTCCCGTACCGGCTCCTCGCCCGGCTGCTCCCGCTCTGCGGGCGGAGCCGCCGGGCCCCGGCCCAGTGGGCGTCGGCGGGCGGCGGGGGTGGAGGGGTCGTTCGAGGTCATGGCCCCCGCAGGGTACCGCTAGCGTCCACGCAGACGGCGTACGAGGATGCTGGCGTCCCCGCGGGATTCCAGGTCGGCGAGGACGACGGCGACGGCCTCGCGGACGATGCGCCCGCGGTCCACGGCCAGACCGTGCTCGCCGCGCAGCACCAGGCGGGCGTGCTCGAGGTCCATCAGCTCCTCGGCGGAGACATAGACCGTGATCTTCTCGTCGTGGCGCTCGCGTCCGCTGGGCCGCCGTGTGGCGCGCCCGCGCCGGCGCGGCTGCGCGGCCTCGTCGGCGACGGCACCGGCACCACTGGCAGAACCTTCCTGCTGGGTCGCTCTGCGGCGTGCGGCGCGTTCCGGCGCCGTGGACGCCCGGCTGCGGGACTCCTCGCCCGGCTCGGCGTCGGCCGCGACGTGCTCCACGCCCTCGCCGTCCCCGCCCTGCGCCGGCACGGAGTGCGGGGCGTCGTCGGGCGCGGTGGCCGTGACGGCGTCGCTCTCCCCCGCGGGAGCGGGCACCCGGGCCTCGCCGCCCGGGCGCCGGGGAGTGGACGGCTGCAGCGCCATCCCCCCTGTCGTACGGAAGAGTTCGTCGGCCCCCGGCAGACTCACTCGGCGTGACACCGGGCGAGCACCTCCCTGGCGAGCTGACGGTAGGCGGCGGCGCCGACGGAGTTGGAGGCGTAGGTGGTGATCGGCTCGCCGGCGACCGTGGTCTCCGGGAAGCGGACCGTGCGCCCGATGACCGTGTGGTACACGTGGTCGTCGAACGCCTCGACCACACGGGCCAGCACCTCGCGGCTGTGGACCGTGCGCGAGTCGTACATCGTGGCGAGGATGCCGTCGAGCTCCAGGTCGGGGTTGAGCCGCTCCTGGACCTTCTCGATGGTCTCGGTCAGCAGCGCGACCCCGCGCAGCGCGAAGAACTCGCACTCGAGCGGCACGATCACCTTGTGCGCCGCGGTGAGCGCGTTCACGGTGAGCAGGCCGAGCGAGGGCTGGCAGTCGATGACGACGAAGTCGTAGTCCGGCAGCAGCGGCTTCAGCGCGCGCTGCAGCGTGGACTCGCGCGCGACCTCGCTCACCAGCTGGACCTCGGCGGCCGACAGGTCGATGTTGCTGGGCAGCAGGTCCATGTTGGGGACCGCCGTCTTCAGCAGGACCTCGTCCGCGGACATCCCCCGCTCCATGAGCAGGTTGTAGACCGTCAGGTCGAGTTCCATGGGGTTGACGCCGAGACCCACCGACAGCGCGCCCTGCGGGTCGAAGTCCACGAGCAGCACGCGCCGGCCGTACTCCGCGAGCGCGGCACCCAGGTTGATGGTCGACGTCGTCTTGCCGACGCCGCCCTTCTGGTTGCACATCGCGATGATCTTCGCGGGACCGTGGTCGGTCAGCGGGCCCGGAATCGGGAAGTAGGGCAGCGGG
Organism: Streptomyces sp. NPDC104814; assembly: GCF_055583185.1. Taxonomy (NCBI): domain Bacteria; kingdom Bacillati; phylum Actinomycetota; class Actinomycetes; order Kitasatosporales; family Streptomycetaceae; genus Streptomyces; species Streptomyces sp. NPDC104814. The sequence continues at coordinate 29,418 of NZ_JBVJOL010000010.1, read as the reverse complement.
CGCCCGGTCGGGCCGACGCGCTCGCGGCGCTGACGCGCGGCGTCGGGCGCGAGGGTGGCCGCGTACTCGGGGTCCGGCTCGTACTCGGCGTCGGGATCGTAGAAGTGCCCTTCGGGCAGTTCGTCGTAGTCGGCGAAGTGGTTGTGGGGCGCGCCACTTCCGTCGCCGGCCATGGCGTTCACGTGATGACCGTCCATGCTCTGGTGTGCTGACAGAGCCGTATGGGGGCTGTTCTGGCTCTGGTGGGCTGCGAAGGTTCGGACAGCGACGGAGCCGACAGCCTCGAGCCCCGTGGAGCCCTGGCCCCGCGCAGGCATTCCTGGTTGACCACCCCCGGGAGAAAATGTCGACTCATTCACAAGTCGTCTTACCTCCTTGGTGACCAGGAAACTTCTAGACAAGGTCAGCGTGGCACCATGCCGACGGTTGGCGACTCTATGGCGTGTCGGGCGTCCGCAGCAACACAATCCGCCGGACCCGGCCCGATGTGTCGGCAATGAAACATCCCGCTGTCAAGGGCGTACGGCCGTCGCACAGCAGGTTTCACCGGTGTGCGAATCGGTCGAAGGGTTACGTTCGAGGCGAGTTGACCGAGAGCCGCAAAGTGACCATACACACATCCGGCCGGACCTTGTCGGGCAAGGTCCGGCCGGATGCGTGGTGTTGACGACCCGTGTTGACGTATCGCCTTGTTGCTGCGGACGACTTGGGCCCGCGGACGGGCGGGCCGGTCGGCCGGAAGGTCAGCCGAGGAGGGCGGAGAGCTCCACGTGCTCCAGACCGTGGGCCTCGGCGACCTCCTTGTAAACGACCTTGCCGTCGTGGGTGTTGAGGCCCTTGGCCAGCGCGGCGTCGCGGCGCAGCGCCTCGACCCAGCCGTTGTTCGCGACCGAGACGATGTACGGCAGCGTCGCGTTGGTGAGGGCGTTGGTGGAGGTGTTCGGCACCGCGCCGGGCATGTTGGCGACGCAGTAGAAGACCGAGTTGTGGACCTTGAAGGTCGGCTCGGCGTGCGTGGTCGGGTGCGAGTCCTCGAAGCAGCCGCCCTGGTCGATCGCGATGTCGACAAGAACACTTCCGGGCTTCATGCGGGACACCAGCTCGTTGGTGACGAGCTTCGGGGCCTTGGCGCCCGGGATGAGGACGGCGCCGATGACGAGGTCGGCGTCCAGGACGGCCTTCTCCAGCTCGAAGGCGTTGGACATGATCGCCTTGACCTTCGTGCCGAAGATCTTGTCGGCCTCGCGCAGCTTGTTGATGTCGCGGTCGAGCAGGGTCACGTCGAAGCCCATGCCGACGGCGACCTGGGTGGCGTTCCAGCCGGAGACGCCACCGCCGATGACGACGGCCTTGGCCGGGGTCACGCCGGGGACGCCGCCGGGCAGCACGCCACGGCCGCCGGCCGCGCGCATCAGGTGGTAGGCGCCGACCTGGGGGGCCAGCCGGCCCGCGACCTCGGACATCGGGGCGAGCAGCGGCAGGGCGCGGTTCGGCAGCTCGACGGTCTCGTAGGCGATGGCCGTGGTGCCGGACTCGATGAGCGCGTCCGTGCACTCCTTGGAGGCGGCCAGGTGCAGGTAGGTGAAGAGGATCTGGTCCTTGCGGAGGCGGTGGTACTCCTCCGCGATGGGCTCCTTGACCTTCAGCAGCAGGTCGGCGGTGGCCCAGACCTCGTCGGCGGTCTCCAGGATCTGGGCACCGGCGGCAACGTACTCGTCGTCCGTGATCGACGAGCCGACGCCGGCGTTGCGCTCGATGACCACCTGGTGGCCGTTGCGCACCAGCTCGTGCACGCCGGCGGGGGTGATGGCCACCCGGAACTCGTTGTTCTTGACCTCGCGGGGGATGCCGACCTTCACGTCGATCACGGTCCTTGGCTCAGGGGAAACAGGGGCATTACTAGACATACCCAGGCATGCGGGGGCACACCGGGAGACACCGCAGGAGAACGTGCGGCAGAGCCAGTCTAATGAAGGTGTTCCTGCTGTCTAGCCTTTCATTGCATCAATCTTCAGTGGATGCACTACGGATTTCGCAGGCATTGGCGGCGTATTCCCGCTGGTCGGCCCCCTCAGGACCCTCCTGCCCCTCCTCCGCGAGCATCCGTTCGGCCGTCCCGCGGTGGATCCCGGCGGCCACCGGATCACCGAGGTGGTCCAGGGTGTCGGCGATCCGCAGGTGCAGCGCGGCCTGCAACCGGGTGTCCTCGGCCCGGCGCGCCCACTCCACCGCCTCCTGGCAGGTGCGCAGCGAATCCGCCGGCCGCCCGGCGTACTCCTGCACCCGCGCCAGCTCGCTCAACGCCCGTGCGTGCGCGGCCACATCGCCGCACCGCCGGTGGCCCGCGGCGGCCGCCCGCCAGTTCCGCAGCGCTTCCCCGTAGCGGCCCGCGTAGGTGTGTGCGGTGGCGATACGGCCGTACAGCCGGGCGGCGTCCGCACGCTCGTCCCGGGCCAGGCGCTGGCTCAGGGCCCGCCCGAACCAGTCGGCGGCCCGCTCGTAGTCCCCCAGCTCCAGATGGGCTCCACCTACGGATTCCATTGCGCGACCGGTGGCGTACGGGTCATTTGCTCTGCGTCCGGCATCCAAAGCTGCGCGATATCGCAGCAGCGCCTCGTTCGTCCGGCCGGTCTGGGCGTCCAGGTCGGCCAGGTTCAGCAGGGCCGCGGCCTTCTCCCGGGGCAGCTCGCGCCGCTCGGCCACGTCGAGGACGAGGCGGTGGACGCCGTACAGGTCCGGCGCCGCGGCCTGGGTGCCGAAGTGCGCGACCATCGCCCGCACCAGCTGGGACAGCAGCCGCCGGGCCAGGGTGTCCAGCTCCCCGTCGGCGACCGCGAGGCGGGCGGCGCCGAGCAGCGCGGGGCGGCGCACCCGCAGCCACTCCTCGGCCGCCCGGGGGGTGGGGAAGCGCAGGGCGCGCGGCATGCCGAGCATCTTCTCCCGGGCCTGCGGGCTGTCGGTCTCCGTGATCGCCCGGCAGGACTGCAGCAGCCGCACGGTCCGCTCCAGCATGCGGGCACGGGCCAGCTGCAGCTCGGCGGGGCGGTCGTGGGTCTCGGTGAGGGCCTTGAGCAGCGGGTGCAGGCAGCCGGGGATCTCGTACTCCGGCAGCGGTGAGTCGACGGCGCGCAGCAGCCCGAAGCGGACGAAGTCGTCCAGGGTGGTGCGGGCGCCGCTCACCGAGCAGCCGGCCAGCGCGGACGCCGTGTGCGGATCGACGTGCCCGGCGGGGGCGAGGGCGAGCAGACGCAGTATCCGGGCGGCCGGTGCGGGCAGCGCGGTGTAGGCCAGCTTGAAGACCCGGGCCAGCGGGGTGGTGTCGTCGCCGTCGGCGCGCAGCTGCTTGGCGAGGTCCGCGACGGCCGCCTTCGGGTGGGCCGTGAGCCAGCCGGCGGCCAGCGTCAGCGCGGCGGGCTGGCCCTGGCACGCCTCGACCAGGCCCTCGGCGGCCCGCGGGTCGACGGTCACCCGCACCGGGTCGATCCGGCGGGACAGCAGCTCGACGGCGGACTTGGTGTCCAGCCCGCCCAGCGTGCAGGGCCGCACGTCGGCGATGCCGGTCAGGGGCCGCGCGGAGACGGCGACGGCCAGGCAGTCGGGGTTGTCCGGCAGCAGGGCGTCGACCTGTTCGGCGCCGGCCGCGTCGTCCAGCAGGAGCAGCGTCCGCCGGTCGGCGAGGGCGTCGCGCAGCGCCTCGGTCAGCTCGTCCTCGCCGGCGCCCGGCGGCACGGGCCGCTCCAGCGCGGCGAGCAGCTCACGGGCAGCCCGCTCGACGGGGACGGGTGTGCCGTCGGCCTCGCCGAGCCGGGCGCGCAGCACCCCGTGCTCGTAACGGTCCGCGACCTGCCGGACCAGTTCCTCGGCGAGAGCGGTGCGCCCGGAGCCGGGGCGTCCGGCGATCAGCAGCACCCGCGCGCGGGGGGCCTTCTTCCCGCTCAGCGTGTCCAGCCCCGCGCGCTCGATGTCGGCGCGCAGTTCCTTCAACTCCCGTGTGCGGCCCAGGAACACACCGTCCGTCGACGTCTTCGCCGACAGCCGCACGCCGCCCTCGTCCACCGCCTGTTCCGTCACGGGCCACGCTCCCGTTCCACCGCACGCCGGCGCCCGACGGGACCGATCGATCGGGCGTATGCAGAGCCTAGTTCACGCTCTGCGACGATCCGGGCGGAGCACGGCGGTGCCGGACGGAGAGTCCCCTGATCGGATCAGCGGATCGTAGGACCAACGGAAGTGGAACGCCGTAAAAGGGGCGCGGGGAACTGCGCGACCAGCCACGACGACGGCGCGGCCGGACCGCGACCGGAACCAGGCGACGCTAGACCTCGAACGGCCGCGCGGGCCACTCGGCGTTCGCCGGGCGCAACGCGTCGAGTCCGCCCGCCTGCCGGGCGGCCACCAGCGACAGCACCCCCGTCACCAGGCACGTGTTGTGCAGCTCACCGGCGAGAATCCCGCGCACCAGCTCGTCCACGGGCACCCGGGCGTGCTGCATGTCGGTCTCCTCGTGCTCCGCGGCGAACCGCTCCCCCTCCGCCTCGGAGAGCCCCCGCGCGAGGAAGACGCGTACGGCCTCGTCGCAGCCGCCGGGCGTGGTGTAGACGTCGGTCAGCACCCGCCAGTCCTCGGCCTTGACGTGCGCCTCCTCGTACAGCTCGCGCTGGGCGGCGTGCAGCGGGTTCTCGCCGGGCACGTCGAGCAGGCCGGCCGGGATCTCCCACAGCTTGTGCCGCACCGGGTGGCGGTACTGGTTGATCAGCAGCACCCGGTCCTCGTCGTCCAGGGCGAGGACGGCGACCGAGCCGGGGTGGACCTGGTAGTCGCGCGTGGCCACGGAGCCGTCGGGCATGACCACCTCGTCCGTCCTGACGGAGGTCTTCGCCCCGGTGAACGGGGTCCGCGTCGCCCGGATCTCCCACTCCTCGGGCGTGTCCTTGATCGTCATGCCGTTCCTTCCCCACGTGCGCATACGAAAGCCGGGGTGCTCCCTACTGAAAGGTATGCACCCCGGCCACCGTACTAGCCGGTGTGTTACTTCGAATTCTGCCGCTCGACCGCCGCCTTCACGAGGCCGGCGAACAGCGGGTGCGGACGCGTCGGACGCGAGCGCAGCTCCGGGTGGGCCTGGGTGGCCACCAGGTAGGGGTGCGTGTCACGCGGGTACTCGACGTACTCGACGAGCTTGCCGTCCGGGGAGGTGCCGGAGAACAGGATGCCCGCCTTCTTCTCCAGCTCCGCGCGGTAGGCGTTGTTCACCTCGTAGCGGTGGCGGTGACGCTCCTCGACGTACTCCTTGCCGTCGTACACCTCGCGCACGATCGAGCCCTCGGCCAGCTTCGCCGGGTACATGCCGAGCCGCATCGTGCCGCCCATGTCGCCCTCACCGGCGACGATGTCCATCTGCTCGGCCATCGTGGAGATGACCGGGTGACCGGTGGCCGGGTCGAACTCGGTGGAGTTGGCGTCCGGGATGTCGGCGAGGTTGCGCGCGGCCTCGATCACGATGCACTGCAGGCCCAGGCACAGACCGAGCAGCGGGATCTTGTTCTCGCGGGCGTACTTGATCGCGCCGACCTTGCCGAGCACACCGCGGTCGCCGAAGCCGCCGGGGATGCAGATGCCGTCGACGTCCGACAGCTGCGCCTTGGCGCCGGCCGGCGTCTTGCAGTCGTCGGAGGTGACCCACTTGATCTTGACGCGGGCGCGGTTGGCGAAGCCGCCGGCGCGCAGCGCCTCGGTGACCGACAGATAGGCGTCGGGCAGGTCGATGTACTTGCCGACCAGGGCGAGGGTGATCTCGTGGTCGGGGTTGTGGACGCGGTCCAGCAGGTCGTCCCAGGTCGTCCAGTCGACGTCCCGGAACGGCAGGTCGAGCTTGCGCACGACGTAGGCGTCGAGGCCCTCGCCGTGCACGGTCTTCGGGATGTCGTAGATCGAGCGGGCGTCGGGGCAGGCCACCACGGCCGCCTCGTCGACGTCGCACATCAGCGAGATCTTCCGCTTGATCGCGGTGGGCACCTCGCGGTCGCAGCGCAGGACAATGGCATCGGGCTGGATACCGATGTTGCGCAGCGCCGCCACCGAGTGCTGGGTCGGCTTGGTCTTCAGCTCACCGGAGGGGCCGATGTACGGCAGGAGCGAGATGTGCACGACGAAGACGTTGTCGCGGCCGACCTCGTGACGGACCTGGCGGACGGTCTCCAGGAACGGCAGCGACTCGATGTCGCCGACGGTGCCGCCGACCTCGGTGATCACGACGTCCACCTCGTCGGTGGCCATGCGCCGGATGCGGTGCTTGATCTCGTTGGTGATGTGCGGGATGACCTGCACGGTGTCGCCGAGGTACTCACCGCGGCGCTCCTTGGCGATCACCGTGGAGTAGACCTGGCCGGTGGTGACGTTGGCGGAGCCGTCGAGGTCGCGGTCGAGGAAGCGCTCGTAGTGGCCGATGTCCAGGTCGGTCTCGGCGCCGTCGTTGGTGACGAACACCTCACCGTGCTGGAAGGGGTTCATCGTGCCCGGGTCGACGTTCAGGTACGGGTCGAGCTTCTGCATGACGACGCGCAGGCCCCGGGCCTTGAGCAGCATGCCGAGGCTGGAGGCCGTCAGCCCCTTGCCGAGAGAGGAGGCGACACCCCCGGTGACGAAGATGTGCTTGGTCGTCGTGGCTGTGCTGTTGCGAAAAGCAGCGGGCGGCATGGCCAAAGGGGGGCTCCCGTGGTCGCGGTCTGGGGGTTGCGGGTCGGCTGTCCACTCCGGAATTCCGGGGGGTGCCGTCGCTGCGGTTCGGGGGTTTTGCTCCCACCGGTCCACGGGCTACCAGGGTATCAGCGACCGGCGCCGATGGCTTCCGGCCACGCTCCGCGCACGCGCGGCCACCCGGCACACATCGGTCACGCGTTTCTCACCCGATGGTCACTCGTTCGGTGGATGCCCGTTGCCCGGAGGGGCACGCGGATCATCTACGTGCGTCGTATCCTGCTCGGACACTCGCTGCCGAGCCCGGCCGGGTACCAGGCGCCACCACAGCCCGTACATCACCGGAACAACGAGAGCTCGTCAGTTCGTTGAGCAGAGATTGCCGTTTTGCCATCGCGGTTGAGCGGCTGCTTTGCTTCACCGCTCAACGACGCACAACAACGACCCCTTGACCGCACTAGCGACAGCCCCGCACGCGGGGTGACGTGGCCGTTCGACTGGAGTTGCACGTGGCCGGGCGCATCGAAGACTACGCACTCATCGGAGACATGCAGACAGCGGCGCTGGTCTGCCGTGACGGCACGGTGGACTGGCTCTGCCTGCCGCGCTTCGACTCGCATGCCATCTTCGCCGGCCTGCTGGGGACCGAGGAGCACGGGTACTGGCGGCTCGGCCCGGCCCACGCGCCCGACCAGCAGCCGCCGACCGCGGCCCGGCGCAGCTACCGCGGCGACTCGCTGATCCTCGAATCGGAGTGGGACACGCCACGCGGCACGGTCCGGGTGACCGATTTCATGCCCCCGCGTGACGGCGCCCCGCAGCTGATCCGGATCGTCGAGGGCGTCTCGGGCCGCGTCCCGATGCGCTCGGCACTGCGGATGCGCTTCTCCTACGGCCGGGTCGTGCCGTGGGTGCACAAGCACGAGGGCCGCACGGTGGCCGTGGCCGGCCCCGACTCGGTCTGGTACGACACGGAGGTCGAGACCTACGGCAAGTCGCTGACGACGTTCTCGGACTTCACCGTCGCGCCGGGTGACCGGATCGCGTTCACCATCTCGTGGCAGCCCTCGCACAAGGAGCCCCCGGCCCTGCCGGAGCCCGAGCAGTCGCTGGTCGCGACGGAGGACTTCTGGCGCGAGTGGGTCGAGCAGTGTACGTACCACGGCCCCTACCGGGAGGCCGTGATCCGCTCGCTGATCACCCTCAAGGCACTGACGTACGCCCCCACCGGCGGCATCGTCGCGGCGCCCACCACCTCCCTGCCGGAGGACATCGGCGGCGTGCGCAACTGGGACTACCGCTACACCTGGCTGCGCGACGCGGCGATCACCCTGTCCTCGCTGCTGCGCACCGGCTACCGCGAAGAGGCCCGCGCCTGGCGTGAGTGGCTGCTGCGCGCGGTGGCCGGCGACCCCGAGAACCTGCAGATCATGTACGGCATCGCGGGCGAGCGAGAGCTGGGCGAGGCGGAGCTGGACTGGCTGCCGGGCTATGAGAAGTCCGCGCCGGTGCGGGTGGGCAACGGCGCCGCGCACCAGCTCCAGCTGGACGTGTACGGCGAGGTCACCGAGGCGCTGCACCTGGCCCACATGACGGGTCTGGCCCGCAACGACTACGCCTCGCTGCTCCAGCTGAAGCTGATCAGCTACCTGGAGAAGCACTGGCAGGAGCCGGACGAGGGCATCTGGGAGGTGCGCGGGCCGCGCCGGCACTTCGTGCACTCCAAGGTGATGGCCTGGGTCGCCGTCGACCGCACGATCAAGCTGCTGGAGTCCGGCGACGCCGACGGCCCGCTGGAGCGCTGGCGGGAGCTGCGTGAGGAGATCCACCGCGAGGTGTGCGAGAAGGGGTACGACAAGGAGCGCAACACCTTCACGCAGTCCTACGGCTCGCGGGAGCTGGACGCCTCCCTGCTGCTGATCCCGCAGATGGGCTTCCTGCCGCCGGACGACAAGCGGGTGATCGGCACGATCGAGGCGATCCAGCGGGAGCTGTCCACGACGGACGGGTTCATCCTGCGCTACCCCACCGAGGGCGAGCACGAGGGCGTCGACGGCCTTCCGGGCGACGAGGGCGCTTTCCTCGCGTGCTCCTTCTGGATGGCGGACGACCTGGCGATGATCGGCCGGGTGGACGAGGCCCGCAAGCTGTTCGAGAAGCTGCTCTCCCTGCGCAACGACCTCGGTCTGCTGGCGGAGGAGTGGGACCCGCGCCTGAAGCGCCAGGTGGGCAACTTCCCCCAGGCCTTCAGCCACGTCCCGCTGATCGACACGGCCCTGCGCCTGACGGCGTCCGGCGCGTACGGCGGCTGAGCGGCGCGCGCGTACGGCGGCCGGCCGGCCTCCGGCGCGTACGGCGGCCGGCCGCGTCCCGTGTGTGACGGCGGCCGGCCCCTGCGTACGACAGGTCCGGCGGCGCGTGCCCGCCTAGGCTGGAAGCGCACTGTTGCCCCTGCGGAAAGGGGGGCGGCCATGGCTTCCCCTGCGAAGGCGGGCGCGGCGCTGGCCGCGTTGCGTGAGGATCTGGTCGGCGACGTGTTCGCTCCCGGCGACCCGGGCTACGACGAGGCCCGGAGCGTCTTCAACGCCATGATCGACCGGCGTCCGGCGGCGATCGCGCAGTGCGCGCGCCCGCAGGACGTCGCACGGGCCGTGCGGTGCGCCCGGGACCTGGACCTGCCGGTCGCGGTGCGCGGCGGTGGGCACAGCGTGGCCGGCATGGCCGTGGCGGACGGGGCGCTGGTCGTCGATCTGCGGCGGCTGCACGAGGTGGTGGTCGATCCCGCGGCCCGCTCGGTCCGGGTCGAGGGCGGCGCCACGATGAGCCACCTCGACCGGGCCACCGAGCCCCACGGCCTGGCCACCACCGGCGGGCGGGCCTCCACCACCGGCGTCGGCGGCTTCGTCCTCGGCGGCGGAACGGGCTGGCTGGACCGGACCTTCGGGCTGGCCGTCGACAACCTGCTCGGCGTGGACCTGGTCACCGCCGACGGCTCGCACGTCCACGCCGACGCGGACGAACACCCCGATCTGTTCTGGGCGTTGCACGGCGGCAGCAGCAACTTCGGCGTCGCCACCGCGCTCACGCTGCGGCTGCACGAACTGCCCGGGTTCTCCATCGCCCTGTTGCTGTTCCTGCCGACGGCGGGGCCCGACGTGGTGCGCGCCTTCCGCGAGATCATCCGCAACGGACCGGACGAACTGAGCGGCGCGGTGCTGTACTTCACCGGCCCGCCGGAGGAGTTCGTACCGCCGGACCTGGTCGGCAAGCTGCTGTGCGGGGCGCTGGTCACGTACGTGGGCGGTGAGGACGAGATGCGCAGGCTGGCCGAGCCGTTGCTGGCGCTGCGGCACGAGGCGGAGATCGTCGGGCCGATGCCGTACGCGGACGTGCAGTGCATGCTCGACGATCCGCCGGGGATGCGGAACTACTGGTCGGCGGAGTATCTGACCGGTCTGCCCGACGAGATGGTGGACGTCTACTGCGGCCTCGCCGACGGCATGCCCGTGCCGACCGGCACCCAGCACATCCTCTTCCCGCAGGGCGGCGCGATCGCCTCGGGTCCCGCCGACTTCCCGGTGCCCTACCGCAACGCGCCCTGGGCGGCGCACCCGTTCGGGATCTGGGAGGACCCGGGGGACGACGAGCGGGCCGTGTCCTGGGTCCGCGGGGTGCGGGCCGCGGTCCGCCCGTGGAGCACCGGCGCGGTCTACCTCAACTTCATCGGCGACGAGGGCGCCGAGCGGGTCGAGGCCGGTCTCGGCGCCGGGAACGCCCGCCGGCTGGGCGAGGTGAAGAGGCGCTACGACCCCGGCAACGTCTTCCGCTTCAACCACAACATCCAGCCGGCCTGAGCGCGCGCGGTGGGCGGGGCGACCTCGCCGAGGCCCGCGTCGAGGTGGACGTCGACGCGGGCCCGTACCGTCCCACCCCGATGCCTGGGCGCCTAACCCAGTGCGGCGATCACCTCCCGTGCCGCCCGCTCCCCCTCGGTCGCGCCGCCCTCCATGTAGCCCTGGAAGTCGTAGCTGCAGTGCTCGCCGCCGATGTGGATGTTGCCCTGCGCGGTCCCCTCGTAGCCCGCGTACCGGTGCAGATAGCCCACCGGCCAGTAGGAGTAGGCGCCGAGGGAGTACGGGTTGAGGTGCCACGCGGACAGCTCAGCGCGGCCGGTCCACGCACTCGACGTGCCGGGGAAGATGGCGTCGATGTCCTTGAGATACTTCCCAGCGAGGCTCTTCACATAGGGGTCGCTCTCGAACGAGAACGGTCCCGCCGGGGTCAGCGACTTGGCGAGGCTCCCGCCGCCGTACTGGATGAGGATGCCGCCGGTGCCGGGCTGGACCTTGGTGGTGTCCCAGGTCTGCTGCACCTGGCCGTCGGTGAAGCACTCGCCCGCGGACACGCCGGGCCAGGGGCCGGTGCCGCGCCAGGGACGGCTGGAGAACTGCATGTTGAGCTTGGTGCAGTACCCCATGCGGGCGTCCCGCAGCAGACTGGTCATCCGGGGGTCGAAGCCGGCCCGGCTCAGATCGAGCCGTTGCAGGACCGGCAGCGGCACGCACAGCACGGTGTGGTCGGCGGTGACCGTGCGGGTGCTGCCCGCCTCGCTGAAGGTCAGTGTCTGCGTGCCGTCGGCGTTGGCCCGCACCGCCTGCAGCGACCAGCCCTGCCGGATCGTCCCCGCGGGCAGGAAGTCCGCGATGGCGTGCGGCAGTTGGTCGTTGCCGCCGACGATGTGGTAGCGCTCGTCGGACAGGCCCCAGATGTTGAAGTCGCCGGGATTGGTCTGGTAGCCCATCAGCAGCACCAGGGCGAGCGAGGACTGGTCGGTGGTGTCGGCGCCGTACTCGACGTTGTAGGCGACGTCGAAGAGCTGTCCCAGCCGGGAGGCGTGGCCGCCGGGTACCCGGGACTCGATCCAGTCGTACAGGGACATGGTGTCCAGGGCCGTGCCGGCGGCCGTGGTCTGGTTCCACTTGACCTCTCCGGCGGCCTGGAGGTCGGTGTGCAGGGCCTGGTAGACGGCCTTGAAGTCCTCGTCGGCCCGGTCGCGCGGGTAGTAGGCGCCGTCGAACCAGAACACCTCCTCGGCGCCGTTCGGGCCGCCACCGAGGAAGTCCTCCAGGGGCAGGGAGAAGCGGCGGCACAGTTCCTGGATCTTCTTGTGGCCGGTGTCGATCAGCTCGCCGCCGACCTCGGAGGTCTGCCCCCAGGCCCAGTGGTCGCGCTGGGAGTACATGCGCCCCCCGACCCGGTCGGGGTTGGCCTCGTACACCGTGCAGGCGTATCCGGCGTCCCGGAGGGTGAGCGCGGCGGTCAGCCCGGCGATGCCGGCGCCGACGACGGCGATACGCGGTGCGGAGGCGGCGGCGGCTCTGGCCGGGACCGCCACCGCGCTCACCGCGGCGGTGGCGAGGGCGCCCTTGAGGACGCTGCGGCGGCGGATCCGGCGGGCTTCGGCGACGGGCAGGCCGAGCCGGTGGGCGGCGGCGTGGTCGGCGGTGAGGGAGCTCAGGGCGTGCATCAGCTGCGTACGGGACACGGTGCGGCTCCTCAGGCGTTGGCGGGGGCTTCCTCGATGTCGCTGTCCGTGCGCTCGGCCGCGTCCTCCAGGACGATCCGGCCGATGATCTCGTAGCGTTCCGGGCGGCGGGCCCGCAGATACAGGCCGAGGCCCAGGCCGCCGAAGAAGACCAGCCCGACGATCCAGGGGATGGCCTTGAAGAAGAGCGAGCCGGCCGCCGTACCGGCCGCGGTGTCCATGTTGACCACCAGCAGCACCACCACGGCGGTCATGCCGATCCCGCCGAGCAGGGGCGCGGTGAAGGTGCGGAACCAGTGCCGGTCCTCGGGGTGGTTCCTGCGGAAGTAGCCGATGACCGCGAAGGAGCACAGGGTCTGCACGATGAGGATGGCCATCGTGCCGAGGATCGCCAGCAGGGTGTACAGGTGGATGTACGGGTCCTGTCCGGTCGCCCAGAACGCGCCGACGAGGGCGACGGCGATGACGGACTGCACGAAGGAGGCGAGGTAGGGCGAGCCGTGCCGGGGGTGGGTGCGGCCGAAGAGGGGGTGCAGGAACCCCTCGCGGCCGATGGCGTACAGGTAGCGCGCGGCGCATTGGTGGAACGCCATGCCGCAGGCGAACGAGCCGGTGATCAGCAGCCACTGGAAGGCGTTGACCGCCCAGGCGCCGATGAAGGTGTGGGCGGGGGCGAAGAACAGGTCGAGCGGGCTGGCCCCGGCGGAGAGCTTGACCGCGCCGCTCAGTCCGTTGCCGGCGATGGTCATCCAGGAGACGTAGATGTAGAACAGGCCGACGCCGACGACGGAGATGAGCGTGGCGCGCGGGATGACCCGCTTGGGGTCGCGGGACTCCTCTCCGTACATGGCCGTCGACTCGAAACCGACCCAGGACCAGAAGGCGAAGAACAGTCCGAGTCCGGCGGAGGCGCCGGTGAAGGCGTTCTTGGGGTTGACCGGCTCCAGCGGGATGCCGTCCGGGCCGCCGCCGTGCAGGAGGACCGCGGTGGCGACCGCGAAGAGGACGGCGATCTCCGCGATCAGCATGACGCCGAGCGCCTTGGCGGTGAGGTTGATGTCGAAGTACGCGAGGACGGCCGTGACCAGCAGCATGGCGGCGGCGTAGAGGACCCAGGGCAGGTCGACGCCGAGCTGGTCGTGGACGGTGGTCTGCGCGAAGTAGGAGAAGACGCCGACGATGGACGCCTCGAAGACGATGTACGCGAGCACCGCGAGCATCCCGGAGGCCAGGCCGGCGATCCGGCCCAGGCCGTGCGAGATGTAGCCGTAGAAGGCGCCGGCCGCGGTGATCCGGCGGGCCATCGCGACATAGCCGACGGAGAAGACGGTCAGCACGAGCGTGGCGAACAGATAGCCGGCCGGTGCGCCGGTGCCGTTGCCGTAGCCGACCGCGATGGGCAGGTTGCCGGTCATCGCGGTGATGGGTGCGGCGGTGGCCACCGCCATGAACACCACACCCACCAGTCCTACGGAATTCGCTTTGAGGCGATGCACCTCTCGCGTGGGAGTTTCTGCCATTCCCGCCCCTCTCACCCGTCATTCACAACGGAATCTGAAGATCACGCCGCGGATTACCTGCGGATGCGTCAGTGTGGCGGCGGAGTGACGCGCGCCACAACAGACAGGCGGTCACGCTATTGGGCGCCCGGGGCGACGCAGTGTCGCGGCGCGGGCGGCGGTGATCGCCCCTGTGACCGCCCGGAGATGTCACCGCAACACGCACCCGGGTAGCGTCCGCTGCATGGACAGCCGCACCGACCACCGATTCGACACCCAGGGCACCGGGATCACCGTGCAGCGGGCACTGGAACTGCCCGGCCTGCGCAGCGGACTGCCCGAGGTGGTCGCGGGCGCCGACCGGCTGGGGCGCACCGTGCGCTGGGTGCACGCGGGCGAGGTGCCGAACATCGCCTCTCTGCTCAAGGGCGGCGAACTGCTGCTGACCACGGGATACGGCGTCGGCACCCGTCCGGCCGAGCAGCGGGCGTTCGTGCGGACCCTGGCCGAACGCGGCATCGCGGCGCTGGTGGTGGAGCTGGGCCCGCGCTTCGCCCGGCTGCCCGCGCCCCTGGTGGAGACGGCGCGGGCGGCGGGGCTGCCGCTGGTCCAACTGCACCGCGAGGTGCCGTTCGTGACGGTCACCGAGGAGATCCACACCGAGATCGTCAACGGCCACTACGCGCTGCTGCAGCGGGCGGAGGAGGTGCACCGGCGCTGCACGCAGGCCCTGCTGGGCGGCGGCGGAGTACCGCAGGTCCTCGGCATCCTGGCCGACTTCAGCGACAACCCCGTCTTCCTGGAGACGGCCGACGGCCGGCTGCTGTACGCCGCCGGGGCCGGGCCGGAGGGCACCGATCCGCTCCAGGTGTGGGAGGGGCTGCGCGGCCCGCACAAGGATGCGCCGCCGCCGTCGGGTTCGGTGCTGGTGGACGTCCCCGGCGGCGGTCCTGGGGCGGGCTCGGTGCGGGCGCGGCTGGTGCTGCTGCCGGTGCGCTCACCGCTGGCCCCCGTGCACCGGATCGCCGGTGAGCGGGCCGCGGGCATTCTCGCGGTGGTGCTGATGCAGGCCCGCCAGGAGGAGGAGCTGGCCGCGCGCGGGCGCGGTGACTTCCTCACCGACCTCGCCGAGGGCCGTATCACCGCCGACGACGCCCCGGCGCAAGCCCGCGTGCTGGGCTTCAAACCGGGTTCAGGGCCCCTGCTGCCGGTGGTGATGCGGCTCGGTGACGCCCTCTCCCCCGGCGGTGGCTGGGCGGTGCTGGCCCGTGCCGTCTCCGAGGAACTGGCGGCGGTGGGCGTGCCGGTGCTGATCGGCGTACGCCCCGTCGAGGGCCGGGTGCTGGTCCTGCTGGGCCTGCGCTCGGAGTCGGAGCGCGCGGCGGTCGCCGACCGGGTCGCGGCGGCGCTGCGGGCGGGTGTGGAGCGGGCCGGGATGCAGCGGCCGGGCGGACAGCCGCCGGTCGTGGTGGCCGGGGTCGCGGGCGGCTGGGCGGCCGCCTCGGCGGGCCTGCGGCACGCGGCGGAGACGGCGACGGCGGCCCAGGGCCTGACCGACCGCCCCTGGTACGACGCCCGCCGGCTGGACATCGACCTGCTGCTGTGGCGGCTGCGCGACCATCCGGACCTGGAGGCCTTCGTGGACCGCGCGATCGGCCCGCTGCGCGACCACGACCGCCGCTCGCGCCCCCCGCTGCTGCCGACCCTGGAGACCTACCTGGCGCACGCCGGCCGCAAGGCGGAGACGGCCCGCGAACTGCACCTGAACCGCCAGACGCTCTACAACCGGCTCGCCCGCATCGGCGAACTCCTCGGCACGGACCTCGACGACCCCCAGACGGTCCTGGCCCTGAGCCTGGCGCTACGGGCCCGCCGGCATGTGCCGTAGGTGCGACCGGAGCCGCGTGGCCCGGGCTGCGTCTCGCCGATCGCGCCCTACAGCCACGGCGAGGGCTTGGTCAACTCGTCGTAGACGCTGAGTACTTGGGCGACCGTCTCGTCCTCGGAAGGCCAGGTCGCCGCCTGCCGTGTGCCCCTGTCCCGCAGTTGCTCGCGGCGGCCGGGGTCGTCGAGCAGAGCGACGACGCGCGAGGCGAGCGCTCGGGTGTCGCCGTACGGCACCAGTTCCGCGGCGTCGCCGACGAGTTCGCGGATGCCGCCGACGTCGGTCGCGACGAGCGGCACGCGCGCGTGCAGCGCCTCCTGGGCGAGGACGGACCGCGACTCCCAGCGGCTGGGCAGCAGCGCGAGATCCGCCGCGGCGAGCAGCTCGCCGATGTCGTCGCGGCGCCCGAGCAGCCGGACCGGCAGCCCTTCGTCCTCGATACGGCGCTGCAGCTCCGCCCGCAGCGGCCCCTCCCCGGCGATCGCGACCAGCGGCAGCGGGTCCAGGGAGCGCCACGCGCGCGAGGCGTCCAGCAGGAGCTCGTATCCACGGTGGCGGTCCAGGGAACCGACGGCCATGAGCAACGGGCGTCCGGTGGCGCCCAGTTCGGCCCGTACCTTGGGCCGCCGCCGCTCCGCCTCCTCGTCCCGGGCGGCCGGGCGCGCTCCGGGCACGGAGACCGCGGCGAGCCGGGCGTCGCGGGCGCCGGTGCGGCGGGCGACGTCCACCAGGACGGAGCTGGTGCCGAGCACCACGGCGGCGGTCCTGGCCACCCGCCGCTCCAGCAGCCGCAGCATATGGGCGCGCGGCCCCTCGGCGTACGCCCGGTCGTGCCAGGTGACGACGAGCGGGGTCCGGCGCCCGCTGAGCGCGAGCACGGCCCGGAAGGAGGCGTGCAGCCCGTGCGCGTGCACCAGGTCGGCGTTGGCGCAGGCCGCCCGCAGCGCGGCGACGGACACCGGGTCGCTGCTGCGCGGCACGGCCACGTGGTCGGCACCGGCGCCGGTGAAGTCGTAGGCGTGATCGGCCTCGTAGGGGGCGCACACGGTGACCTTCACGCCCCGTGCGACGAGCCCCGCGGCCAGCGAGCGCACATGGGCGCTGCTGCCGGCGTTGCCTCCGCCGAGCACCTGCACGGTGCGCAGCGGCGGCCGGCCGTGCGGTGACGGGCTGCTCGCGGGGGTCACGTGGCCGGGCTCCTGGGTCGGCGTGGGACGGTCACGAAGAGAACGTACAGAAGGATCGCGCGAAGGGGGTGGACCACACCGTTTCCTCCGCCCATGAGCCAAGAATGCCAGCCCGCACGGCCGTTCCGGGAACCCCGGGGGCGCACACCCGCTCCGCGCGCCCTCCGGATGTCACTCACACGAGTGAATGGACCGCCCCGCCGGACCGCCCCACCGGACCGCTCCCCACAGATCTCCGCGAACCCGGCGGCGGGCCCTCCAGGGTGGCCGACTCCGTCACCCGCCACGAGGCGACCCGTCCCGCACCCACCGCCGGGCCGGGCCGCCTCTCAGGCGTCCGCGCGGGCCGTCTCCAGGAGTTCCTCCGCGTGGGCGCGGGCCGTCTCCGAGTCCTCCTGGCCGGCCAGCATCCTGGAGAGCTCGCGGATGCGGTCCTCGCCCTCCAGCACCTTCACGCCCGAGCGGGTCACCGAGCCGTCGTTGGTCTTCTCCACCAGCAGCTGCCGGTCGGCGAACGCGGCCACCTGCGGCAGGTGCGTGACGACGACGACCTGCGCCGACTTCGCGAGCCGCGCCAGGCGCCGCCCGATCTCCACGGCCGCCTTGCCGCCGACGCCCGCGTCGACCTCGTCGAAGAGGTACGTCGGCACCGGGTCCGTGCCCGCGAACACGACCTCGACGGCCAGCATCACCCGGGACAGCTCACCGCCGGAGGCGCCCTTGGCGATGGGACGCGGCGGCGCGCCCGGATGCGGGGCGAGCAGCAGCTCGACCTCGTCGACGCCGTGCGGGCCGTAGGCCACCGTGCGCCCATGCACCTCGACGCCCTCCGGGTCGTCGCTTCGCCGGATGTCGAAGGACACGCGCGCGTGCGGCATCGCCAGCGACGCCAGCTCCGCGGTCACGGCCGCCGCGAACCGCTCGGCGGCCTCCGTGCGCGCCTCGGTCAGCGCCTGCGCGAGGCCGCCCAGCTCGGCGCGCAGCCCGTCGCGTTCGGCGGTCAGTTCCCCGATCCGCTCGTCGTCGCCGTCGAGTTCGGTCAGCCGCTGGGCGCTGCGCTCGGCCCACGCCAGCACCGCGTTCACGTCCTCGCCGTACTTCCGCGTGAGCTGCGTGAGCGCGGCCCGCCGCTCCTCGACCGCCGCCAGCCGCAGCGGATCGGCGTCCAGGTCGTCGGCGTAACCCGCCAGCTCCCCGGCCACGTCCCCGAGCAGAATGCCGATCTCGCCGATCCGGTCGGCGAGCGCGGCCAGCGCCGGATCGTGCGACCGGACGGCCTCCAGGGCCCGCTGGGCGCCCGCGACCAGCGTGGTCGCGTCGATGCCCTCGGGGTCCTCCGGATTGCCCGCCAGCGCGGCGTGCGCGGCCGTCGCGGCCGACGACAGCGCCTCCGCGTGCCCGAGCCGCTCGGCCTCCTCGGCCAGCCCCGTGTCCTCACCGGCGTGCGGCTCGACCGCGGAGATCTCCTCCAGCCCGAAGCGCAGCAGGTCGGCCTCCTGGGCCCGCTCCCGCGCGCGCGTGGTGATCTCCTCCAGCTCGGCGGCCACGGCCCGCAGCCGCTTGTACGCCTCCCGGTACTTGGTCAGCGGCACGGCGACCGCGTCCCCGGCGTACCGGTCCAGCGCCTCACGCTGCCGGGACAGCTTCAGCAGCCCCTGCTGGTCGGTCTGCCCGTGCACGGCCACCAGGTCGTCGGCCAGCTCCGCGAGCAGCCCCACGGGTACCGACCGCCCGCCGACGTGCGCCCGCGACCGGCCCTCGGCGGACACCGTGCGGCTGATCAGCAGCGCCCCGTCGTCCAGCTCGGCCCCGGCCTCCTCGGCGCGCACCACGGCGGTGGCGTCGGCGGGTACGGTGATCCGGCCCTCGACGACCGCCTTCTCGGCCCCGAGCCGCACGAGCGCGGCGTCGGCGCGCCCGCCCAGCAACAGCCCGAGGCTGGTGACCACCATGGTCTTGCCCGCACCGGTCTCGCCGGTGACGGCGGTGAACCCGGGCGACAGCTCGACAACGGCGTCGTCGATGACACCGAGCGACCGTATCCGCATCTCTTCCAGCACGCACAAGACCATACGAGGTCCGGCAGGCCGAGTGCGACCGCCCCGCCTTTGTCACCCACCCGAGCGAGCCCCGGTCGTCCGGCCGACCCGAGCGGGGGCCTAGTGCGGCGCCCCGCGCCACCCTGAGACCGGCAGGGCGAACTTCGCGACGAGCCGGTCGGTGAAGTTCGCGTGGTGCAGCCGGGCCAGCCGCACCGGCACGGCCCCGCGCCGCACCTCGACCCGCGCCCCCGGCGGCAGCTCGACGGTCCGCCGCCCGTCGCACCACAGCACGCCCGGCGGGACGTGCGGCAGCACCTCGACGGCCAGCACCGAGTCCGGCGCGGTCACCAGCGGCTTCGCGAACAGCGCGTGCGCCGAGATCGGCACCATCAGCAGCGCCTCGACCTCCGGCCACACCACCGGCCCGCCCGCCGAGAACGCGTACGCCGTCGACCCGGTCGGCGTCGCGCACACGATCCCGTCGCAGCCGAACCCGGTCACCGGCCGCCCGTCGATCTCCAGCACGACCTCGAGCATCCGCTCCGCGGACACCTTCTGCACGGCCGCCTCGTTCAGCGCCCAGTCGGTGTGCACGATGTCGCCGTTGCGGTGCACGACGACGTCGACGGTCATCCGCTCCTCGACCTCGTACGACCGCGCCACCACCCGGTCGACGACCTTCTCCAGGTCGTCCCGCTCGGCCTCGGCGAGGAATCCGACCCGCCCCAGGTTGACGCCGAGCATCGGCACCCCGGACGCCCGCGCGAACTCCGCGCCGCGCAGCAGGGTGCCGTCACCGCCGAGGACGATGAGCAGCTCGCACCCGTCGAGGCACTGCGGGGTCGCCTCCTTGACCAGCCGCACCTCGTCCGGCAGCGGCAGATCGACCGCCTCCGCCTCCAGCACCCGCACCCCGATACCGGACCGCAGCAGGCCCTTCACCACGAGCTCGGCACTGCGCACGGCCGCCGGCCGTCCGGTGTGGGCGAGCAGGAAAACAGTACGAGCTCGGTTCTGCGTCAACGCGGCCCCTCCGCCACTGCACGGTCAACATCGGCCGCGTCCAGGGCGGGCGCCCCGGCACGCAGCCACAGAAAGTACTCGACGTTGCCGGACGGCCCGGGCAGCGGGGACGCGGTGACACCCTTCACCCCGAGCCCCAGCTCCCACGCCTTCTCGGCGACACCCCGCACGGCCTCCGCCCGCAGCTGCGGACTCCGCACGACACCCCCGCTGCCCAGTCGCTCCTTCCCCACCTCGAACTGCGGCTTGACCATCATCACCAGATCGGCGTCCGGCGTCACGCACCGCACCAGCGCGGGCAGCACCAGACCGAGCGGGATGAACGACAGATCCCCCACGACCAGATCCACGGGCTTGCCGTCGATCGCCTCCGGCGTCAACTCGCGTACGTTCGTACGGTCCTTGACGGTGACGCGTTCATCGCTCTGCAGTGTCCAGGCGAGCTGCCCGTACCCGACGTCCACCGCGACCACGTGCGCCGCCCCGGCCCGCAGCAGCACGTCCGTGAACCCGCCCGTGGACGCGCCGGCGTCCAGGGCCCGCCGGCCCTCGACGACCAGCCCCTGCGGCACGAAGGCCGCGAGCGCCCCGGCGAGCTTGTGCCCGCCCCGGGAGACGTAGTCGGGATCGCTGTCGTCGGCCGTGACCACGATCGCCGCCGCGGTCTCCACCTGGGTGGCGGCCTTGGTCGCGACGGTCTTGCCGACGGTGACCCGCCCCGCGGCGATCAGCTGGCTGGCGTGCTCACGCGAGCGCGCGAGCTTGCGGCGGACCAGCTCCGCGTCCAGACGGCGACGTGCGACTCCTGCCACGGTGCGTTCAGCTCCTGCTCTGGTACGACGACGGGGGCGCCGTCGGGTGGGACGACGGGGGCGCCGGAGGTCCCGGGCGGGCGTCGAGCGCGGTGAGCGCGTCGCGCAGCCCCCGGTGTACATCCTCGTACACCTCGAGGTGTCCGTCCGTGGCGAGGTGGTCGGCGTCGGCCAGCCGGTCCAGGGCGGCGTCGACGTCGGCGTTGCCGGTGGGCGTGCGGTCCGCGTTCAGCGGGGCCGGGGCGGCGGGGTCGTACGCCGGCTCGTCCGGGCCCTCCTCGTGCGCCTCGGCGTCGGGGACGGTGTCGTGCATGCCCAGACGCTACCTCGAAGCGCTGCGGTACCGTCGAGCGCGATGGCCACGATCGAGGAGTGCCGCAGCGCACTCGGCAGACTTTCGGACAACATGCAGAGCGCCGAGGGCGACGTCCGCGAGGCCGCGGCCCTGGACCGTTCGGTGAGCTGCCACATCACGGACCTGGACGTCACCTTCGTGGGGCGGCTGACCGGCGGCCGGATCCGGGTGGACGACACCCTTCAGGGGCCGCCGCCGGAGCGCGCCGAGATCCGGCTGGCGATGGCCGGCGACGACCTGGTCGCCCTGGTGGGCGGCGAGCTGACCTTCGCGCGCGCCTGGGGCTCGGGCCGGGTGAAGCTGGAGGCGAGCCTGCTGGACCTGTTCCGGCTCAGGAAACTGCTGTAGCGCTTCCGGCGCACGGGGCTGCTGTAGCGCTTCCGGCGCGCTCGAAGCTGCTGGAGCGCTTCCGGCGCGCGAGGCTGCTGTCGCGTTCCGCGGTCGTCAGGATGCCTCCGCGGCGGCCACCGTGGCCCGCGCCCGTGCCGCGCGCGCGGCCGGCACCACCAGCGGGGTCCCGGTCTCGGGGTCGTCGATGACCTGGCAGCGCAGCTGGAAGACCTCCTCGACCAGCTCCGCCGTGACGATGTCCTTCGGTGCGCCGTGCGCGATGACCTCGCCGCCCTTGAGGGCGATCAGGTGCGTGGCGTACCGGGCTGCGTGGTTCAGGTCGTGCAGGACGGCGACGAGGGTGCGGCCCTGCGTCTCGTGCAGTTCGGCGCACAGGTCGAGCACGTCGATCTGGTGCTGGATGTCGAGGTAGGTCGTCGGCTCGTCGAGCAGCAGCAGCGGGGTCTGCTGGGCGAGTGCCATCGCGATCCACACCCGCTGGCGCTGACCACCGGACAGCTCGTCGACGTACCGGTCGGCGAGGGCGGCGACCCCGGTCTGCGCCATGGACTCCTGTACGACCCGCTCGTCCTCGCTCGACCACTGGCGCAGCAGGCCCTGGTGGGGGTAGCGGCCGCGGCCGACGAGGTCGGCGACGGTGATGCCGTCGGGCGCGACCGACGACTGCGGCAGCAGGCCCAGGGTGCGGGCGACCTTCTTCGCGGGCATCGACTGGATGACCTGCCCGTCCAGCAGCACCCGTCCCTGGCTCGGCTTGAGCATCCGTGACAGGGCCCGCAGCAGCGTCGACTTGCCGCAGGCGTTCGGGCCGACGATCACCGTGAAGGAGCGGTCGGGGATCTGCACCGACAACTGCTCGGCGATGACGCGCTGGTCGTAGGCGAGGGTGACGTTCTCGGCGGACAGGCGGTTCACGATGCTCCTATCGGTGTTCTGATGCGTGCCGCTCATATCCGGCCCGCCCGGCGCTCGGTGACCAGCAGCCACAGCAGGTAGACACCGCCGAGTACGCCGGTGACCACACCGACGGGCAGCTGGTCGGCGCCGAACAGCCGCTGCGAGGCGAAGTCGGCGGCGACCAGCAGGGTGGCGCCCATGCACAGCGACGGCACGAGGTTGGGCCCCGGCGAGCGGGTCAGCCGGCGGGCGAGCTGGGGCGCGGTGAGGGCGACGAAGCCGACGGGACCGGCGGCGGCCGTGGCCGTGGCGGTGAGCAGGACGGCGGCCACCATCAGCAGCATCCGCACCCGCTCGACGCGCACCCCGAGGGCGCCGGCCATGTCGTCGCCCATCTCCATCATCCGCAGGCCCCGCGCGTGGGCGAGGACCAGCGGCACCAGCAGCGCGCACAGCCCGAGCAGCGGCCACACCTGTTCCCAGCCGCGGCCGTTGAGCGAACCGGTCATCCACACGATCGCGCGGGCCGCGTCGACCAGGTCGGCCTTGGTGATGAGGTAGCCGTTGACGGCCGTGGCCACGGCGGAGACGCCGATGCCCACGAGCACCAGCCGGTAACCGTGCACGCCCTGCTTCCAGGCGAGCAGATAGATGGCGAGGCCGGTCAGCAGGCCGCCGGCCAGCGCACCGAGGGTGACCTCGGCGGTGTTGCCGCCGACTAGGACGATCACCACGAGCGCCCCGGCCGTGGAGCCCTGCCCGAGGCCGAGGACGTCCGGACTGCCCAGCGGGTTGCGGGAGACGGCCTGGAACAGCGCACCGCCCAGCCCCAGCGCCGCCCCGACCAGCAGGCCGACCAGCACCCGCGGCAGCCGCAGTTCGCGGATGATGAACTCCTGGCCCGGGTTGCCGTCGCCGAGCAGCGTCCTGATCACGTCCCCGGCGGGGATCGGGAAGTCACCGGTGCCGATGAGCACGACGCTCGCGGCGAGCGCGGCCACCAGCAGCAGCACGACGACGATCAGGGCCCGCACATCGAGGCGCAACGACAGCCCGCCGGGCGTGCGCAGCGCACGCGGGCCGCGCTCCTTCCGCTCAGCCGTCCTCACCGTCTTGGCCTCCGAGTTCACAGCTGCGCCGTCCTTCGCCGTCGGACCAGGAAGATGAAGACCGGACCGCCCAGGACGGCGGTGACGACACCGACCTGGAGTTCCGAGGGCCGCACGGCGATCCTTCCGAGCACATCCGCGCCGAGCAGCAGCACGGGCGACAGGACGGTGGCGTACGGCAGGATCCAGCGCAGGTCGGGTCCGGTGAAGGAGCGCACGACGTGCGGCACCATCAGCCCGACGAACAGGATCGGCCCGCACGCGGCGGTGGCCGCCCCGCACAGCACGGTGGCGGCGAGCATGGCCAGCGCCCGGGTCCGGCTGAGGTGGGCGCCGAGCGCCTTGGCGGTGTCGTCGCCCATGGCCATCGCGTTCAGCGGGCGGGCGAGCGAGAGGGCCAGCAGGGTGCCGGCCGCGAAGAACGGCAGCACCTGCCGGACGGTCCCGTCGGTCGCGGAGCCCAGTGAACCGACGGTCCAGAAGCGCATCTTGCCGAGCGCCGCGTCGTCCGTGATCATCACGGCCTGGACGAACCCGTACAGCGCGGCGGTGATCGCGGTCCCGGCGAGCGCGAGCCGGACGGGCGTGGCGCCCCGGCTGCCGCCGAGGAACCACACCAGCGCGCCCACGACGGCGGCGCCGAGGAAGGCGAACCACACATAGCCGGTCAGGCTGGTGACGCCGAGATAGGTGATGGCCGTGACGACCGCGGCGGACGCGCCCGCGTTGATGCCGAGCAGCCCGGGGTCGGCGAGCGGGTTGCGGGTGAGCGCCTGGAGCACGGCCCCGGACAGGCCGAGCGCCGCCCCGGCGAGCAGCCCGAGCACGGTCCGCGCCAGCCGGTCGCCGACGACGACGTCGCCGTACGTCCCGGTGTCGTGGAACAGGCCGTGCCAGACCTGCCCCATGGACAGCTGTTTGGCGCCGACGGCGATGCTCGCCACGACGAGGAGCGCCAGGAGCGCCACGGCGAGGAGCAGCCCGGCGGCACGTACCGCCCGGCGGCTCGGGGGCGCGGGAGCGGTCGCCGCGCGCTGTTCGGGAGGACTGTCGACCAACACGAGGTTAGGTTAGCCTACCCTCGCTAGAGTCCACGATCCCGGGTCGTAGTGCCTGGCCGCGCGATCCGGCGCCCTCACAACCCCAGCCGCGCCAGCGGCTTCCCCGCGTCCAGCCCGCACGCCCCGTCCCCGGCCGCCGTCCAGGCCGCCGCGCACAGCGCCCGCAGCCCGTCCAGCGCCTCACCGTCTCCGCTCAGCACCAGCCGATCGTCCCCCGCACGGGCCGTCCACCCGCCGCACCGGAAGCCGTCACCCTCCTCGGTGATCTCCGGCTGCCCGGTGAGCATCCCGCGCAGATCCGCGTCCACATACGTCGGCCGGTGCTGCGGCGGCGCGGCGAGCAACTGCGCGCCGTCGGTGACGCCGGTCAGCACGAGCAGCGAGTCGACCTCACCGTTGAACGCCCCCTCGATGTCCGTGTCCAGCCGGTCCCCCACCACCAGCGGCCGCTTCGCACCCGTGCGCAGGATGGTCTCCTTGTGCATCGGCGGCAGCGGCTTGCCCGCGACCTGCGGCTCGGCACCGGTCGCGATCCGCACGACCTCCACCGCCGCGCCGTTGCCCGGGGCGATGCCGCGCCCGCTCGGGATCGTCAGATCCGTGTTGGACGCGAACCACGGCACTCCCCTCGCGACCGCGTAGGACGCCTCCGCGAACCGGCCCCACGGCAGGTCCGGCCCGCCGTACCCCTGCACCACCGCCACCGGGTCGTCGTCCGCCGACTCCACGGGCACCAGGCCGCGTTCGCGCAGCGCCACCCGCAGCCCCTCCCCGCCGATCACCAGCACCCGCGCACCGGCCGGCACCTGCTCGCTGATCAGCCGGGCCACCGCCTGCGCCGACGTGATGACGTCCGCCGCGCCCGTCGGTATGCCCAGCTCGGTCAGATGCTCCGCGACGACGTCCGGCGTGCGCAGCGCGTTGTTCGTGACGTACGCGAGATGCATCCCGCCCGCACGCGCCGTCTCCAGCGACTCCACGGCGTACGCGATCGCGTTCCCGCCCGCGTACACCACCCCGTCCAGATCGAGCAGCGCCGTGTCGTACGCCTCGCTCAGGGCCTGCCCACTGCCCTCGGGCCTCGTCCTGACGCTCCGGCTCATTGCACATCGCTCCTCGGTCGGCCTGCTCTTTCCCCCGATCATCGCGCATACCGGTGACACACGTACGATGCCGGGATGGACACAGCAGGTCACTCGGAAGCAACGGCGCGCCGGGGCCTCGAACTCACCCCGTTCAGAGGCCTGCGTTACGACCCGGACCGGGTCGGCAGCCTCGCCGCCGTCACCTCACCGCCGTACGACGTCGTGGTCCGCCCCGACGGCCTGCACCACCTCCAGTCGTCGGACCCGTACAACATCGTCCGCCTCATCCTCCCCCAGGCCGGAACACCGAGCGCCCGCAACGAGCAGGCCGCCGACACCCTGCGGCGCTGGCTCGACGAGGGCGTGCTCACCGCCGACCCCGAACCCGGTCTCTACGTCTACGAGCAGCGCGACGGCGACGGCATGCTCCAGCGCGGCCTGATCGGCGCCCTGCGCGTGACCGACCCGGCCGACGGCCTCGTCCTGCCGCACGAGGACGTCATGCCGCACGTGGTCGCCGACCGCGCCGCCCTGATGCGGGCGACGTCCGCGAACCTCGAACCGCTGCTGCTGACGTACCGCGGCAACGGCCCCACGGCCGCCACCACCCGGGCCGTGGAGAGCGCGGCGGAGCAGCCCCCGCTGCTGTCGACGACCACCGAGGACGGCTTCACCCACCGCCTGTGGGCCGTCACCGACCCCGCCGAGCTGGCCGCGATCCAGGTAGACCTGGCCCACCACCAGGCCCTGATCGCCGACGGCCACCACCGCTGGGCCACCTACCGCCGGCTGCGCGAGGAACACCCCTCCCCCGGCCCCTGGGACTACGGCCTGGTGCTGCTCGTCGACACCGCCCGCTACCCGCTGCGGGTGCGCGCCATCCACCGGCTCCTGCACGGCCTGCCGGTCGCGGACGCGGTCGCCGCCGTCGAGGACCACTTCCGCGTGCAGCGCCTTCAGGTGCCGCTGCCCGAGGCCCTGGAGGCCCTTGCCGACGCGGCCTGCGCGGGCAACGCCTTCCTGCTGGCCGGCGACGGCGCCTTCCACCTCCTCGACCGGCCCGACCCGGCGTTCCTGGCCCGCACGGTCCCCGCCGACCGCCCCGCGGCTTGGCGCACCCTGGACGCGACGGTCCTGCACGCCGCACTGCTCGAGCACGTCTGGCACATCCCCGAGGACTCCCCGGCCCACATCGCCTACATCCACGACACGGCCGCCACCGTCACCAAAGCGGAACGCGACGGCTCCACGGCGGTCCTGCTGCACCCGGTGCGCGAGGAGGTCGTCCGCGACCTCGCCCGCCAGGGCGTCACCATGCCCCGCAAGTCGACGTCCTTCGGCCCGAAACCGGCCTCCGGGCTGGTCCTGCGCGCCCTCGACCTCTGAGGTCCTCGGCCCGGAGAAGACGGCAGAACGACGAAAGGGCGGGCCCCGGATTCACCGGGGCCCGCCCTTTCGTCGTCACGCCTGTCAGTCGTCGTCGCCGTCGCTGTCCTCGTCGGCGGCGGCCTCGGCGTCGGAGTCCTTCGCCTCGGAGATCTCCGTGACCTCCGCGGCCGTCGTGTCCTCCGCGCCCTCGTCCAGGGCGTCGACGAACTCCACACCGTCCAGCTCGGCGAGGCGGTCGGACGCGTCGGTGCTGCCGTCGCGGTCCGCCTCCACGGCCTTGGCGAACCACTCGCGCGCCTCGTCCTTACGGCCGGCCGCCAGCAGCGCGTCGGCGTACGCGTACCGCAGCCGCGCGGTCCACGGCTGGACCGAGTTGGAGGCCAGCTCGGGGCTCTGCAGCGTCACGATGGCCGCGTCCAGCTGGTCCATGTCCCGCCGGGCACCGGCAGCGACGAGCCGCATCTCGACCTGGCCGGCCTTGTCGAGCTTGTGCACCTCAGGGGCGCCGGCCATGTCCAGCGCCTTCTCCGGCCGCCCGAGCCCACGCTCGCAGTCGGCCATCACGGGCCACAGGTCGACGTTGCCGGTCATACGCCGGGCAGCGCGGAACTCCCCGAGCGCCTCGGCGTACTTCTGGCTGGCGTACGCCGCGAAACCGGCGGCCTCCCGCACGGCGGCGACGCGCGACGCCAGACGCAGGGCGACCTTGGAGTAGCCGTAGGCACCCTCGGGGTCCTCGTCGATGAGCCGCGCGACCATCACCAGGTTCTTGGCGACGTCGTCCGCGAGCGTCTTCGGCAGGCTCTGCAGCTCCTGGCGTACGTCCTTGTCGATCTCCTCGCCGGTGACGTCCGGCGGGATCGGCAGCCGCTTGATCGGCTCGCGGTCGCGGTCACGGTCCCGGTCGTCACGGAAGCGTCCGCCGCCGCGCCGGTCGTCGCGCCCGAAGCCGCCGCGGTCGTCCCGACGGTCGTCACGGCCGCGGAAACCGCCCGGCCGGCCACCGCGGTCGTCGCGGCGGGGGCCGCGAGCACCACGGTCGTCCCGTCCACGGAAGCCACCGCGCTCTCCACCACGGTCGCCGAAGCGACGCTCGCCGGTGCGCTCACCGCCACGGTCCCCGAAGCGACGCTCCCCGGCACGGTCGTCCCGACGCTCGCCGAAGCGCCGCTCACCACCGCGGTCGTCACGACGGTCGTCGCGGCGGTCGTCACGCCTGTCGTCGCGACGGTCGTCACGGCGGAAGCCGCCACGGTCGTCGCGCCCGAAGCCGCCACGGTCGTCCCGACGGTCGTCGCGGCGGAAACCGCCACGGTCGCCGCGGTCGTCACGCCTGTCGTCACGGCGGAAGCCACCGCGGTCGCCACCGTCCCGGCGGCCGTAGCCGCCACGGTCGCGGTCGTCACGGGGGGCGTAGCTGCCACGGTCGCGGTCGTCACGAGGGGCGTAGCCGCCACGGTCGCGGTCGTCACGGCGGTCGTCACGCCTGTCGTCGCGGCGGAAACCAGGACGGTCGCCCCGGTCGTCACGCCGGCCGAAACCACCGCGGTTGTCGTCGCGGCGGAAACCGGGTCGGTCACCGCCACGCTCACCGCGATCGTCACGACGGAAGCCGGGACGGTCACCACGGTCGTCACGACGGAAGCCGGGACGGTCACCGCCACGCTCACCACGGTCGTCACGAAGGAAGCCGGGACGGTCACCGCCACGCTCACCGCGATCGTCGCGGCGGAACGCGGGTCGGTCCCCGCCACGCTCACCGCGATCGTCACGGCGGAACGGGGGACGCTCACCGCGGTCGTCACGTCGCGGACCGCGGTCCCGGTCGTCGCGCCGGCCGAAACCGCCACGGTTGTCGTCACGACGGAACCCACCGCGGTCCCCACGATCGCCGCGCTCACCACGGTCGTTGCGGTCGTCACCACGGCGGTCGTCGCGGCGGAAACCACCGCGGTCGCCTCCGTCACGGCGGCCGAAGCCGCCACGGTCACGGTCGTTGCCGCGGCGGAACCCACCACGGTCGCCCCGGTCCCCGCCCTCCCGGCGCCGCTGATCGCGCTCCGGACGGTCGTCGGGAGAGTTGGTGGACATGGGTGACTCCTGTCTTCGGTACTACAAGCATTGTAAAAACGAAAGGACCCCTGGTCCCAGCTGAACGCTGGTGACCAGGGGTCCTTCCCAAAGATTGTTCGGCGGCGTCCTACTCTCCCACAGGGTCCCCCCTGCAGTACCATCGGCGCTGTAAGGCTTAGCTTCCGGGTTCGAAATGTAACCGGGCGTTTCCCCTACGCTATGGCCACCGAAACCCTAATGGTTTCGAGCGAACAAGCACACTTTTTTGTTATGCGTTCTGCTCAAACCGGCAACTGTTCGTTGCCTCAGAACTTACACAGTGGACGCGAGCAACTGAGGACAAGCCCTCGGCCTATTAGTACCGGTCAACTCCACACGTTACCGTGCTTCCATATCCGGCCTATCAACC
>NZ_JBVJOL010000009.1:0-390920 GCF_055583185.1 Streptomyces sp. NPDC104814 | reverse complement strand
GCGCGCGGTCTGCTCCGCAGACACGACGCGCCGCCGCTACGCGGCGGGTAATCCCGCGCTCCGCGCGGGATGCGGCGGACTCCGTCCGCCGAACGGGCCCACTCCGTGGTCCCGTTGGCCCGGCCTTCGGCCGGGCCTGTTCTGTACCGGCCTGCTCCGCAGTCCGGTACAGAACATGACGCACGCTCCGCGCGCGTCATGGCTGGCTGCACGAGGGGGGTACCGGCTTTCCGCTGTTGGGTTGGGCCGGGGTTGGCGGGTGCGTTTCTTGGGGATTGACGGCCTGTCATCCCGTGGGCCGCCTCTCGATGAGATTGTGCCGGCGGGCGATCCTGTCGGCTGGCACTGGGACCGCGGATTGGTGCGTCAGTTTCAGGGTTAGCTTGGTTCTGGGATAATGGCCAGGGTGCCCCTCCCCTGGTGCCGTTTTCTCCAGGACCGAGTCCGGCGTCCATGACAGATGCGGTTTCCGATGATCGCCTGGAAAGTGAGCAGTGGGAATGAGCGTCATGGATTTGCGTCCGCATCAGGTCGAGGCAGTGGACGGCGTGTTGAGGGTTCTCGGTACGCCTTCTGGTGGGCACATGCCGCCTGAGGGGCTGCGGGCGCAGGTGATCGCTGCCACGGGTTCGGGGAAGACGCTGATCGGTGTGGAGGCCGCGCGGCGGCTGTCTGCGCGGCGGGTGCTGGTCTTGGTGCCGACGCTGGACCTGCTGACGCAGATGGCCGGGGCCTGGCGGCGGGCCGGTCGTCGGGGGGCGATGGTCGGGGTGTGCTCGCTGCGGGCGGAGGAGAGCCACGGGGTGCCCTGCACCACCGACCCGGTTGAGTTGGTGGAGTGGACGCGGGATTTGGACACGGTGACCGTGTTCGCGACGTACGCGTCCGTGGGGCTGGGCATCCTGCAGCGGGCGCACGCCGGCGGCCTGGCCGTGTGGGATCTCATGGTCGTGGATGAGGCGCACCGTACGAGTGGTGATGTGGGTAAGCCGTGGGCTGCGGTGCATGATCAGCAGCAGGTTCCGGCGGTGCGGCGGTTGTATATGACGGCGACGGCGCGGGTGTGGGAGGCCGGGGGTGGGGGTTCGTCGCGGTTGGTGGCGAGTATGGGCGAGGACTCGCCGGTGTTTGGGCCGGTGGCGTACAAGCTGCGGTTGTCGGAGGCGATCCGGCTGGGGATTGTGGCGCCGTATCAGGTGCTGTGCCTGGATATCCGCGACCCTGGCGTGTGGGAGCTGTTCGCTGAGGGGGATGCGGCCTCGGATGCGGTGCGTGGGGCGCGGCTGGCGGCGATTCAGGCGGGGTTGATGCGTGCGGCCGTTCAGGAGCGGTTTCGGCGGGTGTTGTCGTTTCATTCGCGGGTGGGTGAGGCGGAGGCGATGGCGGTCGGTGTTGCCGAGACGGCGGCCCGGCTGGCGGTCGGGGAGGCGGAGGTGTTCCCGCCTGCGGAGCGGGTGTGGGCGGACTGGCTGTACGGCGAGCATGCGCCCGGGCACCGGCGGATGGTGCTCGATGAGTTCGCCTCGGATTTCCTCGGTAAGTATGCGGCTGAAGGACAGGACGTTCGGGCGGCTTTGCGGGTGTTGAGTTCCGTGCGGGTGCTCGGTGAGGGGGTGGATACGGCCGAGTGTGATGCGGTGCTGTTCGCGGACGTACGCGGGTCGATGGTCGACATCGTGCAGATGGTCGGGCGTGCCCTGCGTATGCATCCGGGGCACGGGAAGCTGGCGACTTTGATCGTGCCGGTATTCCTGCGGCCTGATGAAGACGCGGGTGAAATGCTGACCTCGGGGGCGTACGGGGCCCTGGCGAAGGTGCTGACCGCGCTGCGGGCACATGACACGGAGACCATCGAGGCGCTCGCCGACCCGCGGATGCGCTCCGGCCGGCCACAGCCCGAGATGGACGACGGCCAGGGCGTCGCGGACGACGATCAGGGGTGGAGTGGGGACCAGGAGGCGGACGACGAGCAGGGCGCGGGCGAGGAAAGGGCGGCGTGGGTCAGTGGGCGTGCGGCCGGGCTGGTGCGGTTCGCCGAGGAGCGGGATCCTGCCGTGTTGGCGGCGTTTGTGCGGCTGCGGGTCATCGACCCGGAGGGGGCCTACTGGCGGCGCGGTATCGAGGTTGCGTCCCGGTGGCTGCGGGAGACGGGTGCGGCCGAGCTGCGGGTGCCGTACACGTACGTCACCCCGGAGTCGTGGGGTGCGGCCGGCAGGCATCCTTTGGGGCGGTGGCTGGCAGACCAGCGGAAGTACTACGCGGCCGGGACACTCGAGGCGGAGCGCGTGATCGAGCTCGAGGCGTTGGGGATGGTGTGGTCGGTATGGGAGAGCGCGTGGGCGGAAGGCCTCGCTGTGGCCCGTGACTACGCGGCCGTGCACTCCCATCTGTTGCCGCCCACGGCTGCGGTCTGGGAGGGGTATCCGATCGGGAAGTGGGCCAAGAACGCCCGGGACGCGGCCCGCAGGACGCGCCTGAACGCTGAACGACGGGCGGCTGGGGAGACGGGCGTGAGTGCTGCTGGAGAGCTGTCAGAGCGGCGGATGGACGCTTTGGACGAGATCGACCCTGGGTGGTGCCCGGCGTGGGAGATCGGGTGGCAGCGGGCGTTCCGGCTCACGCACGCGCACGTTCAGGCCGGCGGAACACTCCCGCGGGCCGTGGGTGAGGTGATCGTGCAAGGCGAAGACCTCGGCGCGTGGGTGGCCGCGCAGCGGGCCGGGTGGGACAAGCTGCTGCCGGCGCAGCAGTGGCTGCTGTCCGGTGTGCTCGGGCTCGAGCCGCTGCCCGCTGGGGAGGCGGCGCGGCCGGTGCGGCGCAGTCAGGACGAACGCTGGGCGGCCAACCTCGCCGCCGCACGGCAGTACCACGCCCGCGAAGGGCATCTACGGGTGCCACGCAAGCACATCGAGTACGTCGACGAGGGCGAGAGTGACGGTCAGCAGGCCGTGAAGCTGGGAACCTGGCTCGACAACACACGACGCCGCGCCGACCGACTCAGCGCAGAGCGCCGCACCGAACTCGACGCGTTGGGCATGCACTGGTGACACCGGCGCACAGCGCGGCCACAGAGGACCGGCCAGCCCGAGGACCGCATTGAGAGGCCGCAGGACGGAGGTGGCCAGGGGGGTGTCGCGGCTGGTTCAGTCGGCGTCGGTGGTTCCGTCCTGGTCTACCGGCGCTGCAAGACGTTCCGGATGCTCGTAGTAGTCGCTGATCCGCTCGAGCAGTTCCCGCAGTTCCGGATCGTCTTCAGCGGCGTGCGGGAGCGCGGCGTACTCGTCTAGCTACTCCCGGGCCAGTTCCTCCTCGACGGCCCGCGCTGCCTGAAGTGCGCGTTCCTCGATCGCCTGGAGAAGGACTCCGCTCAGCAGGGTCCCGCCGCCGAGCGCAAGGTCGAGGAGATCGGGTGGCAGCGGTGCTTCCGACTCACCCACGCCCACCTCCAGGCCGGCGGAACACTCCCCCAGGCCGCGGGCGAGGTGATCGTGCAGGGCGAAGACCTCGGCATGTGGGTCGCGATGCAGCGCGCGGGCTGGGCCAAGCAGCGCGCGACGATACGCGCCTGGAAAGCGAGGCGGAGCGGCGGGAGGAGGAGAGGGCTGCGGTTCTGGCCGCTGCGCGCGAGCGGGAGCAGAGGTGGGTTGCGGATCTGGGCGCGGCGCAGGCGAACATCGGTGAGCTGACCGGGCAGCTCGCTGCTGAGCGTCGTGGGCGCCGGGTGGAACCGGCAACGATCGACGCGTGTGCGTTCCCCGCCCGCTCGCGGCCCGCCTGCACGCCACCGCCGGGGGCTGCCACCGGTCTCCTGCCCGGCCGCGGGACCTCACCGAGGTCCGGGGGGCGGGTTACCTCCCGTCCCGCGGCTCGCTCTTCGTCCTGCTGTCCGCATGGCCCGCTGCCTGCTGGCCTCCGAGCAGGACATGGGGCCCGGTGGGTTCAGGCGGGCTGCCGCGCCGGCGGGGAGGCGGGGCTCGGCGAGGATGCCTTTGGTGGCGCTGTGCGGGCCAGGAGGAGGAGCAGTCCGCCGCAGGCAGCGACCAGGACCCAGCCGGGGCGGGAGGCGTGGGCCAGCCCCGCCGGGGTGGCGGCCGTGACCAGTCCGCCGGCAAGGGCGATCCCGAGGGCGGCGCCGAGTTGCCTCGCGGTGGAGGTGATCGCCCCGGCTACGCCGGCACGGGCGGGCGGCAGTCCGTTGACCGCGGTGTTGGTGATCGGAGCGTTGGCGAAGCCGAACCCGATGCCGATGAGCAGGTAGGCGGCCAGCAGCAGGAGCACGCTCGTGTGCGGGGTGAGCCCGACCAGGCAGAGGGCGCCGGCCGCGATGAAGGCGCCGCCCAGCAGCAGCGGCCGTCTCGGTCCCGTGCTGGCGACCATGCGGCCGGACCAGGGGGCGCAGACGGTCGCTCCGACGGCCAGGGGCAAGGTCGCCAGGCCGGCGGCCAGTGGCGTCCATTGCCGGGTGTGCTGCAGGTAGAGGGTGTTCAGCAGCAGCGTCATGTTAAGGGCGACGAACACGGCCACCGCGCCCACGACGGCGCCGCTGAAGGCCGGGCGCTTGAAGAGCCGCAGGTCCATGAGTGGTTCAGTGCGGCGGGACTCCACCCGCACGAATACGGCTGCCGCCGCGGCGGCCCCGGCGCAGCCAGCCAGCGCCGCGGGCGATGTCCAGCCGATGCGCGGTCCTTCGATCAGGACGCCGACCACGGCGGTGAGGACCACGGTCAGCAGGAACTGTCCGGGCAGGTCGAGCCGCCTGTTGTGCGGCGCCCGGGAATCGGGCACGAACACTGCGCTGAGCAGCAGGGCGGCGGCGATGACCGGGGCGTTGATCCAGAACAGCGCCCGCCAGTCGAGCCCGTGGAGCAGCGCGCCGCCCGTGACGGGGCCGGCGGCCATGCTCAGTCCGAACACCGATGCCCAGATGCCGATCGCCTGCGCCCGTTCCTTCGGGTCGGTCATCACGTTCACCACGATCGCGAGTGCCACCGGGCTGAGCATCGAGGCGCCGATGCCCTGCAGGGCACGAGCCGTGATGAGCAGGCCGGCGGACGGGGCGAGGGCGCAGAGCAGTGAGGCGGTGCCGAAGACGGCCAGTCCGCACTGGAACACCCGGCGGCGTCCGAAGCGGTCCGCCATTGCGCCGGAGGAGATCAGGCAACTGGCCAGGACGAGGGTGTAGGCGTCCACGATCCATTCCAGTCCGCGGGTACCGACCCGCACACCGCGTCCGATGGCCGGCAGGCCCACGTTGACGATGGTGGTGTCCAGACCGACCAGGAACATGCTCAGGCAGCAGACGGCCAGGATCGTCCAGCGTCTGCGCGCACTGAGCGGGGAGGGAACGGGATGTGTCGTCGCGGTCATGTCTGCCTCTGGTGTCCGGGAACTATGTCCGGCAAGACTCAGGCCGCGCGGTGGCCACGGCCCAGCAGTTTTGCGGACCCTGCAAAATGGGTGCATGGGCAAGGAAGTCGAGGACGCGGAGCTGGAGCAGATCCTCAACGGCATCGGGCCGCGGCTGCGCAAGCTGCGCCGGGAGCGGGGACTCACGCTCGAGGCACTCGCCGTCACGACCGGGATCTCCGTCAGCACGCTGTCACGGGTGGAGTCGGGCAGGCGCCGTCCGACGCTCGATCTGCTCATCCCGCTGGCACGGGCGCACCACGTCGCGCTCGACCAGCTGGTGGCGGCACCGGCCAGCGGTGACCCCCGGGTGCATCTGCGGCCCCTGCCCAAGAGGCGCGGCAGCGTATTGGTGCCCCTGACGCAGTACCCGGGCCGGGTTCAGGTCTTCAAACAGGTGCTGGCGCACCGCGAGCCGGAACTGGTCACGCACGAGGGCTACGAATGGCTCTACGTCCTCGCCGGCCGGCTGCGCCTCGTCCTCGGGGCGCGAGAGTTCACGCTGCGGCCCGGCGAAGTGGCCGAGTTCGACACCACAGAACCTCACTGGTTCGGGCCCGCGGACTCCAACGCCGTAGAGATCCTGCACCTGTTCGGTCCCCGCGGGGATCAGCCCACCGTCCGCACCAGGCCATCCACCACGGACCCTGTAATGCCTGGCGCCCAGAACCCGCCGACGACGAGATGACCCACACCCCAGCGCGTGGGTCGACGACCAACTCACCGTTCGTCATCGCAGCAGACCAACCAGCTTGGGCCCGCCCGGCGGTGAGTCCGGTGCCCGGCCACTGCTGCGGCCGCCGGGCTGCGTCAGTGTGCCGGCCGGCCCTGCTCCAGGACGGATGGCCGGGGCTCACCAGCAGTGTGTCGGCGGTGCGCGGTCCGGTGGCGGCGGCCAGGACGCCGACCGTGAAGTCGGTGAATCCCGCCTCGTCGAGCAGTTTGGTCCACACGTGCCCCTTCAGGACCGAGCTGTCGAGATCACCCACGTGGCAGCTTCGAGGGGGCCGGCTGCCTTCAGCCACGGCGTGCGCTGAACGTCGGTGACCAGTTCGTCCTGGGTCTCCGGTGCGCCGAAGGGCTCGACGACGTCCACCCCACGATCCGCGCCGTCCGAAGGAGTGCGGGTCCCCCGCGGCCTGAGCTTCCCTTGGAGACGACTGCGGCCGGAATCGGGCGGCACGTGCGGGCGACGAGGCGGCCTACTCGTGGGAACGGTCTACATCGCTTGATCGGCGCGCTCGGGCTTCGTACGCTCGCCCGATGGGCCACGATGATCTGCCGACTCTCGAACTTGCCTTTCCCGGTCCGGAACGCGACCAGGGGGTGGAGGCGATCATGAGCGGCCGCAAGACCGCGCTCACGGGCCTGTTGGAGATCCACCAGCACGTCGGCGAGGCTGTGCCGACAGTCGGTCAGCGCTTCGCGGTGCTCGATTCCCAGGGGCGTCCGGCCGTCACGATCGAACTGGTAGACGTACGGGTCGTCCCCATGAGGGAGATCGACGACGACTTCGCCCGCGCCGAGGGCCGCGGCTACCGGGATGCCGCCGAGTGGCAGGGGGCCCACGAGAAGTTCTTCCGGAGCGAGGGTGTGACCAAGTTCCTGGGGCGCACCGCGATCGTCGGCGACGACACCCTCGTGGTCGCCCAGCGGTTTCGGGTGATCGAAAGCGAAGCATCCTGAAACCTGCCCCATCTCGGCAGGAAACCGGGCGGCAACGCCCCGTCGAGTGCGTCCGGACGCCGCCTTAGACGTCATTTCACTTGGTGAGTCTGCGGTGCATATGAGGGTCGCGGCGATGGCGTTGAAGGCGAGGAAGTGTTCCGGCTTGCGCTCGCAGCGGCGGCGGAGGGGGACGGGGCACTGACTGCGTTGCATGTGCGGATCGCGGCGGAGCTGGCGGGTGTGTCGGAGCGGACGGTGTGGCGGTGGCTGGCCGATGTGCGGCGGGGGCATGTCGAGGCGCGGCCGCGGCAGGACGCGTTTTCGCTGAGTGACGGCTCAAGCAGTGGCGCGGTCTGGCCACACGAACCGACAAGCTCGCCATCACCTATGAGGCCGCACTCCACCTCGCCGGCGGCACCGGACCCGCGCTCTGCTGGATGCTGACGAGGCGGCGTGTGCCGCGTAGGCGATCTCCCCAGCACCGAGGCCGATTCCCATCCCGCACAACCCTGCCCAGTCGCCAGGGGCCTGCACGGGCATGTGCTCCGCCCAGGAGTCCGCTGCTTGTATGCCTCGGCGTCGAAGCCAGGTGGGCGGCCACCTTGGCGGCCCCGCCGCAAGCGGTGACCGAACTGGTCGGACGGCTGAGGGATGACAGCTGGGGCACGTAAAAAGGGGCGGCTTTCTCCGGCGAGCCCGCCGATCACGCGCTCGGACGCTCCCGCGGTGGGCTGAGCACCAAGGTGCACCTGGCCGCGGACGGCGGGGTAAGGCCTCTGGACTTCACCGTCACTGCAGGTCAGGTTGGTGACGCGCCGGCACTGATGTCCCAGGCGGTCACTTCGTCCGGCGCACGTGAGTGTGCCCGATGACCCCATTGCTTTCGAGTATCGCGCAGCTCTACATGACCTTCGTTCGCCTTCGTGCTAGAGCTGATACCAGTTGTCGCCACTGGCTCGGAGCGAACGGCCGAGGTAGTCCTGCAGGTTGTTGGCGACCCATCGACGGCTGTCGCTCTCGTGCTCCCAGACGAAGATGTCGGGACGCTCGGGCTGGCGCGCACCGGCCAGCCCACGCTGCTAACGCATATCGAGGGAAGTGGCCTGGTCGAACGCCGTGAGGCTGTACCAACGACAGCGCAAGGCGCACTCCTCACGCCGTATTCATGTCGAACACGGCATCGCCCACCTCAAGAACCCTTCGAATGTCCCGCATCCGCGTGCCCCGCGGCGGCCACCGTGTGCTGGTGGGACAGCAGGCCGGCGACCGCTTGGACGCGCGGTCAGCCGCATCGGGCGGGAGCCCTGCCTCGCGGCCACCCGGGAATGCGACCCAAGGCGAAAAGGTTTCCTCCCTTATGGACGATCCATCCAGCAATGCTGCCTTTCCCGTACCTCCGGCCGAGGCGATACGTGCGGTTCTGGCGGCCGACCGCGTCGGCACACTGCAGCAGATATCCGCCCTGAGCCGTGAGTTCGAAGGGATCGTCGAGGCGAACGCCCTGGTGGCCATCGACGACGAGCACGACCCGGAGGGGGCGAGCACGGCCTTCGAGCGGGCGCACGTCGCTGCCCTGCTGTCCCAGGCGCGCGAGCATCTGATCGATCTCGAGCACGCCCTGGAGCGCTTGGAGAGAGGCGACTACGGGCGCTGCGAGCAGTGTGGTGAGCCGATCCCGACGGGGCGCCTCGAAGTTCGCCCGGCGGCGAAAACCTGCGTGCGCTGCGCGTCTGTAGCACGTTGAAGCGTGCATGGTCGAGGGCGCGACCAGCCTTCGAGACCCGCGTGCGGGGGTCTACGTTCTCAACGGCGGAGATCAGGCGGCCCACGGGCCTCCTGGGGCTCCTGGGGCTCCTGGGGCTCCTGGGGCTCCTGGGGAGACCGCGCTACTTCGCTCCGGATTCGCTTCGCTGGGAGGCTTTGGGGGACGGTCGCTCAGCGTGATGGCCTGGCTTGGCATCGGGGACGCACCCGGACGGGCCGAAGACCGGCAGCAGCTGTCGCCATGTACAGCCCGTCGTGGCCACGGAACACGATCGCCGTCCAGCACCTGCCGGTCCCCATACCTCCGTCATCCACCACCCTGCGACCGCACGGGAGCAGCAGGAACCACCCGCTGGAACAACTGCCACAGCCCATCCGGCACCAGCCGCTCCGCCAATGCCATCATGCCCGTGAGCCTACTGATCAAGCCAGTCGAGACGATCTTCAAGGCTGGGCAGGTCGGCGCTTGCGTGACCAGATTCGATCTACTCAGGCCGAGACGCTGACGCGGCCAGGGTCCGAGGCATGCCGCGGCAGCCGTGGCACATGCCCTGCCAAGCACCGGAAGACACCCGGTTCAGAGCGACACGGCACCAGGGCGGCGATGGCCACTCACTGTCACCAGTCCGGGTAGCTGGGGCGCAGGCATGTCTGACAGACACTGCCGTTCCAGGGCCCGTTCGAGCCGCAGTGGTCGCACATCCAGCTCACGTGCGTGCCGATGGCTCCGCCTGTACGGCCCTCGCCGACGACCGCGACATCGTCGGTCTCCAGGAGGTCGGCCTGCGCCGCGCTGATGCGCTGAGCGGAGGTCCCGGGGCCGGTGCCAAGGGGGTCGTCACAGCGCAGTTGAGCCGTCATCTGTCTGTCCTGTCGCGGGTGGCCCCTGGTCTCTACGGGGGCGGAGAGACCAGGGGCCATTGGTGACAAGGCGGTCACCTCAGGGTGCTGGTTGCGCCGCTCCGCTCATCGCCGGGCGGGGAGCGTCGAGCTTTTGCCTCTGCAGGTGCGCTCGGCGAGCGGTGCCCCAGGCGCTCGCCGAGCCGCATCTTCCGCTCGGGTGCCGGGGTTCTGGCGTCGCGGTTCGGCTGGTTGGTCAGCGGAGGAGGGCGATGCGGATGGCTCGTTCGACGAGGGCGGCGGTGTTGGCGTGGCCTTCGGCGTTGGGGTGGACCAGGGTGACCCGCTTGTGGATGACAGCGCAGTTCAGCAGGGTGCCGGGGAGTTTGGCGGGCCAGTAGTCCGCGGCGTCGCCGCAGATTCCTTCGACCCACTTGGTGTCCGCGCTCTGGCAGGCGTCGTGGCCCACGCTGGAGGAGTAGACATCGACGTAGCGGTCGCCGAAGAAGGACGTGACCCGCTGGATCGTGCTGTTCAGCGGCTTGAGGACGTGGTCACGAAGCCAGTCGATGTCGGCGTGCTTGATCGAGCCCAGTTCGGTGAGCGACGTGCGGTTGCAGTCGGCGGCCTCCTCGGGCAGCACGGCCGGATAGCCGACGGTGATCACCTTGGCGTTGGGTGCGGCCTGGTGCACCTTGGCCAGCATCGTGACGTACTCGTCCTGGACCCTGGCGAGCTTGTCCTGGATGCTCTCCTCACCCTCGG
The DNA here is from genome assembly GCF_055583185.1 of Streptomyces sp. NPDC104814. Taxonomy (NCBI): domain Bacteria; kingdom Bacillati; phylum Actinomycetota; class Actinomycetes; order Kitasatosporales; family Streptomycetaceae; genus Streptomyces; species Streptomyces sp. NPDC104814. Next base: position 380,477 of record NZ_JBVJOL010000009.1, on the reverse strand, counting down.
GAGGACTGGTGTAGTACTCGCGGCAGGACTTGCCGAGCGTAGCGCCCAGTTCGAGGCACTTCAGGAGCATGCCGCCGAAGGGCAGGCTGTTACCGCCGACGCCGATGGTGACGACATCGGTCTCGTCGTTGAGCTTTGCTCGCTGGATCTGCGGGTCCACCGCAGGCCAGCCTCCGGCGGGCGGCTGGACCGGGCTGATCGGTGTCTGCTTGCTGTCGGCGATGTCAGCGATGGTGGCGTTGCCGCAGCTGACGTTGGTCAGGTGAACGTACTTGCCCGGCGGGAACTCTTCGAGCTCCCGCTCGACCACACCGGGGTAGGCGTCGCTGGTGCGGTCACAGCCATCCCGCGACGCATCGCCGAGCGGAGGCTGCGGGTCCCCGACGAACCCGCCCGCGGTGTATGAGTCGCCCAGCGCGGCCCACTCGTACTGGTCGGCCGCGCCGGCGGGGAGCGCGGGCACGAGGGCGACCGCCGCCATAGTGAGTGCTAAGGCCAGGGCTCGCCTGCGCAGGCGGGAGACGGGGTGTCGCATGGATCCTCCAGGGTTAAGCGGCAGCGGGGAGTTGTCGAGGTGAAGGCCGCCAGTCGGCGCTAGAGGTCGAACGCACCTCACACCTCATCTCGCTCTCCGTAGTCGATTGACTACCCTTCGAAGGTAGAGGGGAGCACGCGGCGTCTGACGGGTGCGCCAGGTAAACCACCCGCCCGTATAGCGCTGATGCTCTGGCCGCAGCGAGTACGCCGGCGGCCACCCCGACCGCTGAGTCACTGAGGTGCAACAGACGATGCCCCGCCCTGATGGGGCAGGGCATCATCCTTCGTCCGTCTGCTCATCGGGCGGGCCTTTTGGCCCCTGGGCGGCATCTCGTCAGAGCGTGCATCGAAGGGCGCGCGGCACGCTGCCGGTGTCCGGGGCGGGTCGGTGCTGCGGGCCGCGTACGGCGCGCAGGCCCGGCTGCGGCCACTGGTACATACGGTGGCTGATCCTGGCGTCGCCGAGCAGGTCGACCTGGACCTGGTGGAAGACGCGGCCGTCGGCCCAGTCCTGGCGGGCCATGACCGAGGCGTACCGCCAGCGCCCATGAGAGGTCGGTGCCATCGGCACCGACCCTGACACAGCATGACCTTCTGCTTCGTGGCATGACGGGACAACTCTTGGCTACTGGCTGGACGCCTTCGAGGGCGGAGCCGAAGCAGGATCACGGCTGCCGTGACAATGCCGTGAAAGATGTGGGCGCTGACGGGCCGGCCATCCTTTGCCGCCGCCCGGGTTGCGGCTACCCGGGGGCATCCAGTTCGTGGAGGGGATGGACGAGGAGTTCACCGATGCAGCGGCGACGCACACTCCGGAAGGCAGCGCCTTTTCGGGCGGCAGTGAAGCTCCGTCAGGTGCGCAGTGCTGATGTCGCCTTCGCCACCAGCAGTACGGCCAACAGGCCGATGGTGATGAGGACGTAGCCGGAGGTGGTGAGCGCGCCGAGAGTACCGAGCACGGCGACACCGAGGGCCGAGCCGGCCTGGCGGATGCCGTTGAGCGCGCCCTGGCTGGTGGCGGCGTACTCCTGCGGGGCGGATGCGGCCATCGCGGCGGCGGCGCCTGGGATGGACAGGGTGCCGGTCGCGGCGAGGGTGAGCTCGGCCACGAGGATCAGGGGCAGGGGCGGGTGATGACCCACCGCGAAGGTCAGGAGCACGCCGGAGAGGACGGTGGCCGTCATGCCGGTCAACAAGATCGGGCGGGGCCCGTAGCGGGCGACGAGCCGGCCGGTGAAGAACGGCATGACGCATACCGGGAAGGCGATCGGCAGCGAAGCGATGCCGGCCCTGAACGGGGTCAGGTGGTAGGTGTGCTGCAACCACAGCGCGAACAGGTACATCCCGCCGAAGTAGGCGAAGCAGGACACCGCAGCGGCGATCATCGCTGCCCGTACCTTCGGCAGGGCGAGCAGGGCCGGCGGCAGGACCGGGGCGGCCGCCCTGCGCTCCACGAGGGCGACGGCTACGAAGCAGACCAACGCGGCTGCGATGGGGATCAGGGCCTGTGGCGTGCCCCAGCCCTTGATGCCGGCCTCGACCAGGCCGAAGGTGAGCAGGCCGAGTCCGGCGGTGGACAGGGTGAGGCCCGGACGGTCCAGGGCGCGGGTGGCGCGCACCGGCGGCGCCGGCAGTCGGCGGGCGAGGAGCAGCGCTGCCAGTGCGATCGGCGGGTTGACAAGGAACACCAGCCGCCAGCCGCCGAGTTCGACCAGGGCGCCGCCGAGGATGGGCCCGGCGGCGGCACCGAGGCCGCTGAGGGCGGTCCAGGTGCCGATGGCTCGGGTGCGGCGGACGGGGTCGGGGTGGAGATGGATCAGCAGCGCCAGGGATGCGGGCACCAGGCCGGCGCCCGCGGCTCCTAGCAGTGCACGGCCGGCGATGAGGGAGCCGATGTTCGACGTGAGGGCGCACACCACGGACAGGGCGGCGAACAGACCGAGCGCGGTGGCATACACGCGGCGGGGGCCCCACCGGTCGGCGATGACACCGCCGGCGAGCAGTAGCCCGGCGAAGACGACGGTGTAGGCATCGACGGCCCAGGGCAGTACGGCGGCGGCCGGGTGCAGGGACTTCTGCATGTCGGGGACGGCCACGTTGAGGATCGAGGTGTCGAGCAGGACGAGTAGGTTGCCTGCGGCGATGCCGGCGAACGCTGGCTTGGACAGGAAGGTGGGCAGTGGGGGCTTTTCCGGCGCGGCGCCGGAGATGCAAGAGAGGGGCTCTGCTGTGGTCATGGCTGCAGCGTGTCCCAACGGCCCCCCGACCTGCGACGCCGTAAATCCGATAGCCCCATCGGAGAGTCCGATGGCCGTTACCCTACCGTCGTGGACTCTCGCTATCTGCGCGCTCTTGTCGCTGTCACCGATCATGGCGGCATCTCTGCTGCCGCGCAGGCTTTGGGGTATGCGCAGTCCAGCCTCAGCGCTCAGATCAAGCGGCTTGAAGCGGACTTGGGAGTGAGCGTGCTGGTGCGCGCGGGCACTGGTGCGGTACTCACGGAGGCCGGCGAGAGACTACTGCCATACGTCCGCGAGGCCTTGGAGCTGGAGGAGCGGATGCGTCGGGTGGCCCGCGGCGAGCGGCCGCGGCTGCGGATCGGGGCGCAGGAGTCCCTGGCGCACGTGTGGATGCCCGATGTCCTGGCAGCATTGAAATACGGGACGAGCGACACGGACAGCGGTGCGGACGTGGAGCTGACGGTCACCAACCGGCAAGCGCTGCAACATGCCCTTGCGGAAGGCGTGTTGGACTTGACCTTCCGCTACGACAATGGCGGCCGGATAGTCGGCCCGCACACGGTCGTCGGGCACGATCGAACCGTGCTTGTGGCGGGGCCGAGCCATCCGCTGGCCCGCAAGGAGGTCGTAACGCCCGCGGAGATGCTGCGGTACGACTTCTTGGTGGCGGAGCCCGGGTGCACCTCGGAGATGCTGGTGGACCGCTTCGGCCGGGATTTGCTCGCCGGCGCCCAACTGACGATGATTCAAGGTTCGTTGTCAGCGCTGCTGCGGCTGACCGGATACGGACACGGGGTGTCGCTGCTGCCTGAATTGGCGGTGGCCCGGCAGCTGCAGGGAGGGGAGCTTACCGCACTGCGGCTGGCCGAGCCGATCCGCCCGGTCAGCATCGTCGCGCAGTGGCGGCCACGGCTGGGCCGGGCCGAACGCACCCTGCACGCCCTGCTCGACGTGGCGCACCGAGCCGACCCGCTGCCCGAAATAACCCGCGCGTTCCACGCCGGGCAGGGACATCCGCGGAAGCCTTGAGGAAGCCCTCAGCGACTGACTGCCGCCGCGGCTGAGGCACGCGAGGGCGAGCTGGCGCGCCTGTGTCGTCGCAGTGGGGCTCCCCGAGCGGGCCTGCCCGGCGGGCGTGGGGGGCGCTGCGCCCGTAGGCTGAGGGCGATTCTTGGTCCGAGGTTTCGGTTGGCCGGTGCCCTGGGGACCCGCGTTCCGCGCGACTGGGCGCCGGCCTTTTGCCGTCCGCCTGACCGACGTGCGGCCACGGCCTTGCCCCCGGCTACTTCACCCGTTCTGACGCAGCCGCGCCGGCGTCAGTTGAGCCGGCTGCGGATCCGCCAGAAGCTCAGGACGGCCAGCAACCCGGCGAGGACCGTGAAGATCGCGGTCTCCATCCATTGGAAGGTCCAGTAGCGGCCGGCCGGTTGCTCGGAGACGTCCACATGGAGGTTGCCCTTCGCCAGGCAACCCGGCATCTCGGTCAGCGATTTGTTGTTGGTGCAGTCCTGGAACCATGTCGTGTGGCCGACCTCCTTGCCCTTGGAGTCGAGCATGGCGGTGGTCTCCACCACCCAGGGTCCACCGGGCACTCGCAGCCCGCCGATGTCGCCGTAGGTGCCGATCTTCGTCAGGCCGCTGATCAGCTGTGCGGTGAGCGGCACCGGCGTGCGAACCGGTGATTGGTAGTGGGGCCGGATCACGGTGGGCACGACGATCTGGAGCACGGCGAAGACCACCAGCGTCGCTCCCATGGCGGGCACGGTGTGGCGGACGAACAGCCCGAGGGTGGTCCCCAGCACGGAGGCGAAGGCCGCATAGCCCAGCGGCGCGATATTGCGCGACGCGAACAGCACCGGTTCGAAACGGTTGTTCAGGACGGTGTTGACCGGGTCTGAGGCCCAGGTCAGCAGCAGGCTGAACAGCCCGGCCACGCCCGTGCTCAGCAGGCCGGCCACCCCCAGCTTGACTGCCAGCCACCGGGTACGGGTCACGCTCTGGTTCCACACCAACTGGTGAGTTCCGGCCTCCAGCTCACGACTGATCAGCGGCGCGCCCCAGAAGATGCCGATGACGGCGGGGACCACCAGCAGCAGGTAACTGAGCAGGTCGACCTGGAGGCTGTAGTGGTCGGCGAACGTGCCCAGTGTGCTGGAGCAGTTGCCGTGGCCGGTGCAGTGCGCGAGCGTGTCGTCGTAGCTGCTGTGGATCTGTCGGCCGAGGATCACCAGATAGATCCCGAGCAGCAGGAGGGCGCCGAGGCCCACCAGCGCCTGAACGCGGCACTGGCGCCAAGTCAGCCAGATCATCGCTGTGCCTCCATGACCGTCAGGGCGGGCTGGGCGGCGGCCTGGTGCGCCCGGGTCATATAGGCCAGGACCAACTCCTCCAGAGCGAGGGTCTCCACGCTCCAGGGGCCGCCGGCCAACCACCGCTGTTCCGCGCGCACGACCGCCGTGCTCTCCGACAGGGCGTGTTCCACGCGGATCACCTCCACACCGGCCGGCAGCTCGTCGATGACCTGGCGGCCTGCGATGAGCCGGTGATGGTCGGCCAGCAGTCCGGACACGTCGCCGGCCACCTGGATCCGGGAGCCGGCCAGCACGATCAGGTAGTCGCAGACCCGCTCCACATCGGAGAGCGCGTGCGAGGAGAGAATGGCGCTGGCCCCCAGTTCGGTGACGAACCCCATCAGGTTGTCCAGGAAACCCGCGCGGGCCAGCGGGTCGAGTGCGGCGGCGGGCTCGTCGAAGATCAGCAGCTCGGGCCGCTTGGCCGCCGCGATGGTCAGGGCGAGCTGGGCGCGCTGGCCTCCCGAGAGACGCCCCGCCTTGTGTTTCGGGTCCAGTCCGATCTGGGCGATCCGCCGCTGCGCGAGCGGCCCCTCCCAACGGGGGTTCAGTTTCGCGCCCATGCGCAGGTGGTCCGCGACCGACAGATCGGCGTACACCGGTGTGTCCTGTGCGACGAAGCCGACCTTGGCCAGGTGGGCCGGACTTGCGGCGGGCTCGGCGCCCAGCACGCGGATCGTGCCCGAGGTGGGCCGGATCAGCCCGCAGGACATGTTGAGCAGCGTCGACTTTCCGGCGCCGTTGGGACCGACCAGGCCGATCACGCGCCCCTGGGGGATGCTCAGGTCGCAGTCGGTCAGTGCCTGGTGACGGCCGTAGCGCTTACCAAGCTTCATGGCTTCCAGTACTGGTGTCATGTGTTTCCTCGATCGAGGTGGAGAAGCGGTGAGGATGTGGATCCCGTGTCCTGGGGTCGGACGGCCCCGGTCACCCGCGCGCCCTTTGGCCGGCACGCCACTTCTTGGCGCTCCAGTAGACGGCGTAGCCGACCCCGGCGAGGACGATCAGGTTGAGCGCCCACCAGGCGTACAGCAGAGGACTCCGCACGGTCTTCTCGGCCAGCGTCGAGACGGCGAGGACGTGGTGAGCGGAAGAGATGAGATCAGCCATGTCCGCAGCATGCTGAGCAGGTGCCAGTCGTCGCACCGGCTGTCAGAACCATCCGGCTCGTACTTTCGGCCGGTATGGCGGTCCACCTGCGATCGCGTAGCGTCAACCGGGTGAACACCGCACGTCGACCGGTCTGGGGATCGAAGGCCGCAGTCAACACGGCCCTGGGGGTCGTGTTCACCGCGGTGCTGCTTTTCATGGCCTTCGAGTACATGGGTCAGGGCCGCCCGTGGGTCTTCGACACCGGGGTCGGCCTGGCAGTGTGCCTGCTGGCCCTCGGGCGCGCTCGGCACCGGGGCTGGGCCGCGGCCATCGGCCTGGCCATCGCGGGCGGCGCCGGTCTTCTCGCCAGGCTCATGCACCTGCCCGGCGAGCCGGGCGCCGGCGCGGTGCTGGCGCTGCTGGTTCTCGGCGGCTCCGCGATCCGGGCGCTGCCCAGCCGGCAAGCCGGTGCAATTGCGGCCGCCGGGTTCGCGCTGGTGACGATCGGCTGGCTGACCGCAGGCGCCCCCACCACTCCGGTGCGGGTCGGTACGAATGCCTGGATTCTCGCCCTCGGGGCGGGTCTCGGCCTGCGTTTGCTGGACTACCGCCGTCGCATGGCCACCGAGGCTGTCCGGCGCGACGAGCGCCTGGCCCTGGCGCGGGAACTGCATGACGTGGTCGCCCACCACATCACGGGCATCGTGGTGCAGGCCCAGGCCGCGCGGATCGTGGGCAAACGGCAGCCCGAGATGCTGGACCAGGCCGTGGCAGGCATCGAGGAGGCCGGCGGCGAGGCGCTGGCTGCCATGCGCCGTGTGGTCGGCCTGCTGCGCGACACCGACGACGCGGCCACCACCTCTCCCCCCACGCCGGGCCCGGAGCAACTGGCGGAGATCGTCCGGCGGTTCCAGGGGCACGGACCCGACGTGGAGCTCCGGCTGCCCGAGAACCAGAGGCCCTGGCCACCCGAGGTCACCACCACCGTCCACCGGATCGTCCAGGAATCCCTGACGAACATCGCCCGGCACGCCTCGCACGCCCGCTCGGCCACCGTCGACATCGCCCAGGACCCGGCCGGTGTCACCGTCACGATCACCGACGACGCGTCCCCCGGTCATACCCGGCACCTGCCGAAGGGCGGATTCGGCCTGATCGGCATGCGGGAGCGGGTCGAGGCGCTCGGTGGCACCCTGATTGTCGGGCCCGGGCCCGGAGTCGGCTGGTCGGTGGTCGCCAAAGTCCCGATTCTCCAGAAGGAGTGTCGGTGACGATCAAGGTCATGCTGGCCGACGACCAGGCGATGATCCGCGGCGGCCTGAGGCTCATCCTGGAGGACCAGGAGGACATCACGGTGATCGGCGAGGCCGCCGACGGCGCCGAGGCGGTCGCCCTCGCCCGGCGGCTGCGCCCCGATGTCTGCCTGATCGACATCCGGATGCCGAAGCTGGACGGCATCGAGGTCACCCGCGCCCTGGCCGGGCCGGGCGTGCCGGACCCTCTGCGAGTTGTCGTCGTCACGACGTTCGACCTTGACGAGTACGTCTACGGCGCGCTGCACGCCGGGGCGGTCGGCTTCGTCCTCAAGGACGCCGGGCCGACCCTGCTGGTCGAGGCGGTCCGCGCGGCGAACGCTGGCGACGCCCTCATCTCACCGTCGATCACGCTGCGGCTGCTGCGCAACCTCGCGCCGGCCTCGAGGACGACCGTGCCGAGGCCGGCGCAGCAGCTCTCGGAGCGCGAGACGGAAGTGATCCGGGCCATCGCGCGAGGCCGCACCAACCAGGAGGTCGCCGCTGAGCTGTTCATCTCGCTGAGCACGGTCAAGAGCCACCTGGCGACCATCCAGAACAAGCTTCAGGTCCGCAATCGAGTCGAGATCGCGGCCTGGGCCTGGGAGAGTCGACTCATGGACAACGCCCAACGACCGTCCCAAGCTTGACGTTTGCCTGATGTCGGCGAGGCCGGTCGCGAAGAGGTCAACGGCCAACGGCCCGTATCCGTACCTCTTCTCAGCGCTTGCGCTGCTCGGCGGGCAGTCCGCCACCGTCCGGATACCGCATGCCTTTGGAGCCTACTCGGGCTCGAGCCGCCGGCGGAGGGTGAGGCGGCGCAGCCGGTACGACTCAGCCAGAACGAACGCTGGACCGCCAACCTCATCACCGCGCGGCAGTCCCGCGCCGGCGAAGGCCACCTGAACCCGTTTCATGAACAAAACCACCTGGTAGAAGACGCGGCCGTCAGCTCAGTCCTGGCGGGCGATGAGCGGGGCGTAGCGCCACTTTCCGTGGGACCAGACCTCCAGTGCGGGGCTCTTCCCGGCGGGCCATGTGGTCACCTTGGGTTCGGGACCGTCTTCCGGCCGCCAGGGGCGGCCCGGTTCGGGCTCGGGGAGCTCCTCGGTGCTCATACCGGCGAGCGTAGGCACGGCAGCCCGGCAGGGGCTCGGGCGGGTCAAGAAGCGGCCGGTGCGGTGGCGCCGTACGGTCGTGCGCGTGAACGATGCGCCCCGACGTATCGACCCCACCACGGACCGGGCCACCGCCGCGCTCATCCTCGGCTGCCGACCCAACCAGGTCGGCTACTGCGCACGCTGCGACGGACTCACCGTGCGCTACGGTCCCCGCGCCCAGCTCATCTGACAGTGAAGGGGGACTTCAGCAATTTCGCTCAGCCCCCTTCACCACGCTATGCCGGCGAGGCTCTCCAAGGGCGATATCCACCAAAGGAAGCCGGTCGGGTGACGTAGTGGCACACCGGGCGACGACGACAGGCACACCGGGGGGCCGCCTACCGTCATCATCGCGTGCATGGAGACGCCTTACGCCTGTTACCTGCGACTTCCCGCGCTCCTCGATCTGCAGCGGCCGCGCACCCCGGACGAGCGGACTGCTCAGTGGGCGGACGAGCGCTTCTTCATCACCGTGCACCAGTCCGCCGAAGTCCTTGCCAGCCAGGCCCTGGTATATCTGCACCGGGCCGCCGAGCACGCGCAGGCGGACAAGGACCTCGAGGCCGCCACGGACCTGCGCCGAGTCACAGCGTTTGTGGACATCCTCGAACACCACCTCGCGCTCCTGGACCACCTCGAACCCGACAGCTTCGCCTCCTTCCGCCCGCTGCTCGACAACGCCAGCGGAGCCCAGTCCAGCCAGTTCGCCGAGCTGTTCCACCGCATCGCCGCCGAAGACCTCCTGGGCCCGCCGACCGACGCCCTTCCGACTCAGCAGCCCCTTGCCAGCTCTGCGTTGCAGGCCCTGCGCGGCGCTGTCGTGCGCTGGCGGGTCCGGCACCTGCTCCTGGTCGAGCGGATGACCGGTGACCAGCCCGGCACCGGTGGAACGTCGGGGCTGGCCTTTCTGCGCGACCAGATCGACCTGCCGCCCCGCTGACGGCCCGCGACCCCGCCCGCGGGCAGGCCATGCTCCCGAGTGCCGAAAGGGGCGGAAAGCCGTGGGTGCGGTTTTCCCCGGGTCGGTGCTGCTGGCTGGGGTGGTCGGACGATGGAGTTCCATGCCCCAGCCGCTGCCGCGAGGGCTGCCCGGCAGCGGTCGTCGGATCCTGTACACGCGCAGGTCGGTGGCGTTGATCCGGCTGGCGTATGTCGCCGCGCGCTGGGGAGGGACGCCCCCTGAGGACCTCATCGACCGGTCGGCCATGCTTCCGCTGCTGTCCAAGATCCCTGACCGTGAGTACCGGGACGGCGCGGACGTGGAGCGTGAGTACCAAAACGCCATCCGAAGGACATCGGCAAAGGCCCCTACGCGACCGAGTGATCAGCGGCATCCGGTGGGGTGCGGGCGGGCGGGAGGCCCGTCCCTGCCTGCTCAATCGCGATGAGACGTACTTCTCCGGCACCAATCGCGGTGGCCCTGCACTGCCCTGTGTGAACGACTCAGAGCGCCGCGGCCCGCAGTGGCACTTACCTTGACTTTGACCAGGCAACAGTTGATCGATCACGTCGAGAAGAACCCGTCAGCCGACAAGTCCCTGGGCGACGTCGTGAAAGCTCCCGGACCGGAAGTTCACCAGCGGGGCCGACGTTACGGAAGCGCTGGGCGCGGGCTGAAGTGACTCCCTGCCTCCGGCTCGCCGGCCACGAAGCCGGGCCCGTCGCTTCATCCGGCGGCCCCGGCTTCGCGTCTGTGCTGGGTCGGTTGTGTGTCCGGCCGGGGTCAGAGCTCGGTGGCTTCGACGTCGGTGATCAGCGGTCCGCAGGCGCCGGGGGTGGAGGAGATGAACTGCAGTCGGCTGTGGCGGCCGGTGGCCGGCAGAAGGGCCCGTACCAGCTGCCAGGTGGCGTAGCGGCGGGGGGAGTTGGGGGTTCCCAGGCTGAAGGACTGGACGTCGTCGGGGTTGTCGGCGAACTGGACGTACATGGCCTCGTTCACGTTACCGGCGTTCGCGGCGCACCAGGGATGGTCGTTGATCTTGAGGGCGAAGGTGACGGCGACCGTGGTCCCGCGCGTGGTGTTCAGGGTCTGCTCCACGCCTCCGGGTTCGCCTCCGTTGAGGTCGACGGCCTGTGAGCCGCTGTCGACGACGGGCGAGCCGCTGGTCTTGGACGCGGCCCGGCCGAGGACGTCGACGCTGCCGTTGGTGACGCGCCAGCCGGGGATCGCGTTGCTGCCGTATCCCACGGTCGTGTAGGAGCTGATGTTGGTCGGGTCGACGTAGGGCTGGATGAAGGAGGGGTTGGTGACGGCGATGCTCGAGTCCGCACTCGCCGGTGTTGCGGCGGCGATGGTGGTGGCGACGATGCCGAGGGTCGACAGGGCCGCGATCAGTTTTCCTGGCAAGACAGGCTCCCCTCTCTGGGCGTCGCTGCCGAGCGGCAGCGGTACCGAGCCTTCCGCTTGATGCGTGTCCTGCACATCCTTCGATCGAGTGCTGCCAGGGGCGTGCCAGAGCACTTCACCTCCCGCTGACTGCGCCGGCACACGCTGCCGAACTCGGCGCACTCGGCGTCCGCTGGTAGGCATGCCACCGCCCCAGCGACACGCAGGCCGGGCACATCGCACAAGCCGCGTCGAGTTCACCGGGCTTGATCGCGTGCATTGTTGGGGGTGCTGGGCGGCTCCTGTTCCCCCGTCAGAGGGTCGCTCAGTATGAGCAGATCTGATCACTGGCCTCGTCTCCGACCGGGTCGTCAGCCAGGACCACGGCCGCCACGATCCGCTTGCCCACCGGTTCCCGGTGCATCTCGAAACTACGGCACAGCGCCATCACGGTCTCCAGGCACCGTGCTGGCCGACCCGGCCCGGGTCGGTGGCCTGGGCCACCGGCAGGCACGGCCCGCTGGGTCGGACACGAGAACTGCGCGGACCGCCCCCGTCCACGGCTTCGCGCCCAGTGCCTGCGGCATGGCTTTGGCCTCGGAAGCGAGGTTCTAGGAGGCGAGCGGCCGGCGGCTTGCGCGCATCCGGAAGAACGGCGTCAGCCACATGTGGCCGTACCCGTGTCGGGGGTGATGACAGCACCGTCGGACGCCACCTAGTCGGCCTCCGTAGCCCATGCGTCCCGCCGGCCACGCCCCAGGACGCAGCCTCCGTCAGGCCACGGCCGTTCACGGACGCAGACCTACCAGCCGGTAGCCCTTCGAGGGCCTCCCCGCACAAACGCCGAAGTCCGCGAACGCTAGGGTGACGGGCGCTTGGCAGCCGTCCGTTCAAGGTGGCCGGCCTGTCTGCGGAGAAGCTCTCCCCCGAGAGGCGCTTCTCAGGGGCCTCGGCCCAACGCCGACGAGGACGTCGCCTTGGTCCTGTCGAGCGCTCCGACATGGCGAGAGAAAGGTAAGTGCGTTTCATGGACAGCGCTCCCCATCGCACTGGTGGCAGGCATGGCGCCCCGATGTCACACCACGGTGAACTCGCTTCCGGGCACGGCAGTGCCAGTCCGGCAGCGGGACAGGCCTGGGAGCGGCTGTGAGGGGCAGAGAGGGGTACATGCACCAACACTCGAACGCGGACATACCGCCTGGACCTGTGGATGGATGGAGCGGGGCCGTCGCAACTCACCCGGCTCCCGGTCCGTTCCCCGGTCACATCGCGCCCGGTCACTACCCTGTCAGCGCTGACGACGTCGCGCTGGTGCGGGCCAGCCTCGCGGTGGTAGCGCCCCACGTAGATGAGTTGGCCGCGCACTTCTACGCCATCCTCTTCGCACGCTACCCACAGGTCAGGAGCTTGTTCCCCGCCGAACTCGATGTCCAGCGGGAACGTCTCGTACGCGCTCTTCTCCGCATCGTGGAGCTGGTCGACGACCCCGGAAACCTCATCGCGTTCTGCTCTCGTCTGGGGCGCGGTCACCGCAAGTTCGGCACACACAGCGCTCATTACCCGGCTGTCGGCGAATGCTTGCTGCAAGCTCTCTCCCACTACGCGGGGCCGGCCTGGAGTCCGGAGTTGGCGGCGGCGTGGCAGCGCGCCTACACAGCTGCCGCGGACGTGATGATCCGCGCCGCCGAGGACGATGCGCAGCACCGGCCGGCCGTCTGGGACGCGCACATCGTCGAGCATGTGCAGCGCGGTCACGGGATAGCTGAGATCACGGTCCAGCCGCAGCTGCCGTATCCCTTTGTGGCGGGCCAGTACGTAAGCGTCGAAACGCCCTGGGCTCCCAGGCTGTGGCGGCACTACTCCCCCGCGCACGCACCACGGCCGGACTCCCGGCTGACCTTCCACGTCCGTGCCGTTCCCGGCGGCAAGGTCAGCAACGCGCTGGTCCACGACGCCCGCCCGGGAGACCCCGTCCGGCTGGGGCCGCCTGAAGGTGACATGGTCCTGCATCCAACCGGTGGCCGCGACCTTCTCTTCGTCGCCGGCGGCACCGGCCTCGCCCCGATCCGCGCCCTGATCGAGCAGGCCGCTCGGGAGGGCGTCGGCAATGCCCAGGAGGTCAGTCTGTTCATCGGCGCCAGAACGGCGGACGAACTGTACGGACTCGACGACATGCTGCGCATGTCCCAGCGCCACCACTGGCTCCGCGTCCGAGCCGCCGTCTCCCACCAGCGCATCGCGGGACTTGAGGGCACCCTTCCCGAAGTGCTGGCAGAGTTCGGTCCCTGGTACCGACACGAGGCGTACCTGTGTGGGCCGCCTCAGATGCTCGGTGACGCCGTACAGGCGCTGCGACGGCATGGCGTTCCGCCTCGTCACATCCATTACGACCCCTGGGACACCCCCGTCCTGACCGCCCCGCTGGGGCCGCCCCCGCGCGATGAGGAGACCGACCAGCTGTGAACGGCCCCGAGACGACCGGCTCCTTCGGCGAACGACTGCTGCAGCAACAACTGGGCACCACCGACCGGGCGTCCGACTTCTACGACCGCCAGGTTCACACCTACCTGACGGCCGCCATGCGAGAGTTCATAGCCCGGCAGAGCATGGTGTTCCTGGCGACGGCGGACTCCCGTGGAGCCTGCGACACCAGCTTCCGCTCCGGCCCGCCGGGCTTCTGCGTCTCCCTCGACGACCGCACGCTGACCTACCCCGAATACCGGGGTAACGGTGTCCTTGCCAGCGCCGGCAACATGACCGAGAACCCCCACCTCGGCATGCTGTTCATGGACTTCACCCATGACCACATAGGGCTGCATGTCAACGGCACCGTCCGGCTCTACACCGACCCTGAACTGCGCACCTGGTATCCCGATCTGCCAACCGACGCGGCGCCCGCTCGTCAACCCCACCTGTGGGTCCATCTCACGGTCGAGGAAGCCTACGTCCACTGCTCCAAATACATCCCCCACCTGGAACCGGCCCCACGCCCCCGCCCCACCAGGGAGCGAAACCGTCCCAAGGACAGTTCCTACTTCACTGAGGCCGCCCCTTCCGACGAGCTTCCGGTTAGCCGCGATACGGAGACTGGCACCAGCTCATGGCGACGCCGTTTGCGCTTCCACACTGACGCGGTCCACCGGCAGGATGCCCAGTTGTCGCAGTGGCTGCCCAGCGGACGGCACCGCTCCGATCCGGGCAATTGACAGGATCGCCGGCGCGACACTCGTAGGAGTTGGCGTTGCCGCCCGGGGCCGGGTCCGTCTGCAGGAAGGAGCTGATCACCGACATCGGCGCACTGCGGCTGCCGGAGCGGTCATGCTGCTGGCTGAGACAGGGGCACCCACCTGGTCGTGGAACCTCCTGACCGACTTCCAGGACATGTGGTCCTGCCCGTTCATGGTCAACGCGTTCCGCGCGGGAGCGGTCGTGGCCGTGGTCTCCGCGGTCGTGGGGTGGTTCGTGGTGCTGCGGCGGCAGACGTTCGCCGCGCACACCGTCTCCGCCGTCGCCTTACCGGGCGCCGCCGGAGCGCTCCTGCTCGGCCGTATACGCCGCCACCTTCCTGATACGACGCCCGGTTCCCGGCCCCCGAACGCACACCGCCGTACCCACCGGCACATGAGAGAAGGCACCCGATGGCGCCCGACCGCCGGTGCACCCCTACCCCGTCGCACGACGCCACGCTGATCGGCCGACTCACCCAGCAACGCACCACCGTGGTCGAGGCATTCATCCGGGCCGACGGCTTTGTCGGCGCCCTGGGCCGACACCATCGCACAGACCTCCGGGTTCGCGAACGTCCGGCACACAGTGGAGCTGTCCGGGGTGTGCCCGGACTGCGGCCGACGGCAGGCGGCGGACGAGCGCCAGTGAACGCCGGCGCCACTCCCCTCCGGCCTGGTGTCCGTCAAGGGCAGCAGTCGCACCCCGGAGCACAGCCGCAGGTATCCGCCTCCCGCCGACCCGTGCCCGGCGCGACAGCTGCCGGTGCAGCACGGCACTCCTTCCCACTCCAGGCGTTACTTCGTAATGGTGTTCATTTTCATGTAGCCTCTACTCGCCACCCGAACCAGGAGGACTCCCATGGCTGTTCCCAAGCGGAAGATGTCCCGCAGCAACACCCGCCACCGCCGTGCCCAGTGGAAGGCGAGCACGCCGGCGCTCGTGCCGGTCACCGTCGACGGAGTGTCATACCTGGTACCCCAGCGGCTGGTGAAGGCGTACGAGCGCTGCCTGCTGCGCCCCGAGGGCTGAGCGTTGATGCCGTCCGACCCCTCCGGCCGACTTCCCGTCACCGTCTTGTCCGGATTCCTCGGCGCGGGCAAGACCACCCTCCTCAACCACGTCCTGGGCAACCGCGAGGGCCTGCGTGTCGCGGTGATCGTCAACGACATGAGCGAGGTCAACATCGACGCCGCCCTGGTGCGGGGCGGCGAGGCGACCCTGTCGCGTACCGAGGAACGCCTGGTCGAGATGACCAACGGCTGCATCTGCTGCACCCTGCGCGACGACCTGCTTCAGGAGGTCGACCGGCTGGCCCGCGAGGGCCGCTTCGACTACCTGCTCATCGAGTCGTCCGGCATCTCCGAGCCCATGCCGGTCGCGGCGACCTTCGCCTTCGCCCGCGACGACGGCGCCACCCTCGGCGACCTCGCCCGCCTGGACACCATGGTCACGGTCGTGGACGCCGCGAACTTCCTGCCCGAGCTGGCACGCGGCGACGAACTCGTCGAGCGCGGCCTGGACCAGTACCAGGACGACGAACGCACCGTCAGCGACCTGCTGATGGACCAGATCGAGTTCGCCGACGTCATCGTGCTCAACAAGCTCGACCTCGTCGACGACGACGCCGCCGAGCGACTGCGGGCGACACTCACCCGCCTCAACCCCGTCGCCCGGATCGTGCCCGCCGTACACGGACGCGTCGAGCTCAAGGACGTACTCGGCACCCGACTGTTCGACCTGGAGCGCGCTCAACAGGCCCCCGGCTGGGTCATGGAGCTCAACGGCGACCACGTCCCGGAGACCGAGGAGTACGGCATCTCCTCCACCGTCTTCCGCTCCGAACAGCCCTTCCACCCCGGGCGATTGTGGAGGTTCGTGACCGAGGAGTTGGACAGCGGCGCCTACGGGCAGATCCTCCGCTCCAAGGGCTTCTTCATTCTGGCCAGCCGCCCGCACGTGACGGGGCTGTGGTCGCAGGCCGGCTCCGTCGCCCGCTTCGAGCCCTCCGCCGCCCGCGACACCGACAGCCCCGCAGGCCAGGAGCTGGTCTTCATCGGCACGCACCTGCATGCCGACGCTCTCCACGCCGCGCTCACCGACTGCCTGATGGCGGACGGCGAGGGCCAGCCGGCGGACGATCCGTTCCCGGCCTGGGACACCTACGGCATCGACGACACCTGCGACCACGAACACCCCGAGCTCGCGGCGCGGACCTGAGACTCCGGGCCGGGCGGTGGACGCAGCCACGGCACCGCCCGGCCCGGCACATCCCGCACAACCACGTGCGGACACCGCATCGGGAGGCAGTCATGACGGAGCCCGGTGTACGGCTCGGCACGGTCCAGGAGACCCTGCTGATCCCGCTGTACGGGCGCGCGGTGGACAGCCGGAAGCCGGACGCCGTCCTGCGCGACACGCGGGCCGAGGAGATCGTCGCCACGATCGACTACGGAGCGTCTCGTTCCTGGTCCTCAGTGGCCCATAGGCACTATCGGTTGTCGAGGTGCCTGGCCGCGATCCCTTTCCAACCGCTGCGCAGCCATTCCTTCGGGGAAGAGCAACACAATCGACGCGCCCACGAAGCAGAAATGACGCCACTCGTCCGAGCGGTAAGTCACATCGTCGCCGTGGAGCATCTGGGCAGATGTCGGCACCGGGCGAGCGACCACCGGTGCGGACCCCGCCAGGCTGGGCCGGCCCGCCTGGCCGCCTATTTCGCCAGGCGGGGCAGCCGGGGCGAAACGCTCCGCGTCGTCGTCGGCACCGACCACGCAACCACGTCGTCATCGCAGCCGACTAGGGCCTGTCGTTTGGATCAGGTCGGCCGGGAGCTGCGGTGCATCTCGGCCGACCCGAGCGGGGTCTGGTGCGTGCAGCTGCAAGGCGGAGGAGGGCGCCAACGCGGTGGGGGTCCCCCCTGCTCGAAGAGCTAGGGGGAGTTGGCAACCGACGACAACGCGGCAGATGCGCGTGCCAGACCCCGCGACGCCGGCATGATCCAAACGACAGGCCCTAACTCACCGCCCCCGGCTGGGAGGCAGACCCGGCCGTCCGCCAGGCCCTCGCTCAGGCCGGTTCGATGGAGGAAGACGACTAGGACCAAGGCCCGTAACCATCAGAACAATCGCGCCACCGCCCTCCCCGCGCCCACTGCGCGGAGAGGAACGCCCAAGGGCTGTCACAGCTTTGGGCATGAACCACGTCCCACCCCTCGGCGGGGGCGCCCGGACGCCGGTCCGGACGCACCCGCCCATGCCTGTCCTGGCCCGTGTCGCCCGATTACGCCGAGGCCTCGGCTCTGCTGGGGGCGAACCCGCTCCCCTGCTCGGCGAACACCTTGATGGCAGCTCCCAGGAACTTCACCAACTCGGGGTGGTAGGAATCGTGGAACGCCCTCATGGCCTCGTCCTCGGCGTAGAAGAGCGACATGCCGACGTAAGCCTCCCTGGAGGGGGTGTAGAACCGGGAGACGATGTCAAAGTGCCTGCGGATGAGCTCCTGGACCTGCTGGTCCCCGGGCAGGGAGCCGCCGTCCAGGAAAGTCGTGATCTCGCGGTACAGGACGTCCCAGTCCCGGTGGACCCGCTCCCTGTCCACGTGTTCCCAGTCGTTGGTCTCGGCAAGGCTCTTCGCCTGCTCCTCGGCCAACGACCGGCGACACTCGTCCTCGTAACTGTTCCCCACGACACCGGTTCCCATCGTTTCGCCACCTCTCCGGTGGATCCCCGAGAGGCCGCCGGCATATCGACGTCGACCGGCCGCCGATGATCAACTTCCGGTTCAGGCCGAACGGTGACACACAGCCCACTGGGTCGACAAACCATTTCCTGGACCCTCCGGCGCTCCGCCCCGGTCGCCGGCGGTGGAAAAGCGCAGCTTGAACGGTGAGCGTCGGAGGGGGGACGTCCAGCAGCTCCACCGCGCGGCGGGGATCATCGCAGCGCCCTCGCGACGCAGGACGAGCTCAAGTGGCACCGGGTCGGTTCCCGACGGCGCAACATTGCCCCGCATCCCCACGCCGCCCACTGGATCCCCGGCAGGGGAAGTCACTTCGGTTCCTCGACTGCTGCGCTTGTCGAGCGGATGGCGCCGGACGACCTGCGGACGTCTGGCCGGGCTGAGGAGGCGCGCTGCGCGGTGGATGAGCTTGTGGCCATCGACGCCCGCGGCGCTGTGGTGACGTGCCCCAGCCGATGGCCAGGAGGGCCGATCGAGCCGGGACGGTTGTTTCGGATTCTCCCGTTCCTCTCGTGGAGAGTGACCGCATCACCTGAGAGCAGGCCGTGTCCGGTGCCCGGCTGACGACGGCATTGGCGTTCGGGCCTGCGGGCGAACTAGGCTACGTCGGTTCGTGCCGTTCACGGCGGCAGCCCATCGACGGAGAGGAAAGCCGATCATGCAGCAGGCATCGGCCACCGACCCGGCTCCCGGGCGCCGCCCCGAGCTGGTCCCCGACCCGGATGCGGAGGCGGCCCGGATCGCGGCGGTGCGCCGCTACGACATCCTCGACACTCCGCCCGACGGGGCCTTCGACCGGGTGGCGGCGATGGCCGCCCGGCTCTTCGACGTGCCGGTGGCGACCGTCACAATAGTGGATACCGACCGTATCTGGTTCAAGGCCGCCCACGGCCTGGAGGGCGTCGCGGAGATCGGCCGTGATCCGGGCCTGTGCGGCTCGGCGATCCTGCGTGATGACGCGATGGTCATCCCCGACACCCTGCTGGACCCCATCGCGGCGGACAATCCCCTGGTCGCCGGGGAGATGGGCGTGCGCTTCTACGCCGCCGCACCGATCATCACCCCCGACGGGCACAAGCTGGGCACGGTTAACGTCCTGGACACCCGGCCGCGCTCGATCACCGAGGAGGACACCGCCACCCTGGCCGATCTCGCCGCGATCGTGCTGGACGAGATGGAGCTGCGACTGTCGGCGCTGCGGGCCCTGCGCGACGAGCAGGCCCGCCGGGAGGCGGAGAGGCGGCACGCCGAAGCGGAACGGGCGCGGGCCGAGGCGGAGCGGGCGGCGCGGGAGAAGGCGGAGCAGGACAGGGCCGCCATCGCCGCGTTCGCCTCCACCCTCCAGCGCACCCTGCTGCCCCCGGCCCTTCCCGTGGTGCCGGGCCTGGAACTGGCCTGCCACTACCGCACCGCCTCCGCCCACGACGTGGGCGGCGACTTCTACGACGTCTTCCCCCTCGACGGCGACCGGTGGGCGTTCTTCCTCGGTGACGTGTGCGGCAAAGGCCCCGAGGCGGCCACCGTCACCGCCCTGGCCCGCCACACCCTGCGCGCCACGGCCCAGATCGACGCCGACCCCGTCACCGTGCTGAGCGCGCTCAACACCATGCTGCTCACCGACGTCACCGCCGGCCGCCGCTTCTGCACCGTCCTCTTCGGCCTCCTCGAGCCCCGGGAGGACGGCGGCTTCACCGTCACCCTCGCCACCGGCGGCCACCCTCCGGCCTACCACCTGCGCCCCGACGACAGCGGCGCCGTCTGGGTGCGAGCCGTACGCCCCAAGGGCGGCATGCTCGTCGGCGCCTTTCCCCAGGCGCCCTTCGCCCAGACCACCTTCTCCCTGACGGCCGGGGAAAGCCTGTTCCTCTACACCGACGGGCTGATCGAAGCCCGCACCACCGAGGGCGCCATGCTCGGTGACGACGGCCTGACCGGCTTCCTCCACCAGCGCACCGCGCCCGTCACCGCCACCTCCCTGGTCGAGGACAGCATCACCCTGCTGGCCTCGCTGCCCGACGGAGCCGGTGACGACGTGGCCCTGCTGGCCCTGTCCGTGCCCCACCCCCACGCCATGCCCGACGGCAGTGTCGCTGCCACCGCTCACACCGCCGCCGCGCCCGAACACCTCGGCCAGGAGTGACCGACGTGACCGACACGCTGCAGCTGACCGTCCAGCACCCCCGTCCCGGCCTCGCCATCGCCACAGTCGCCGGGGACGTGGACATGCACACCGCGGAAACCCTGCGCCGCGACGCCTCGATGATCATCGAGCAGGTGTCTCCGCACCTGGTTCTGGACCTGTCACAGGTCGGGTTTTGCGACTCCGCCGGTCTGAGCGCGCTCATCGGCCTCTGGCACACCGCCCAGGCGGCGGGCGGCGCACTCGGGCTCGCCAACGTCCCCGACCGCCTGATGCGGATGCTCACCCTCACCGGCGTCGACACCATCCTGGCGGTCCATCCCACCACCGCCGAAGCGCTCACCGCCATGGCCGACAGCCCATCCACATGCACAGGACAGCATGGCTCGATCACCCATGTCTCCTCCGGCAACGGGACCGGTGAACCGACCGGAGCGCAGCGCCCGGCCTGAGCCGGCACTTACAACACCTCTCCACACCTGAGCTGATCGCGTCGACCGGCCCCGATCGGCTCCGGCCGCCGAGTGGGCGCACGTCGCCCAGGCACGTTACGGCGCGCGTCTGCGGGCCAGTCCGGCCGGCCGGCGTGTACTGCGTGTGAGGGCGGCCGGCCCGTAGCCCTGTCAGAAGGGCTCAGAAGTGGACATCGATGCGCGAAAGGACAGACGCCTGACGGTCGGCGTACGCAGCTACGCGTCGGAGCGGTCAGCAGATCCTGACCGCCTGAGTCCAGATCTTCCCGGCGACCCCTTCGCCAGGACTCCCGTCTCGCCGCCCTCGCGCCAGGCCCGGCGCCACCGCTCGACCGACCGCAAGCTGATCCGCAGGACAGCGGCAATCTCTGCGTTCTTCTGCCCGCTCTCGCAAGGCTTCGGCCTGCTGCTCGGCCGCGACGGCCAGGTCCTGGCAGTTCTCACAGAGCAGCCCGGCGCCGGCGGCGGCCAGCCGGCGAGGCGCTCCCGGGGCGACAGCCTGCGCCTCGGCCACGAGATGGTCGAGGCATCGGCTCCTACGCCCCACCGACGGACCGGAACCGGCCGCATCGGCACCCGGCACGGCACTTTTCCGGTTTCCGTCCCCCACGCGCGCCCGGGGCGCGGTTTGATGTCCTCATGACCTCCGCCGAGCACGCGCGGCTGATGCGCGCCAACCAGGCGAACTGGGACGCCCGCACTCCGGTCCACGTCTCCAGTCAGTTCTACGGCCTGAACGAGGACCTGCATCCGGAGCGCTGGTTCGCCGCGTTCGAGTGGGAGGACCTCGGAGAGTTGTCCGGCCGGGATGTGCTGCACCTCCAGTGCCACCTCGGCACGGAGACACTCGCCTTCGCCCGGCGTGGAGCCCGGGCGGTCGGCCTGGACTTCTCTGAGGCGTCCGTGATGGCCGCGCGGAACCTCGCCGCGAAGTCGGGCCTCGGCGTCACCTACGTCCAGGCCAACGTGTACGACGCCGTGACGGCGCTCGAGGGCCGGCGGTTCGACGTCGTCTACACCGGCAAGGGCGCCCTGTGCTACCTGCCAGACCTCGAGCGCTGGGCGGATGTGGTGACCAGGCTGCTGCGGCCGGGCGGGCGGTTGTACGTGGTGGAGTTCCACCCGCTGCTCAACGCACTCGGTCCGAAACCCGGTTCGGGTGAGGGACCGGAGTTGCTGCTGCGCCACGACTACCTGGGGGGCTCCGGTCCGGTGCACCGGGATGCCACCTACACCTACACCGACGGCCCAGCCGTCGAGGGCGCCACGAACAGTTACGAGTGGATGCACGGAGTAGGAGAGGTCGTGAACGCGTTGACGGATGCGGGAATGGGCGTCCGGCGACTGCGGGAGAGCGAGGAGCTTCCCTGGCCGCGATGGCCGCGGATGGTCCGTACAGACTCTGGCTGGTGGCGGCTGCCCGAGCCGCGGATCCCTCTTTTGTACGGCCTGCTGGCCGTTCGTTGATCGTCCTTCCCCCGGCAGCTTGACCCGTCGGTGCGGCCATCGGACCGAGCGCCTGCGGTCGACGCTGGCCGCGGTCGGCCCCGCGCCGGCCGGGCGGCCCGGTACCCGCGAGGAGTCGTGCGCCATCCGGGAGGTCGCTCCGTTCGTGCACCTCACGGGTCGCTTCGAGGTGGCCGACCACGATCCGGTGCGACTGACCGAATCGGAGTGGCGCATCAGGGCCTTGCCGAGGCGGCGACGGCGGAAGAGGCTGTGTCGATCGCGGTTGGCCGTCTGCCTTCCGATCTGGGACCCGTCACGCTCGGAGCAGAGTGAACAAGCCAGGTCGGGCTCGGCGAGGATTCCGCAACTGACCAGGCGCTTGGGCTTGTTCCGGCTGCTCTCGAGGTTCTTCGGGGTGAGGTCGAGGGCCTGGCACTGTTGCGGGCCCGCGGCGGCTTCCGCGCCTCGGCGAAAGCGGCGAGGATCTGCTGGTGCCGCGGGTGAAAAGAACCCAGACGTGTGTGTCGGTCGAAGCCCGGCACGGCGGATACTCTTCGGTCCGTCTTCGGTGACAGCGCGGGCCTGCACGCAGTAATGGCGCGAAACGGCAGTATTCGGCCTGCTTCTCCAGGCCATGCGCTTCGAACCACTTGATGCCCTGTGACATCGGACGCAGGCCTTGGGCGAGTTCGGGCGTCCTCGCTCCGCAAAGCGGTAATCAGCTCGCCGAACTGACGCACGCTCAGGCCGGTGAACGGGGCAACCCAGGGCGGCTCCGGACGCCGTGAGCACACTGAGCCAGGGCGGGATCATCTCATCGGGTCGCTCCACCACGCCCAAGCTGAATCCGCCGCTCAGTGGAACCCGTGAACCAACTGGATCGTGCCGACGATATGGGCGACTCGTCAAGTTCCTCGGAAGAAGATCGGCTGCTCGAAGAGCCGGGACGGCCAGGCACGCCAGGAAGAGACCGACGCTCTCGCGACCACGCGCAAGACTCAGGACGTCATCCGTGACCATTTCAGACTGGCTCTCCCCCGGCACTTGCTCGAGAGCGGGCGCCTGCCGTCCGTCGTTCGCCCGCACCTCACCGCCCTCATCCTGGTAACTGGACGTCGAGGCCGGCGCGTCCGGGACGGAGGCCGTACTGCCGGCGTCGGCGGCGGGCAGCGCGCCGGCGAGCGGCGAGCGTTCGGACCGGTCACTGTCGTGCCCGGAGACTGGATCGCGCTCGACGCATTGCAGACCGCACACAAACAGCTGATCAGACGGGACCTCCGCCCCGGCCCCGGTCACGCTGATGTCGCCTCGTCTCCGGCCAGGAATGGATGCAGCAGCTTGAGCAAGGCGCGCGGGCGGTGCAGAGGGATGATGTGGCCGCAGTCTTCGATGACGTGTCCGGTGAGATCGTCGGTGACCGGGCGGAGCTGACGTTCCAGCGCGGCACCGACGGGCCGGGCACCCAACGCCATGGTCGGCACCCTCAGGCGGGCGGTGGCGACCGCCTGCTCGATCTGTACCGCGCTTTCGGGCAGAGCCCGGTAGTACGAGAACGCGCAGCTCAACGCCTGGCGGCCGGTGTAGGCGCGGACGAAGGCGTCCCGGAGGGCCGGGCGTACCCCGTCTCCGAGCGTGCCGGTGCACAGGAACCAGTCGACGTAGTCGGCCTCGTGGCCCTCCAGCACGGTCTCGGCGAGGCCGGGCGCGGCGGAATGGAAGCCGAACCACCACGGCGGCCCGTCCGCGAGGAAGTCCTCGGCGCCAGGCAGCCTGCCCAGCAGGGACTCCATGACGACCAGGCGCCGGACGAGACCCGGGCGACGCAGGGCGAGGAGGAAGGCCGGCGCGGTACCCGCGTCGATACCCACCACGGCGGCCGAGGACACTCCGAGTGTGGTGAGAAGCGCCTCGGCGTCCTCGGCCAGGGTGACCGCGTCGTGTCCGGAGGCGGCCCGGCTGCTCGCCCCGAACCCGCGCAGGTCCGGAGCGATGACGCGGTAGCGGCCGGACAGGTCGGCCATGACGTCCGTCCACAGCTCCCAGGTGTGCGGGAAACCGTGCAGCAGCAGTACGGCCGGGCCCGATCCGTCGAGAGCGACGTTCAGCTCGACACCATTGACGGGGACGCGGCGCAGCTCGGGCATGGAGAGACTCCAGGTGCGTGGTGAGGAATAGTGACCAGGACACGCTAGGGAACTATGGTGGTCCGTCCAAGACGGCACTTTCCCTTCAGGTGGTGAGCCCCGAGTGACCGCATCAAGGCGCGGCGAGCCCAGCCGGCGGCCCGGTGAGCGCGGTGACCTGCTGGATCCGCGCTGCCCGACCCGGCAGTTGCTCGACCGTATCGGCACCAAGTGGACGTCGATGGCGGTCAAGGTGCTGGCCGAGGAGGCTCCGGACGAGATCCGTTTCGCGGAACTGCGGCGCCGTATTCCTGGCATTTCACAGAAGATGCTGTCTGTCACCCTGCAGAGCCTGGTCCGCGACGGCCTGGTCGCGCGCCGAGTGGAACCCACCGTGCCGCCCGCCGTCCACTACCGGCTCACCGAGCTCGGCCTGTCCCTCGAAAGACCGCTCTCCGCCCTGCGGGTCTGGGCCGAGACACACATGCCGGAGATCCACCGCAGCAACCAGCTCGCCGACGAGTCGTCCGCCCACTAGGAGCTCGATCACGTGGCTGCTCCATGCCGGACTCGTGATGGGCCACGGGGCGGGGGGATCCGAGTGATGCCGAGTGGGAACGGCTGCTGCCGTTCCGGCCGGTCAGCAACAGGCGTTGCAGAAGGTGGCCGGGACCACTGGCAGCTGATCGGCGGGGTTCTTCAGCGGGTCCGGGGACCCGCGCACTGCCCGCGCGGAACTCAGCACCGAGCAGATCAGGTGTTCCTCGCGGCCGGCGTCCTCGTCGGGACTCCTCCGTACGGGGAAGGCCAGGGCGGGCGCGAGCAGTGAAGACCAGCCGGGGACGCCGCACCTACGGCCAGGTCTTCATGGTCATCGCGCCCTCCGGGGCGGCGTGAACACGTACAGATCAAGAATGTCGGGGCAGGGGGCGATGCCGGGGCCGCCGGCCTGTACCCAGGCGGCGATGTCCTCGGTGGCGTCGCGGTCGTTGACGAGGCCGATCCAGACCGGACGAGCGACGCCGGCGGCCCGTGCGGCGGCGGAGGGCTGGAGGACGATCACGTTGGCGTGTTCGCAGACGTCGAGGCAGTCCGAGACGCGTACGGGGGCCTCCTCGGCCAGGCGTGTGAGCTGCCGGTCGTGGTCCACGCCGGTGACTTTCCGGCTCCCGCAGCAGCAGTCCCGGCAGACGACGACACGGCACGGCACCGGTTCGGCGGGGGTGTGCTCCGTGCCCGCTTCTTCAGATCGCTGTCGGGGCATCGCTCGTCACGTTCCTCTCCGGGGGAGACGCGTCCCGGGCGGCCGGGCGCAGGAAGCGGATCACGGGGTGGCCGGGGTCGTGGGTGATCTCGGCGCGGACGCCGTAGACCTGCTCGATGAGGGCGGGGGTCAGGATGTCGGCGGGGGTGCCCTCGGTGACCGCGCGGCCGTCGCGCAGGACGAGCAGCCGGTCGCAGTACATCGCGGCGAGGTTGAGGTCGTGCAGGGCGATCACCGTGGTGACCGGCAGGCTCGCGACGAGGGCCAGCAGGTCGAGCTGGTGCTGGATGTCGAGGTGGTTGGTGGGTTCGTCGAGGAGGAGTTCGCGGGGTTCCTGGGCGAGGGCGCGGGCGATCTGGGTGCGTTGGCGTTCGCCGCCGGAGAGGGTGTGCCAGGACTGGTCGGCCCGGTCGGTCAGTCCGGTGCGCCGCAGGGCCTCGGCGACGGCTTCCGCGTCGGCCGCCGTCGGCGGTGTCCAGGCGCGGCGGTGCGGGATGCGGCCGAGAGCGACGACGTCCCGGACGGTCAGTTCGGTCTGGGTGTGGGCGTGCTGTTCGACGGTGGCGATCCGGCGCGCGGTAGCGCGGCGGCCGGCCTCGGCGAGCGGGCGGCCGTCCAGGGTGACGACTCCGGCGGTGGGGGCGAACACCCCGGCCATGAGTCTCAACAGCGTTGACTTTCCCGACCCGTTGGGGCCGAGCAGACCGACGGTCTCGCCTGGCCGGAGAGCGAGGGTGACGCCGTCGATGACGATCTTGTCGCCGATGCGTCGCACTACACGGTCCGCACGCAGGCTGTTCATGTCCTCCTCCGTCCGCGGTAGAGAACGGCGACGAACGCCGGTACGCCGATGAGGGACGTCACCACGCCCACCGGGACCTCCTGAGGGTCGAGGAGGGTGCGGGCCAGGGTGTCCACCCACACCAGGAACACGGCCCCGGTCAGCGCCGTGACCGGCAGCAGTCGGGCGTGGCCCGCGCCGGTGAGGGCACGGGTGGCGTGCGGGAGGACCAGGCCGACGAAGCCTATCGCGCCGGCGCAGCTGACCAGAGCGGCGGTGAGGAGCGCGGTGGCGCAGAGCAGGACCAGCCGGGTGCGGGCGACCCGGATTCCGAGTCCCGCGGCGGCCTCGTCTCCGAAGGCGAAGGCGTCCAGCGTGCTCGCATACCCGAGGCAGAGGACGAGAACCACCGCCAGGACGACGGTGCAGAGCAGCACCTGTCCCCAGTCGGCGCCGGTGAGCGATCCCAACAGCCAGAACAACACGCCCCGGGTGGTCTCCGCGTCGGCCGAGGTCAGGACGATGAACGAGGTCAGCGCGGAGAACAGCTGCATGACCGCCACCCCGGACAGTACGACCCTGTCGGTGCTGCCGCCGAGGGTGTGGCTGAGCAGCAGCACCAGGCCGAAGCAGAGCAGCGCCCCGAGGAAGGCGCCCGCCGACAGGGATATCACTCCGCCGCCCACCCCGAGCACGACCACGGCGACCGCGCCCGTGGACGCCCCGGAGGAGACCCCGAGCACGAAGGGATCAGCCAGCGGGTTGCGCAGCAGTGACTGCATCACTGCCCCGCACACCGCGAGTCCGGCCCCGCACACGGCGGCGAGGAGGGTGCGGGGCATGCGCAGGTTCCACACAATGCCGTCCCGCAGCGGCGCCAACGTGCTTTCACCGAGGCCGAGATGGGCCGCGACGGAGGCCCAGACGTCCTCCGTGGAGATGTCGGCCGGGCCGATCGTCACGGCCACGGCGATCGACGCGAGCAGGGCGACCAGCCCGCCGCCCGTCAACAGCAGGGAACGGGCGCTCACTCGGGCGCTCACTTGGCAAGTCCGAAGTGCCGCAGGCCGGCTGCGACTTTCTCGATCCCCTCGACCGTACGGATGGACGGGTTCATCGCCTGCCCGCTCAGCAGGACGTACCGCTTCTTCTTCACCGCGGTCAGACCGCGGGTGGCGGCGTTCGTCTCCAGGAAGCGGATCTTCGCTTCTGCGGTCTCCGCGGTCTGCTGCTTGCGGGTCAGATCGCCGATCACGATCACATCGGGGTCACGGTCGGCGACCGTCTCCCAGTTGATCTGGGGCCATTCGTCGTGGGTGTCGGCGAACGCGTTCTTCGCGCCGACCGCGCGGGTGATGGCGCCCGGGGCGCCGCAGCAGCCGGCGAGGTAGGGGGACTGGGAGTTGGCGAACCAGTACATCAGGGAGACACCGGAGGCGTTCAGCCCGTCGGTGGCGTTGCGCACCCGCTCCTTCAACTCGCCGACGAGCTTCTCGGCACGCTCCTCGACGCCGAACACACGGGCCAGATCGCGTATCTCGCCGTAGACGGCGTCCAGGGTGAGCGGCTTGCTGCGCGATCCGTCGCCGCCGCGGTCGTTGTCCTTGCCCGAGCAGTCGGACGGTGACACGTAGGTGGGCACGCCGAGCTTCTCGAACTGCTCGCGGGTGGCGACCCCGCCCTTGCCGAGGGTGGAGACGAACGAGGCGGTGACGAAGTCGGGTTCGGCGCCCAGGACCTGCTCGAAGGAGGGGTTGTTGTCGGCGAGGCGCGGCACAGACGTGTTCGCCTTCTCCAAGCCCTTCATCACCGGGTCGGTCCAGGTCGCCGTACCGGCCATGCGGTCGGCGAGGCCGAGGGAGAGGAGGATCTCCGTGGTGCCCTGGTTGAGGGAGACGGCCCGCTTCGGGGGCGCCTTCAGGGTGACCTCGTGGCCGCAGTTGTCGAGGGTCACCGGGTAGCCGGCGGCCGAGGTCTCCTGCGACTTCGCGTCGTCGCCGGAGGAGCCGCAGGCGGTGAGCAGCAGCGCGGACGCGAGGAGAAGCGCCGGGGTGCGGGGAAGAGCGGGGGTGCGGAGCACGGGCATGCCTTTGGGGTCGGGGCTCGTACGCGGAGCCTGGCCTACGGACGTCCGTCCGCGCCGGGACGCGGAGGTGCCAGCAGGTCTTCGGACTCGGGTTCGCCCGGTCGGGGCGCCTTCCCGGTCTCCCAGTGGCGTCGTGCCCCGCCCGTCCCCCTCACCGCTGCGCGTCAGCTCCGGATTCGCACCGGATTCCCTGGCCTCGGATGTGGCTCGACTGGCCCGCTGAGGCTATCAAGCCCGTCGTGGGGTCAGAGCGTGCGATCGGTCACGGGGTGCGTCACGAACGTGCTGGTGTTCTGGTCGATCCGCAGGGCTGACCGAGTGGCGGTGCGCCGCGCTGGGGGCAGTCGAGGCGTTCACAGACCCGGCACCCATGCCGATGGGGCTGGTGGCGGCGGCGCTGGTGAGGTCAAGGCCGTCGGACACGGGCTGAGGGCCCGCTCCGTCGCAGGGGTGAGGGTCCCCCGCGCGGCGTGACTGGGGAAGGGCGGGAGGCGCGTGTGCGGTGGGCTTCCCGCCCGGTGGCCTGCCCGGCGGGGTGTGGTCCGCCTCACCGTCCCGATGATGGGCGTCCCGCTCTCTTCTCTGACGGTGACCCCGTAGGCTGGCCGGTGCAGCTGGTTCGCCCCGTCCGCCAGGCGGGATGCGTCGCAAGAGGGAACCCGGTGGGAATCCGGGACTGCCCCGCAGCGGTGAGCGGGAACGACCGCCGTCATACGCACTGGGTCCGAGGAGGGCCTGGGAAGCGACGGCCAGTAGGTGTCTCGTACGACTTCGTACGACGAGACGTGCCCGCGAGTCCGAAGACCTGCCAACTGCCCGCGCCCGAACCACTCGTGCGCGGACATCCCGGTGACCTCGAGGGCGGGTCGGCGAACACACCGAACGGACGGCCGCCGGCCGACACCGTCCGGCACGTTGTTCCTTCGCGCTCTCGTCCCGTCGCCGGGATCTCAGGGATTCATCTCGCGAAGGAGATCTCCGTGACGACCAAGCCCGCAAGCGCGGCAGCACGGGCCACCGTGTACGGCTACCCCCGCCAGGGACAGGGCCGGGAACTGAAGAAGGCGATCGAGGGCTACTGGAAGGGCCGCGTCACCGCTGACGCCCTCCGCGCCACCGCCGCCGGCCTGCGCCGTACGAACTGGCACCAGCTCACCGAGGCCGGCATCCACGAGGTGCCCACCGGCGACTTCTCGTACTACGACCACGTCCTGGACACCACCGTCATGGTCGGCGCCATCCCCGCCCGCCACCGGGACGCGGTCGCGACCGACCCGCTTGAGGGCTACTTCGCGATGGCCCGCGGGACCCAGGACGTCGCGCCGCTGGAGATGACCAAGTGGTTCGACACCAACTACCACTACCTGGTCCCCGAACTCGGCCCCCACACCGTGTTCGCCGCCGATGCGACCAAGCAGGTCACTGAGCTGAAAGAGGCCCTGGCGCTGGGGCTCACCGCCAGGCCCGTGCTGGTCGGTCCAGTCACCTACCTCCTCCTGGCCAAGCCCGCACCCGGCGCGCCCGCCGCCTTCGAACCGCTCACCCTGCTCGACCGCCTGCTGCCTGTGTACGCAGAAGTCCTCGCCGACCTGCGCGCCGCAGGGGCCGAGTGGGTCCAACTGGACGAGCCCGCCCTCGTCCAGGACCGCACCCCAGCCGAACTCAACGCGGTCACCCGCGCCTACCGCGACCTCGGCGCCCTCGTCGACCGGCCCAAGCTGCTGGTGGCGTCCTACTTCGACCGGCTCGGGGAGGCCCTGCCGGTACTCGCCAAGGCCCCGGTCGAGGGTCTGGCCCTGGACTTCACCGAGGCCGCCGCCACGAACCTGGACGACCTCGCGGCCGTCGGCGGCCTGCCCGGCAAGCGCTTGGTGGCCGGCGTCGTCAACGGCCGCAACATCTGGGTCAACGACCTGACCAAGTCCCTGTCCACCCTGGGCACCCTGCTCGGGCTGGCCGACCGGGTCGACGTGGCCGCCTCCTGCTCCCTGCTGCATGTCCCGCTCGACGCCACCGCGGAACGGGACATCGAGCCGCAGATCGTGCGCTGGCTCGCCTTCGCCCAGCAGAAGGCGCGTGAGGTCGTCACCCTCGCCAGGGGCCTCGCACAGGGCACCGACACGATCACCGCCGAGCTGGCCGCCAACCGCGCCGACCTCGCCTCCCGTGCGGGCTCGCCCATCACCCACGACGCGGCCGTGCGCTCCCGCGCCGCCGCGGTCGCCCAGGCCGACGCCCGCCGCTCCCAGCCCTACGCCGAACGCGCTGCGGCCCAGCGCGCCCACCTCCGCCTGCCCCTCCTGCCGACCACGACGATCGGGTCCTTCCCACAGACCGGTGACCTGCGCACCGCGCGGGCCGACCTGCGCGCCGGCCGCATCGACACAGCAGGCTACGAGGAGCGGATCAAGGCGGCGATCGATGAGGTGATCGCCTTCCAGGAGAAGGCCGGCCTGGACGTCCTCGTGCACGGCGAGGCCGAACGCAACGACATGGTCCAGTACTTCGCCGAGCAGCTCACCGGCTACCTCGCCACCCAGCACGGCTGGGTGCAGTCCTACGGCACCCGCTACGTCCGCCCGCCGATCCTGGCCGGTGACATCTCCCGGCCCGAGCCGATGACCGTGCGCTGGACCGCGTACGCCCAGTCCCTCACCGGCCGGCCGGTCAAGGGCATGCTCACCGGCCCGGTCACCATGCTCGCCTGGTCCTTCGTCCGCGACGACCAGCCCCTCGCCGACACCGCCCGCCAGGTCGCCCTGGCCCTGCGCGACGAGGTCAACGATCTGGAGGCGCACGGGACTTCGGTGATCCAGGTGGATGAACCCGCCCTGCGTGAGTCCCTCCCCCTGCGCGCCGCCGACAGGGCTGAGTACCTGGACTGGGCGACCGAAGCCTTCCGCCTCACCACCAGTGGGGTCCGCCCGGACACCCAGATCCACACCCACATGTGCTACGCCGAGTTCGGCGACATCGTCCAAGCGATCGACGACCTCGACGCCGACGTCATCAGCCTGGAGGCCGCCCGCTCCCACATGCAGGTCGCCCGCGAACTCGCCGCCTACGGCTACCCGCGCGAAGCCGGCCCCGGTGTGTACGACATCCACTCGCCTCGCGTACCGAGCGCCGGGGAGATGGCGGGGCTGCTGCGCACCGGCCTCAAGGCCATGCCCGCCGAGCGACTCTGGGTCAACCCCGACTGCGGCCTGAAGACCCGCGGCTGGCCCGAGACCCGCGCCTCCCTGGAAAACCTGGTCACCGCCGCCCGCACCGTCCGCGGCGAGCTGCCCGCCTCCTGACCCTGACCGGACGATTCTTCGGCCTGGGACGCCACGCGCAAGGGCCCCGACCGTGATGCGTCCACCGGGCGGAACGCTGACGGCCGAGTATCCCTGCTCGGCCGTCAGCAACAGCCGGGGGGGCCACGTCGGGATGGACGCCGTTGCGGATGAGCATGGCATCGCGCAGGGTCCCGGGGCCGCGTCACCCACAGGATCTGCTGCGCGGACGACCACGCACTCCAGGGCGTCCTGCATGATGGCACGCGGAAGCCGCCGCGCGAGGCCGGCCATGGCTCTGCGCATTGCGGGGTCGCCGGTCTCGCTTCGCAGGCACATCACCGCAGTGGAAAACCAGACCCATGACACCGACAGGAGGAGCAGCCGCGTGACCAGCCGCGTTGCCTTCGTCTCGCCCGCCATGTGCCGGTCGCTGCGGCAGGCCCGTTTCTACGACGGAGACTCCATCGACGACATCGGCGCGGCCCGTGCCCGTGAGGCCGCCGGGTCACTGCCCGCGCCTGCGCGTGTCCTCATCTCCCCGAGTGTGCGCTGCCGGGACACGGCGGCTGCCCTCGGCTTCGATGGCGTGGAGTCGCCAGAGCTGGGCGGCCTGGACGTGGGCCGCTGGCAGGGCCACACACTGGATGCGGTGGGGGCTGCCGAACCGGAAGCCGTGGCCCTCTGGCTCGCCGATCCGCGCAGCGCACCCCACGGGGGTGAGTCCGTACATGCCCTGTGCCAGAGGGTCGCGCAGTGGCTGGAGGAAGCGCGAGCTGTCGAGGGTCGCACGCTCGCGGTCGTCGAGCCGGAGGTGGTGCGGGCTGCTGTCACAGCGGCGTTGGGGATATCCGCCACGGTCTTCTGGCGCCTCGACGTTCCGCCGCTGACGGTGACCGAACTCAGTGGACGGGCCGGGCGCTGGAATCTGCGGCTGGGACAACCCCTGGCCGTGCGTGACGTCGATGAGAACCTGTGACCGGTTGTTCAGGACGTCGAATCCCGGTGGCGACGCAGCAGCGCCGCCAACTCGCAGCGCAGGCAGGAGTTGTCGGTGTTCTTCTGGGTGGCCCGTTCTTCGCGGCACCTCGTCGAAGGCGTGTGGACCTGCTGCTCGCAGCCCTCTCCTTGTGCAGCTACCAGTGCCTCCAGGTCGTGAAGGAGCTCTTCGGTGCGTTTGGCTTGCTGGCCGAGGACCCGGACCCGGGCGCTCTGCCCGCCGATCTGCCGTCGGCTGGCGATCAGTTGGTCGTATTCCTCCAGGGTGAGGGCGACCGCCTGGCGGCCACCGTGGGTTATGTGGCGCGGCTGGGGGGTTCTGGCCACTCGGCTCCTCCGCTCCTGGACTGAGTGGTCCGCATCTGGTCGAGCTGCCTGTCAGTGCCGTTCGTGTGGCTGGGTGTGCTTCGGTGCCCGGGGAACGCCAGAGGGCCCCCGGATGGTTCCGAAGGGGCCCTCTGTTGTCTGGAAGGAATCAGTGCGCGGCCGGAACCACGCGGCCGCTCGCGGCCGTTGCCGGCTTGGGGTTCAACAGGCGTTCCGCCAGTTCACCGAAGAGCAGGCCGAAACCTGTCCACAGACTCAGCTGGATCGCCAGGGCCGAGAGCCGGAACCGCCAGAGCAAGGTGGCCGGGAAGTCTTTCGGCACCTCGTTGATGACAGGCAGGAACTGGTAGGCCAGGCCGATCACGACGGCGAAGGCCGCCACCGCGACCACCGTCGCCCACCAGGTGCCCAGGCCGGGCGCCAGGCGCTTGCCCAGGAGGGTGGCGGCGACCGCGAGGAGGACGCTGAGCAGCATCATCAGGAAGTACAGCGTGGTCCGCTTGCTGATGGTGTCGGGATCGCCGACCGACGGCGGGTTCGCCGGATACTTCAGGAAAGGCACGACATAGACGGCGAGCAGAGCGCAGCCGGACAGCAGCAGCGCCGTCGCCCGCGGGCTGAAGCGGCCCACGCGGCCCAGGGCGAAGCAGTAGGCGAGAGCGGCGATGCCGCCGAAGGCGACGCCGTACACGAGGACGCCGGTGGCGAGGCCGGCGGTGGATTGCAGGGAGCGGGAGACGACCTCCATCTCGTGCTCGTGGGAGTGCGCCGCCTCGAAGCTGATCGCCTTGTCGACGTTCGGCTCACCGAGGAGGTAGGCGACGAGGAGGGCGAACACGCCGGCCGCGAGACCGGCGAGCATGCCCCGCACGAGGAGGTTTCTTACCGATGCGGAGTTCATGGGAGTCGGGCGCCCCTCGCGTCAGTGGCAGGGGAAGCCGAGCAGGTGGCGGGCGTCGTGTACCCACTCGTGGACGTCCGTGCCGTTGAACACGGAGGTGGCGCCCTGCTCGGCGCCGACAAAGTACAGCAGGACCAGCATCAGGATGCCGAAGAAGACCGCCCAGGGAGCTATCGCCTTCAGCGGCAGCTTCGCGGGGATGGCGGGAGTGGTGGCTGTCGGCTGGGCGACGGTCTGCGCCATGGCAGAACCTCCTCTGGGAGTTCGCGTCCCATCTCGGTGGTGCACTGGACGACGGCCACGGGTCTGACTCACCGGACACCTGCGGTGTCTGGCACACAGTGGCGCGACCGTGCCGGATTCCCACCGGCTTCCGTCTCGCCGTCGTCGATATCGGACAGACCGTACCGCGTGACACGAGCACGGCCAAGACCGCCTCAGCCTGCGTGATCTTCCTCTCGCAGCGGGCGGGGCGGAACGGGTCTCATGGGAAAAGGGTTCGAACCAGCCTTCTCACCGAGCTGCACAGGTATTCCTCGCGATCTCGTCCGCCGGGCGCCCGAAGAACACCTCGAACCACTCCAGTGCCTTGGTCCGGTCACTCACGCACATGACGCTGTACAAGTCCACTCGGGTCGCTTCTCACCGCCGTGTCGGAAGTTTTCCACTGGCGCCGCGTCCTCGAAGGGGACATGGACGACGTCGGGGCGAGCGAAGTAGCGCCTTGTGTGGGCGCCGACGGCGAAGACCCCCTCCCCGGCACCCACGAGCGTCAGCGTCTCCTTGAACGCATCGCCGACGGACCGAGTGCGATCGGTCTCCCAGCGGGTGTCCGGCGCGGCGCCCGGTCCTGGCGCAGGGCTTCCGGCAGCGTCGGAGAGGTGCGGAAACGGGCCCGGCGTCGGCAACCGGCCGCGGGTGCGGGCCGTCGACGGCACCTGGGGGCGGGTGTTCACCGCGCCGATGGCCCATCCGCCGCGATCCGGCTCCCGGCCTGGGCCGCCGGGCAGGGCCGACGCCGATGAGGACTTCGGCCGGGCGGTCTCGGTGGACTCCCGGATCGTGCGGCTCACCAGCGTGCGGTCGGGTCCCGCACAATGGGGTCGCCCGATGTCCGTCCCGACCGAAACTGCGGAATTCCATGAGCCCTTTGATCGACCGGACTCGAATGGAGTCGGTCTTCAGCGCCGATGATCTGGTCGCTCTGGACGACGGTGTGCTGGCTGCCGTCGCGCATGAGCCGACCAGGATCTTCCTGCGCGAGGTCGGGCTGCCGGACCAGGTGGGCTGGTTCGAGTGGGACCGGTTCCTTCTCGACGGTGACCTGCGGATCGGCGGTGAGGCGTGGCAGGCCGTCGCGGAGAAGTACCCGAACTGCGCATTCGACATGTCGGCCTGGCTGACGCTCGGAGGGATCGCCCTTGACGACGTCATCGTCGATACCGCCACCGGCATCGTGTACTGCGTGCCGGAGGAAGGTGCGCCGCACCTGCTCAACAGCAGCATCGACGCCCTGGCGTACTTCCTGCACGCCCTGGAGGAGGAAAGGCCGGAGTACGACGCCGAGGCCGGCACCGACGAGGGTGTCGACCCCGAGGGAGCCGCGGACAGGCTTTCGCATCGGATGCGCCAAGCCGATCCCGCCGCCCTGCAAAATCCCGAATCGTCCTGGTTCGCGGTGCTGCGGTATGTGCGCAACCTTCTGCGGGGCTAGGGGGCTTGGTTGACGGGTGGTCTGCCGCCTCGGCTGCCGCGTCGCAGACACGATGGCCGCGTCGGTCCACCGGGACGGGGGGCGCGGCGCGGATGCCGCGTCGGCGCAGGTGTTCGCGGATCGAGCGGGACGAAAACGCTACTCTCCGAGCCGAGACCCGCGGCGTCTCTGGAGCCCATTTCCTCGGCGAGGTGGGCGGCAGCCGCCGGCTGCGCTCCGGCCCAGGTGGTCGCCAACGGTGGACTCGAAAGCGGGACTTCGCCGTGGAGCCAGTCCTCGTCCACGGTGATCATCGGCCGGTCGGGCCGGGTACAGCGTCCACGAGGACCGTCTCCTTTACGAAGCCGCATCCACCGACGGCGACGGGCGGGCGAGGCTGTGCAGCAGGTTGCCGAGCGCGGCGGTGAGGGTGGAGTGGCCGGCCTGGAACGTCACGCGGGGCCGTGTGCCGTACGTAAGCCGCTTTCTCCCGGCTTGCGTTCACCTCAGAGGCGAACGACACGAGGAACCGCTTCGCGCATCATACGTAGACCTTGAGTCACTTCAGTCGCTGTGGGGCTGCCATGGAGCGATCCCACCGGTGCACTTGTCCGAGAGCCTCGTTCACCCGGCGGCGGTGACTTGAGCGGACTGAGCCATGGCGGGCAGAGCCCAGCCCGGCCATGGTGCTGCCCTTCAAAAGAGCATTTTGTCCCGTCAGGGCTGTTTGAGAAGTGAGAGCGTTCGCGGGCGGACGACGCGATTCAACCGAACAGGCTCTGGCAGCGAGGGATCAGGCCGAGCTCGAAAAGACCGCTGCCCTCGAAGAGAAGGAGAAGGCGAGAAGGGGCGGGCCGCCGGAAGCCGGCCGCCAGGCCAGTCGCCGCCGGCGTTGTCGGCTTCGTGGCCATCAGGGCGCTGCCTGCGCCCTGGTGAGCGGCACCGGGTCTTCCCGGGCAGTGAACCACGACCGTGGGCAGGCGGGCGGTTCACGGGCCACCGGATCGCGGGGTCGGTCCGGTGGCCCAGAACGCGGGCTTGCCCGACGCCGCTCTTGGCTCGGGTGGCGGCTCAGCGGAGCAGCAGGGCGCGTATCACCTGGGTGATCTCGTCGGGCGCTTCCTCAGCCATGAAATGCCCCGCGCCGGTCAGCCGGTGTTCCAGGTCCGGCGCCCACACGCGCCAGACCGCTGCGGCGTCGTAGCCCAGTCGCGCACCCCAGTCCTGCTGGACGACCGTCACGGGCATGGCCAGCTGCGAGCCGGCGTCCTGGTCCGCTTGGTCGTGCGTGACGTCAATGCCCGCCGAGGCCCGGTAGTCCGCGACGATCGACGGCACAGCCGCGGCGCTGGCCCGCAGGTACGCGGCCCGGACCGGTTCCGGCATGGCCGCCGGGTCGCCGGCCCAAGCGTCGAGGAAGGAGCCGAAATAGGCGTCGGCACTGTTGGAGATCATCGTCTCCGGCAGACCCGGCGGCTGCGCCATGAGGAACAGGTGGTAGCCAACCGCTGCCGGGACACCGTGCAGGACGTTCCACATGTCCAAGGTCGGCACAACGTCGAGAATGCCCACGTGTGAGAGGGTCTCGGGATGGTCCAGGCCTGCCCGGAAGGCAACGAGAGCGCCTCGGTCGTGGCCGACCAGGGCGAAGCGCTCATGGCCGAGGGCTGCCGCCAGGGTGACGACATCGGCAGCCATGGTGCGCTTGGAGTACACCTCAGGACCGGTGGCCGCCGGCTTGTCACTGGCGCCGTAGCCGCGCAGGTCGGGACAGATCACCGTGTGCTCGTCGGCGAGCCGCTCGGCTACGTGCCGCCACATCAGGTGGGTCTGCGGAAAGCCGTGCAGCAGCACGATCGGGCTGCCGCTGCCGCCGACGGCAGCAGCGAGCTCCACTCCGTCCGCGCCGGGCAGACGGACGTGGTCGAAACCGGGGATGGCGAGCGTCATGAAGGCCCCCTCCTGGGGTCTGCGGACCGAAAGCCTCGGTCCGAGGACGGACGGGATCAGCGTGGGCGACGGCGATCAGCAGCCGATCAGTACGCTTCGACGCCACAGATCCGCGGCACGGAAGATGGAGGACATGCGAATCGACGTACTCGGTGCCGTGCGGGCCCTCCATGACGACGGCACCCCCGTCGACCTGGGCGGACCCCGCCACCGCGAGGTGCTCGCCCGGCTCGTCGCCGCCGAGGCACGGATGGTCCCCACCGACACCCTCGTGGACGACCTGTGGGCCGAGCCACCGGTGCGCGCCGTGGGTGCGTTGCGTACGTTCATCGCCGCGCTGCGCCGCGCCGTCGAACCCGACCGGCCACCCCGCACCCCGCCGCGCATCCTTGTCACGGAAGGACCCGGCTACGCGCTGCGCCTGCCGCGCCACACCGTGGACGTCCACCGGTTCGAGGACGCCCTGGCCCGCGCCCGGCGTACACCCGATGCGCTGCCCGACCTCGAGGCGGCCCTCGCAGCCTGGCGCGGTCCCGCCTACGCCGACGTGACCGACTCCTCCTGGGCCCAGCGCGAACGTACCCGGCTGGAGGAACTGAGGCTGGAGGGGAGAGAACTGCGCGCCCGTATCCTCCTCGACTCCGGTTCAGGAGCCGAGCTCATCGCCGAACTGGGCGCCCACGTCACCGAGCACCCCTGGCGCGAGCAGGCCTGGGGACTGCTGGCCCGCGCACTGCACCGGGCAGGCCGTCAGGCAGATGCGCTGGCCACCCTCCGCCGCGCCCGCACGATGCTCGCGGACCAGCTTGGGCTCGACCCCGGTGCCGACCTCCAGCGCCTGGAGACGGACATACTGCATGGAACTACGATGATCCAGGCGCCGCGTACTGTGTGGACCGCCGGCGTACGACTCGGACCGCGCACCACCGTCGAACTGGCCCGCACCCTGGCACTGGCGGGTGGCGACGCCCTCATCCATTCGCGGCGCGACCGCCTCGCCGCCGTCCAGGCGGCGGAGCGCACCGGAGACACCGCGCTGACCGCCCGCGTCATCGGCGCCTACGACGTGCCCGCCCTCTGGAGCCGGGCCGACGACCCCGAGCAGTCCCGCGCCGTCGTCGCGGCGGCCGAACGCACACTCACCGCGCTCGGCACCGACGGCCCGGCCGAACTACGCGCCCGCCTGCTGGCCACCGTCGCGGTCGAGAGCCGCAGCGCCGACCTGTCCGCCGCCGCACGCAGGCGCGCCGGACAGGCGGCGCGCGAGGCCGAGGCGCTGGCCCGGGAGCTGGGCGATCCTGCCCTGCTGGCGTTCGCCCTCAACGGCAAGTTCCTCCAGTCCTTCACCCGGCCCGGACTCGCGGCAGCACGGGACGTGATCGGCGCCGAGATCCTCGACCTGACCACCCGGCACGAGCTGCCGGACTTCGCCGTGCTCGGCAGGCTCATCCGCCTGCAATCCGCCTCCGCTGTCGGCGACCTCGACGGCGCGACCGCACACGCCGAGGCCGCCGAGCAGCTCGCCGTCAGCACCGAGGCCACTCTCGTCCCCGTACTCACCGGCTGGTTCCGGGCCCGGATCACGGCCGCGCGCAGCGCCGAACCGGGCGGACCGACGGCCGCCACGGCCGCGGCGCAGTACCGCGCCGCCGAAGACGCCCTCGCCGGGACAGCAGGCATGCCAGGACTGCACCGCGGCCTGTTCGCCCTCGCCCTCCTGGGCCTACGCCTCCTGCACGGCCGCCCGGCGCCCACCGATCCCGCCCTCGACTGGGGGCCGTACCGCCCCTGGACGCGCCCCTTGGTGCTGCTCGCCCAGAACCGTGACGAGGAAGCCCGTACCGCCCTGACTCTCACGCCCGAACCACCCCTTGATCACATGCAGGAGGCACTGTGGTGCCTGACGGCCCACGCCGCCGCCCGCCTCGACGAGCGCCCGGTCGCCGCCCACGCGGCAACGGCCCTGCGCACCGCCCAAACGGAACACGCGGGCGGGGCGAGTGGGATGCTGACGCTGGGGCCGGTGACGCGGTACCTGGCGGAGGCGGAAGCTTGCGCGAATGAGCGATGACCGACATCGTCCGCAGCCCCGCCTCCACCTGTCCGCCCCACCCACCTGTCCGCTCCACGCTGACCGGGCAAGACGGGTCCCGGACCAGCCCAGCCCCATGTGCACAACCGGTCGTCAGCACTCCTCGGAAACCCACGCCGGTAACAAAAGCCTGCCGGACACGGCGTTGTGGGGTGGTGTCCTGCGTCGTGTTCCACAGCGGGTGGCGCATGCCCTGAGAGACGCTGACGCTCGCCTGCGTTTCAAGCTCGGCCGCGCTGCATGCGCGGTCTGCGGCAAGACATGGCCGTCGGCACGGCAGCAGTGGCCTTCACCGCAGCGACCGGCCCTATCTGGCCGCCGGCCGCCACACTCTGCACAGTGCCGCGCCTGGTCAGCGTGGGACGGGTGCAGTCCGGCGCCCACCAGGGCCTGTCCGCGGATCATGCCGGGGCCGCCCACTGGCGCTGAATCGCTGTGGCGTCCCGCCGGACAAGGAGCTGGGTGGAGCAGGTTGGGCCCCGGCGTTAAATGCCTCGACATCGGTCGCGGTGATCGGGGACGCTTCGCGCGATGACCAGAATCGACGACACCCCACCCGCGTGGGACGAGCGCACCCAGCTCACCACCTTCCTCGACTACGCACGTGACACCGCCCGCGCCAAGTGCGCCGGCGTCTCCGCGGACAACGCACGCAAGGCGCTCCTGCCGGGCTCACCCCTGATGACCATGAGCGGGCTGATCAACCACCTCCGCTGGGTCGAGTACTACTGGTTCCAAGTGGTCTTCCTCGGCGAGGAGGACCGGGGCCCCTGGACCGAGGAGGACCCCGACCGCGAGATGCGTATCGCCGTCGACTTCCCGCTCACGCAGTTGCTCGACGAATACGCCGAACAGAGCGCCCGCTACCGCGAATTGGTCGCAGCGAACGGCCTGGAGAAGCATGCCCAGCGAGCCGTCCGCAACGGCCTCCACGTCGACCTGCGCTGGATCCTCCTCCACCTCACCGAGGAGACGGCCCGCCACAACGGCCACCTGGACATCCTGCGCGAGATGCTCGACGGCACGACCGGCGACTAGGGTCCGTCTTCCCACGGATCTTGCCCAGAGCGGGAACGACGCAAGACTGACCGCTGCCTCGTAGGAGGTGGCGGTCTTGTCGTATCTGGTCGCGATCCCGCGGAAGCCCTTGAGCCGGTTGAAACAGCGCTCGACGGTGTTGCGCCGGCGGTATGCCTCCCGGTCGAACCCGGGTGGCCTGCCGCCGCGGCGGCCCCGGTTGAGCCGGTGGCGCCGCTGGTCGGCCTTCTCCGGGATGGTGTGTGCGATGTCGCGTTCGCGCAGGTAGGCGCGGGAGCCGCGGGAGCTGTAGGCCTTGTCGGCGATGACCTGGTCAGGCCGGCAGCGAGGTCGGCCCAGGCCGGTGCGGGACCGCCGTCCAGGGCGTAGCGGCGGAAGCGGGTCCAGACGGCGAAGACGGACCCTGGACCACCACGAGCAACGCCGACTGTCCGGATTCTGAAACTGGTCCGGCCGTCACAACCCCCGGTCGCAGCCGCCCCGCCCCTCCCTGGGGATCGGGCCCTCGAACGGCGAGGACGGCTCGCGCCGGGCCAGGGCGTCGAGCCGTCCTCAGGGGTGGTGTGTGCGTGCGCTACCGCGCGACCGGACTCAGCGGTGGTGGGCGGCCGCCCAGGCCAGGGCCGGCACGAATCGCAGGGCGTCGATGGTGCCGACGCCGGTGGCCATGTCGTAGCCGTTGACAGCCTTGTAGCCGGTGACGCCGGCGTAGCTGTTGTCGGTGCCGTCGTTGACGTCGATGACGCCGGTGCCGCGGTGGCGAGCCAGGCCGTAGAGGGCTTCGTTGATGTCGCCGACCCGGTGTCCGGCGACCTGGTCGGCGAGGGCGACGATGCCGGAGAACAACGGGCTGGCCTCACTGGTGCCACCGGAGACGTCCCAGCCGCTGGCGGTCGGATCGAAGCTCGAGTAGATCCAGGCCCCGCCGTTGACCGCGGCAGCCATCGACACGTCCGGGGTGCCGCGGCGGGCGCCGACGACCTTCTTCACGCCGTTCTGGAAAGCCGGGCGGGAGAAGACGTGTGACTGGCCGCCGCCGCCCGCGCCGTTGTCGTTGTAGACGCTGTCCGGCTTGACGCGCCGGCCCTGGTCGTCCAGGTGCAGTTGCGTGCCGCCGATGGAAGTGACCAGCGGGTCCGAGGAGGGCCAGGAGTTGACACGCTCCTTGTAGTAGCCCTTGCCGTCCGCGGTCGCGTCGGTGGCACCGCCGTCGCCGGAGGAGGCGAGCACGGTGACGTGCTTGCGGTTCGCTTCCTGGAAGGCGTAGCGCAGCTTGGCGATGCTGGAGAAGTCGCCCTTCTCAAAGCCGGGGAAGGTGTTCTCGGTGGCGCCGAAGCTCTGGGTGATGACGTCGCCGACACCGCGGTCGATGAGGTACTTCTCGGCATCCATCATCTCCGGCAGACCGGTGGTGCCCTCGGTCTCGGCCACCGCGGTCTCCACCAGCACGATCCGGGCGCCGGGTGCCACGGCGTGCGCCATCTCGACGTCCAGCGTGCTCTCTCCGGCCCAGCCCGTCATGTCCGCGTTCTTGGGGTCGAAGACGGGGACCTTGCCCCACTTGACCACCTGCACCTTGGTGCTGGGCAGCCCGAACTGCTTGCTGTAGACGTCCAGGTCGTGCTGGATCGTCGGCGACCCGAACGAGTCGACGATGACGATCGTGCGTCCCTTGCCCGTGATGCCCTTGCGGTACAGCGGGTTGAGGTTGTACGCGGTGCGGTACTGGAGCGGGTTGTAGCAGGCGATCTTCCACTTGGCCTGGCACTGATCGGTGGGCAGTGGCGCGGCCACGCCGTGAACGAGGGTATGCCCGGCGATAGCCGGTACCGCCTTGGTGTGCGGCACGGCGGCGGGCGCAGCCGCGCTGGTGGCGCCGGCCGAGGGAGCGGTCGCCAGGGCGGCGGCGGCGAATGCGGCGGCGACGGTGGCGGACGCCGCAGCGGCGCCTCGTCCGGTACGGACTATGTGCACGAAATCTCCCCTGGGATGTGCGGAGTCGCACGAAGTGGTCTCGCACATCCCATCGATTAAGTCATGCACAGGACAAGGCGGTTGAACGGTCGATGCCGAATCCTTTACCCGCAGCGCACCTCGAAGACTGCGCCGGCCCGACGTAGGCGTGCCGTCCGAAGCGGTAGCGCCCACGACGGCTGACACAGTGCCGGATGACACCGATCGCGCCCGTGACACCCTGCTCGCCGGGTCTTCTGCGACCGCCTGCTGCGAGGCCTTGCCCCCGTGAGGTCTGGATCGTCCACCGCTGCCGGCCAGGCGAGTTCGGGCGCACTGTCAACCCTGGTTGATGCTCCTACGTCGTGGGCGGCAGCAAGCTGCTCTTGCACAACAGCCTGCCGTACGTTTCGCGCTGTCCGATCAGGGCGTACCGGCCGCGCGAGGCGGGCCTGTTGCCCGACCGGGCACAAGCGCCGTCATGGAAGGGAGCGCTGCGACGGTCTCGGACAGCGACCTGGCGGCCAGGCCGATACGGCGCTCTCCCCTTCTCCCAGGCCATAAGGGTTGGCGGCCTGATCTTCGTATCCCGGCAGGGGCCCTGAACCCGCTCACGCACGAGGTACCGGATGACTTCGCTGCCCAGGTGCGGCAGGTTCTGGACAATCTCGTCGCAGCCTTCGTCGCGGCAGGCAGCAGCCAGAAGCTGATCGTCAAGTGCACGGGAGAAGTCTCCGGTCGTACGGCCGAGCGACACCGTGGTCAGTCCGTGAGCGTTTCGGGAAGCGTCGCAGCCGGCCCCCGGCCCTTGGCCTCATCAGACAGTACCCCCGGGTGCTGCCTCGCCCGAGCCTTCGAGGTGCAGGGCGTCGAGGAGAGCGAGCTCGTCCTCGGAGAGCCGCAGGGCGCCCGCTGCCACGTTCGCCGCCACATGGCCCGGATCCCCGGTGCCCGGTATGGCCAGCACATGCGGGCCCCGGTGCAGGATCCAG
This sequence comes from Streptomyces sp. NPDC104814, assembly GCF_055583185.1. Taxonomy (NCBI): domain Bacteria; kingdom Bacillati; phylum Actinomycetota; class Actinomycetes; order Kitasatosporales; family Streptomycetaceae; genus Streptomyces; species Streptomyces sp. NPDC104814. Next base: position 336,974 of record NZ_JBVJOL010000009.1, on the reverse strand, counting down.
GCGATCCGGATCTGGGCCGGACCGGCGTCGTGCGCCCGGGCGACGGCCAGGACCTCAGGGTGGGATGAGCTGGCGGATGAAAAAGGCCGAAGCAGTCGGGTTGTCAGCGATGAGGCATCCGACGTGTCACAGGTACTCGTTCAGCACGCTTTTGTCACCGGAACGACGCTCGAGATTGCCGTGCCAACGGCAAAGCATCCGGCGCGTCATAGAAGACGCGCCAGGGCCGCTTCGGACGGGCTCCCGGCCGTCGCCTGGTACACGATGATCACCTGTTGCTCTGCGCCGCCGACGGTGAGGGCCTGCCTTCGCAGGGCGAGGGTGCCGACGACCGGGTGCGCGAAGCGTTTGAGTTCGTCCCGGGCGGGCCGCGTCTCGTGCCGCGCCCACATACGACGGAACGCCTCGTCCGTCTCCAACTCTGCGAGCAGGCGGACGATTTTGGGGTCGCGTGGGTCGGCTTCGGCACGCAGGGCCGCTGCGGTCTGCGCGGCCACCTCCGCCCAGTCGGGGAAGAGCCGGCGGGACGCCGGGTCGAGGAACACCGCTCGGACCAGGTTGCTACCGGGCTCGTACATCGGGGCGAGCGCACGGGCCGGCTTGTTCGCCGCCAGCACGTCGAAGCACCGGTCGCGCACGTACGCAGGGCGGTCCGCCCACGCGTCGAGCAGCCGGTGCACGTCCGCGGAGACCGCGGTCCGCGACGGCGGCACGGGGGCGGGACCGGCGAGGGCGTGCAGGTGAGCGGAGGCGTAGGCGTCCAGCTTCAGCGCCCGCGCGAGGGAGCGCAGTACCTGGGGCGAAGGGTGCCGGTCGACGCCCTGTTCGAGCCGGACCAGGTACGGCTCGCTGATTCCGGCGAGCCGGGCCAGTTCCTCCCGGCGCAGTCCTGCCACCCGGCGACGTCCGCCGGCGGGCACCGCCACGTTCGCCGGAGCGACTCGTCCGCGCCGGGCCTTGAGGAAATCTCCCAGAAAGTTGTCGGCCGCCATGGTGCGAGGGTAACCCTGTGGGGGTGCTGGCTGCCGAGGCGTGAACGGCGCAGGCTCGATGCCATGAAGACCTGGTTCATCACCGGCGCGTCCCGCGGCTTCGGCCGTATCTGGGCCGAGGCCGCTCTCGACCGCGGCGACCTCGTCGCCGCCACCGCCCGCGATCCCGAGACCCTGCGGCCCCTCGTGGACGCCCACGGGGACAACGTTCTCCCCCTCCGCCTTGACGTGACGGACCGCACCGCCGCGATCGCCGCGGTGCAGCGGGCCGCCGAGTTCTTCGGCCGCCTGGACGTGGTCGTCAACAACGCGGGCTACGGCCTGTTCGGCATGGTCGAGGAAACCACCGAGGAACAAGCTCGCGCGCAGCTCGACACCAACCTGTTCGGCCCGTTGTGGGTGACGCAGGCGGCCCTGCCGTACCTCCGGGCCCAGGGCAGCGGTCACATCCTGCAGGTCTCCAGCCTCGGAGGCCTGGCCGCCTTCCCCACGCTCGGGCTGTACAACGCCTCCAAGTGGGCCCTGGAGGGGATGAGCGAGGCCCTGGCCCAGGAGGTCGCCCCCTTCGGGATCCACATGACTCTGGTCGAACCCGGCCCCTACGGCACCGACTGGTCGGGCGCCTCCGCAGTGCACACCGAGCCGCTCCCCGCCTACGAACCCGTCCGCGCCGCCCGCCGGGCCGGCGCGTCCGCCCGCACGCCCCAGGACGCGCGAGGCACCGCCGCCGTTGTCCTCGAACTCGTCGATACCGACGCACCGCCCCTGCGGCTCTTCCTCGGCACCTACCCCTATCCGGTGGTCGAGGCGGCCTATCGGAAGCGGCTCGACACGTGGAACGACTGGCGCTGCCTCGCGGCGAGGGCGTGACCGGTACGGAGCACTCCGCAGCGCCCAGGCTCTGCGCGCATCACCTGCTGCACGGCCCCGGCACCAGGCAGGGGGGCCTCGGCGGTAGCCGGGCATGTCCATGCCGGCGTGACACGAAGTGGTACTGCGCCGCGCAGGTCGGTGACAGCATACCCGTTTATGTGTCAACTACCGTGCTTGGTTCACGGATACGTTTCCGGCAGGTCTGGCATTCGGCCGGGTCAGCACCGGGGGGCAGCCTGCTGTACCCCGTGCAGGCCGGGGTGCCGCCACCCCCGCCCAAGGTGATGCTCGTCAGCCCGCGGGTGTGCCGATCTGGTGGCGTGAGGAACTCTGAACCTCCTCGGCCGCTACAGCTTCACCGACACCCTCCGTCCGCTGCACTGTCCGGGCGCACCGGACGGGGACGACGACGGGAGCGGAGGACTGATCGTGGCGTGATCCGGGCCGTGATGAGCGTGCGAGCTCTCGCCTTGGTCAGCCGCTTCGCGGCGGTCGCGCAACGCTGCACTGGCTGCTCCAGGTGCCGGAGACCGAGCACTGCACGGCCGGTCGACCGACCGTCCGCCGGTCAGCAACGACAGGCGCGCCGCGGTCGTGCTCAGCGAGGACGACGGAGAACTCTGCGAGTGCCGCGCGGCAGTCAAAGACCTCCAGGGGATGCTCCGCCGGAGCGAGTCCAGAAAGGCGAGGGCCGCTCCCTCGCACTCATGAAATGACGCTGCGTACCAGGCTGCCAGCCCGACTGGCCGTATCAGATCTGTTTCGTGCGCAACGCCTGCGACAGGGCGTCGACGGTCACGCCCACGATAGTCAGCAGCTGCGCCCGGCTCGCCCCGGCCCTGCTCATGACGGCGAGCGACTGGTTCACAGCCGCCGCGTGCAGAGCGAAGGCTTCGGCCTCCTGGTCGGTCAGTCGGCCGGCCTTCAGCGCGGCGCGCAGGCGCAGGCGTTGGAGGCCGAGCGCCTGCTTGGCGTGCGCTGCGACGCCGGGACTCAGCACTGGGATTGCCATGGCTGACTGGGCAATCAGGCATCCATCAGGCAGTTCGGGATCGGCGATGCGCTCGAGGGTGACGTCGAAGAACGCACGAAGAGCGCCAGCGGGTTCCGAGGCTGCACACGACAGGGCGGCGTCGTACTTCTCGCCATAGCGCGCGGCGTAGCGATCCAGGCAGCGCAGGAAGAGCGTGTCCTTGTCGCCCAGGGAAGCGTAGATGGAACTGCGGTTCAGGCCGGTCGCCCGAGACAAATCGTCCAATGAAGTGTCGGCGTAGCCATCGCGCCAGAACTGGATCATCGCGGCGTCGAGCGCCGTGTCCATGTCGAACTGCTTCTTGCCTGCCACGCGGTACTTCCTCGCCGATGCGTCGATGGTTCGGACTGTGTTGGCCACCATTCTATCTTGAACTAATCAGTTCAAGATGGGTAACCTTCAAGCGTGGTCATGGCCAGGCATTTCGCGCACTTCGCGGCCGGGCGAGCACACCGCGTGTCTCAGCCACCACCGTCAGCTACACCGGCCCAACCGCACACCTGACACCGACGGAGGATCCCCGTGACCGACCAAGCAACCGCCTCTCCACATGTCTCCGAAAGCAACCCCATCCGCGCCCTGCCCCTGCAGCATCTGGCCGGCTTCACTCACCGCTGGGTCGACGCGGACGGCGTCCGCCTTCATGCCGTAGAAGGCGGACGGCCGAGCGGCCCGACCGTCGTCCTGCTCGCTGGATTCCCGCAAACCTGGTGGGCCTGGCGAAAGGTGATGCCCGGCCTCGCCCACCGGTTCCACGTCATCGCGATCGACCTGCCAGGTCAGGGCCACTCCGAGCGTCCGGAGGGCAGCTACGACACGCACGCGGTCGCCGCGCACGTCCACGCCGCCGTGAAGGCTCTCGGAGTGTCGACTTACTTTCTGGTCGCCCACGACATCGGCGCCTGGGTCGCTTTCTCCCTCGCCCTGAACTTCGAGTGCCACCTGCGCGGGGTCGCGCTGCTCGACGCCGGAATTCCCGGCATCACTCTCCCGGAGGCGATTCCCACCGACCCGGATCGAGCGTGGAAAACCTGGCACTTCGCGTTCCACACCGTGCCCGACCTGCCCGAGACGCTGCTTGCCGGCCGCGAACGTCAGTACGTCGGCTGGTTTTTGAAGGTGAAGGCCCTGTCTCCCGACACGTTCGACGACGGCGAGCTGGACCACTACGCGGCGGCCGTCGCCGTTGACGGCGGCCTGCGCGCTTCCCTCGCGTACTACCGAGACGCCGCGGAGTCAGCGCGCAAGAACCGTGAGGCGCTCAAGTGGCGGCACCTGACCGTGCCCATCCTCGGAATCTCCAGCAGTCACGGCTCCGTTCCGGACATGGCCGCCTCCATCAGCCCGTGGGCCGACAACACCACCGGGATCGTCGTGCCCGGCGCTGGACACTTCATCCCCGACGAGCAGCCCGAAGCCATCACTGCCGCGATAGCAGACTTCATCGCCGACGACGACTGACACCCGTCGAACTACCGACCGCGTTGTCCAAGGCCGCGCGGTACTCAGACCACGAAATCTGACTGCCGCACGAGGCGAATTCACGAACGTCAGGATGGGCGCGGCCGTGGCAGCGAGCGTGGGCAGGCGGGCTCTCATCGTGCCCCTGCCACCGCGTCCGGAGCGGACTGTGTGCCGGCGCGCTCCAGGGCGCGGAGTGCGAGCAGCCCTCCGATGCCGGGAATGACGGCGCGCAGCGCGGCGCCGGTGCTGCGCTGCCGGTCGCGCCAGGTGGCCAGGACGCCGAAGAGCCAGGCGATCCCGTGGACAGGACCGAACAGCGCCGCGATCTGCTGGTCGTCCCCGGTGGCGATGTTGAGCAACAACACGGTGAGGCTCACCAGTTCGATGATGGCTGCAACACGCAGCGGCTTGCGTGCGAGCCGTGGCGCGGCTGCGGAGTCGGCGGTCATGGGTCACGCTCCCGTGGTGGAGCCTGGGCGGAGGACCATCAGGACGGTGACCGTCGCCCAGAGCAGATTGAAGGCGCCGGTCAGCATGGCCAGGCGCGCGGTCTGCACGCGCTCGACGACCGCCGTCCCGGGCGCGGATTCGGACAGGTCGGCGAGGAGGCGTTCCTGGGCCGGCAGAACCAGCAGCGCCAGCACCAGTGCTGCGGCACCGGTCAACACGATCGAGGTGATCAGCCAGGGGCTGCCCAGGACATGCAGCCGGCTCGCGGTGGCGAAGCCGAGGCATGGAACGGCCAGACCGACTGCGGCGTAGACGCGGCAGACGCGGTGCAGCACGCGTACGGTGGCCACCGCTTCGTTCCGGTCGGGCGAACCGGCGGCACGGCGGGCCGCGGCGGGGAACATGCTGCCCGCCACGGTCACCGGGCCGACGGCGACGATCGCCGCGAGCACGTGCAGGATGAGCAGGAGCTTGGTCATCACGGCTGCTCCGCGCCGCCGGCGGCGGACACCGGCGCGGGCCCCCGGTCACGCCAGACGACGCCGCGGCGCTCATAGGCGAACAGCTGCTCCACCGCGAGCGCGATCTTCGGCCCGATCTCCCGGTCCAGCAGATACAGGCCCAGGTCGAGGCCGGAGGTGACGCCGCCGGCGGTGACCAGGTCGCCGTCGTCGACGACCCGGCCCGGGACGACGTGCACGCCGCCCGCGCCGAGCAGGTCCACACCCTGGTGATGGGTGGTGGCGTGGCGGCCGTGCACAAGTCCGGCCATCGACAGCACCAGTGACCCGCCGCACACCGTGGCCACCGTGGTGCCCTCTGCGGCCAGCGCGGCGGCCAGCAACTTCGGGAGTTCGGTGGTCAGCGCACGGCCGAGGATCGCAGGAATCTGTTCCTCGGCGGAGCCGTCCGCGCCCTGCCCCGGGAGCCTGCCGGCCGCGCCCGGGACGACGACCAGGTCCGCGCGGTCCGGGGCCAGAGAAGCTCCGGCCGACAACGTGACGCCGGGGATTCCGCTCGGCACCTGCCTGCTTCCTTCAGCGGAGACGAGTTCGACGGTCACCCGATCCGTGAAGGTTCGGGCGGCGCTGAAGACTTCGAACGGGGCGATGACGTCCAAAGGGTCGAAACCATCGAAGAGGACGAACTGGGCCAGCATCTGCGACTCTCATTTCCCTGGGTGCTTGACTGCCGCGCTCACGCTAGGCGGCACAACAGACCCCGCCCATGGGCTTGAATGACACAAATCAACGAGTTCTCGCCACTTCGCCGACCAGCGCTTTCCCGGCAGACAACCTCGGGACCAGGGCAATCCGGTACGGCTGGAAGTGGGCGTAGTCTGCGCGGATGCACACGGTTGCGATTCTCGCGCTGGACCGGACGGTGGCCTTCGACATGGCCATCCCGGTGGAGGTGTTCGGACGCGTGCGTCTGCCGGACGGGCGTCGCCCCTACCGGGTCCGCGTCTGCGGTACCCGACCGGAGGTGCCGACCGAAACGTTCACCATCCGAGCGCCCTGGGGTCTGGACGGCCTCGCCGACGCCGACACGATCATCGTGCCCGGCCGGGAGGAACATGCGGGCCCGCCCCCGGTCGAGGCTCTTCAGGCTCTGCGCGACGCCGCCGCCCACGGCGCACGCATCGCAACGATCTGCGGCGGCGCCTTCACCTTGGCCGCCACCGGTCTGCTGGACGGCCTGGCCGCCACCACTCACTGGATCGCCGCTGATCAGCTCGCCCGGCAGTACCCGACCATCGAAGTGCGCCCGGACGTCCTCTACGTGGACAACGGTCAACTGCTCACCTCTGCCGGGGCATCCGCCGGCATGGACCTGTGCCTGCATATGATCCGCAGCGACTTGGGCTCGGCCGTCGCCGCGGACGCGGCCCGACTGGCCGTCACCCCCTTGGAACGAGAGGGCGGCCAGGCCCAGTACATCGTCCACGGCCCCCCGCCGCTGCCTCGCGGCTCACTTCTGGAACCGACTCTGGCCTGGATCCAGGACCACCTCGGCGAGGACCTCACCCTGGAAGCCATGGCTGCCCGCTGCGCCATGAGCACCCGCACCTTCAGCCGCCGTTTCCGTGAACAGACCGGCACGACCCCGCTGCAATGGCTGCTCCGCGCACGCGTCCGGCACGCCCAGTACCTGCTCGAGAACAGCGATCATTCCGTCGAGCGCATCGCCGTACAGGCCGGTTTCGGATCCGCCACCGCCTTCCGTGAACGGTTCAAGCGCGTCACCGGTACGACTCCGCATACGTACCGGGCAACCTGGAAAGCCACCGAGTCAGATCGAACCTCTACCGCACCCAACTGACGTGCGCAGCGTCGAAATGCCCGCACTGTGCGCCGCGGACCCACGCCTGCTCCATCCCCTCGGCGAGCAAACCCCGTGTGACGGCCGAATGTCCCCCGCCGGCGCCGGCCCCCGGCGACGCCCCTCCCTCTGTGCCGGATTTCGTACGCGGAGACAGCTTCGTCATCTCCGGCGATCCCGCATGGCGTGAAGCAGCCCGCGAGTTCGAGGACCCGTCCCCGACCGTCCCGCCTGCCACCGCAGTCCGGTTTGGACGTTGCGTGCGGCGGAGCGAGGAGTTGCCAAAGCCTCACCGCCGAATGCGGAGCTCCCTCGTGTCCCCGGTGAGGACCCGGGCCCGGCCGAGGAGACGGCCGGGTGGAGCATTCCTACGTGCCGCAAGGATGTCCTTCCTCGCCGCAAACCGCAGCCTCGCCGTCACGGAGCATCCCCGGGTTGGCGGGAAGGACGCCCCAGAACAGGGGCTCGAACGGCGGGCTCACGCGCGCCGAACCCGGGCTTGGCGGTGGGCGGGGTGCGTACCACCGCTGCAGCGCTTGCGCCCTACCACAAGGGTCCGTGCAGCGTTGCGCACCACTCGTCCACGAGCTGGGGCGGGGACGCTCGGTCGGTACGGGTGCTGGACCGCGGCGGAGGAGATGACCCGTGATCTTCAGGCGACCCGTGTCCCGTCCAACACCTCGGTCGAGGCGCTGGACGGCGGCCCCGCCTGATCCGTCAGGGCGGGGTAGTCGTTGTAGCCGGTGGCTCCGCCCACATACATGAAGTACCGGTCCCGGACCGGGTTGAGCGGTGCTCCGAGGCGAAGCCGGGTGACCAGATCCGGGTTGGCGAGGAAGGGCCGGCCGAGCGCGACCAGGTCGGCGCCGGCCGCCAGCATCTCCCGCGCGGCCCGGGTGACGGCCTGCGTGGACAGGGCGGCCAGGTCGGGGTTGCCGATCAGGATGCCGGGCCAGTCGGCGCGGATCCGCCGGTACCAGCCGGTGGACGGGTCGGAGCGCACCAGGTGCAGATAGGCGAGGTCCAGCCCCTTCAGGCGGTCCAGGAGCGTGGCGTAGAGGCCGTCGGTGTCCTCTTCCAGAACGCCGTTGACCGTGCTCGTGGGGGAGATACGGATGCCCACCCGGTCCGCGCCGATCGCGTCGGCCACCGCCTCGGTCACCTCTGCCGCGAACCGCACGCGCCGCTGGACCGAGCCGCCGTAGCCGTCGGTTCGGCGGTTGGTGTTGTCCGCGAGGAACTGGTGCAGCAGCATCCCGTTGGCCGAGTGGACCTCCACGCCCTCGAAGCCCGCGTCGACGGCCCGGCGTGCCGCGGCGGCGAAGTCGTCGATCGTGGCCCGGATGTCGTTGGTCGTCATCGCGCGCGGGACGGCGGCCTGCCGGTGGCCCTGTGGTGTGAAGATCGTCTCCGGCAGCGGGAGGGGGGAGGGTGCGAGGGGCGTGAGGCCGGTGGTCGCCGGGTGGCTGACCCGGCCCCCGTGCTGGAGCTGCAGGAACATCCGTCCGCCGGCCGCCCGCACCGCATCGGTGACCCGCCGCCAGCCGGCGGTGTGCCGGTCGGTGTGGATCGCGGTGATGTCCGGGTACGTCTGCCCGACCGGGTTGGGCGTCGAACCCTCGGCGATGATCAGCCCGGCAGAGGCCCGCTGAGCGTAGTGGGTGACCATCAGATTCGTCGGGGTACCGTCGGCCTCCGCACGGTTGCGGGTCAGCGGGGCCATCACGAGGTGGTTGGGGAGGGCGAGCCGGCCGAGCCGGGCGGGGGCGAGGAAGTCCGTTGTCCGCGTCATGCCGGCACGGTAAAACTTGACACTGATGTGAGGTTCAAGCTCTCTTCCGTCGGAGGTGGACATGCGGATCGGTGAACTGGCCCGGCGCACAGGCGTCAGCGAGCGGTCGCTGCGCTACTACGAGACCCAGGAGCTTCTCACCGCCGAGCGCACCCCCGGCGGCCACCGCGACTACCCGGAGGCGGCCGTCGACCGGGTCATCCGCATCCAGGAGCTGTACGCGGCCGGGCTGCACAGCGAGAAGATCCGGCAGCTGCTGCCCTGCATGCGCGACCGGGACGGCGGACCCTCCGCGATCGCCACTCCCCGTCTGGTGCAGGACCTGAGCGCCGAGCGCGAGCGGATCGACCGCATGATCGCCGACCTGCGCCGTTCCCGGGAGACCCTGGACGAGGTCATCCGCACGGCCCGGAACGCCTGACCGGCCGTACCTCCGGACCGGCTCGTGCCGGGACGGCAGAGTGCCGGGGGCGCGGTGCCGGGGCGCCAGTACGGCCGCCGAGAGGTCCCGTGACTGTGGTTGCGGGGCGGCCGCAGCCTGGTCAGGCACTCGGCTTCCTCTCCAGATGCCGCTCCTCCGGCCGCGTTGTGCTGGGTTGGCCGAAAGCCACCGCGGCTTATTCGCCGGTGCGTCATCCGCGTCCGCGGCAACGCTCCGCGGCGGCCCGGCCGGCCCGGTCATCCCGCCACCGCGCTACTCATCCCACCACCGGCGGCGCCGTGATCCTCAGCCCACCACCGGCTGTGCCGCGAGGAACTCTTCCACCGCCTTTCTTGCCCGGCGGTCGAACTCGGCGTACTGGGCCTCGCGTCGGGCTCCCGCGACCGCTTCGCCGACCAGCAGGTTGCCCTCGGTGTCGAGTCGCTGGGGGCGCTCCTCGGCGTCGGGGAGGAGGGCGACGGAGGAGTGGGAGAACCCGCAGTAGTAGGCGATGCCTTCGCTCAGGTTGGTCTCCAGCACGGCGCGCATCCCCTCCGCGACGGGATCGTCGGAGGTGACACCGGCCAGGCCCAGCCACAGCATGCGCTTGCCGGCCAGGCGGGGCTTGCTGCGTCCGTAGGCGAATCCGTAGTTCCACACGCGGTCGATCCAGCCCTTGAGGAGGGCAGGCACGCTCTGCCAGTACACGGGGAACACGGCGACGACGAGATCGGCGTCGAGGATGCGCCGCATGTGGGCCCGGGCCTCGTCGGAGTACGGCTTGTCCCGGTCACCCCAGTCGGGCTGGTCCGCCACGTTCATCCGCGGGTCGAACGCTTCGGCGTGCAGGTCGAGCAGGTCGACGCCGTATCCGGCGCCCTTCAGTTGTGCGACGGTACGGCGGGCGGTGTGCGCCGTGAGGGAGTCGGCGCGGTGGTGAGCCATGACCACCAGGGCGGTCCCGGCTGCGTTGGCGAGGTGCGGCATCGTTTCTCCTGACTGGTGTCCGTCGGTGCTGCCGTCCCAGTACACGAGTGATCGACTGGATGATCCATAGGGGAAACGCTTCATGGCATAGGAGTTCGTCTACGATGGCCCCCGTGGATCCCTTGAGTTCTCTGCTCAGCGGCATCCGGGCCGAGGGCTCGGTGGTCAGCAACGCTGTGCTGGAAGCGCCTTGGACCATCCGCTTCGCCGACGGCGCTCCGCTCACCATGGTCAGCGTGCTGCGCGGCGCCGGCACGCTGCGCCTGCCCGACGGAACCGAACGAGCGGTCCGCGCCGGTGACACGGCCGTCGTACGCGGCCCGGACACGTTTCACCTCAGCGACGGGCCGGCCTCCTTCGACCGTCCCCGCGCCGAGTACGCGATCGCCTGCTTCACGGAATCCGCCGAGTGCACCGGTGAGGACCTCGGCGGCATCCACTGGGGCAATGATCCGGACGGAGCGACCGCGCTGGTCGTGGGCGCCTACCGTGCCTCGGGCCGTCGCCACGAGCGACTGCTGCGCGGCCTGCCGCCGGTGCTGGTGGTCAGCGCGGACGCCGACGTCTGCGACTGGCTGGAGCAGGCCGCCGCGGACGCCGCCCGGCGCTCGGCCGGCTCGCAGGCGCTGATGGACCGTCTGCTGGACTGGGCCCTGGTGTGCACGCTGCGCGCCTGGTTCGAGGAAGCACGTTCGGAGGCGCCGGACTGGTACCGCGGTCTGGCCGACCCGATGCTCGCCCCCGCTCTCCAGGCCTTCCACGCCGAGCCCGCCCGGAGGTGGACGGTGGCCGCGCTCGCGGCCGAGTCCGGCGTCTCCAGGGCGCTGTTCGCCAAGCGCTTCACCGAGATCATGGGCCGTCCTCCGCTCGCCTATGTGACCGAATGCCGTATGGACGAGGCCGAGGCGCTGCTGTGCGAGACCGACCTCGCCATCGCCCGGATCGCCACATCCGTCGGCTACGCCGATGCCTTCGGCTTCAGCGCCGCGTTCAAGCGCCACCGCGGCCTGAGCCCCAGCGTCTTCCGCACCGCCGCGGCCTGACGGTGTGATCCGCCGAGGGCAATGCGACGCGGTGGGTCATACGGTCACCTGGTGACCGGCCCGGCGCAGTGCTGCGACGGCTTCGTCGAGCCGATCGGCCGGGACGAGCACGAGGTCTCCTTCGTGGCTCGCGGCGGTCCGGACCGGGAGGTCGCCGGCGGCGAGCGGCGCGACGATGGCGCTGAGCATCCCCGTCGCCTCCGGGTCGTGCGCATCATCGCCGTTCCACAGCGCCGCCCATCCGTCCTCGGCCGTGTCGTCGCGCAGCATCGCCGCACCTCCGTCCGGTCCCTGTACCAGCGCGAGCAGGTCGGAGTCGGCGGCAACCGCGCTGAATCGGACACCCGCGGGAGAACGAAGCGGCCCTCCAGCACGCGCAGATTCTGCGGCCGAGCCGCCGGCACCATGGTCAAGTGCCGCTGGCGCGGCTCCCCCGGTGATGCGGGACCACGAATCGCTCGTTCACCTCGTCCATCGCCGTCACAAGCCATTCGCCGGTCCTCGGGGTCTCGGCGGAGCTGACCTGTTAGGCGGATGCGCGCAGGCCGGCGCCGCCTACGTCCGGACGCGGCGCCGGGCGACGGTGAACACACCGCAGTGCGTCAGGGCCGGCAGGATGGCCGGACGCGCAGCAGTTCGGTCCTCAGCTTCGGCGTGCCGTCGACCGGCGCCGGGTCCTGCGCAGTCGGCTCGATGCCGCCGGCAGCGATCTTGTCGAGCGTCTTCAGGCCGGCGGGGCCGACCGTGCCGAACACCGTGTAGTTCGGTCGCAGCGCGGAGTCGCCATAGACGACGAAGAACTGCGAACCGTTGGTGTCCGGACCGGCGTTGGCCATCGCCAGCAGACCGCGGCCGTAGAGGCGACGGACACCGGTCGGATCGTTCGGCGCCGGCGGCAGGTCCACCGGCAGCTCGTCCTTGTACCGGTATCCCGGACCGCCCTCGCCGGTGCCGGTCGGGTCGCCGCACTGCAGGACCTTCAGCGTCGGGTACGACGTCAGCCGGTGGCACACCGTACGGTCGTAGAACCGGTGCCGCGCCAGGTGTACGAAGCTCTGGACCGTGCACGGCGCCTTCGTCCGGTCCAGACGCAGCGGGAGCGGGCCCTGGCTGGTCGGGACAGCCACGTCGACCGTGCCGTGACCGGGGGTGTGCCGCGGGTCGGGCGGCAGCGGAACCGGCCGCGCCGCCGGCTCGTCCGGGGTCTGGGCGTACTGGCAAGGACCGTGCGTGGTCCGCGGCGGGGCATCGGAAGCGGCGGCGGTGGTGCCCCCGGACACGACCAACCCTGCTGCCGCCAACGCGGCCATGAGCGCTCGGTTCATCCTGCACACCCTCCAGAAGATCGTCAGATTTCGGAGCGGTCGCAGTCTAGGGCGCGGCCCGGCGGGCGAGTACCCGTCGGCAAGCCACATCGGCCACGGCCTCCGGCCCGGCCCCGGGCCACTGCCGTGGCCCACCCCGCTCCCCCTTCTCCACCTTCTTGTGGAGGGACTTCGCCATCCGCATCAGCTCGGAGGCGCCTCGCTCGCCGAGGTGGGGCAGGGAGGAGTGCCGGGATTCATGCAGGTCCCAGCCGGTGCCCGGCCCGGCGAGGGCGGTGTGGTGGTGGGGCGCGGGCCTGGCCGTAGGAGAGGCGGACCAGGCCGGTGTCGGGGCAGACATCCCGGACGGAGAGCACTTTGCCCGGTCCGGCGCGGCGGTGGGTGACGAACACCGGCCCGCGGTCCGCGAATACGGGTGTGAGGCCGGCACCGGCGCAGCAGTGCAGGGCGGGGTTTCACGGCATCCAGGCGCGTCCCCTCCGCACGCCCGGGCCGTGCGCCCGGCTGTTGTTGGCGCGGAACTCCCGCATTATGACGGTGTCCCGTCAGCCACGGCTGGGCTGACGGGACACCTGGTGCAGGAGTGGCTCAGTGGGCCGGGGCGTCGGTGACCACGACCTCCTCGATGCTGCGCTCGATCGCCTCGGGCTCGGACGCGGTCGCCTTGGCCCAGTAGTAGATGCCGAGCGAGAACACCGTGACGACCAGCATGTCCCACCACAGCGGCAGCTCACCGTTGCCGCCGAAGGTGCTCAGGTAGGAGATCACGCCGATGCCCGCCAGGTAGGGCAGCAGCCACTGCGCGGCCTTGAAGTCCAGCCGCGGCGCGTTGGGCAGGTTCTTGCGGACCGCGTACCAGGCGTACGAGCCGAGCAGCACATAGCCGATGAGGATCGCAAAACCCAGGCGCCACAACGTGTCCCAGCCGGACCAGAAGATGATCAGGTTGGCGACCACGAAGGACAGCGGGGCGATGATCTGGCCGGCCGGCAGCTTGTACGGACGCTCGTGGTTCGGCAGACGGTCCTTGAAGACGCCGTAGGCCAGCGGGGCGCCCGCGTACATCAGCACGCTCGCCGAGGTGATGAAGCTGACCAGCGTCTGCCAGCTCGGGAACGGCAGGAAGCAGATCACACCGGTCACGAACGAGACCGCGAGACCGAACCACGGCACACCGCGCTTGTCCGTCTTGGCGAACACCTTCGGCGCGTAGCCGTTCTTGGCGAGGCCGTAGGAGATGCGGGAGGTGGCAGTGGTGTAGATCAGGCCGGTGCCGCCGGGGGAGATGATGGCGTCGGCGTACAGCACCCAGGCCAGCCAGCCGAGGCCGACCACTGAGGCGAGACCCGCCCAGGGGCCGCTGATGCCGGCGTAGGCCAGGTTCGCCCAGCCCTTGGCGAAGGAGGCGTGCGGCAGGGCGGCGATGAACACGACTTGGAGCAGGACGTAGATCACGGCGCCGATCGCGACCGAACCGAGGGTCGCGCGCGGCAGGTCACGCTTCGGGTTGCGGCTCTCGCCGGCCAGCTGGATCGCCTGCTCGAAGCCGAGCAGGGCGAAGATGATGCCGCTGGAGCTGATCGCGGTGAGGACGCCCTTGGCGCCGAACGGCGCGAAGCCCTCGGAGGTGAAGTTGGCCGGGTGGAAGTTGCCGATCGCGATGATGAAGATCGCCGCGAGCGGCACCGCGATCTTCCACCAGGTGGCGGCGCTGTTGGTGTGTGCCAGGACGCGGACACCGAGGAAGTTGACCGCGACGAACACGGCCATCAGGAGGACCGCGACGACAATGCCGCTGGCCGTCAGCGTGCCGTTGGTGTTCTGCAGTCCGTCGGCGAAGTGCCAGTGCTTGGCATAGCCGATCATGGCCTCGACCTCGATCGGAGCCACCGTCGCGGCCTGCAGCCAGGAGAACCAGCCGAAGGACATACCGGCCAGGCCGCCGAAGGCGTAGTGCGGGTAGCGTGCGGTGCCGCCCGCTACGGGGAACATGCCGCCGAGTTCGGCGTGCACCAGGGCGAGCAGCACGATGGCCACCGCGCCGATCACCCACGAGATGATCGCGGCGGGGCCCGCAGCCACAACGGCCTTCTCGGCGCCGAACAGCCAGCCGGAGCCGATGATGGAGCCAACCGAGGCCCACATCAGACCGATGAGTCCGACGTCGCGGCGCAGACCACTACCGGTGTCGCTTGTGGCTACCGGTGCAGCCTGGTCGACATTCGCCATGTCAAGTGGCCTCTCAGATTTCGTATACGCGGGAGCGAGCAAGAAGGCCACACGCTAGAGACGATTTCCGAGTGAGCAAAGACTGTTAGCCAAATCTTGACCCGGGATAGTAGGCGTCTTGAGCACACGTTCAGTCACGGCCTTGTCACAGGTCAGGCGCGTATGCGAATGTCAATATTCAGCAGCAGATTGTGAGTAGAAGGAGATTCGCCAGCGCAGAGGGGGAATTTCGATCGCCGGGCAACGCCTCCATGACCATCTCAAGGCCCGCGTCCCGCACGCGCGCGTACGCGGCCTCGTCGATCACCCCGAGCTGCAACCTGCAACAGACCGCCTTCGCGCCCTTGGCGGCGGCCCCGGCCCCGGTCGAGCAGGCCCGCACCGAGTGCCACCGCCAGGCCGCGGCCCTGCGCCGGGCCCGTGCGGAGCGCGCGGCGAGGGAGGCCGGAACGGCGACCGCGATCCCGCAGACGGCGCCGCTGGGCAGGACCGCATGAGAGGGGGAGAGCGACGGGGTGTTCCCACCACAGGTGGCACCAGCGGGCGTCGGCCCCGGCTTGGCGGAGGTCTAGTCGAGGCGTTGCGCCGCCGCGAGGAGTTCCTCGAGCGCCGCCCGTGTCAGCGTCGCCAGTTCACCGGGGGCGTCGTCCCGTGCCGGGTCGGCCCAGCGAGTGAAGCCCAGCTTGAAGGCCAGGACGCCGAGTTCGGCGGCGACTTGGGCGGTCGCCTCGGGGACGTCGCGCTGCTTCAGGGCGCCCACCATCGCGGCGGCCATGCCTATGATCTTGAGCGCGTTGCGCTCCTGCAGCTCCTCGTTCGCCTCGATCGCCGCGTGCAGGAGCGGACTGAGCTCACGGTTGAACGAGGTCATCTCCCCCGAGGCGCGCTCCAGGCCCGCAGCGACGGCGGCGATCGGCGTCGCGTCCGCGGGGGCGTCGGTGATGCCTTCGATCAGGAGGCGACTGAGGGTCTTCTGCCCAGCCGAGAGGATCTCCCGCTTGTCGGTGAAGTGCCGGTGGAAGGTGCTGCGGGTGAGGCCCGCGCGCTCGGCGATCTGGGCGACCGTCGTGTCGTCGTAGCCCTGTTCCGCGAACAGGCTCAGCGCCGCCACGACCAGGCGTTGCCGGGCGTCCGGCTTCCATCTCGGCATACGACCACTCTAAGTGATGCGACACGTGTCGCATCATCGGGTGTAGCGTGGCGAGTGATGCGACATCTGTCGCATCACTTGTTCCCTCGCACCCTGGAGTCCGCCATGCGCGTCTTCATCACCGGCGGCACGGGCCTGATCGGCTCCGCCGCCGTCGCCGAACTGCTCTCCGCGGGACACACGGTCACCGCCCTGGCCCGCTCCGACGCCTCCGCCGAGAAGGCCCGGGCGGCCGGCGCCGACGTGGTCCGCGGCAAACTCACCGACCTCGACGTGCTGCGCGGCGAGGCGGAGAAGGCGGACGGCGTCGTCCACCTCGCCTTCAGCAACGACTTCAGCTCACCGGAGGCGCTCGCACAGGCCGTCTCCGAGGAAGGCGCCGCGCTCGGCGCGCTCGGTGACGCCCTCGTGGGTACCGGCAAACCGCTCGTCACCGTCTCCGGCACGCCCCTTGCACAGGGACGCCCCGCCACCGAGGAGGACCCGCTGCCCACGGACGGGCCGGTCGGCGGGCGCAGCGTCTCGGTGGAGCGCGCCCTCGGCCTGGCCTCGCGCGGCGTGCGCAGCTCGGCGGTCCGGCTGCCGCGCACCGTGCACAACGAGGGCGAGGGCGGGTTCGCCGGGCTCCTCACCCAGATTGCCCGCAGCACGGGCGTGGCCGGCTACCCGGGTGACGGCACCCAGCGCTGGCCCGCCGTGCACGCGCTCGACGCCGCCGTGCTGTTCCGTCTCGCCCTGGAGAAGGCCCCGGCCGGCACCGCCTGGCACGCCGTCGCCGACGAGGGTGACGCCGTACGGGACATCGCCGCGGTCATCGGGCGGCGCCTCGGCATTCCGTCGCAGTCCGTGCCGGAGGAGAGCTTCGGCACGCTCGGACCGATCTTCGCAGCCGACCAGCCGGCGAGCAGCGCACACACCCGCGCCGCCCTCGGCTGGCAGCCGACCCGACCGAGCCTCCTGGAGGACCTGGAGAAGATCCAGCCCTGAGGGCACGGCCGGCTCCCTCAGTCCCGCGTGCCGTGCAAACTCGGCGGCGACCGCGCGCAGCCCCCGTAGCCGATCCCGATGACGGCCTCGGCCTGCGGGACGACGCACGGGGAGTGGTTGCCGGGGAATGCCGGGGCGCGGCTGCGCCGGGGCCTCGCCCTCCAGCGTGGCGCCGCTCCTTGTACCGCCGACCTGCAAGACGCCGAACACGATCAGGCGCGCTGGCGACCCCTGTGCGAGGCGGGGGGCACGCTCCGGGGGCCGGCGGCCACGCGCCCCTGCAACCCCTCGACCCCCCCCCGCCCACGCGACCTGCTCACCATCGAAGTCCAAAGCCATCAGGCAGCCTCGGGCCGCGTCCACCAGGTCGGGAAACCGGGCCTGGAAGAGGCTGCCCCGCCAGGCAAGCAGGCTATGTGAGCTGTTGCCGCGGTGATGCCCGATGAGTAATGCCGCCATGCCGGGTCTACAGCACCGTTGAGCCAGTCTGGATCGAAACGACAGGAGGTCGAAGTGTCCGCATCAGTGCTCGACATGTCGATGTCACTCGACGGATATATCGCCGATCCAAACGATTTTCTGGGCGGCGACGATGGCGAACGACTGCACAAGTGGGCAGGGTCTGAGGACGAGTCCGGCCCGCCGTCCGGGCCGGCCGCGCGATTCCAGGACGAATGGAACACAGCCGGTGCGGTGCTCGTGGGACGACGCACTGCCGAGCTCATGGATCACTGGGGCGGTGATCACGGTGGTCTCCCGATCTTCGTGCCCAGTCACCGCCCGCCCGGCCCCGCCGCCCGTTGGGGCTATCCGTTGGTGACCTACGTGACCGACGGGATCGAAAGCGCGATGGCACAGGCCAAGGCCGCCGCCGGGGACAAGGACGTGCAGGTGCGTGGCGCGTACACGGCGCAACGGGCGCTTGAGGCCGGAGTGCTGGACGAGGTGCAGATTCATCAGATCCCGGTGCTGCTCGGCGATGGCCGTCGCCTGTTCGACGTCTTGGCGTCGCCGATCGAGTTGGAGATCATCCGGGTGATCGACACGCCGGAGGCCACTCACATCCGCTACCGCGTCCGTCGCTGAGCCGGCCGACCAGCACCTTCTTGGTTGCCCAGGCTGGCTGACCGACTGTTGCCGATCTTGACGTGGCTGACGAGCGTGAAGTCAGATGCGGTGAGAAGTCGGCATCGAGAAGCGGCACGGCCGCAGGGGGTTTGGCGTGTTCATCGCGGAAGAGAGCGTTTTCGATCCTGATGAGATGCTGAGCCTCTACGACTCGGTCGGCTGGGAGGGCTACACCGCCGACGTCGACAAGCTCTGCCGCGGCCTGCGGAACTCTCACCTCGTCATCACCGCACGAGACGGTTCAGGAACGCTCCTCGGACTGGCCAGGACCGTCTCCGACGACGAACACATCTGCTACGTCCAGGACGTCGTGGTCAACCCAGCGCATCACCGGCAGGGCGTCGGCCGGGCCCTGGTCGAGCGCCTCATGCAGCGATACTCGCACTGCCGCTTCTTCCTCCTCTCCACAGACCACGAGTCGTCACCGGAAGGCAAGCGCAATCACGCGTTCTACCGGAGCCTTGGCTTTCTGTCCTACGAGGAGAAGCAGATGGCGGGCTTCGGGCTGCCCAGGAACCGCCCTGACCTGCGTGACATGACGCCATAGAGTCGGCTGCGCCCTCGGCTCACCACAGGTGTGTGCCCGGCGCCCCCTTGAACGGCCCGCACACCTCCGACGTGATCCAGCCGCCGTAGAAGTCGCCCTCCTGCGCCGTGACCGCTTCCCCCGCTACCGTGCAACGGTCCACGCGGCTCGGGTAGAAGGCGAAGAAGTCGGCGAGGGCCGCGTAGGCGGGCTCGGGACGCGGATACGTCCAGGCGGCGCGGGCGCGCACGTCGTCGCCCACGACGACGTCCCAGTACCGGGCCGCCCCCTTCCATTCGCACCAGGTCCGTCCCGCGGCCGCCGGGAACAGAAGCTCCGTACGGACGTCCTGCGGCGGGAGGTAGAACACGGGGGGATGGCTGGTCTCCAGCACCCGGATCGTCCTGCGGCTCTCGGCCACCACCTGGCCTGCACACTCCACGACCACGACGCGGTCGTCCTGGCTCATGGCGGGCGGCCGCGGGTAGTCCCAGACGGACTCGGGCCCGCGCGCAGCGGATCGCGGCGCGGGCCCGTCCAGCAAATCCAGGTACACCTCGTCCTCGTAGCACCAGGCCCAGCCGCCGTCGCGTGACAGGCTGAGGACCACCGGGTGCCCGTCGGCCTCGAAGTGGGCCGTGGCATGGGCTCCAGGAGAGCTGTCGTTGCAGCCCACGTGGCCGCAGGTCAGGCAGAGCAGCAGGCCGGCCGGCGCGCGTCCGCGCGCCTCGCAGGCCAGGCACGTCGCGCTCAGTGGCGTCGGGTCGGCCGTACAGGTGTGGGAACAAGACTTCGACGACGGCCGTCCGCCGTCGGGCCGGGGCGTCCATCTCGTCATCGCTGATCACCGGCCGGTCCAGGCGGCCGCACCTGAGTCCGCCGCCACCGCTCCCCGCACGCAACCGTGTCGATCACAGTCCCTCCTCTGCCGTCATCACCCCCACACCTCCTTCGCCCCGACACCCCACCCAGGATGCAGACCGCTGATCCCGGGCACGACCGCCGACAGCAGGCCGTCCAGTCAGACATGCACGACAGTGCCAAGGGCAGCAGCCATTCCGCGTGGATGTACCCCTGGTCACAGTGGTGAGCGGCACCACGACGTCCGATCCCCGGACGTTCCAGCCGGGGCAGCCGTGGCATCAGCAGGCCGAGATCGGCATCCGCCTGGACAGGGCGCCGGCTCGCCGACTGGGAATGAGCCCTGATATCGACATGCCCGCCTCTGTTGTAGGCGCATGGGAGAAGGGGCGGGCATGTACCGCCGTCAGGATTCGGCGGCGGACACGTGGCGAGCCAACTCGGTGGCCAGGCGACGCATGACCGTACGGTTGGCGCGCCGCATCGTGGTCCGCACCAAGGGGGCCAGCAGCCGGTCGGCGAGCGGGGCGTGCATCCACGTGTACGTGAACGAGATGTGTGTCCCACCGGTGCGCAGCGGTTCGATGGCATAGGTGCCGTGAGCCAGTCGCCGACCGGCCGCGCTGACGTTGTGTTCGACGATGCGCCGCGGCGCAACGGCCTCGATGACCTTGATAGTGACATCGGTCTTCGTACCGCTCAGCGCGGCGGTGACCGTGGCGCAGGATCCGATGCCCCGGGCGGGGCCGCTGTAGCGCCAGTTGGTCAGGTAGTGGTCGGTGAACCGCTCGTGGTGGGCCATGACGTCGAGGAAGCCGTAGACCTGCTCGGGAGTCTGAGGTACGGCGATCGACACGGTGACAGGCTTCATGTACCACACGGTACATGCGGCATGTACCGATTGGTACAGTCGTGACGTGGTGACCATGGACGACTCGCATTCCAAAGGCAAGGCCGAGCAAGGCGCGCAGGGGGATCGGCGCGCACAACTGGTGGACGCGGCTGTCGACCACGTCGCGGCACACGGCATCGCGGACCTGAGCCTGCGCGGGCTGGGCGCCGCGATCGGTGTCAGTCACCGCATGCTGATCCACTACTTCGGCTCCAAGGAACAGTTGCTCGTCGAGATCGTCCGGACGTCGGAGCGGCGCCAGCGCGATGTGCTGTCCCGGCTCCGCCTGGAGCCCGGTCTCTCGCCCGCCGATGTCGCGCGGCTGCTGTGGCGGCAGCTGACGGACCCTCGGCTGGCCGGTCAGGAGCGGCTCTTCTTCGAGATCTGCGGGCACGCGCTGCGCGGCCGCCCCGAGGCCGCCCCGGTCCTCGAAGGGCTTGTGACGGACTGGCTGGAACCGCTCGTAGCCGCCGAGGTCGGTGCGGGAGCGGAGCCTGACGCGGCCCGGAACCGGGCCAGGCTGGGACTCGCCACCGTCCGCGGTCTGCTGCTCGACCTGCTCGCCACCGGTGACCGCGCCGGCGTCGACGCGGCGATGGAGGAGTTCCTCCGGCTGTACTACGGCTCGGAGTGACAAGTCACCGATCAGGCAAAGCGGCCCTGTCCACCTCGACGAACCATTGGGATAGGCGGCTCAGGCCGGCGGGCACGTCCGGTAAGGGCTCTACGGAGTCATCAGCCGTCACTGCTGCTCGCCGTCACCGAAGTGGAGCACCCCGCCGCGATCGAGAGTTGGGGTTGAGGGGAGCTGCGCCCCATGGGCTGGGCGGTGACGTGGTGCACGGGGGCCTGGCTCGGCGAGGACATCGGCCGCCGGCTCGCCACACGGCGCCGCGACTTCCGCCTGCCGAGCAAGAAACATCAGCGGCGCGACCGACTCAACACCGACCAACTCAAAGCCCTCGCCTACCTCGGCATCGACAGGGCGAGGCAACGGCATGCGCGGGAGCTCTCGGCATCGCGGCGCCCGGTGCCGCGGCGTCCCGAGGCGGAAGGGTCGTCACCGTCGAAGTCGCGTCCGTCGCACGGCGCGACCGTCCAACCGGCCGGGACACGCACGGACGAGATCGCGTCACTGAAGTTCTCATCCAGGATGCCGACTGGGACCGAGCGATGCGCTCTGGCCCTTGCGGTCAGGGTCGGAGAAGAAAACCGCTTCGTTCGCGACTGCCCCTGGTAAGCGATCAGTACGGTGACTATCAGGACACCTTCGCCCAGCGAAATGAGTGGAGGCGGGCCACCACGGCACCGGACGCATTTTCCACCTGTGTACCCCTGTCACACCCGCCACAGGCAGCCATGCTTCCCGGGCGAACTTCTGCACCTTTCCTGCACGTCGGCGGTAAAACCAGGAGCTTCCGACGGTGACGGATTTGCGGCGGCTTCCCAATCCCCTGTTCTTCGACGTCGGGTTCGTTGGGTAGTCCCTTGGCCGACCGGCGGCGAGAGCCGTCCGTTCATCACGGATGAACCCATCGAAGGAGTGGACCCCATGGAGCAGCCGGAGATCGAACAGGTCACCGAAGAACTTCCCGAGTTCGGCCTGATGGTCGACATCGGCGGCGACGACGACTAAGGCACTGCATCCGTCCGTGTAGCAGCACCAGGGTGCGTGGCGGTTCGTCCGCCACGCACCTTCCACGACCGAACCGTGCCGGAGGCCGGAACGTGCTTGTGACCCCTGACGCCGTGGCCGCCCGCCGGGCCGAGAACGCCCTCTGGCACGCCACGGACGCGGTGTTGCGCAGGACGGGAGCGAGCAGGTCCGTCCCGCCACCGCGTCATCCTGCCCGCAAGGCCGCCGCCCATCGGGCCGGCGCGGAACCGCTGCCCGTGACCGCACGACTGGAGCGCACGGCCTCGGGCGGCGAGGATCTGGCAACCGTTCCCCCACCCCGTAAGGCCACTGGCCGCTGGGCGGTCGATCTCGCTGTCCCGGCACCCCACCTTGCCGCGGCGGTCGGGCGTGCACTCGCCTCGATCCCGCAGGGTCCAGAGAAGACGGGCTCGGAGGGACCGGGCGCCGTCGTCCGGGGCTGGGAGCCTGGGCAGGCCGCCGTACTGGCCGAGGCCGCCGAGCGGCTGCACCAGGTGTGGCCGGCGATGCTGGCCGAACTGCACGAGGGCGTAAGCCAGATCGCCTTGCTGGACGGGCGGGCCATCCACGGATTCACCGACTTCACCACGCACGGCGCCGTGTTCGTCAATGCGGCCCGGCTGACCGCGGGGCGCGACGGTCTGCCCGGTTGGGTCCGGCTGGCCGACGCCCTGGTCCACGAAGGCACCCACACCCGTTGCAACGCCGCTGCCTTCACTACCCCATTCCTCGTGTCCGCCACCGATCCCGGGCACTCGGTCATGACCCCGCTGCGGCCCGATCCCCGGCCGTTGACCGGGCTCTTCCAGCAAACGGTCGTCCTGATCCGCCAGACGCTGCTGTACCGGCTGATCCACCGGCATGCGCCGCTGTCGGACTCACAACGGGAGGCGGTGACCGACCGCCGAGCCCGGCTGCTGGAGAAGGCGTTCCAGGGCGTCGACGCGCTCGGCCGCCACCGCGCCGCTCTCACTCCTGCCGGTGCTGCCGTGTACGCCGAGGCGACCAGCCTGCTGGCGGAGGAGGCCGCGCGGGAAAAAGCGGGTGCGGCGCGGCTACAGGGAGGCCGTGCGTGAGCGTCTCCACACCGACGGCGTGGGCTCCGGAGGTCTTCGCTCCGTGGCCGCACACCCCTGGCGCGCTGCTGGCCCGCGTCGCGGCCCGGTCGAAGTCCTTCAACCCGACCGGAGCCGCTGGTGGTGCTCCCGTCCTGATCGGCAGCGCTGCGGGCGATGCCGCATCCGACCTCGGGCGACGCGCCCGCGGCGAGCTGATGGAACGCATGGGCAACGTGCTTGCCGGACGGGCCGTGGAGGCCGAGGCCGAATCGGGCCGCCCACGGCGCCCGCCGGCCGGCGGCGGCCGGGTCCGCATCGGCGCGTGGTCCGGGCTGCGCCGCGACGGCGTTCCCGCCACCGATCCCGGCGATCTCGCCGCCCGCCCCACCGCCCTGGCACACGACCGAACCTCCGCGCATGAGGTGCGGCAGCTCTGGTGCCGGGGCCGGACAACGGGGACCGGCGAGGACATCTGGGTACCGGCAGGTGCCGCGTTCCTCCATCACCGCCCGCCGCCCGGTTGCGCGGCCACCCACCGGGCCGGGTCGACCGGCGTCGCCGCTCACCGGGGCCCCGACGCCGCGGCGGCACATGCCGCCTGGGAAATCCTCGAACGTGATCTGGTGCGCCGCAGCTGGTGCGACCCGCTCCGCCAGCCGCCCACCGCGTTCGATGCCCTCGGCGCCCTGCCGGCCGGTGCGAGTGAACTGCGCCATCTGCTCGACCACGAGGGCCTGCAGGCCACCGCGCTCGTCCTCCCCGCCCCGGCTGGTGCCACCGCAGTCGCCGTCTGCGTCCATGAGCCCGATCGCACCCATCAGACGTACGGAGCCCGCTGCGGCCCCGCCCACGACCTCTCGGAGGCAGTGGCACGGGCCTGCTGGGAAGCGCTGATGGTCCGCTGGAGCATGTCCACACCGGTAGCCCTTCGCGCCTGGGACTGCTTGTCGCGCACCGGCGTCCCGCGCACCGAGTTGGACCACGCGGTGTGGACCTTTCACGCCCAGGACGCGCTGACGCGCTGGGCAGGGCCGGCCACCGCCCTCCGCGACCCCCCAGCCCCTGTCCCGTCCTGCCAGCCCGGCCTGGAACCGGACCCGGTCGCTCTGCTCGCCACACACACCGGACGCGAAGTGATCGCTGTCGATTACTGCGCGGGCCCCCCGGCGGACGAGGGCCTGGCCGTCGTCCGGCTGATCGCCCCAGGAACATCACCTCTGCCGGCCCGCCCGGTACCGGGAGTGCCTCCCCACCCGTTCGGCTGACCACCCCGACACGCCCTGCACGCCACTCCGCGACCTGGACCGGCCACGACCACTGCTCCGCGCCCGGTCCACGCCCGCACTGGGAGGACCTCATGTCCACGTTCCCGCACGACATGCCGGTACAGCCCTCCTACACCGCCCTGTTCGCCAACCGGTACGACGACTGGTTCGCCGCGTCCAGCACCGAATCCACCGTCGCCTTCCTGGCAGCCCTCGCCAAGGAAGGGCCGCCCGGCCCCCTGCTCGAACTGGGCAGCGGCACCGGCCGGGTGGCCCTGCCCCTGGCATCACGGGGCCTCACCGTCGAAGGGCTCGACGCCTCCCCCGAAATGACCGCCCGACTGCACGCAAAGCCCGGTGGCAGCGCCATCCGGGTCACCCTCGGCGACTTCTCCGCTCCCCCGGCGCCGGCGGACACCGGCCGGTACGCCCTCGTCTATGCGGCCGGCGGCACCTTCGCCGAACTCGACACCCAAGAGGCCCAGCGCCGCTGTCTCGCCTCCGCCGCCCAGCGCCTGCGACCCGGCGGGCGGCTCGCACTCGACGCGCATCTGCCCGAGGCGCTCGCCACCCGCGGCACCGGCACCCAGCCGGTGGACACACCCGGCGAAGGCTTCGTGCTCCGCACCCGCACGCTGCACCCCGCCCGCCAGCAGTACACCTCCGACTACGCCGTCCTCGACGACGGCCGGATGCGTCACGTGCGTGTCTCCTTCCGCTACTTCACCCCCGGCGAACTCGATCTGCTGGCGGAACTGGCCGGCCTGCGGCTCGTACGGCGTACCGGCGGGTGGTCGGGACGGCCACTGACCGACTCCAGTAGTCACCACGTCTCCGTGTACGAACTGCCCGCATGACCGCCTTGAGTCCCTGGGGTACAGGGTCCCCCCATCATGGCCTTCGGGATTCTGGTTGGCCGGTGCCCTTGCGACCCGCGTTCGCGCGGCTGGGCGCCGGCCCAAAGGAATTCAACACGAGCAGGACGAGAGGCCGCACTTTCCAGCGGTACAGACCGCGAAACTACCTAGCCCGGCGCTGGCCCATCAAGCACCCATGCCCGACAGCACAGGCCCCGGGATACGGTCAGCGGCTCAACGTCCAGGATTCCACAGGGGTTCCCCTGGTCTGGGCCCGACCAGTTCGTCAAGGAACATGTCCTGTCGGCCGAGAGCGCGATTCAGCAGGGCCACCATCCCCATGTCGTAGCGGCGCCAGTCCGCCTTGTCCCACACCAGTACTGGCCAGGCGTCCGGGTCCGGGTCCTCGGTCAGCCAGAAGCACTGCTCGCCGCCGACTGCGTTGCCCCAGAGGAGCAGACCACCGGGCTCGGGATAGAAGAAGTAGGGGAATTCCTCCGGGAATTTCTCCCGATGACCGCGCAACACGGCACTGATTTCGGCAGCGGCGTCCAGCACGGGACCCAGCGCAGCAATCCCAGGGGCGGCACCACAGGGGTGCAGCGGGATCAGCGGCGTGAGTCGGCTGCCCACCGTCCCGGCCCCGAAGGCATCGACGAACGCCCGGTAATCAGCGGGCAAGTCGAGGCCGAACGCCGCCCGGGTCTCGCCCCACGGCAGCACCGGCCCCGCCTTTGCGAGCACGACCCCACTGATCCGCGCGAACTCGGCAATATCGTCCCGCACCGCTGGTACACCACCTGTCAAGGAGTGAGATTAAACCCGATCATTACATTCCGCACCAAGCCGCCGTCGGGCAGCGGGAGCGGAACTGCATTCCCGTGGGAGTCCCAGGCCGTAACCTTGTAGATGAACTCGTACGCTATTACCGCCGCGCTGTCCTTGTACTTGCAGGCTACCGTCATTTGCACGGTTCCATTGTTCTTCGCTATGAAGGATTTGATTGTTTTTGCGATGTCTGTCATCTTTCCGACGTTCACGGTCTTGGCCCAGCACGGCGTGAGGTTACGCTGAGCTCCGCGCCCACCGAACTCTTTGGGTATCAGGTGGCAGCTGTTGACCAGAGTTCCCGGTTTTTTCCCCGGGAACAGGGCCTTCGCGCGGTCGCGGGCCTCTTGCATGCCGGGGCTGTTGCGGTCAGAGGGCTTACCGTCACCAAACGGAAGTTTCAGGCATGCGGTGGCCGCAGTGGCCCGCTTGTGGGGCCCGACGGGGGCGTAGTTGATCCAACCCGCCCCGCTGGGCTCGACCGCACCGGGAGGAAAGGTCTGCGCCAGGCAGGTCGGTTTGCCAGGTGATCCACTGCTGCCCGACGGATCCGGCGACGCTGACGTCCCGCTGGGACCACAGGGCGCGCCGAGCCGGCGGGGACTGATCCACTGGTGGGTTCCGGAGGCGTTGACGACGACGACGCGGTTGACGCGGGGGCCGGCACCGTTCGCCTCGCACAGGCTGTCCCGCAGTTGCTGGAACTGGGGGTCGGTGGACAGGGAATGCTCCAGGTCCTGGGTAGTGGCCAGGCCCAGGAGCGGGCCGACGAACGGTTCGAGGTCGAGCCGGAGCACTCGTTCGTATCCGGGTGGCGCCTTCTGGCCGCCGGTGGTCGCGGTGTCCGGTTGCTCGCCGTTGAGTTGCGCGGCGCCGAGGCGTGCCTTCGAAGCCAGTTCTGCCGGGCTGCGGACCGTTTCGGCCTTGACGGCGCGTTTGACCTGCCGGCCCTGCTCGGTGGTCGTGTAGAGGTAATCCGCCGGGCGTGTCGTGCCTGCGGCCGTGGGCGGAGGGGCCCAGGTGACGTGCGCGTTGGGGTCGGCCTGGAGGAGCAGTGCGATCTGCTGGAGTACGCGCTGGGCGTCGACCTTGTCGGTGGCGGGGAGGATGTCGCGCAGGTCCTGGGGGTTGGTGAGCCGGCCCGAGTCGACGATCTTCCCCAGGTCGGGTAGCTCGCCCTGGTCGTTGGCTGCTTCGATCGCGTCGGTCGCCTTGTCGCCTGCTGTGGTGTCGCTGGTCGGCCGGTCCTTGGTCATGGCGTCGAGCAGTCTTGCCACGGTGGGCCGCAAAGGAGTACTGAACGAGAGGTCGCCTGGCCGCAGGTTGCGGGCGTTCAGCCTGTTGCCGACCTTGGGGTCCGGGCCGTACTCAGGGGTGGAGTACACCCAGGCGTAGTCGGTGAAGGTCACCGTCTTGCCGGGTGGTGCGATGTTGGGGCGGCTGCCGCTGACGGTCTTGGACTGCTTGGGTTTCAGGGTGCCCAGCGGGTGGGGGCCGGTGGGTACTTGCGGCATGTTCAGGTAGAGGGTGGCGTCGCCCGGCTGGTCTCCGCTGTTGGTGACCGTGATGGAGTACGAGCACGGGTTGGTCGTGCACAGGTAGGGGTCGTCGCTGGTGATGGTGAAAGCGGGCCCCATGGTCTTGGAGACCGCCTGGGCCGACGTGGCGGGTGGGACGGCGGTCGCGACAGCTGTGGCGGTGGTGGTGCGGACGGCGTTGGCCTGCTCGGGGGTGGCCGGCTTCGGCTCCAGCAGGAGGTAGCTGCTGAAGTCGCGCTCGTCGGCCGACACGGCGTTCACGCGGTGATCCGCCGGTTTCATCACCGGTCCGGTTCGATGTCCGGGGTGCCAGACGGCGGGCTTGACGGGGTCGTCGTGGCTGGGGTCGCCGCCGATGGCGAGGACCGAGTAGGGCGACTCGGCGGCAAGGAGGACCGTCCAGCCCTCAGAGGTATACGAGACGACGTCGCGACCCCGGTACGTCGCACCGTCCTGCCGTACCGCTGCGGGGTCGGAGGTGACCTGCCGGACCAGCGCGGCAAGCGAGGCCGGCGTCAGCGAGCCGGCGTTCACCGCGAAGCTGTCGAGCATGTAGTAGCCGTCGCGCTTCTCCGGGGCGACCCAGTGACCGGTGCTGGTCAGATCGTGGCCGAACTGGGGATTCTGCTGCGCCCAGAAGGCCGCGTCGCCCTTCAGGTAGACCTGGTCGCCGGACCAAGCGAGGGCCGAATTTCCCGCCACCGGTTCGCTGAGGGTTCCCGCCGCCTGCCCCGTGCTGGTGACCGTCAGGTTCGCCCGGGTCATGGACTGATGCTCAGTCGGGGCGTAGACCATCGACAGGTTCACCGCGGGCAGGGCGCTCAAGGCCTGTGCGGCCGAAGCCCCCTGCTGGACCGGTGACACGCGGGGAGCCGATGCCTCGTGCTTGGCATCCGCGGACCCGTCCGAGCCGCTCGACCCGCTGGGCCACAGCACGTAGAGCAGGCTCGCCAGTACGGCCAGCGCAGCACCCGCAGCCGTGAAGGACCGGGCCCGCGTCTGCCGTAACCACCCCGCAACCGCTCGCGGGGTCCTTGCCGGCGCACCCGCCGTGGGAGGCAGGGCCGGCAGCTGAGGCGCCGCAGGCGGCTGCGGTGGGTGGGGCGGCCGGGGCGGTGGTGAAGAAGCCACGGGCGGCTGGGAGGGGCGGGGCGGGCGCGGAGGGGGCGGGCTGTGTCGGGGCGGCGGCGCTGAAGTGAGGGGCGGACTCGGGCGCTCCGGCGGGGGCGGGGCGACCCGGGGGGGCCTGTGCCAGGTGGGGCGCGGCGGGCCCGCGGGCTTGTGCGGCGGTTGCGTATCGGACAACTCGGGCTCCTGGGACGGGCGTCAGTGGTGACACGAGGCGGCGAGGATCACGAGCAGGACCGCGACGGCGATGATCGCGAAGCAGCTTCCGCCGCCGTCCGGACTTTTGCGGTCGGTCTCGACCTGGCCGCCGGGAGCGAGGCCGGGATGGTTGGTGGCGTAGTGCCTGAACTGTGCCTTCTCGCCCTGGGACTCGGTGCCCCAGGGCGTCTTGAAACTGCACTCGCCGCACCAGTAGCGGTAGGCCATGTCGGCTCCTGAACGATGTGGGGGACGGAAGGGAAGGGGAGTCGGGTAGGGGCGGCGGTGCGGGTGCGCGCGGTGGCCGCCCGCTGTTCAGCGCCATCGCCAGCACACGGTGTAGCTGAAGGAGGGGTAGTCGGTGGACTGCCACCAGGTGGAGCCGTCGCGGCCGCAGAACGAGGAGTCGCCGTAGGTACCGGTGCGCCCGGTCACGTAGACGTTGGACCGCGCGCAACTGCCCCAACTGGTGAAGGTGTTGCCCGACTTGAGCAGGCACTCGTCGCGCGTGGCGTAGCCGGCGTCGTCCGGGTAGTTCATCGACAGGCACAGCATCACGTCCAGGCCGGAGTTGCCGGGTACCGTCATGGAGCGCCAGTAGTTGTAGTGCGGCCAGCCCTCGCACTTCGCGTGCGAGGTGGTGCCGTGGTAGACGGCGAGCACCTTGAACGTGCCGGTCCGGCACGGCTGGGTCGCCCACGCGTCCGCGCCCGGGGGTCCGAAGACACAGTCGCCCTGGTCGGCGTGGAACGCGCTGCCCCCGGAGCTCTGGTAGCTGAGGCACAGTACCCGCCCGTATGCGGCGGAGGAGACGCTTTCGTCGCTGTCGGTGACGCCGTCGCAGCTGTGCAGGTCGGTGGTGCCGGTGTTGACGCGGGCGACCTTGAAGGCACCGGCCGTGCAGTCTGCGGGGCTCAGTTCGGCGTGGTTGCTGTCACCGGCGTCGTCGAAGCAGTCTCCGGCCTGGGCCGTGCCGATGGGGTCGGTGGGGGTGGCGGAGGGCGTGTCAGTCGCTGACTCGTCGGAGTTGCCGGAGCCCGCCGACGTGTCGTCGCCGGTGTCGCCGTTCGGATCGCCCAGGTCGCCCGCCGTGCCCTCACCGGAGCCGGCCGAGGTGGTGGGCGAGCCGGGGAACGGCGGGCTGCTCCAGCCGGAACCGCTTTCGGCCCTGGTGGCTTCGGCTCGGGAATGTATCTGGTACCTCCCCACGATGAACACCACGAGGATCACGATCGCCGCCGCGACGCGCAGGGCCTGTTTGAGGTTGGCCGTTGCAGCGCCTGTGAGGTTCCCCGACCGGGTGGTCTGCCCCGGCCCGGTGCCGCCGGGCCGGCGGGAACCGGGAGCGGTGGCCCCCGCCACGCTGAGCGGCGGCCCGGGTTGGGGCTTCTTCTTGTTCTTCTTCGGCTGGGCCTCGCTCCGCTTCGGCTGGTTGGTCGCGGTGGCGGCGGCCGCCGTCAGCTCTTCCGCCCAGGCGGCCGGGGTCGGCCGGCGGGCCGGATCCGGGTTGAGGGAGGCGCGGGCCAGGACGCCGAGGGCCGTGCCGTTCCGGGCGAGGGCGGCGGGATCGGTCGCGGTCTGGTCGCGGGCGCAGAGCCGGACGGCGAGCAGGCCGAGTTTGTACACGTCGCTGGCCGGGGTCGCGCGTTCCTCACCCGGCGGGATCTGCCAGTCCGGGGTCTCCGCCTGCGGTAGCACGCTCGCGCCCCGCAGGCGCATGGCGTCGCTGTCGATGAGGAAGCACTCGGGCCGGGGGGCGAGGGTGAACAGCAGGTTCTTCGGGGAGATGTCGCCCACTGTGATGCCGAACCCGTGGAGGCGGTGCAGGGTCGCGGCCAGGTCGGCCAGCAGCAGGAGCCGGTCGCGGTCGCCCGCGCTCAGGCCGATCCCGGTGACGTAGGCGTCGTCGTTGAGGAGGTACTCCACGGTGGCCAGCCGCCGCGGTCCCGGGCGTGCCGCGGTCAGCGAACGGAAGGTGAAGTGGAAACGGTCGGGTACCGCGCGCATCAGGAACCCGCAGGCCCGACCCTGGCGCTGGACGACGACGGCGGGCCACGCCGTCTTGTCGCACAGCCAGCGCCCGTCGCCGTCGGACAGGCGGCCGAGCAGGGCCACGGCGGATTCGAGTGCCGCGGTGTCCAGGGCGGGCAGGACGGAGGGGCCGTACTCCTTGTATACGACCTCCCAGTGGCCGCCGGCGGCCCCCTTGTTGATGCGCTTGTTCCGTACCTGGTGAACGCTGCCCTGGCCGCCCTGACCGAGGCGGTCGCCCAGGACCAGGGTGGTGACGTCGACGGGCGCGGGGCGGCCGTCGCTCATCGCGACCCCGTCTCGGGCGGCGGCCCGGGGACCGTCCGGGGCCACACGGCCAGCAGGGTGCGGTCGTCGTCGAAGGTTTCGCGGGAGAAGTCCAGGACGTGCCCGAGCCACAACGGCGGGGGCGGCGTGACCAGGTGACCGAAGAACAGCGTGCCGATCGCGCCGTCTCCGTCGCCGAGCGGGTCGCCGAACCCGTCGGTGCCCGCCAGCAGCACCATCGGGTCCGCGAGCGGGAAGGCCGCCTGTTCCAGGTGCTCGGGGAGCCGCGGCAACGGCGCCACCTCGTTCATGACCAGCACGGCGTCCGACCCGGTCTTCGAGGCGAACACCTGCCGGTAGCGGCCGCTCGCCCGGTCCAGCAGCCAGGCTCCGGAGTCCCCGACCCGGAAAAGCTCGACGCGCGCGCCGTCGCTGGTGGGGCGGACCGCGCCTGCCACGAGGGTGGTCGCGTACAGGCGTGCCACCTCGTCAGCCGCGGCGTCGGCAATCCCCAGTCGCCACCGCGCCAGTTCCGTGAGGCAGATCGCGGTGTAGGCGGCGACATCGGCCAGGTCCAGCGGCCGGCCGGGGTGCTGATCGAGCAGGTGCAGGATCCACTCGGCAGAAGCACGGCACGCCTCGATGGCACCCTGGTGCGCCTCGGTGGCGCTGGAGACCCCGTCGGCGACGGCGAACACCACACTGCCGGTGGCCTCGTGCACTGCCGCCCGTGCGGCGTCCTGCCGGGGTTGACGGTAGTAGCGGTGTTTCGCGCCGCGCACCGAGGCGTAGCGCAGGGTGAGGCGATCGGTGGACCAGCCGTCGCACTCGCTGTCGGGGAAGTCGTAGGCGTACTGGCCGGGCGGGCGGGCCTCGAACTCCATTCCGGCGATGTCCACCTCGACCCGCTTCCAGGGCTGTGATCCGGGCGCCGCCGCGGGCGGGAACGCCGGGAGGGCCGGTGCGGGCGGGGACGGCGGAGCCGGGGGGCGCGGGGGCGTGACGGGCGGTGCGGGCTGCGGCGGGAGGCTCTCCCGGTGACCGGGCCTCACGAGCCGACCTCGTCGATCGCCAGGGTGAAGTGATCCGGCTGATTGACTACGAGCTGCGGAATGGCCGAGTTCAGCGCCTGGCCGGTCGCCACCAGGCTCGCGGTCAGGCACTGGAAGAACTCCGCGACCGCCTTGCCGATGTCGGTCCCCGGCTTGGCCACGAAGGCGAACTCCGGACGAGTCGCGACGTCGATCATGGTCTGCGCCTCGGCGTCGCCGATCCCGCAGGCGATGATGTTCGGCGCGGTGGGGGTCCGGCCCCGGTCGACCAGGGCGGCATGCGGGGCTCGCCAGTCGTGCCCGTCGGAGGGCTGCCCGTCGCTGAGGAAGAACACCACCGGGCGGTGCACCTTGTACCCCTCGCCGCGCAGCCACCGCACGTCGGAGGGGATGCGCTGCAGCAGGTCGTCGAACACGGCCCGGTAGCTGGTCAGCCCTCGGATGACCACCCGCGGCACGGAGGTCTCGGTACGCATATCTGCCACCGCGAGCCTGACCTGCACGTCGTCGGAGAAGCCGAGAACGGCGAGCCTCAGCTTCGCCGCGATCATCGGCTCCGCGCGCAACCCCTCGCACAGCGAGGTCACCCCGCCTTGCAGATCGCTCACATGCGGCCCCATCGACGCCGACTCGTCGGCCACGACGTAGGTAGGCAGCAGCACGCCCCTCGTGTCCGCCATCGATCCGCCTCCTCGCACTCGCTCGTTGATGTCGTCCATGGGCCGGTGTCTTTCCTGCCGGCGGCCGGCCCGCAACGGCGATGCTGGCTTCCCCCGGAAGAAAAGCCCAGGTCATGCAACCGGTCATAGGTGACCGGTCGTCACGGTAAGCTCGTGACCGTCCGGTCACGGAACGGAAGGTGACGGTGTGACGGATACGCTCGGCGAACTGCTGCGCAGGCTGCGCAGGCAGGCGGGGCTGACCCAGCAGGAGCTGGAGGAGCGCGCCGGGGTGAGCGTGAGCACCATCCGCAGAATGGAGAACGACAAACCGTTCGACCACCGGCTCGGCACCGTGACATTGCTGGCGGACGCGCTCGGGGCCGGCCCCCAAGACCGCCAGCGCCTCGCCGCGGCGCTCGGCGGCGTCGCCGGTACACCGGGCGCGGGCAGGCCGCCGCAGGACGTTCCGGCGGCGGACGTTCCGGCCGCGCGTTCACCCGAGGCCAATACCGCCCCCGCCCCAGGCGCCCTCCACAGTCCGCTCGCCGACGCGGCTGACGCACTGGCCGGAGAGATCAAGCGGCGCTGGCGGCACGAGGAGGCGCAGCGCCGGGTCCACCATCCCCACCCGCTGCCGGTGCGGTGGCGGCAGGTGCCGACCGGCCTGGCCGACCACGTCGAGAACAGCCGGCGCCATGCTTCCCCAGAGACGCCGCACGAGACAGACACGGGTGGCTCCCTGGGACAAGTAGCGGATCTCTACCGGCGAGTGGACACGGGCCGGCTGGTCGTCCTCGGCCGGGCCGGGTCCGGCAAATCGGTTTTGGCGATCCGATTCGTCCTGGACCTGCTGGAGGCGCGGGGTACCGGGCGGGGACCCCAGCGGGTGCCGGTGATCTTCGGGGTCGGCTCCTGGGACCCGACCGCGGTCCAACTCCGCGACTGGCTGGCCGAAAGGCTGCTGCGCGACCACCCGCACCTCGCGCGCCGGGTCCCCAGCGGCAAGACGCTGGCCGCGGACCTCCTCGACGCCGACCTCATCCTGCCTGTCCTCGACGGATTCGACGAGATCGCCGAGGGGCTGCGGCGCGACGCGCTCGACGTCCTCAACCGCGTGCCCACACCGCTCGTCCTCACCAGCCGCCGCGTCGAGTTCGCCCAGGCCGTGAAGGCGGCACACACGCCACTCGCCTCGGCCGTCGGCATCGAACTGTGCGACCTGACCCTGGACGACCTCAAGAAGTACCTGCCCCTCACCGACCCGCCACTGCCGGCCACACCCGGCCCGCCGGAACCCTCCGGCATTTCCGGAGACGAAGAGCCCGTTGTCACCTGGGACGCCGTGCTCACCACGGCACAGACCACGAAGGAGCCGGGCGGCACGCACCTCGCCGAGGCCTTGAGCACCCCGCTGATGATCGCCCTGGCGCGGACGCTCTACAGCGACTCCCCCGACCACTGGCCGGACGAACTCCTGGACACGGCGACGTTCCCGGACGCACACGCCATCGAGGAGCACCTGCTCGCCGGATTCGTCCCCGCGGTCTACCGGCACCGCGCCCCCGAAGCGCTTGACGACAGCGGTCCCCGCAGCACACCGCCGGCCCCGGACAAGGCCCAGCGATGGCTGGGCTACCTCGCCCACCATCTGGTCCGGTTCGACCACGAGCGCCAAGACCTCGCCTGGTGGCAACTCGGCGAATCACTGCGCCGCTCCACGCGCGTCCTGGCGGTCGTGCTGGCCTCGGCGCTGTGTGTCGCCGTCGCCACCTGGTGTGTCGGCCTGGCCTCCCTGCCGTTCCTGGGATCCTCACCGACCGCCCTCAGCCCCGCGCAGGTCCTGGTCGAGGGCCTCCTCGTCGGCGTCACCGGCGGTCTCGCCTTCGGCGTCACCTACGCGGTCGTCGGCACCTGGAAGGGGAGCAAGGCCTTCGAGCCCACCGCCGTCCGGCTGCGGCTTCCGGGCACCTACCGCGGCATGGGCCGCCGACCGCGCCGCGAGACCACCGCCCTCTTGGGGGCCGTCTTCCTGGGCGGCCTGGTGGTGGGCGCCGGAATGGCGCTCGTCACCAGCCTGCAGTATCACCTGTTCTTCCACGCGCCGCTTGCCACGTCGGCCATGCTCCAGCTCACGCTCGACAACATGCTGCTGTACGCGCTGATCTTCGGCCCCTCCTCCTGTCTGGTCTTCGGGTTCGTGGTCGCGCTCGAAGCTCCCCTCGATGTCACCACCGCAGCCACCCCGGAGGGGCTGCTCTCCTCCAACCGCGCGACGGCATTACGCCGGGCCCTCATCCTCGCGCCGATGCTGACCCTGACCGTCGTCGTCGGCGGGTATGTGCTCGTCTTCCTGCTGCACGGCGCGCTCGGGCCGCTGAACTGGTCCCTGTTCGACGCACTGCCCGTCGCCGCCGCGAGCGGTCTGGGCGGTGCGGCCGCCTACGTGCTCGCCTTCACCGCGTGGGGGCAGTGGGTGCTGCTGTCGCGGATCTGGCTGCCCCTGACCGGCAGACTGCCCTGGGACACGATGGCGTTCCTCGACGACGCCTACCGGCGCGGCGTCCTACGACGGCGCGGCGCGGTCCACCAGTTCCGCCACCTCCGCCTCCAGCACCACCTCGCCCGTACCTACCGCGACGAGCACGGGGGCTACCGCCCGGTGCACTTCAGCTGAAATCGACCCGGGCGATGGTGAGGCAGGCCAGTGTCACACGAGTCGGGGGCGGGCTTGCCGGAACCGAGCCGGGATCTCCGTGGTCGGCCGCAGGCGCCGTTCTCCGCTACTGATGAGCAAGCTCACCGACGATGGCCGAGCGGCACAGGTCCCCGACGTTCACGCGCCGTAGGTGAGGTCCCCGCCGCCGGCCTCGTTCAACCAAGACAGCGAACCACTGGCGAAGGGCCAACCGGTGGTGGCCACTTCGATCCAGCAGTTGCCCGGCTCGTCCGATGGTTCCAGCGGCTGCAGTCCGGCTTCGACCATGATGTCGTGGGCGACGTTCCCGTCGATCATGACGCCGGCACACCCATGGTGACTGGCTCCCGGATACTCACGCTGGTCATCGGCGGCAGTCTGCGGCAGATCGTTCGACAACGATCGGCTCGCCGGCTCCCGCTACCCATGGCCGGATGGTGATGGCGCTTCATGAGAAGAGCACTGTCCGCAGTGTCCATGTATGCGCGGCGGTCGAGCTCGCGGTCGTGGAGCATCTCACCGCGGGGAGAGAATGCTCCGGCCCTGCCGATCCTGCGGGGCTGAGCCGTCCAGGGAAGTGCCCCGGAGCGACATGAGCACCATCAGGGCACCGCCGCAGACAATGCCCGAATCGGCGAGGTTGAACACCGCGAAGTGCTCGACGGAGATGAAGTCGACGACGTGCCCGCGAAAGACCGCGGGCGCCCGGAAGACCCGGTCAGTCAGATTGCCGAGCGCGCCCCCGAGCATCAGGCCCAGGGCGACAGCCCAGGGGAGGCTCTGAAGCCTACGCGCGGCGCGCGCGATGACCACGACCACCGCGACCGCAATCGCCGTGAACACTGCGGTGAAGGCCTGGCCTCTGCTGAAAGCCGCACCCGAGTTACGGAACACTTGCAGCGTCAGCACGTGGCCCGCCACGGCAACGGGCTCTTGGCCTTCCAACCGCGAGACAGCCACAAGCTTGCTGGCGAGATCCAAGGCATAGGTGAGAACAGCCGCCGTCAGCAGAGCAGTCAGAGCCGGTGTGCGCCTGCCGACAGCACGCGTCGCGGTCTCGGCCGGGGATTGCGAGGCATTGTGGGTAGTAATGATCCGCTCCCTGGATGCCGAGCCGCCCTGGACAACACCACGTTACAAGAGCCTGCGAGGGGAAACGACGGGCAGGCGGCCGGCTCAGCCTTCACACCTTCCGCGGTCCAAGCGCGCTCCTGCTCGGCCGCGCAGGCCCGCGCCGAGTCAGGCCGTGCTTCGGAGACGGGGGTGCGAGCCTTGACCAGGGCGTAGAACAAGGCGGCAGGGCAACCACTTTTCACACGGGCCGCCCGACGCTACGGCATGCCACCGCGCCCCGGGGACGACGGCTGTGTTTCTCGTTGTCGAGGACCTTCACCGGGGCCAGCGAACGGACGTGGTGCGGACAACTGCCCGTCAGTACCATACGGTTCGAGATCTCGCGAGCGCATCCCGCACCGGACGAGGAGACCATCGAATGGAGTCACGCGTCTTATCCGCGGCCTTGCTGGTCGTCGCCCTGACCGCCGTCACGGCCTGCGAGTCGTCGGGAGACGGAAAGCACACGGCGTCGGCGCGGCCCAGCAGCACCGCGCCGAGGATGCGCCAGAATTCCGTTGTCGGCGTCGTGGGAACGAGCCCGGCGACCAAGGCGGTGGGTACTCCCTCGACGGCCAGGGTCGTGGGCCTGGGCTACGGATTCCGCCTGCTGGGAACGGCGACGGCCCCGGTCGTCAGCACCGACCAGGGGCCACGCCAGGCGGCAGCGGGGCAGCGGCTGCTGCTGGTCCGTTACGACGCCACCGGCTCGCTGGGCGGGCAGTCCGGCTCGGACACCCCCGGTCTCACCATGAGGGCCACCCTTGTGGTGGACGGCACCCGTACCGTCCTCAGTCCGGACGCGCTGCCGTCGGGACACGATGAAACCGTCGCGATGTCCGTGGCCGAGAACGCCCACGACCTGTCCCTCGAATTCGAGACGGGAGATCTTGTTCAGTCGCTTTCCCTGGTGACCGGAGTACGGTCCGGCGCTGATCCGGTGGTGCTCTACCGGACGGACGCCGGGAACCAGGATGCGACGGGTTTCCCGAGCGTCACCGCGGAAATTTCCAAACGCCTTTCCTTCCCCTTCGCCCTCATCTCCTCGAACGGGCAGCAGGACACGTTCCCGGACGGGAAGTATCCGACGACGATCGACGTCGAGAAGGCGCATCTCACTTACACCCTCACCCAGCCCGACAACGAGCTCAGGTTTCCATCGAGTCCCGACAAGGCGTTCCTGACCCTGGACACCCAGGTGACCGGAGGAAACAGCTGGATGACGGCTCTCCCCACGAAGGACTTCGTCCTCACCACCGACAAGGGGCAGAAAGTACCGGCGCAGCGGTTCGACGATCCCGGGCTGCGGACGGGCGACCTGCAGGACTCCGACAACGCCTTCTTCGGTGGAAAGGTCTACTGGGAAGTCCCCGGTGACACCAAGTCGGCGACGCTCACGATCACCGCCACGAAGAACCACCACATGGGAGGGCTCTTCAACAGTTCGATGCTCGACTACCACAACAACAGGCAATCTTTCGACATACAGTTCTGACCGGGTCCGGCCATACGGCCACCACGCCTGACCGAGCGCCCGTGAGCGCCGTCCCCGCCGTCCCGGCGGGAACGGACCCAGGGCCTCGGCGTAGCTTCGTCACGCCCGGTCCGCAGCCCGGACGGCCGCTGACGTGGGCCAGGCGGCAGCTGATCGACGGCATACGGTTCCGGGTCCGCACCGGCATCCCCTGGCGGGACCTGCCAGCCGAGTACGGACCGTGGGGCCGGGCGCACGACCTGTTCCGCCGGTGGCAGCGGGACGGCACCTGACATCGGATCTTCACCGCGCTGCAGGCCCGGGCCGATGCGAAAGAGCTGATCACCTGGGACATCAACTCACCTGGGACATCAACGTCGACCCCACGGTGTGCCGGGCCCACCAGCACGTCGCCGGGGCGAGGAAAAGGGGGCTGCAGAAGGAGCCGCCCGGTGGCGTCGCCGTCGAGCCGGACGACCACGGGCTCGGGCGCTCGCGCGGTGGCCTCACCACCAAGCTGTACCTGGCCGTCGAACAGGGCCAGAAGCCCATGTCCATCGTGATCACGGCCGGGCAGCGGAGTGATTCCCGCAGTTCGAGCCCGTCCTGAACAAGGTCCGTGTCCCACGTCCCGGGCCGGGCAGGCCGCACCCGGTCAGGTGGGGTGCGCGTCGACAAGACGTACGCCTCCCGGAAGAACCGCGCTTACCTGCGGCGGCGCGGGATCCTCTGCACCATCCCGGACAAGGTCGACCCGCAGGACTACAAGGCCCGGCAAGCGGTCGAGTGCGCGAACTATCGCCTCAAGAGGCACCGGGCCGTGGCCACGAGGTACGACAAGCTCGCGGTGCGCTACGAGGCGACTGTCATCGTCGCGGCCATCAACGACTGACTCTGATTGCCTGCAACGCCGTCGGGATGGTGAACTGCAACTCCGGGCGTTCCCAGGCAACCTTCGGCGGCGATGGAGCAACTGTCCCCACGCGCTTCGCGCCCATGCGTCGGTAGAACTCCTCTGCCGGCGGATGGGCCACCACGCGCACACTGGTCAGCCCGGCTTCCCCGGCCTGAACGATCATGTGCTCGACCAGATGCCGACCGATACCCAGACCCTGCGCCTCATCGGAGACGAATGCCAAGTCCAACTCCGTCGGCTCCAGCACGAGGGAGTAGAACCCCAGTATCTGCTCGGATGCATCGACGGCCACGAAAACCCCATGGCGGGCGATGTACTCCGCTGTGACCCGGTATCCGGAGATGATCGAGGCATACTGCCCTTGATAGGCACTGGACTGCTGAATCAGCGAGGTAAGGCGCTGCGCATCCTGCGCGACGGCACGCCTGATCGTCGTGGACTGCATCCGTCAGAGTATAGGGGCGTAAGTCGCCCGCACTCATTACTTCTTCCACTCGAGATCCACTTCCGATACACGCCCTGGTGCCGCATCAGTCAACGTTTGCCCTGTCCACGGCGGCAGCCACGGAGTAACCACCGCCCCATACGCATCAGATGATGCAGCGGCGGATCACGTTGCCCTGTTCTTTGTGGCTGGAGTGGTAGGTGCCGTTCACGCGACGACGATCTGGCGCCCGCCGAGGGGGCCGGGCTGCTGGCCGTCACCGGCACAGGGCTGCGTTTCCGGCATCTGCTGGTTCGGTTCGCCGCCTACCGCAGCGCGCCGCTCGCGGAGCGGATCGCGGCGCATCTGGCGTTGGCGCAGGCGCTGGCCGGCGCCGGGCACGCGGACCGCAGTGCCTGGCACTTGGCCGCGGAGGCGACCGGGCCGGACGAGCGGGTGGCCACGGAGCTGGAACAGGCCGCCGAGTGGGCGGGCAGCCGGCAGGCGATGGCGTCGCCCTCCGCTGTCTACGAGCGGGCCGCTCAGCTGACCGCAGAGCCGGCGCTGCGGGCGAGGCGTCGGATCGGCGCGGCGCAGCGGGCCAGCGAGGCCGGACAGGACGAGCGCTGCGGGGCTCTGGCCGACCAGGTGCCGCAGCCGTTGCAGGATCCTAAGATGGCGGCGGACTTCGCCCGGGTGCGGGCCGTGGTCGAGCTCGGCTTCGGCAGCCCGGCGCGGGCCGCCCGGATCCTCGCCGAGGGCGCGGACGCGACCGCCGCGCAGCGCCCCGACAAACTCCCCCTGCTGCTGACGGCGCTGCACGCGGCGTTCGCCGCGGGGGACGCGGCGCTGATCGCCCAGATCGCGGCCCGCGCACCCGATCTGCGGGTCCTCGGGGTTCCGGCACACGTTTTCGCCGACGCGGGGGCCACCCGGCACGAGAACGAGGATGCGGCCGCGGACGACGTCCCGCTGACCCCGACGTCCGTGGCGCGCGGCGGCTGCTCGCCGAGTTGGTGGCCGCCTGCGACCGCGATGAAGTCAGCCTGATGTACCGGCTGATTGGTCGTGGTGGTCGGCCGGCCGCTGCCGGGGAACCGCAACGACTACCTGGCCCGGGTCGAGCCCGGCGCCAAGCGGGCGGTGGGCAACACTACGACGATCGCGGACGGCGGCTGCCCGGGCACCGGGCTGGTCATGCCGCACCGCCGACGCAAGGGCGAGAAACGGCCCGACTGGAAGGAGGCCCACAACAAGAGCCACAAACGGGTTCGCGCCCGCGTCGAGCACGCCTTCGCCCGTATGAAGACCTGGAAGGTCCTGCGCGACTGCCGCTTGAGAGGCGAGGGTGTGGGCCATGCGATGCACGGCGTTCCCGTCTACACAACCTCGCTCTCACGGGATGACTCCCGCCGCATGCGGGACCTGAGAGGTCCACGGGAGGCCGGCCGTCGGGAACACAGGCTGCACCGATGTTCCCGAAGGCCTGAGACGGCTCCCCCATCTCGCAGTCTCGGGCGAGAATCAGGCGAGGCAGAACTCGTTGCCCTCGATGTCCTGCATCGTGATGCATGACTCGTTGACGCCATCGGCGCGCTGCGTCAGCACGTGTTTCGCGCCGAGCGCCATCAGCCGCGCGCATTCGGCCTCGAGTGTGGCCAGGCGCTCCTCGCCCACGAGCCCGGCGCCGGCCCGCACATCGAGATGCACCCGGTTCTTGACGACCTTGCCTTCGGGAACTCGCTGGAAGAGCAAGCGCGGGGCTACACCCGTGGGATCAGTGCACGCGAAGTAGACCTCATCCTCGGGCGGCAGCGAGCGGTGGTACTCCTCCCAGGTGGCAAAGCCCTCCGGGACCGTCGGCAGGACGTACCCCAGCACCTCGCACCAGAAGGCGGCCAGGCGCGCAGGCTCCGCGCAGTCGAAGGTCACTTGGAACTGTTTGATCGTTGACATCGGCGCACGATAACAGGAGCCTGCGCATCTTCCCAGGTCAGGAGGTCCGCACGTTGTCGGGAGGAGGCGCCTGCTCCCCGCTGCTGTGCTGTGCGGTCGCAGGGGTGAACCGAGTCAGTGCCTGTCCGAAGGAAACCTGGGATGCGATCCCGGCCAGCCACTCTCGTGCTGCAAAGATCAGTTACGGGACAGCCCTCAGCGACTTGTCGGGAAGCTCTCGGCTGAAATGGGTGGCCGCGCCGGTCCCGGAGATTTGCGCTCCGCTGATCACCAGGTCGAACTCGTCGACGGCGTCTAACACCTCAGACGTCATGGCGTTTCCTCGCTGCCCGAGTTGGGCGAGACCGGCTTGTGCACCGTGCACCGTACCCAGGGGAAGCAGGTGCTCAGTGTCGTTCTCACCCCGGCCGTGGCCGGCGACAGTGAGGTACGCGGTAACCGCCACAGGCGAAGTTTAGTATCGCTAAACACCTTGTCGTGGCCTGCCGACTAGGACGCCTAGAGGTGTGACTTTGAGTAATCAGGCTGTAGTTGCGGGTCTCGGTGCCACTGGCCGGGCCATCGCTTCTTCCATGCTGCACCGCGCGGACGTGGAGATCGTCGGAGCAATGGACCGAGACCGCCGCGTGGCCGGTCAGGACCTCGGAGTGCTACTTGGTGGCGCTGCGAACGGTGTCGTCATCGTGAGCGACGCCGCCGACCTGCCGGCCGCCGACCTCGCGATCGTGGCGACCACCTCAGATCTGAACCAGGTCGCCGGCACCCTGTTGCCGCTGCTGGAGCGTTCGTACAACGTCCTGAGCATCTGCGAAGAGCTGGCCTATCCATGGCAGAGCCATCCCGCCCTGGCCCGGCGGCTCGACGAAACGGCGAAGGCGCATGGTGTGACCATCCTGGGCAGCGGGGCGAACCCGGGCATCCTGATGGACACCCTTCCTCTCCTGCTGACCGCACTGACCCAGCGCGTGGAGAGCGTGCGCATCCGCCGACGGACGAACATGTCACGCTACGGCGCGATCCTGTCGAAGTTCGGCCTCGGTCTGACCACAGAGGAGTTCGAGGCGGCTCGCAGCCGTGGGGACGTCGTCGGGCACTACGGCTTCGAGCAGGCCATCGCGGCACTCGCGGCGGGGCTCGGATGGGATCTCGATTCGGTGAACGTGGGGGAGGTCGAACCCGCCGTCGTGACGTCCTCGCCGCGCGTCGGGGAGCACATGCGTATCGAGCCGGGAGAGATCTCGGCCGTCACTCATGCCGCCCGCGGCATGCTCAACGGCGGAGCGGTGATCGACCTGGAGATCACATTCGGGTTGTTCGAGCCGGCCGACGAGGTGGCCGCGGGCGACGACTACCGGATCGTCGGTGAGGAGCAGGTCATCGACCTTCGTTCCTCCGTGGGCTTCGATGCCTTCCTCAGCACGATCGCAGCGGCAGTCAACTCCGCCGCTGCCGTCGTCGAGGCACGGCCCGGTCTCCTGTCGATGGGAGACCTCCCGGCCCGCTCGGTCGCCGCCAAGGGTGAGCGACGAGCAGCCCGGGCCTCGCTCGGGGCCACGACTTCTCAGGACTGAGAAGAAGACACAAAAGACGGAAAACCTCCTGCTCGCCGTCTTCACACGTCTCGCCGCAAAGACACCTGTCGCGGTTGATCGGCTGGGCGGGAACGAGGGCTTGCGGCGCGTGCCGAGCAGGTCTTGACGCGAAGTGTGCAGGACAGACCCCCCACCCGAAGGAGATCAGGACAGCATGAGGACCGACGGCACGAAGTACAGCAACTTCACCGGCTGGATCGACCGGCCGGACGACGTGCAGCCCGCGCTGGACGGCGACCTCACCTGTGACGTCGCCGTCATCGGCGGCGGCATGGGCGGCATGGCGGCTGCGCTGCGCCTCGCGGAGCGTGATCAGGACGTGGTCCTGCTGGAGGCCGAGTTCTGCGGATACGGCTCAGCCTCGCGCAACGGCGGTCAGATCGCCGGAGCACCGGGTGGCGACCTGCGGATGCTCAGCCTCCAGTCCCCGAAGAAGGTGCCGGTCATGGTCAAACTGGCGGAACACGCGGGCCACTACGTGGAAGACCTCATCAAGACGCACAACATCGACTGCGACTACGTGGCGAACGGCCTGGTGTGGGGCGCGGTCTCACCCCTCATGATGCTCAGGGTGCGCACCCAGGCGGCGATCCTGCGCGCCTTCGGTGGGCGCGGGACTGTCGGCAGCAGAGAGGAACTCGGCATCCCTGCCGGCTTCGTGGGCGGTATGCGGGAATCCATCGGCGGGATGCTGAACCCGGGCAAGCTGGCTCGTGGCGTGCGTCGCGCGCTGCTCGCCTCCTCGGCCAAGGTATTCGAGCAGTCGCGGGTGAGTGATGTCCGGCGGACAGGCCGCATTGTCGAGCTCACGACACCGCATGGCACCGTGCGGGCCAACAAGGTGGTGCTCGCAACCAACGTCTATGGCGGCGAGTGGGACATCTGGCCCAAGAACCTCGCGACGCCGCTGTACGTCATCGAGATCGAGTCGGAACCCATCGCGCCGGAGCGGCTCGCCGAGCTGGGCTGGACCAGCCGGTCCGGCATCATCACCCAGCACCAGTTGATGACTCACTACCGGCTCACCGAGCGCAACACCATCGTCTGCGGGGTCCGCCAAGCGCAGCGAGGCCAGACCTATCCGCTCCCGGACCGGGTCCCGGACCCCATTGTCGTGCAGGACATGGGGAAGGATCTGGCCAATCGGTTCCCGTCGCTGTCCGACGTGGCCATCGAGCGGGCCTGGGGCGGTTGGATCGGCATCAGCCCGGACTGGCTGGCGATCGCCGGGCAAGTGGGCGACAACGTCTTCTACTCGATGGCCTGCAACGGCCACGGCCTCTGTCAGGTGCCGTACGTGGCCCATCAGATCGCCGACTACATCGTCGACGGTGAGATGCCGGATGACCTCGCCGGCATCTGGTCGGACGCCTCGAA
Organism: Streptomyces sp. NPDC104814; assembly: GCF_055583185.1. NCBI lineage: Bacteria > Bacillati > Actinomycetota > Actinomycetes > Kitasatosporales > Streptomycetaceae > Streptomyces > Streptomyces sp. NPDC104814. The sequence continues at coordinate 292,411 of NZ_JBVJOL010000009.1, read as the reverse complement.
GTACTCGTCGTCGATGTCGCTGCTGCTGCAGCCGTCCGTCCTCCGAGCCGTCTGGGGACTGGACCGGTTCAACGACTTCTTCAACGGCAGCAAGACACTGGCCCGGCGGGCGCACCGTCGTCGCAGGCGCTCCTGAAGGTCTGGGTGGCGCCTGAGCCATGACAACGTGCTGTGAGATCGCCACCCCCCCTACGACACGACCGCCCAGTCCTACGAAGCAGTCGTCGCCCTCGCATCATTCCTGGTGTGGGCCTGACATTTGACGACAGAACCTAGTAGTGCTTCGTCAGATCTTTTCGGTGACGCTGATCGCAGGCATGTGGGCTTGTGTGGATGCGCTTGAAGTGAACCGATTGCGGGCGGCGTTGGCGATGTTCGTGACGGATGTCTTCGCCTGGGGCCTGTCGTTTGGATCAGGTCGGCCCCGGGGACGTGCGAAGGGCTTTCAGCGTCACGGCACTCGGACCGCTCGCCCGCAGCGAGACGGCCTCGCACCGAACTCTCAAGGGTGTCGATGTGCACGTGGGTGGACTTCACGCGCGCCGTGACCGTGGCACCGGCCTCGATACCGAGTTCCTCGACGGATTCCCGTGTCACGAGCGAGACGATGCGGTGCGGTCCCGACCGGACCTCGACCTGTGCGGCGACGTCGTCGAGCGTCACACGGGTCACGATCCCCGGGAACGCGTTACGTACGGAGGTGACCTCGAAACCTTCCCGCAACGTGTGCGTGCCCACTGCCCGTTCCTTCGCGAACGCGGCCAAGCTCACTCCGTCGATCGCACGGTTCCCCGGCCCTTCCCGGTCCATGCGCAGCCGCCCGGAGTCAGCCCACCTCCGGACGGTCTCCGAACTCACGCCCAGCAGCCTCGCGGCCTGCCCAATGCTGTACGACGGCACAGAGCGAACTCTAGGTCAGGCGCCCACGAAGCACCTGGCGCCATCGTCTGTCATGGGCGGGCGATTGCAGCCCAGCCCTCCGGCGGGATCCGCCGGATATGGCTCTGAGGTGCAGGGTGGGTGAGTTGCCCGCGCAGCGCAGGGGCGCCCCGACCTGGTTGCTCTCGAACTCCGGGACGCTGTCCTCATGCAGCAGGCCGCTGCCAAAGCACCCCCAACACGAGGTACCGGCGGAGGCGTTCGGCGACCGCTCGCCCTGTCGCCGTCGACGCGCAGGCGACCGCCGGCCGACGGCTCGGGTCCGGGCGGGCCGGGGCCGCAGCCTGCGCTCGTCGGCCGGTACCGCGGTGCGGGCGGGCGCGTGGGCGCCCGCCCGCCGGGGGCCCGTCGCGTCAGCGGTTCCCGTGGGAGCGCAGCCAGGCGGTGTGGTCCGGGCCGTAGCGGTAGGCGCGGAAGACTGCGTTCTGGGCGCCTCGGGAGGACTCCATGCCGGTGCCGGTGGCGAAGGAGCCGAACTGCGGGACGACGTACTCCCACACCACATCGCCGTCCGGGGTGACCTCGAAGAGGCGGCCGAAGGAGCCCTCGGCGATGAACGTGTTGCCGTTCGGCAGCCGCTGGGCGCTGGACATGTACGGACTGTAGAAGTTCTGCGGCGGGTTGTCCTCGTAGGACCAGACGACCTCCCGGGTGGCACGGTCGACCTCGATCACCCGTGAGCAGGGGACGGAGGTGTCGTCGCGGTAGGAGCCGTTGTCGAAGACCAGGATCGTGCCGCTGTCCAGCTCGTGGGGATAGTGCTGCTGGGCGAGCACGTCGGGGCCGAGGCGCCAGGTGACGCGGGACGTCTCCCGATCGATGATCACGGCCGTGGAGGCGCTGCGGAAGCCGACCATGATGCTGCCGTCGCGCAGTTCGTTGACCGTGTTGGCCATCGGCCAGTGCTCGCGGGCGAAGTGGCGGTTCAGCGGGGTGTCCTCGGGCGTCAGATGCTCGAAGGAGGCCCAGCGCCAGACGATGTCGCCGCTCCACGTCATTTCGTAGACGACATCGCCCCAGATCGTGCCGTCGGGTGCTTCCGATCCGGGTATGCCGCCGGGGATACGGGCCGCGACGGCCGGTGGCACCGGTTCGACGGCAAGGATGATCAGGTTGCCGTTGGCGAGGAGACTGGCGTCGTGGTGGTGACGGGGGTGGCGGACCTCGCGCAGGACCGAGCCGTCGGGGGCGACGAGCTGGAGGATGCCGCCGTGGTAGACGTCCCAGATCGGGAACAGCGACTCCGCGCCGGTGTCCTTGCCCTGGTAGAAGAGCGTTCCGTCGGGCAGGAGGTGCGCGTGCCGGCCCGGCGGATCGGCGAGCTTCCATTCGTGGGCCAGGTCGCCGTGGCTGTCGATCAGGTAGACCTCGCCATTGCCGGCGATGGGGGTGTAGAGGGTGTGGCCGCCGTGACTGCGGGCCGGGTCGTGGGCGCGCAGGCCGGTACCGCGGCGTCGCAGGGTGTTCTGGTCGACGGTCGTCATCGTGTCCTTCCGGGTGACGTGGGGTGAGAGCGGGCCGGCGGGTGCCGGGGTCTCAGGGGAGGTGTACGGCCTGGGGCGCGGCTGCGGTGAGCGGTTCGCGGTCGATGTACTGGAGGAAGGTCGTGCGGCTCGGTGTTCCCGGCAGCCTCTGCGCCGACTTCACCCAGCCGCCCTCGGCGACGAGCAGGTTCAGCAGGGGCTCGTCCAGGGTCACCGCGTAGTCGTACGAGGCGTAGTAGCCGTCGACGAAAGCCGGCTGCACGGCTCCCGCCGCCTGGGCGACCACCGCCTTGCGGGCGCCCGCGGGGTCCTTGGCCATGGTCTGGGCGGCGGTGGTGAGCGTGCGCAGTACGGCGGTGGACGTGGAGGTGCCGGCGCCGGCCCCTGCGATCAGGAGCGTGCGGTACCTGTAGCCCCGGTAGGGGAGGTCGCGGTACTGGGCGCCGAGTGCGTTCTTGGTGGCGTCGTAGAAGCTGGGGAAGGTCAGGCCGGCGTCGATGTCCCCGCGGGCGAGGGAGGCGGTCACCTGGTTCGGGGCGAGGTTCACGAGCGTGACGTCACCGGGCTTCAGGCCGCCTGCCGTGAGCATGCCGCTGAGGGCGTACTGGACGTTGGTGCCCTCGGGCAGGCCGATCCTCTTGCCCTTGAGGTCGGCGAAGCGGCCGACCGAGGCGGAGGCGGTGGTCAGCAACCGCCAGTCCGTGAAGCCGGACAGCGCGGCGATGATCTTGATTTTCCGGCCGGCGAGGACGGCCGACACGGCCGGCAGGTCGCCCACCACGGCGTACTGGGCCTGCCCGCCGAGCACGGCGTTCAGGGCGTCGCGGCCGGTGCTGAAGGGCTGAACCCTCGCGGCGAGACCGTTCGCGGCCCACTGGCCCTTCTCGGTGGCGATGTGGACCGGAGCGCCGCCGAGGTAGTCGCCGGCCGCGACGGTGACCGGGGTGGTTCCGGGGGGCGCGGTGGTGGTGTCGTCCTGGACGGCGCAGGCGGTGAGCAGCGCCATGAGCGTGAGCAGGGCAGAGAGTGCGGCCGCTGTCCGTGGACTGCGCGGCGATGTTCCTGGCATGGGTTGTCCTCGAGGAAGGGGAGCGACCGGGTCAGTGGCCGACACGGCTGTGCGGGTCCCGGCCGATGCCGAGTTGGGTGACGATGCGGGCGTGGAGTCCCCCGTCCGGGTCGTCGCTGACGTGGTGGTCCGCGATCACCCGGCCGGGGTCCGCAGCCATGACGATCACCCGCTGGGAGAGGGCGAGCGCCTCGTCCACGTCGTGGGTGACGAAGACGACGGTGGTGCGGGTGCGCTGCCACAGGCGCGCCAGCAATTGCTGCATCCGTGCGCGGGTGATCGCGTCGAGCGCGCCGAACGGCTCGTCCATGAGCAGGACTCGGGGTTCGGCCGCCAACGACCTCGCCAGTGCGACACGTTGACGCATACCGCCCGAGAGCTGTGCCGGATACTTGTCGGCGGCGTCGGCGAGACCGACCTCGTCCAGCGCTTCCAGGGCGCGCGCCCGGCGCTTCGCCCTCGTCAGACCGAGGCGTTTGAGGGCGAACTCCACATTGCCGCGGGCGGTGAACCAGGGCAGCAGCGCGTAGTGCTGGAAGACCATGCCCCGGTCGGGGCCCGGGCCGGTCACCGGGACGCCGTCCATCAGGACGCGGCCGGCACTCGGCGGCGCGAACCCGGCGATCGTGTTCAGCAGTGTCGACTTGCCGCAACCGGTCGGTCCGAGGAGGGAGGTGAACGACCCTTGGGAGAAACCGAGTTCGGTGGCGGAGAGGGCGAGGGAGCGGCCGTATCGGACCTCGACGCCCGCCAGCTCGACGAGGGCGTTCATGGAGTCCTCCGCAACGGGGTGTGGGCGGTGTCGGTCATGCTCCGCCGCTCCAATGGACGAGACGGCGGCCGGCCGTGCTGATCAGCGCATCGGCGATAAGGCCCAGCAGGCCGAGCTCGATCAGGCCGACGAACATGTGATCGGTGCGCAGGAACTGGCCGTCGACCTGGAGGCGGTAGGCGATGCCGTTCTGCGCGCCGCCGAGTTCCGCGGCGACCAGCGCCAGGAAGGCGAGTCCCGCCCCGTAGCGCAGCGCCGCCACCACCGCCGGGGCCGCGGCAGGCAACAGGACCTCGGTGAGCCGGCGCAGTCGTGGGACGCCGAGGGTGCGGGCCGCGCGCAGGTAGTCGGCCGGCACGCGGGCGACGCCGTCGTGGACGTACAGCCAGACGGCCAGCAACACGGCGTAGGCGATGAGCAGGTGCTTGGCCTGTTCACCGATGCCGAACCAGGCGGTGACCAGCGGAACGAGCGCGATCGCGGGGACCGGCCGCAGGAACGCCATCACCGGATTGACCAGCGCGGCGACGCGTCGGTGGTGACCGGTGAGGAAGCCGAGCGCGATTCCGGCCGAGGCACCGGCTGCGAAGCCCTGTCCGGCCCGCGCAAGGCTGGCCCGCAGGTCGGCGGGCATCGTGCCGTCGGACCACATCGCGTGCGCCGCCCGCAGGGTGCGCCAGGGGGTGGGCACGAGTCCCTCGCCCAGCACACCGAACCGCGCCGCCGTCCACCACAGGGCGAGCACCAGGCACGCCGAGGCCAGTGGCGCCGCGGCGCGGGCGAGCGCGGTGCGGGCACTCGCCGCCGGCCGCGCCGCCGCACGGGACGGGCCGGCCGGTGCGGCGCGGCGGGGCCGAGGCGCGAGGGCGTCCTCGGACACCGCCGGGGAGACGGGTGGTGCTGTTCGGGCACGGGCCATGGTCGTCCAGTTCCTCTGCCGACGCGCGAGATTGACGTGGTCAATAATTCGCGACGCTTATTGCAGCAGCGTGTCGGCGTCATGAAGCTTCTTCCGGCACCCTGCCCCCGCTCCCCCGGCCTTCCCCACGGCCCGCCCCCGCTGCGTTACCGTCGATCGCGTGCGCCGACCCGAACCTTCTCCCGAGGCCCTGGCTGTCGGATCCGTGATCCGGGGCCACCGACGACGCCTCGGCGTCCCGATGGCCGAACTCGCCACCCGCTCAGGCCTGTCGCAGCCGTTCCTCAGCCAGCTGGAGCGCGGCCTGACGACCCCGAGCCTCTCGTCCATCTACAAGATCGCCGACGCACTGGGCCTGCCCCCGGGCATCTTCCTGCGCCCCGCCGACAGTCCCGACGCGGTGGCACACGAAGAAGACCCGCAGGTCATCCGGGTGACCGAGGGCACCGGACAGTTCGCCCACGTGCTGATCCCGGGCGGGCAGAGCGACGTCATGGAGGCCTACGAGCAGCACTTCGTGCCCGGACAGGGCGAGCGCGACTGGTTCACTCACACCGGGGAGGACTTCATCTACGTCCTCGAGGGCGAGGTCGACCTCGAACTGCGGGGGCAGGACCCGATCCGGCTGCGCGCGGGGCAGAGCGCCCACCATCGCGGGGACGTGCCGCACCGTTGCCGCCTGGTCGGCACCACAACGGCCCGCACGCTCCTCGTGGTCGCTCTGGGCCGGTGAACCGGGGTGACCGGCACCAGCTCGGCGACTCGGCCGGCCCGCGGGGGCCCGGCTGCCGGCTGCCGGCGTCGCGGCCCGCTCGGCCGGCCGGTCACGGCCACGGCTCCGGCTCCGGCTCCGGCTCCGGCTCCGGCTCCGGCTCCGGCTACGGCTACGGCTACGGCTACGGCTACGGCTACGACGCCGGCAGGTGCGCGGCGAGGCCCGCGATCACACCGCTGGATGCCGTAATGCCCAGGAAGGCCGGATGCGCCCGCACCGGGCTCGTCGGCTCCTGTTCGGCGACGGCGGTGACCTGCCGTTCGCGATACCGGAGGACGGCTGTCGCGGCACCGCGGCCGGTCAGGGCGACGAGAATCACGGCCGAGAGGGTGTCCGCAAGTCAGGGCAGCCGGAGTCGTAGGCAGGCGAGGGTGACCATGGCTCGGCAGTGGCGGGCGCGTTTGTCATAGCGGGTGGCCAGGGCCTTGTGGTGCACGACGGCGCTGAACACCGACACGGCGGCGACCGCGCGCCGATCCGGTGATGCCCGTGACCGGCCCGCTCCCGATGACCCCGGGGCGGGCCGGTCCGCGTTCGCGAGCGAGTCCGGCTCCCGCTCCGGCTCCGGCGGGGAGCGCCGGTGGCCGGCGCCCGTGGGGCGCGTCAGTGGTCGGAGCGCGCCACGGGTCGGTGCCCGTCAGTGGGCGTAGATGAAGTCGCGTGCGAAGGCCCAGCGTTGGTTGTCGCCGCCGTTGCAGCTCCAGAGCTGGCCTCCCGTGCCCCACGTGCCGGTCTGCCAGCCGTTGATCTCCAGGCACCCGGCATAGGCGCTCTTGAGCTCGGCCGGGTGAACCAACCCGGTGGCGGGTGGCGGGCGTCGCTGAACCCGTGGGCCGGCCCATTGCGCCACCCCATCCGGCGTGGATGGTCCGGAGCGGCCTCGGGCCGGCGACGCGCTCGCTTCCGTACTCTCCCTCCTCGCGGAAGGCAGCGGCTACCGGCGGAGCCTGCCGTGGCTGAGGTGCGAGGCCAAAAGAAGAGGCAGATGATGGACGAGCAGGCCGCGGCGAGATCACCATATCGGGGGGTATGGAGATGCGACATGCCGGTTCACAAGGTCCGCCCGGACATCAGCGTTCTGAATGACAGCATTGAGGTGCCGGGTATCGGGCACCTTCCAGTGAACGCCTTCGTAGTGCTCGCCTCGCAGCCCGTCGTCATCGACACCGGACTCGGGCTTCCCGACAGGAACTTCCTGGAGGTGCTTGGTTCCGTGCTGGATCCCGCTGATGTGCGATGGATCTGGCTGACGCACCCGGATCGTGATCACACGGGTGGGATATTCGATCTGCTGGCCGCGGCACCCAAGGCGCGTGTCGTGACCACGTTCCTGTCCGCCGGATTGATGTCCTGTGAGCGGCCGCTGCCGCTTGATCGCCTGTATTTGATCAATCCCGGGCAGACCCTGAATGTCGGCGACCGCGCGCTCACGGCGTTCAGGCCGCCGCTGTTCGACAACCCGGCCACGGTCGGCCTCTTCGACGACCGGTCGGGGGTCTGTTTCAGCTCCGACTGCTTCGGTGGGCCGATGCCCAGTGTCGAACTGGCACACGCCGATGACGTCGCTGCGGTCGGCGCGGAGGAGTTGCGGGCGGCGCAGCTGCTGTGGGCCACGGTCGACAGCCCATGGGTGCACAACGTGGATGTCGAGAAGTTTCTCGGCACCTTCCAGCCGCTGCGGGACAGGGAGCCGGAGCTCATCCTCTCCACGCATCTGCCACCTGCTCCGGGGATCACCACGTCGATGATCGACACGCTCGGCTCGGCAGCCGGGGAATCGGCGTTCGTGGGGCCGGACCAGCTGGCGCTCGAGCAGATGCTTGCAGGGTTCGAGCCCAGCGGCGGCGGGCACCAGCCGGCGCCCGGCATCCCGGGCTGACTTCCGCGCCGCCTGGACCCTCATGGCCCGCTACTCGGCCAACGTGCCAGGACACCGACCGCGGACGCCACGCCCGAACCCGGGCGCAGGGGCGGGAAGCCGACCGTCACCGGGACGCTCAGCCGGGCGAACTGGGAGACCCTGAAGTACCAGGGATGCGCCGGCCGGCCGGTCCAGCTCCAGTTCCGCAAGGCCGGCACCAGCCGCTACACCACGCTCAGGAGTCCCCAGCTCCTGACGGGTCATCGGGTGGGCCGGTAATAGGCCGCTACGGGGTCACGCGCCTCCTGGTGGAGGGCCGGACCGTCGTGCGGCACCGTCGGCCAGGCGCCCGATGGCGGGTGGATCGCGACGAGCTGCTCGGTCGACAGGGCGTAGACGACCCGACCGATGCCGGAGCGGATGATGCCGCCGTCGCACATGCCGCACGGCTGGCAACTGGTGTACAGGGTGGTACGGGCAGCGATGTCCGGGTCGAGTCCGCGGGCCGCCCAGCGGGCGAGCTTGAGTTCGGGGTGTGCCGTGATGTCGTTGTCCCGCCGGACCGTGTTGTGGGCCTCCGCGAGCACGGTGCCGTCCGGCCCGGCCAGGAGGGATCCGTACGGCGCGTCGCCCCGGGTGACCGCGTGGGCGGCGATGGCGATGGCACGCCGCAGAAAGGCCTCGTCGGCCGAGGTGATCATGATCGAGTCCTCCAGTGAGTGGCGACGGTGGTGAGCGCCCGCCATGCCGCAGCGGGCCGACGTGTTTCTTCCGGGTCCCCGTGGTAGGGGTCCAGTACGACGGTGTCCGCGCCCAACAGGCGCAACTGGTCAAGGTCGTCGAGGATCTGTTCGACGGTGCCGACGCCGGCGGGCCGGTCGGAGGCGTCGACCGGTGCGCCGGTGACGCGCAGGGCGATGCGGGGCGCGAATGCCGGCAGTGCGTGCCGCCGCAAGGCCGCGCGCATGTGGGCGAGGGGCAGCCGCAGCGGGTGCCAGGCGTCACCGAATCTCACGGCGCGCCGCAAAGCCGCCTCACTGTGGCCGCCGATCCAGACAGGAACGTCGCCCTCCTGCCGCCCCGCGTCTCTGGCCTCCCGAAGGACGCCAAGACATTCGTCCGTCAGCCGGCCACGCGCCGTGAACGGCACGTCCAGCGCCTCGAATTCCTGCCGGGCCCAGCCCACGCCCACGCCGAGGACGAAGCGACCGTCACTCAGCTGATGGAGGTTGGCAGCCATGCGGGCCACCAGCAGGGGATGCCGGTAGGGCAGGACGAGCACGGTCGTACCCAGCCGCACCGTGGTGGTGAGACCGGCGAGCCACGACAGAGTGGTGAACGGCTCGTAGAACGGCTCCGGGTACCGCTCGGCCACGTCGGGGGTGACCGCCACATGGTCCGACACCATGAGGACGCCCAAGCCGAGCCCCTCGGCGAGCCGCGCCCATTCACGCAGGATGCCGGGATCGGTGCCCACGCCGAAATTCGGTACATTGACGCCCAGTTGCATGACTCGAGGCTATCCCTGCGATCATGACGCAGAGAACCGAAACCTCGCTGCGTAGCTGCTGCTTCTCCGTGATTTTGCTGGTACTTTCGCCGAATGGCCGGGAACCTTGACCACGTCGACTGGGCGATCATCGAACAGCTGCAACGGGAGGCCCGCATCTCCCTCAGTGAGCTGGGCCGCCGCGTGAACCTCAGCCCGTCGGCCACCACCGAACGCGTCCGCAATCTGGAGGCCCTGGGCGTCATCACGGGCTACCGAGCCGAGATCGACCTGGCCAAGGTCGGCTACCCAGTCCTCGCCGTCGTCAGCCTCAAGTATCCCGGCAACCGCCACCAACCCCTGCGCCGCCTCCTGGCTGAACGCCGCGAGATTCTGGAGTGCCTGCGCACCACCGGCAACGACTGCTACACCCTCAAGGTGGCCGCGACCTCCATGCAACACCTGGAGACCCTCATGGACGAACTCGCCGGCTTCGGCAGCACCACCACGAGCGTCGTCTACAGCCAGACCCTCCCCTACCGCGGCCCGGTCCCCCCGAACTGACCACCGACCCGCCATCCGTCCAGGGCTGCACCGGCAGTCGTCCGGACCCCTGCACCCGGTGCTCCGTGCCGCCGCGCGATGGGTTTCGTCGTGGGCGCTGGCCGCGCCACTGGAGCCGCGGCCGATTGTCGACTGACAGTGCGTCGAGCATGCGGCCTGCAAGAACCATCTGTGGCTTCGCAGGGTCATGGCGCACCCTCCACCCGGCACCGATGAGAACGCACACACGGCGCCATGCGCCGCCATCAAGGCATGCGCGCGCTGAGGGTGCGGACGACCTGGCGCAGTACCTTCTCGCTCCAGTTCTGGTCCGCCTTCGGGTACTCCCCCACGCCGCCGGCCGTCGAGGTGCCGCTCACCGCGAACTCGTACGGGCCCTGATAGCAGGTCAGGTCACCCTCGGCGAGGTTGCCGGCGTAACAGCCCTGCGGGCCGAGCAAGGCGCCGAGGTCCTGGAACTTCTTGTGGTACTTGATCGCGTCCTTGCGCGCGTCGGCCAGGTCCTCGGCGTAGTTCTTCGCGACGAGCCCGGGATCGGCGACGGCCGTGAAGGTGACCGATATGCTGCTGTTGGCGTCGCTGTCGTATGTGTCGGGCAGGCCGAAGCCGAACTTGCAGCCGCCGTCGGGCACATCGCCGGTCGTGCCCGGCTCGGCCTGGGACAGCGGGTCGAAGTTGATGACGCTGACCTTGACCGGCTGCCGCTTGATGCCGTCGGCCTGCGGCAGAATCGCCTCGATCTCGGCGTCGCTCAGGACCTCGCAGCCGTGCGGCCACTGGGCCAGCGGCAGCGAGTGACCCGACGGCGGCTGCGCGGCGAGCCGATTCCCCGACGGCTTCGCGGAGCCGAACTCCAGGGCGGGCACGTCCTTGCTGCATCCGGCGAGCAGAAGCACCGCGGCCAGCACCGCGACCGCGGACAGCGCATGGGTGCGCGTGGTCATCGTTCCCCCGAGTGTGCGTGTACGTGGCCGGCAGTTGCGGCGACGAACAGGACAGCCGTGATCTTCCCATTCGCCGTGGTCAGGTCAACTCAGGGTATCGAGTTGTCGACTACTTGTTACCGAGCGCCGGTCACGCCGAGCAGACGGTGGCCCTGGCGGCGATCGATCCGGACTGCAACGGCAGTCCGGAGTGTTCGGCCGACTGCACCGGATCCTGCTCGCCAGGCTGCATGCGGCCGGCGAGCTGGACCGGTCCAGAGCATGCGTCGATGGTTCCCACGTCCGCGCGAAGGGGGAGCCGGCACCGGTCCATCGCCGGTCGACCGGCGGAATGCGGGCAGCGAACACCACCTGACCGGCAATGGCCGCGGCACCCCGCTCGACATCACCACGCGCGCGGCCAACGTCAACGGCGTAACCCGGACCTCGCCCTCGTCGCAGCCCCGAGGCCCTGAGCCCCGGTACCCGACTCCGGTTGGCTTGGCGGCGTAACGCACTGTTGTGACGAGAGCCTGTTCGTGATCGGGTTACGAACTCTGAGGAGGGGCGGTCGGGCGTGCGGTTTGCTCGGCCGAGTGGCGTACTCCGAATGGGCGGGTGAGCCTGATGGGGAGCGATCCGCTCCGGCGCTGACCATGGCCGTCGGAGTGGGCTGTGTCCTCAATCGTGGGGAGAAGACCCATGCCGCTACCGATCAGGCATCTGGCCGTGGCGCTCACCCTGTGTTGCGCCCTGCTGGCCGGATCGACGGCGTACGCCGCTCCGCAGCACATGGGGCAGCAGACCACGACTGTCGCGGTCGCTGATCCCACACCCAGCCCTAGCACATCCGCGGAGAAACGCAAGTTCGCCAAGACGCGTTTCGTGGCGGACGCTGCCCTCGCCGCCGGCGCGACCTACCAGTGGATCGTCAAACCCTACAAGGCGGGCAAGTTCAAGAAGGGCGCGCACGGCCGCAAGCTGGCGCTCGTCAAAGCCGCTGTCGCCGGCGCATTCGCCTACAACCGACTCAAGGCAGCCGTCCGCAACGCCAAGGCCGACCCCCTGCTGTCGAAAGCCCTGGCCCCACTCATCGCGGGCATCGAGTCGCTGAAGAGCCTGCCCTCCAAGCTCCGCAAGGGCCAGTCCACCGACGACACCGTCAACAGCTACAACGACGTCATCAACAAAGTGAAGGACGCCGGGAAGAAAGCCGGCGCCGAAGTCAAGGACAAGGTGCCCTCGGCATCCCAGCTGACCGGCTCCTGAAGGGTCCTGCAGTTGGTGACGAACCAACCTTCCCGGCCGTCGGCCCCTGGGTCGACGGCCGACCGCTTATCGTCCAAACGCCGGTGTCCTGCGGCTGCGCCCGGATTGCGGGCCCGGGGCCTGCGCGGGCACGTACGCGGAGCAGATCTCAGCGGTAGCGTGCCCGGCCCGCCGCCGCGGCCGCTGTCAGGGGCACGGTCAGGAGCGCCGCCAGCCAGAACAGTGGGCGGTAACCGTGCGTTTGAGCGGTGGGGGCCGCCAGTCCGGTGGCCGCGGCGCTGCCCACGTAGAGGGCAACGCCGAACATGGCCACGCCCGTTGCGCGGGCCGTCGGGGACAGGGCCGTCGCCCACGACTGGATCGTGGAATGCATGAAGGACCAGCCGCCCCCGAGGAGCAGGGCGACCACGACGAGCGCCCCGGTGGCCTGGCTGTAGCCGGCGAGCAGGTACGCGAGAGCCATTTGTACCCCGCCGGCCACGATCAGGCGCACCGGGGACCACTGTCCGACGAGCCGTTTGACCACCTGCGCGGCGGCCATGGATCCGACCCCGTACAGGGCCGCGACCGCGCCGGCCAAGGTGATGGGAACTCCGTGCGCCTGAAGGGCCGGGGCCAGATAGGTCAGGAAGCCGAGGAGCACCGCTCCCTCCAGCATCGCCACGCCCATGACGTACCACTGCCATCGCGAGGACAGGACCGTGCGGAAGGGTGCCAGCAGTGATCCGGAGCGGGCCCGCTCGGGCTCGGGCAGACGGCGCAGGGCCACCGACAGGCAGGCGGCGAGGACGCCGGGCAGCGCGAACACCAGCCGCCAGGTGAGGTAATGCGCCAGCGCTCCGGCGACGAGGGTGGCCACGGCGGTGCCGAGCGCGAACGCGGTCATCAGCTCGCTGAGGGGGCGTTGCCGGGTCGCGGCGGGCACCGTGTCGCCCACGTACGTCAACGAGGCGGCGATGGAGGCGGCGAAGAACGCCCCGGCCAGGGCGCGGGCCACGATCAGCACGGGGGCGTCGGGAGCGAGGGCCGAGGCAGAGGCGGCCAGTGCCGCGCCCGCCAGCGACACCCGCATCACCCGAACGCGGCCCCAGCGGTCGCCGGCCACTCCCCACACCGGCTGCATCAGCCCGTAGGCGAGGTAGTAGCCACTCGCTGCCAGCACCACGGTGGGAAGCGGGGCTCCGAGTTGCGGGCCGATGAGAACCAGCATGGGCGCGATGCAGAAGCGGTCGAAGTTGCTGACGAATCCAGCGGTGCGCAGCAGGCGCAGAGAGGACGCGGGCAAGGTCGCCACCGGTGCCGACGCGGTGGTGGTCACGGGCTGGACGCTCCCTTCCTGGAGGGTTCGACGAGAACGGGTGACAGGGAACCGCTCCTCGGGGACGCGGTCTTCCACCAGTTCAGCACCGGGCCCCGCGGTATGGAGACCGCTGGCTATTACCATCACTCACAGGCTGCCGGTTCGGCATCGCGCCTGGTGACGGCAGCATCAGCAGAGAGCGGCCGCGTTCGTGCGGACGCCCGCTGTCCAAAGGAGGGGCACGATGACGCGCGGCGGGCCGTCGCCCCGGGAGACCCGCACCTCGCCCCTTGCGGAGCACGGTGCAGCGCCGCCGGCCGCGGCCGGTCGCCGGCGCGGTGGACGGTGAGCGCGCTCTCGACGCCCTCGGGCGAGTCCCCCCGACGTGAACTGGGGGCCTTCCTGCGGTCCCGCCGTGAACGGCTGAAACCGAGAGATGTGGGCCTGCGGGAAGCCCCGGGCCGCCGGACGCCGGGGCTGCGGCGGGCCGAGGTCGCGGAACTCGCCGGCATCAGCGTCTCCTGGTACACGTGGTTGGAACAGGGCCGGGTGCGTACCTCGGAACAGGTGCTGCGCGCGGTGTCGCGGGCGCTGCGGCTGGACGCCGCCGAAACCGCGCACGTGATGTCGTTCGTGGAGGAGAGCAGGCCGCCCGCCGACGCTCCCACCTGGGTGTCACGCAACCTGCTCAGTCTGGTGCAGGCCATGGCACCCCACCCGGCCGTCGTCCTCGACCCGCACTGGGACCTGCTGGCCTGGAACGCCGCGTACGCCGCCCTGCTGACCGATCCGGCGCGGCTGCACCCCAAGCAGCGCAATCTCCTCTGGCTGGTGTTCCGCTGGCCGCCGGCGCGCACCCTGCTCCCCGACTGGGAGCATGAGGCCCGCGCTCTGCTCGGCCAGTTCCGGTCACGGGCCGCTCGCCGGCCGAAGGATCCGCGGTTCGCCGAACTCATCGGCGCACTGCTGTCGGACGGTGACGCGGCCCGGTGGTACGAGCGCCGGGAGACAGCCGGGTTCGAGCCCTCGGTCCGTCGTTTCCGGCATCCGGCCGTGGGCGAACTGCGCCTGCGGTACGTGAAACTGGCCGCCGTGGACGAGCCCGGCCATCACCTCCTGGCCTACCTGCCCGACGACCAGGACTCCGAGGACGCGCTGCGCCGTCTGCAGGCAGGCGAGTGAGCCCGCGGGCCCGGACGTTTCCGGGACACGGACCCGCGGGGCTCACCGTCGCCGCGGCACCCCGCCGGTCGAGGGAGTCGAAACCCCGGCTGGTGTCAGCGGTCTTGGGAGAGTGCGAGGAGCTCGGCGAACGTGCCGCCGGCGTGGACGAGGTCGTCGTAGTGGCCCTGCTCGGTGATGCGGCCGTGCTCCATGACGACGACGTGATCGGCGACCCTGGTGTTCTCCAGACGGTGGGTGATCACGATGGTGATGCGGTCGGCGGCGATGGATCTGATCTGTTCGAAGATACGGTGCTCACCGCGCGGATCCATCTGGGAGGTGGGCTCGTCAAGGATGAGCAGCTCGGGCCGCCGGTACAGAGCCCTGGAGCAGGCGATGCGCTGCCATTGGCCGCCGGACAGCTCGGACCCGCCGAAGACCTCGCGGGACAGCAGCGTGTCCAGGCCGCGGGGAAGGTCCTCGACGGCCTCCCGGAGACCGACGACGTCGACGGCTTCCCACACGGGTAGGTCGTCCCGGGTGCGGGGCTGGCCGAGGGTGATGTTCTCCCGGACCCTCAAGGGCCACTGGGCGAAGATCTGCGGCACAAGACCGGTACGGCGCCAGACGGATACCGGATCGAGCTCCGCGAGGTCGGTGCCGTTCCAGGTGACGGTGCCCTTGTCGGGAAGGTAGATGCCGGTGACCAGCCGCGTGAGGGTGGACTTGCCCGAGCCGTTCGCGCCGACGACGGCGAGGATCTGGCCACGCCTCAGGGTCAGGGACACGTGGTCGACGGCCGGCTTGTCCTTGCCCGGGTACCGGTAGACGACGTCCTCCAGCCGGATCTCCTCCACCGGAGCGGTGAGCCGGCCCGGCCCGCGCCGGGGTGCGCGGGCGGCGGCGTCGTCGAGGAAGGCCTGCATGTCGCCCAAATACAGGCTGGTGTGAAAGACGGCGGCACCGTTGACGACGACCTGGGAGAGCGCCGCGAGCGTGGTCTGGACGGCGATCACGGCCGTCGCGGCGACGGCCAGGTCGATCCGGCCGGTCACCGCCAGCCATGCGAGGGCACCCCACGCCACGACGAGGAACGCGCCGCCCGCCAGAGCGGAGAGCAGGGCGATCCGCAGGGTGCGCGGTGCGGCGGCCAGGGTGCGCCGGTCGCAGCGCTCGGACAGGGCCCGGTACCAGTAGACGAGGTAGTCGGTCATCGAGTTGGCGCGGACCTCGTCGGCGTACTTCGACGTGGTCGCCCACCAGCGCATCATTCCCCTGACGTTGCGGTCGGCGATGTTGGCGTAGTGGATCTCGTAGTCGACCCGGGCGGTCAGGACCGCGCCGACACCGGCCGGCAGCACGGCGAGCAGCAGCAGCGGCAGCATCAGCAGGTTCAGCACCGACAGCACACCGCCGGCCGTGACCATGCGGATCAGCGCGGCCAGGAACCGCTGCGCGTCGCTGACCATGACCTGGGTGCGGATCACTCCCATCTCGGCGGCCTCGTACCGGTCCGAGAACCCGTCCTCCGTGTACGCGGCCGCTTCCACCCCGCAGACCGCCTGCACCAGTGCGGTGTCCGTCCGTGTGATCAGCTGCGGGGTGATCCTCCGTTCGGCGTACGCGGCCACCGACCCCGCGGTACGGCTCGTGGCGGCGGCGAGCCCGACGAGCAGGAGGGCCGGCAAGGCGTCGCGGAGCCTCTGTCCGGGTGAGCCGCCGCCGAGGACCGGCTGCATCGCGCGAGCGGTGGCGGCCAGCACCACGGCGGCCGAGATGCCGGTGACGAGCTGGCAGCCGAACAGGAGTTGAACCGCCCGCCGGTCGGTACGCCACGACAGCCGGACGATCCGGGCCAGCACGGCCGGGATCTGCGCCCCCATCCGCCGGAAGCCGACCTGGGCGAGGGGGTTCACGGAGTACTGGCCGCTGTAGGTGATCTCCGCCGGAGGCGGTGGTGGTGGGGCCGTGTTCTGCTGCGTGCTGGTGTCTGCCGAGGTCAAGGTGGTCTCCCTCGTCGTCGTCCGCCGTGGTCACGCAGCTCAACGACCCGACCCGGATATCGAACACATGTATTTCGGTCGGCTCCCGACTCCCCAACCACGGGGCGTGTCGGAGCGTGGGGGATGCATCGACCCGCGACGGACAACGGACCTCCACCGCTCGGCGGTTGGCCGAAACGCCGGCCCTCGCCGGGCGGTGTCGCGATCCGGCTGGTGCGGTGGGCGGTGCTGGACCGGCACCGCACCACCCTTCCCCGCAGGCGGTCGGACCAGGCGGAGTTCAGCCCGTCAAGTGGGCATTCCTGCCCGGTTCTTGCGAGCTCGGTGGATGCCCAGACCGATGAAGCCGACCCAGACCAGAGTGATCAGACCGACGACGGCATCAGCACCCCACCCGTTGATGGCGTAGAAGTGGGTGGCGTCCATACCGAAGTAGAGCGACGGGACGGCCAGCAGGTTGATGACTCCGACGACGAGGGCACCGCGCACGGTCCACCGTGGCACCATCGGCGACGCGGCCGTCACGAACTGCTGCGCGGCACGCGCGAACCCGAGGAAGAACATCGCGATCCACAGGTGTGCGATCGGACCATGAGCCAGTGCCATGGCGGCCGCCAGAGGGCCGTCCGTGGTCGGGTCCATCCCCCGATCCGGGAACGCCAAGGGAGTACCGGCCTCGAGCGAGGTGGCGAAGAGGATCACTGTGACGTAGGTGAGCAGCGACACGATGGTGAGCTGACCGGCGATGGTGCGTCGGCCCGTGTCGTCCCTGGGAAGCAGGCGTGCCAGAGCGACCCCGAACGCCGTCAGCACAGCCATGATCACCAGCGTCAGCAGGCTACGCGTCAGGACGTTCCACTGCGGGGGCGGTCCCGAGTAGACGAAGTACAAGGCCACCATCGGCACCGAGAGGGCACCCACTGCCATACCCGCCCGGCCGGCGAACGTGGTGGTGGGCAGGTCCGATGCGCAGGCTGCGGGACGAGACGAGGCGGACGGGTTCCGCGTGGTCGATGGCGTGGTCACAGTGACTCCCGGGTGACGTCGTCGGTACGGAGGTTTCCGGTCTGGTGACTGTGCGATGAACCGGCGCGTGACCACTGGGCGCGGACGTGGTCCACGGACAGCAGCGCAGCGTTGAGGAGGAGGCCGCTGCCGGGCGTCCACAGCCACCAGGGGCCGTCGAGATGCGTGCGGAAGATGCCCATCAGCAGCCAGGCGATGATCTGCACGGCGGTCGCGAAGGCGGCCGTCGTGGTGACGGCGAAGCGGATCCGGGTGGTGGAGCGCTGATCGGTCGGGTCCAGCCCGAGCAGCGTGATCAGGTATCGGCGAGGACGTGTGGTGTTCATGTCCTCAACCATGTCGGCCGGCCGATGCGCCGGACGTCTTCCGATCGGGACCGATCGAGTCCACGAACGGCCGACAAGTTCTACGACTTTCGTTGACTGCTTCGTCGAGGCCGGCGGTCTAGGGTGGTCCGGTGTCGTCTCCTCCCCTCGCCGTCGCCGGCGGCCGCAACGACGAGATACCGGTGCGTCGAGGGCCGTGGATCGAGCGCGGCCGTTCGGCGTTGCTGGTTCTCTCCTCGTTCGCCGGTGGGCTCGCCATGCTGTTCCTGGTCCTCGAGCAACGCCCGGGTGGAGGGTGGCGCGTCCTCGACATCTGCGTGGGCGCCGTCGCGAGTCTCGTGCTGCTGGTCCGTTACCGTGCTCCGGTCGTGGTCGGTCTGGTACTGGCGGTCGCCGGAGCCTTCTGCGCCACCGCCGGTGTGGCCAACTATGTGGCTCTGTTCGCCGTGGCACGCAGCCGGCGTATGGAACCGGCGTTCGTCGTGGCGCTGTCCGATATCGCCGGCGCCCTGGTCTTCTGGCTGCTGTATCCGGCCAACTCGGCGCTGAGTCTGACCGTGGTGGTCAACACCGCGATCGCACTCGCCGTCGTGGCCTGGGGCGCACTGCAGCAGAAGCAGCAGGACCTGGTCGCGGTCTACCGGGACAGAGCGGCCCGTATCGAGCGCGAGCGAGAGCAGCGTGCGGAACAGATCCAGATGGCCGAACGCGCCAGAATCGCCCGGGACATGCACGACTCGGTCGCGCACTACATCTCGCTGATCGCGCTGTACGCCGGCGGGCTCGCGGTCGCCGGGGACAACGCCAAGAATGTCGGCACAACAGCCGCGACGATTCGCACGACCGCGATCAGTGCACTCGACGAGCTGCGCACTGTGATCGGCATACTGCGCGACGGCACCGTCGTGACACCGCAAGGCTCCGAGCACGGGCACACCGTTGCGGGATTGATCGACGAAGCCAGACAGGCCGGTCAGTTGATCGTCGCGCGCCTTGATCTGCCCGACAACGGCGGCAACAGCGGCAATACCGGCAGCACAGCCGCGCCGCAGGGACCCCCGAACGCCGAGCACGTCTACCGCGTCGTGCAAGAGGGGCTGACCAACGCGCGCAAGCACGCCCCTGGCGCACTGGTCACGGTGAGTGTTCGCCGCGAGGGCGGTGATGCCCTCGTCACGATCACCAACCCGATCGAAGAAACCGAGTCGGCGTTGCCCGGAACCGGCGCCGGGCTGAGCGGTCTCGTCGAACGGATCGCCACCGTGGGAGGCGTCGTCGAACACGAGGTCGTCGACCGCGGTGAGAACACCCACGAGTTCCGACTGTCTGCGCGAGTGCCCCTGCGATGACCAGCTCTCCCCCTTCCAGCAGCACCCCCGGCGGCGTACCCACGTCGGTGCTCATCGTCGACGACGACGCGATGGTCCGCGCCGGGCTGTCGATGGTCCTGTCGGTGGACCCCACCATCACCATCGTCGCCGAGGCATCCGGCGGAGCCGAGGCCGTCGTCGCGGCGGCGCGGCACTGTCCCGATGTCGTGCTGATGGACCTGCAGATGCCGGAGATGAACGGCGTCGAGGCCACCCGCCGTGTCCGTGCGGCGGTGCCGTCGGTCGCGGTGCTGATGCTGACCACCTTCCACCTGGACACGCACGTCCTCGACGCATTGCAGGCCGGAGCGAGTGGATATCTGCTCAAAGACGTCGCGCCGCAAGAGCTCTGCCACGCGATTCACCTTGCCGCATCGGGGGAATCCGCGTTCTCAGCAACGATCACCCGCCAGCTCGTGGCACGCCACACTCGCGCGGCCGACAACTCCACCACCGCCAAAGCCCGGCGGGCATTGGAGGCGCTCACCGATCGAGAACGCGCGGTCGCCGAGGCTGTCGCCGAGGGTGCTTCCAACGCGACCATCGCGAAGGCACTCTTCATGAGCGAAGGCACAGTCAAGACGCACATCTCCCGCGCGCTCACCAAGACCGGCTTGGACAACCGGGTCCAGCTGGCTCTCATGGTCTTCCAGGCACAGCAGAACTCCTGAGGGCTGTCCCGTAACGTCCGTGGGCTGCCCAGCTGTGGCCGTCATGAGGGCTGCCCACCTCTTGCTATGCATCGCACCTCAAACCGCGGCCGGTCTGCCAACGATCTTGGCTTCCACAGCCGGGCGGGACAGATTTACGATCTGGCTCCAGGGTCACTGCAAGAGTGATCCTCTTGGGGGGGGGCAGGGCCATGATGAACCACGCTATCGGCATCTTTTTGATCATCTTTGGAGCGCCACTCGTCGGCCTCGTCGGCAACGTAGTAGCCGACAACGTGCACGAGGGTGTTGGCCGCACCATCAGGATCGGCGGGGTCCTGGCGGTGCTGGGGGTCGCTGCCTGGTTCATCATCCGCAGCTTCTGAGGTCCAGCTTCAGCCAATGCGATGGTCTCGATGTGGCTGGTGTGATCACGGGGTCAGAGCCGTCCTGGACAGCCCCGTTCACCGGGCGGAGCCCGCGTGCCTTCGGGAAGCTGCTGACGGCCCTTCGGCACGAGGGCGCGGACTTGGTCCGCAAGGGCCGGCCGTGGAATGTCCACTGGAGGACCGGGCCCTGCTGGTCGCGGCCTACTGGCGCACGAACCTGACAATGCGGCAAAGTGCCCCGCTGTTCGGGGTGTCCAAGCCGGCGGCGGACCGGACCATCGACCACCTCGGGCCGATGCCGGCGCTCCGGCCCCGCAAGCGGTTCGCCAGGGACACCGTGCTCGTCGTGGACGGCACTCTGGTCCCCACCCGGGACCACACCCTCGCCGAGCGGTCGAAGAACTACCGGTACTCCACGAACCACCAGGTCGTCATCGACGCCGACACCCGACTGATCGTCGTGGTCGGTCGACCGCTCGCCGGGGATCGCAACGATCGATCAGGGGCCGGTCATCCGGCCCGTTGAGTCGTCTCTCCGGTCTGAGCGGGTACCGCGGGCAGGGCGACGGTGCAGGAGGCGCAGCGTCGGGCCTGGGCCGGGACGGGGCTGAGGCACTCGGGGCAGTCCCGCTTGGGGGCTTGGACGTCGTGGTGGGGAGCGAGGCGCTCGTGCAGCTTGTTGATCGGGAGTACGACGAGGAAGTACAGGGCGCCGGCGAGGAGGACGAAGCTGATCGCCGCGTTGATGAAGGCGCCGTAGGGGAACCTGGTGGCGCCTACGGTGAAGGTCTTGCGGGCCATGTCGCCGGTGGCACCGGTGGCGAGTCCCACGAGCGGGGTCAAGAAGGCGCTGACGAATCCGTTGACGACGGCGGTGAACGCCGCTCCGATGACGATGCCGACCGCCAGGTCGACCACGTTGCCGCGCAGGATGAAGCTGCGAAAGCCCTTCATCTTTCACCCCTTCCAGGCCCATGACATCGACGGGCAGCGCCCCCGTTCCTCAGCCCGGATGCCCTTCCATCAGTCACCCATGCCTGGTGGACGGCAGCACCAGCCCGGGCTTCCCCACATGTAAATTTCATATAGCGGAATACATATTCCGCCTGCCGGTAGATTAGGATCTGCGCCTCCATCGCGTCAGCGATCAATCTCGCAAGGAGTGGGCATGAGTGAGCGTCGGGTGGCCCTCATCACCGGTTCGTCGTCCGGGATCGGAGCCGCCGTGGCCCGACGGCTGGCCGCCGAGGGCATGCGGATCGTCGTCAACTCGGCGCGCAGTGTCGCCGCCGGCAAGGAACTCGCGGCCGAACTCCCGGACGCCGTCTACGTGCAGGGGGATGTCGCCGACGCCTCGGACGCCCGGCGGATCGTCGACACCGCCGTGGACGCCTACGGGGGCCTGGACATCCTCGTCAACAACGCCGGCGCCACCCGCTTCATCCCGCTCGGCGACCTCCAGACCGCCGACGTCACCGCATGGCGTGAGATCTTCGACGTCAACCTCTTCGGCGTCTGGCAGTTGACCACCGCTGCCGTGCCCCACCTCCAGCAGTCGGACGATGCCGTGATCGTCAACATCTCCTCGGTCTCCGCCACCCGCGCCCTGGGCAGCTCGATCCCCTACGCCGTCAGCAAGGCCGCCCTCAACCACCTCACCCGCCTGCTCGCCACGCAGCTCGGCCCCCGCATCCGCGTCAACGCGGTCGCCCCCGGCCTCATCGACACGCCGTGGTACGACGAGGCCGAGGAGGCGTGGGAGAACTCCCGCGACTGGATCACCGCCAACACGCCCCTGCGCCGCGTCGGTTCCCCCGAGGACGTGGCCGAGGCCGTCCAGTACCTGACGAAGGCCGCGTACACCACCGGCGACATCCTCACCGTGGACGGCGGCCGCCACGTCGTCTGAACCGTGGACAGGGCGGCTGACGCGTCGTTCGATGCGTGGACGGCGGCAGCCGTGTCGTCAGCGGTCTGCGGCGGTCGTCGCGTCGCGGTCGGCCGCGGCGGTCGCGGACTCGGCCGCGGCTTGAGGGTCACCCGGCTCAGGGAAGAGGGCCGGGACCTGCCCTCTCCGTGTCCGCGATCGGCGCGAGAGCCTGCGGCTCGTCGGCGGCACTGCGCACCGCGAACCCGCTCAGCCTGAGACCGCGCTCCAGGGACCGCCGGATCGCCGCGTCGTCATCGACGACCAGCACCGTCCCTCGATCCGCCGCCGCGTCCGCCATACGCCGCCCTCCGCCTCACCGCTCAGATTACGTCCCCTCGGGAGCAGCCGGTTCAGGGGCACTGGGGCGGTCCGCGGCCGTCCACTGGGTCAGCGCCTGTACTACGTGGCCGACCCGGCTCCGAGTCGGCAGCACCCCACCGCAAGGAGGCTCGGCGCTCGGGCAGACCGGCAGCTGGTGGCCGGCTCGTCCGCCGACCGGGCGGGCGAGCTGGTGGCCGGCTCGTCCGCTGGCCGGGCGGGCGCAGGGTGAGGGACAGCGCGCTCTCGTCCGGCAGATAGGACGACAGGCGCGGTTCACCACGGGCAACCGTTGTCACACGGTGGGCGTCGCGGGTGCCGCGTCTTCTCCCGCGCGCTCGGCGGGGTCGTGGACGAAGGCGTGCGCGGCCGCCAACTCGGCACGGCCCGCAGCCTCGACCGCCTCCAGGAAGTCGTAGGCGTCGGCGCCGATCGGTACGCGCAGTGGTGCCGTGGGCGACGCCACCAGACGCAGGACGTGGTGGGCGAAGACCTCGGGCCGGCTCAGCCCGGGGTTGCCGGGCATGCCCCGCAGGCCTGCCTCGACGTCTCCCGTGCTCTGCGCGTAGGCCTGGATGCGGCCGGCGGCCTCGGCCAGCGAGGTGCCGTAGTGGGTGGCGAAACCGCCGGGTTCGACCGCGTGCACCCGGATGCCGAAGGGCGCGACTTCCGCCGCCAGAGCCTGACTCATTCCCTCCAGTGCGTACTTGCCCGTCACATAGGCGGACAGGCCCGGCAGCCCCATCCGTCCGGCGATCGAGGAGACGTTGACGACGTGCCCGAATCCCTGACGGCGCATCAGGGGAAGCACCAGGCGGGTGAGTCGCCACGGCGCCACGGTCAACACTTCGAGCTGCGCTCGTAGTTCGTCGTCGGACACCTCTTCGACCGCACCGAACAGCCCTGACCCGGCGTTGTTCACCAGAACATCGACGCCGCCGAAGCGATCGACCGCGTGAGCGACCGCCGCTTCGCACTGCTCGGCGTCGCGCACGTCCAGAGCCACCGTCGACACCCGGTCCGGGTACCGGTCAGCCAGGTCATTCATGGTGGCGGGCCTGCGGGCGGTGGCGACCACCAGTTCGCCGGCCTGGGCGGCGGCGCCTGCCAGCGCCCGCCCGAGTCCTGAAGAGCACCCCGTCACCAGCCATCGCCGCGTCATGCGTCCCCCGTCGCCGTGTCCGTGGCCGCGGCCGTAAGCCGCGCAGGGCGATGGTGGCAGCTTCGTGCTCCGGCCAGGAGGGGCGCGCGGAAGCACAAGCGGCGCGCATCCAACCTCATCGGAGGGTCCCGCGTGCCTTGACATACGCGCCGCCCAGGCGCAGGCGCAGGAACGGGTGATGCCGCCGGATCCGTCGGCGTCGATGATTTCCGGCGCGTGCGGGAGTCTGTCTTTCGACAGCAATCTTCTGGAAGGCGGCCTCATGACGACCCTGCACGACCTGCTCGAAGCCCACGTCCGTGCCGGTACGCTGCCGGGCGCGGTCGGCCTGGTGGCCCGGGGCGACCAGGTCGAGGTGGTGGCCGTCGGCGCGCAGGACGTGGGCGCTCAAGGCGTCGGCGGCGGCGCCCCTATGGCGAGGGACTCCATCTTCCGGGTCGCCTCGATCACGAAGTCCGTCACCGCCGCCGCACTGCTGATCCTCGTGGAGGAGGGAAGGATCGCACTGGACGACCCGGTCGGGATGTGGCTGCCGGAGCTGGGGAAGCCGGTGGTCGTCCGCACACCGGCGAGCCCGGTGGACGACGTGGTGCCGGCCGACCGGACCATCACCGTATTCGACGTGCTGGCCTCCCAGGCCGGGTACGGATTCCCGTCCGACTTCACCCTGCCGGCGGTGCAGGAGTTGTTCACGGTGCAAAAGGACGGCCGGGTGCCGAGCAACTTCCCGCCGGCCGACGAGTGGATGGCGGCGCTCGGCCGCATCCCGCTGCTGTACCAACCGGGTGCCGCGTGGTTGTACGACACCTGCTCCGTCCTGCAGGGGGTACTGATTTCGCGGGTCACCGGACAGCCGCTGCCGGAGTTCCTGGCGGAGCGGATCTTCGGGCCGCTGGGCATGGTGGACACGGGTTTCGAGGTGCCGGCCGCCAAGCGGGCCCGGTTCACCAGCTTCTACAGGCCAGGTGACGACGGCAGCCTGGAGCTCGCCGACGGCCCGGACGGCGAGTGGAGCAGCCTGCCCGCGCTACCGCTCGGCAACGGCGGGCTGGCCTCGACCGCCGACGACTGGCTGGCCTTCTGCCGGATGCTGCTGGCCGGCGGGGTGGCGGCCGACGGCCGCCGGGTGCTGTCGGCCGACTCCGTGCGCATGATGACCACCGACCACACGACTCCGGCGCAGCGCGACATCGGGCGGCTGTTCCTGGAGGGCCAGGGCTGGGGCTTCGGCGGCTCGGTCGACATCGACCGGATCAACCCGTGGAACGTGCCCGGCCGTTACGGCTGGGTCGGCGGCACGGGCACAGCGGCGCACGTCATCCCGGCCACGGGTACGGTCACCATCCTGCTGACTCAGGTGGCAGCGATGGGTCCCGTGCCCGCACCCGTGATCAGGGACTTCTGGCGGTACGCGGCGGACGCCTGAGCCCTGGAGGCGAACGCCGGTGGTGGCAGCTCATCACGCCGAAGACAGGGGCCGGGCCCGTTTCGATCTGGACCAGCGACCGCACGGGGCCCCGTCACGGCAGGGGCAGAGATTCTCGCGGCACTATGCGCTGGGGTCGCGGAGGCCGACTGCGTCGTGCAGCCAGAACGGCTCTGCGTAGACCAGTGTCCCTGTCATCCATGGCTCGTACGCCGGGAGCCTGAGAGCCTGGAATGCGCCGTCCGGAATACGCAGGGACGGCTTTCGGAAGCCCTGGCCGCCACCGGGCGCAAAGCCGAAGCGGGAGTAGTAGCCCGGGTCGCCCTCCAGGAAGACGAGGGGGACGGCCCGCTCCGCGAGGATCTTCAGCCCGTTTCGGACCAGGGCCGAGCCGATACCGCGCTGGTGATGCTCGGGCAGGACGGCCAACGGGCTGAGCACCTGCACCTCAACCAGTCGCCGAGGGGCATCGAGAAGACTGCGGGTGAACATGATGTGCCCGGCGATCCGCCCGTCGAGCTCAGCGACCAGTGAAAGACCGTCCGCGGACGTGATCGTGCCCCGCAGGGTGTCGACCAGGTCGGCCACGACAAGGCCGTGGTCGCCGAACGCCCGCAGGTGGATGTCCCGTACAGACTCTTTGTCGCTGGGAAGTTCTTCGCGAAGATCCATCACCGGAGGGTAAGGACCCGGCCCGGTCGCTCGCACATGATTTTGAGGCCGCCTGCGGACGCGCGGTGACAGTGGGCCTGCGGCCGTCCCCACGGCGCACAGCATCGACATGCGCCGTGGTCAACGCCGTGAAGGAACAGCACACGGTCCGCTCAACGTGCGGATCGGCGGTTACTCGCCGGGGGCGAGTGTGGCGGCCAGGACGGCGGCCGCGTCGCGGATCAGACCGTTGTCGACGGGCGCGTCTTTGGCGTCCTTCGTGGACAGCACGGTGAGCAGCAGGGGCGTGTGCCGCGTCGTCCAGGCGATGCCGATGTCGTTGGCGGTGGCGTAGCTGCCGGTACCGGTCTTGTCTGCGAGGACCCAGTTTCGCGGGAGCCCGGCGCCGAACCGCTCGGAGCTGGTGGTGTTGCCCTTCAGCCAGGTGACGAGCTGCTCGCGGTCGGGGCGGGACAGGGCCCGCCCGAGGGTCAGCCGTTCGAAGCTTGTGCCGAGGGCGTGTGGCGTGCTGGTGTCCTGCGGGTCGCCGGGGACGGCGGTGTTCAGGTCGGTCTCCCAGCGGTCCAGCCGGCTCACCCGGTCTCCGAGTGAGCGGAAGAACCGGGTGAGGCCCTGGGGGCCGCCGATCTGACGCAGCAGCAGGTTGCCCGCGGTGTTGTCGCTGTACTGGATGGCGGCGGCGCACGCTTCGCCCACCGTCATTCCTGTGGCCAGGTGGTCCTCGGAGTGCTGCGAGTTGTCAAGGATGTCCGTGGGCGGGAAGTGGATCACCCTGTCCAGGGGAGCGCAGTCGCTGTGGTCGCGCAGCACGGCCGCCGCGGCGAACGCCTTGAACGTCGAGCACATCGCGAACCGCTCCCCTGCGCGGTAGGCCACGGTCCGGCCGGTGCGCACGTTGCGGGCGAAGACGCCGAGCCGCGCGCCGTAATGCTGTTCAAGGCGGCCGAACTCCACGCTGAAGTCGGCAGGTTCGGCGTCTGCGGCTGCCAAGGCCGGGGCCGCCGAGTGCGGGGCAGCGGCCGCCGAGGCCGGGGCCGCGGCCGCGGCGGGGGCCACGCCGGCCGCGGTGAGAGCGAGCCCGGCCTTGAACAGGCGGCGCCGCGGCATCGGATCGGTGCTGGTCATGTGCGTAGTTCTCCCAGGTCGTCGGTGGTCGGGCGTCGGCTTGGTGGATCTTCGACGGGGACAGCGAAACAGCCGGGCTCCACTCATGTCCAAGAGTGAAATTTGAAGGGCTCATACCTAATTGATATGACTGCTGGATGGATCTGCTCGCGCATCTCGAGGCGTACGTCGCCACCGTCGACGAAGCGAGCTTCTCGCGGGCGGCCGACCGGCTCGGCATCGCCCAGCCGCTCCTGAGCCGGCGCATCAAGACGCTGGAGACGCACTTCGGCGGTCTGCTGTTCGACCGCTCCCGGCGACAGGTCACGACGACGGAACTGGGCATGCTGCTGCTCCCCTACGCGCAAGACGTCCTGGACCGGGCCCAGCGACTCGACCAGGCCGCCCGCTCGGCCCAGCGGTCCCAAGCTCGGGCCGTGGGAGTGCCCCTCGACTGTGCGCCGGCGCAGCTGGCCCGGGTCATCCGTGCCGGAACGGAACACGGCACCACCCTCGGTGTGCGCGAACTGACGCCCGCAGAGCGGGATGCCCGGCTGGCGGACGGCACGCTCGCCTACGCTGTGCTGCGCGTTCCACCGGAGCAGGCGGCGCACCGGGTGCCGCTCGGTCTGGCCACCGCGCCGCCCCTTGATGCACACCCGCCGGCGGACGCCCGCCAGGGGCGCCCGGTCCATCTCGAGGACCTGCGGCCGCGCCGCGTCGCCGCTACCGGCGCCCGGACCGTTGCACTGCCGATCCTGACCCTGACGGAGGACGACGTGCCCTACGCACGCGACAGGCTGGCGCGCGCGGCGGCCCGCTGCGGGCTGCCCGAGCAATCGGTACGGCCGGCCGGGCCGGCGGCCACCGCGCTCGCCGAGACACTTGCGGGCCGGGCGGTGTTGCTGAGCGGCGAGTCGTTCGCGCGGCGGCACGGGGCCGACTGGGCGCCGCTGGCTGACGCCTCACTGCACCGCGGGTACGAGGTGCGGGCAAGCGCGCGCCGGCGAAGCGGTGACGTACCGCAGTGGCTGTCCACGGTCCTGGCGGCGGCGGTCGGTGCCGGCACCGCCGCACGCGCCGACAGGCGGCCCGAGCCGGTGAACACCACGACCCGGCTGGCGGCACACGGATGACCGAGGACACGACGCACCGGCCGGGACGGATCTGCGGCGACGGCCATCTGCTGGACGTCGCCGAGGCGATCGTGGAGGACTGGAGTGCGCTCGGCGTCCGCGGTTCGTTCCTCGCCCGCGACATCAACACCGGCGAGCAGCTCGGCTTCGGCATCGAGGAGCCCGTCCCCCTCGCGTCCGTGGTGAAGGTGCCGCTCGCCCTCGTCGTGCTGGACCTGATCGCGAACGGCGGCCTCGATCCGGCCCTGCCGGTGACCATCGACCCGGCCACCAGCAGTGTCGGCCCCACCGGCATCGCGGCGTTCCGGCATCCGGCCACGGTCGCCGTCGGCGATCTGCTCCTGCTCATGCTCTCGGTGAGCGACAACGCCGCGGCCGATGCGCTGTTCGACCTGGTGCCGGTGACCGACGTGGATGCCCGGTTGCGCGCCTGGGGCTGCGCCGGCATCCATGTACGGCACCGGATGAACCACATGTACGAGTGCGCCGCAGGCGCCGCCGGCAACGACTTCTCCCTCGCCCTGGAACTGGCTGTCCGCGACGACCGGGCGCAGCGCCACACCATCGAGACGCTCGACCCCGCGCACGCCAACCTCGGCACCGCCTCGGCGCTGGTTGACCTGCTGCAGAGGGTGTGGCGCGACGAGGTGGCCCATCCACGGGCCACGGCCGAGCTGCGGCGGCTGATGGCCCATCAGGTCTTCACCCAGCGACTGGCGAGCGAACTGCGCGCCGACAGTCTGCGGCTGAGCGGGAAAACGGGCACGTTCTTGCACCTGCGGCATGAGATCGGCGTGATCGAGGCGGACTCCGGAACGCGGGTGGCCATGGCCGCGCTCACCCGGGCGGACCGGCGGGCGGCGCAGGCGCCGGACATCGACCTGGCGATCGGGATCGCCGCGCGGGAGGCCTTCGAGGCTCTGCGCGCGTGAGGCGAGAGACGAGTGCAACGGGCGTGGAAACGCCGGACGTGACCAAGGGCGGAACCCGAGCAGGCAGGCGGTGTCATCCCAGGGACAGGCTCGGGGCTGCGGTGAGCGCACGCAGGTCAGACGGGTTGGGCGCCCAGCGGCAGGCTGCCGAGGGCGCACGCCGGTCAGACGAGTCGGGCCTGCACCGTGGCTGGGTCAGAGGGTTGCGGACGAGTACGCAGACGCACGGTCAGTGCGCTCGCACAGCCGGCGAGGGTGCCGAAGACGAGCGCCGCAGAGACACCTGATCCTGCGGAGACGTAGTAGAGCAGTGGGCCGGCGGTGCTGCCCTGGTAGGAGAGCAGCGAGGTCCAGATGTCGCTCACCTCGACACCGAGGGTGGTGGCGGCGGCTGCGCCGAGCGCGCAGGCGGGGTAGGTCACGCGGTCGAGGACGACGGGCAGCAACCGCAGCCCCCACCAGACCAGGGCGAGCAGTGCCACATCGCCGAGCCTGTACAGCAGCCAGCGTCCCAGGCCGGAGCTGGTGGGCATGGTCCAGGCGCCGAGCTGGACCCACTGCCGCAGCAGGTCACCGGGCTCGGACAGCAATCCTCCGCCTGCGAACGCGGTCTGGACACGCCCGGCGACGCGGTCGTTGGAGAACACGACGAGGGCGAAGGCGATCACGCCGGTACCCGCCGTCGCGGCGAGCCGCGCGGTCGCTGTGGTCGGCACCGGGGGGCGTGGCTGCGACGTGGCTTCACGCCGCAGCAGGGTCATGAGACCCGTGCTCGCCGCCGCGGCCACCAAGGCGGCGGCCACCGGGAGTTCGCGGCCCTGAGCCATGATGCCCGCGAGGTGGGGCAGCAGCCGGAACGACGCCGATCCGCCCGAGGCGGCCATCCAGGGGGCGGAGACGGTGACCGCGAGCACGGCCGCGACGACGCCCCATCCCCACAGTGCCGCCACGCAGACCACCGCGCGCCGGACGCCGCGGCCCGCGAGCCGGCGCAAGAGAGGCAGCGCACCGCAGGCGAAGAACACAACGAGCGCGGCGTACCGTACCCACATGGCGGTCTGCCACAGCGCCGCGTAGTCCGTGCCGTGACCGACCGCGCCGGCCGGATCGGCGAACTGGTCCGAGGACGGCAGGTCGGTCGACCACGGCATCGTCCACGCCAGCAGGCGGCTTACCTCGTCGGGGCCGAAAAATCGCGTAGCGCCGGGCAAGCCGAGCGCGTGAGCACTCGAGCCCGCCCACCACAGCAGCCCAGCCAGCAACAGCGCCCCGAACAACGCCGGTCCCAGCGCACGCCGATACGTCACTATTTCCCCCTTGTGCCCGCTCTCGCGGGTGCCGTCCCCCCGCCGGTCAACGGAGCATGACAACGGCGACAGATGTATCAGACGCCGAAGGAGGCGGTCACCTCGGCCCGCGGAATCGGAGGCACGGCTGGACCCCCGCGTGCGTGGACGGCTCCCGTGTGCTGGACTACGCGTCCGGCGAAAGATCACGCCGGTCGGCTGTCGTCGCCCCACAGTGGTGAGCATGCTGAACCGAGTAGCCGTCCTGTCCGACATCCACGGAGTACTGCCGGCCCTGCAGGCAGTACTCGCCGAACCAGACGTCAGCACCGCCGATCACATCGTGCTCACCGGCGACATCACCGCCGGCCCGCAACCGACCCAGGTTCTCGACCTGCTGACCAGCCTCGGTGACCGCGTGATCTGGATCAGCGGCAACGCCGATCGCGAACTCCTCGAATACCGCCGGGGGCAACGTGAAACGATCCCCGATCCGATCGCCCCCTGGGCGGCCGAACAGCTCCGCGAGGACCACCTCGACCTGCTCGGCTCGCTGCCACGATCACTCTCCCTGTCCGTGAACGGCCTGGGCAGGGTGCTGTTCTGCCATGCCACCCCCCGCGACGACGAGGAGGTCGTCCTGGTCGACTCCCGCCTCGACCGCTGGGAGGAAGTCTTCGACGGACTCGATGCCGACATCCGCACCGTGGTCTGCGGCCACACCCACATGCCGTTCGTCCGCCTCGCCCACGGCCGACTCGTGATCAACCCCGGCAGTGTCGGCATGCCCTACGGGCGAACCGGAGCACACTGGGCCCTCCTGGGCCCGGGCGTCGAACTGCGCACCACGCACTTCGACCTCCAAGCCGCAGCCACCCGGCTCAGGCAGGACTCGTCCTACCCCGACATCACCGAATGGGCGGACTACTTCCTGCACGCTCGCGCGACCGACGCCGACGCCCTCACCGCCTTCGCCCCACGGGACGGGCGCAACCACAACCCCTGACACCCGCTCCCTACGTGAGACAAATCAGAAGGTGTGACGACCTCAGCCGAACGGACGATCGTGCTCGGCAGCTTCTCTCCCCGTTCCGGTGTCAGGCCGGGATGCCCGGGCCCCAGTACGGGCCGTCGTGCTCACGGACCCTGCCGTCGTCGTCGAGGACCACGAAGCGGTCGAAGGTGCGGGCGAACCAGCGGTCGTGGGTGACCGCGAGGACCGTGCCCTCGAAACGTTCGAGGGCGGCTTCCAGCGCTTCCGCGCTGTGCAGGTCCAGGTTGTCGGTGGGCTCGTCCAGCAGGAGCAGGGTGGCGCCCTGCAGTTCGAGCAACAGGATCTGGAAACGGGCCTGCTGGCCGCCGGAGAGCGACTCGAAGGTCTGGTCGGCCTGGGCCTGGAGTTCATAGCGCCGCAGCGCGGACACCGCCGCTCCGCGCTCGCGACCGTCCCGGTCCCCGTCACCGCGGCCGAGGATCTCGACCAGCGTGCGTCCCACCAGGTCGGGCCGCTGCTGGGTCTGTGCGAACCAGCCGGGCCTGACCCGTCCGCCGAGGCGGGCGGTGCCCGTGTGGGCGACCGGTTCGCCGTGCCGGTCCGGGTCGTGGAGGTCCTGGTCGCTGCCGCCTGCCGCGAGCAGCCGTAGCAGATGGGACTTGCCGGTGCCGTTGGCGCCCAGCACGGCGACGCGCTCGCCGAAGTACACCTCGAGGTCGAACGGCGCGGTCAGGCCCCGCAGTTCGAGGTTCTCGCAGCGGACCGCGCGGACCGCGGTGCGGTCGCCGCGCAGCCGCATGCGGACGTTCTGCTCGACGGGGCGCTCCGGCGGCGGGCCGGCTTCCTCGAACCGAGCCAGCCGGGTCAGCGTCGCCCGGTACTTGCCCGCCATCGACGCGGAGGCCTTCGCCTGCTGCTGGAGCGTGCGGACCAGGTCCTTGAGCCGCTGATGCTCCTCGGACCAGCGGCGGTGCAGCTCGTCGAGGCGTTCCAGGCGTGCCGTGCGGGCCTTGTGGTAGTCGCGGAAGCCGCCGCCGTGCACCCAGACGCCGCCGGCCTCCAGGGTGAGGACCCGGGTGGCGGTCGCGGCGAGCAGCTCGCGGTCGTGGCTGACGTAGAGCACGGTTTTCGGGGAGGCCGCCATGGTCTCCTCCAGTTGGCGCTTGCCGGGGACGTCGAGGTAGTTGTCGGGCTCGTCCAGGAGCAGCACCTGGGCGCTGCCGCGGAACAGGGCCTCAAGGGCGAGCCGCTTCTGCTCGCCGCCGGACAGGGTGTGCAGCTCACGGAACCGGGCCCGGTCGAAAGGCAGGTGGAGCGCGGCCTGGGTGACCAGATCCCATTCGACCTCGGCGTCGTAACCGCCGGCGTCGCCCCACGTGGAAAGCGCTTCGGCGTATCGGAGCTGGACGGCCTCGCTGTCCGACTCCATCATGGCGAGTTCCGCTCTCTCCATGGCCGAAAACGCACGTTGCAATTCCGGACGGGCCAGGGAGACCAGGAATTCGTGCACCGTGGTCGAATCCCGTACCGAACCGATGAACTGGGGCATCACTCCCAGCCCGCCGACCACGCGTACAGTTCCGGATTCCGGCTGCAATTCACCCGTGACCAGCCGCAACAACGTTGTTTTACCCATTCCGTTGGCACCGATCAGGGCTACCTTGTCACCGTCCCCGACGCGGAAGGATGCATCATGAAAAAGCATCCGCCCGTCGGCCAACCAGTATTCAAGGCCGGAAACCTCCAGAAACCCCATCGATCTCCCACTCTCGCCAGCCGGTTTGCCGCATACGAATCCGATCAATCTCTCACGGCGGTCTTGAGCGAGAGAAATTGGCATGACACCGTCGCAGCCCACCGCCCGTTCGGGGAACCTCTCGTCCGGGTCGGCGACCCATGGGTGGCCGGTCGCGGGCAAACCCCGCGTCCCCGGCCGCCCGTCCACTCGATGAGAGGGGAACCACCATGGAGTCCAACGCTCAGCGTCCGGAGACCGAGGAGACCGCCGAACTGCGTCAGCAGGACACGGCGGGCACGCCGGAGCTCGAGACCGACGGTCTCGTCTTCAAGCGCGAGCTGCTGAACGAGTTCCTCGGCAACCGCGTTCGCAGCTGATCAACCGTCGCCGGGCTCAGGGCCGTACGAAGGTCCCGGGGCCCGGCGGCCCAGCCGAACCGTCCGGCGCACCGCCGGCAGCCGAACGAGGAAAGGGACGTCGTGGCCGAAGTGGGCACCCACCGCGCCAGGACCGCCGGACGCGACACCGTCCTCGTCGTGGACCTCGACGCCTGGCCGCTCAGTCTGGACCCGTTCCACGTCGTCGACTTCAACCAGGCGCTGGTCCTGGACGCCCTGGTCGACCCGCTCATCCGCGACCGCGCCGAAGGCCAAGGCCCCGGCACCGAGCCGTCCGCTCTCACCGCGCTCACCCCGATCGACGGGGACCGCGTCTGGCGGCTGCGGCCCGCGCCCGGACAGGTCTGGGACGACGGCAGCCCCGTGCGGGCGCAGGAGATCGCCGCCGGCGTCCACCGGGCCTGGGGGCCGACCTGCCTGCCGCTGCCCGCGGCTCACGACCCCGAAGGAACCGGCTCCCCGGTGACCACCCGGGTCGTCCGGGACCCGGCCGACGGTGCTCCCGTCGTCGAAGTGCGCTCCAGGCTGCCCCTGCCCTACCTGCCGCAGCTCCTCGCCTTCCCCGGCGCGGCACCCGTCCGGGAGACACCGGACGGCGGCTGGACGGCGAGCGGCCCCTTCCGGCCGGTGCGGGCCGACCGCGCCCGGGGGCGGATCGAGCTGCGCCGCAAGCCGTCCCGCCGCACCGGGCCCGGCACGCCCGAACGACTCGCCTTCCAGGTGCACGCCGACCGTGCCGACGCCTTCGCGGCCCTGTCCGACGGACGGCTCGACCTCTCGGTCAACACCGGCCTGCCACCCGGTGTCTTCGCCGAGGCCGCCGCCCGTCCCGGCGCGACCGTCCGGCCCCTGTCCCTGGCCTGCCAGCTCTGGGTGCGCCCCGGCCTCGACAGCCCGCTCGCCGGTCCGGCCGGACGCCGCGCCTTCGCCGCCGGGTTCGACCGGCGGGCGGCGAGCACCCTGCTGCGGCAAGCCGTCCTCCCGCTTGGGCGCTACACGGACCTGTGGGAACCGCGGGGCACGGAAGCGGCAGCCGACGCACCGCCCCCCGGGCCGCCGTCTCCCGGTCGCCTCCCGCCTCCGGGCCGGCGGGCCGAACTCAGCCTCAGCTACGCCGACTTCCCGCCGAACGGCGAGGCGGCCGCCCTCATCGCGACGGACCTGCGCGAGCGGTTCGGCCATCCCGTACGGCTGCGACCGCTGTCGTACGAACGCTTCGCGCGGGCCGCCGCCACACTCGACTACGAGCTGCTGTACGGCATCAACCCGGCCCCCCTGGCCCATGTGTCGGGCTTCCTCACCGGCTTCCACAGCACCGCCGGGCAGGCCCGCACCTTCGGCTTCGCCGAGCCCGCCGTGGACGCGGCACTCGACCGGGCGCTGCGCGCGGCCGGCCGGGAGCAGTCGGCGCGGGCCTGGCAGGAGGCGGAGGCGGTGGTGCTCGACCACGCGCCGGTGGTGCCGCTGTTCCAGGTCAACAGCGTCACCCTGACCGCGCCCGGGCGCCCCGCACCCGCCGTGGCCGCCACCGGCATCACCCGGCTCGACGACCTGACCCGAACCGCCGTGCCCGACCGCGACCACTGAAGGGCCGAACCGCATGACGCACAGCCCGGCCACCACCGCGCCCGGCGCCGACACCTCCGGCGCGAGCGCCGCCCGCACCGTCCCGGTGACGTCCGACCCGTCCGCCTCGTCCTCCGCCCGGGCGCCCTTCTGCCCGGCCGACCGCTCCCCCGCCGAACTCACGGCGCTCGCCGAGCTGCTGCGCGCCGTCCCCGCCCGCCCCGTCCATCTCGACGGGTTCCTTCCCGACGACCAGGCGCGGGCTCTCGCAGAGACGGTGCGGGCCATGCCGACGTGGGAGACCTCGGCCGTCCTGTGGAACCCGGACCGGCTCGCCACCCGGGCGGCGACACCGCAGGAGTGGCAGGCCGCGGCCCCCGAGGAGCGGGCAGCCGTCCGTGACGTGGCCCGGGACATCCCGGCGCTGTTCGACGAAGGCTCGCCCTACCCGCCCGAGCACCGTGCCCGGCTCTCGGACTTCTTCGTCTTCGCCGGCATGGGCCCGGCCCTGCGCGACCGGCTGGACCGGTGGACCGACCCGGGGCGGCCGCTGACCACCAACGTCGAGTTCGCGCGCTACCGGCGCGGCGACACGCTCGGCGAACACTCCGACGCCGAGTCGGGCACCTTGTTCGTCCTCAATCTGTACCTTGACCCCGCCTACCGGGAGGGCGACGGCGGTGTCCTCGGCTTCCGGGACGAGGAGGGCCGTGAGCATCTGATGCCGCCCCGTTTCAACAGCCTGTCCCTGATGCCGATCCGGCCCGGCTGCGTGCACTGGGTCACCCCTTGGCAGGCCGACCGCGTCGGTCGCCACACGGTCAGCATCGCCGCCGTTCCCGCGTCCCCCGGTGAGGTGAAGTGACATGACGTCCGGCAACGTCAGCGGCCCCTTGGAGCCCGTGGAGGCCCGCGGCGACGGCTGCGTCGTCCTCGCCCTCCCCCCGCTGGTCGAGTCCAGTTTCGGCCGCTACTTCCCGTCGACGGCCGTCCTCGCCGGCTTCCTGCACAGCCGCAAGGTCCGCACCCACCAGTGGGACCTCAACGAGGAGTTCGCCCTGCACCTGCTCGACCCCGGCCACCTGGCGCAGGCGGGCGCGGGCCGGCTCGTCGGCCTGGACGGCTGCCACCCCGAGGAGATGAGCGCCGTAGCGGGCCGCTGGCTCGCCCGCCATCGCGACGTCCTTTTCGACGAGGACGGCCGGCACACCTTCGCCGCCGAGTCCGGCCCGGCGTTCCTGCTGGCGGCACTGGCGCAGCCGTACCTGATCGACCCGGAGGCCGAGTGGCTGACCGACGCGGCACTGCTGCGTTCGGAGCGGACGCTGGTCTACCGCGCGTACTACGCCTCCCTCGGCCTGGCTTCCCGGCTGCCCGCGGACGCCCGGATCCTGGGGATCTCCGTCCCCATGGGTCCGCAGCTCGTGCCCGCGCTGCTGCTCGCCGAGGCCGTCAAGCGCGTCCGGCCCGACGTGCGGACCGTGCTCGGCGGTCCGACGCTGTCCTTGATGAACGAGCACGACCTGGCCCGTCTGCTGGACGTCCACCACGAGGTCGACGCGGTCGTGCGCTTCGACGGCGAGGCGCCGCTGCTCGCCCTGTACCAGCAGGCCGCCGCGGGCGCATGGCGGCCGACCGAGGTCGGCGGGGTGTCCGCCGTCGCCGACGGCACGGTCGTCCACGCGCCGCCCGTGCCCGGGCTGCACCCCAACGCGCTGCCGCCCGCCGCGTACGACCCCGCGCTGATGGCCCGGCTGGTCGGTCACGAGATGGGCATCGTGCAGGCGCGCGGCTGCTACTGGGGCAAGTGCGACTACTGCGACTTCGTCGAGCTGTACGACGGGTCCCCGCCGTACCGGGGACGTTCCGTGCAGAGCTTCATGGCCGAGCTGGAGCACCAGGTGAGCACACACGGGGTGCGCCGTTTCGAGCTGATCACCGAGTCGATCCCGCCCGCGTTCGCCCGCCGCTTCTCCCAGGCGGTCCTCGATCGCGGCCTGGACATCACGTGGAACTCCTTCGCCATGGTGGACCGGCGTTTCGACGCCGAGCTGCTCCAGCTGATGGTCCGGGCCGGCTGCGAGTACCTGGTCATCGGCATGGAGACGACGAACACCCGGGTGCTGAAGCTGGTGCACAAGTCCGCGGACCGCGAGGAGAATCTCCGTTTCATCCGAGAGGCCCACCAGGCCGGCATGAAGTTGCGGATCAACCTGATCCCCGATCTGCCCTCCACCACGCTGGAGGAGGCCATGGAGTCCCTGCGGGACGTGGCCGGACTCGCCGACTGTGTGGAGTCGTTCACCGTCTTCCCCTTCGAGGCGACCCGCTCCTCCGAGGTGGGCCGCCACCCCGAGCGGTTCGGCCTGGTCGTGGGGGACGGCGGGAGCGGGCTCGCCAACCAGGCGCAGTACGCGCTCAACCACCTCGGCAACATCGACCCGGCCATGACCCGGGAGGAACGCGCCGGAGTCCACCGCGCCTTCCAGGACTTCGCGATCGGTCACGGCTCGGCGCACATGCGTCGCACCGGCGACGAGTTCCTCAGCCGAACGCCCGGCGAGGAAGAGGCGTTCCGGCTGGCGGTCGCGTCGCTGGATGTCCTCCCCCGCGGTGAGGAGTTGGTCGTCACACACGTCCTGCGCCGCGAGCGCACCGTCCTGCCCGCCGCCGTGGCCCGAGGCCTCGCCCCGTGGCTGGACGGGACACCGCTGACCCGCCGCGACCTGTCGGACGTCTACGGCCCGGCCGGCGGCGCCGCGGTCCTGCGGCAGCTCGTCGAGGCCCGGATGCTGACCGCCGTCACGACCGCCGGGCGTCCGGAGCCGGCCCTGGCCTGACCCCAGCGGCCCCGCCCGGCCCTGCGTTCGCCGCCGGGCCGCGCACCGACCCCCGTCCCGTTCGCCCCCTTCGTGAGGAGAACCATGTCCAGCACCACGACACGGCCGTCGTCGCCGGTTCCGCCGGCCCTGACCGGCGCCGCTCCCTACGTCGCGCCGCAGTACCTGACCGGGTCCACGGTCGAGATGCTGCGCGACTGGTACCACGGCGAACCGGTCCGCCCGCTGCAATTGCGCGACTTCCTGCGCCCCGAGTTCGCCACGGACCTGGCCGCCGCGATGCGCGCCATCCCCACGTGGTCGCGGCACGCCGCCAAGTACGAGGGGCGCCTGGGCAAGACCGAGTACTGGGACGAGGCCGTCGACGAACAGGACGAGGTCACCATCGCCCAGTTCGTCGTCAAGGACATCCACGCCCTGCTCGACGAGGGCGCCATGGACGCCGCGCATCAGCGCACCCTCCAGGAGTTCTTCCTCTTCTCCGTGCTCTCCGACGCCCTGCGCGACTGGATCTCCTCCGGCACGGGCCTCGTCCTGCGCAAGCACACCACCATGGAGCTGGCCGCGTACCGCCGCTCCGACGCCCTGGGCGCCCACCAGGACCTGGTGCCCGGCCGGGTCCTCGCGGTCAACTTCTACCTC
Source organism: Streptomyces sp. NPDC104814 (assembly GCF_055583185.1). Taxonomy (NCBI): domain Bacteria; kingdom Bacillati; phylum Actinomycetota; class Actinomycetes; order Kitasatosporales; family Streptomycetaceae; genus Streptomyces; species Streptomyces sp. NPDC104814. The sequence goes on along the minus strand of NZ_JBVJOL010000009.1, from coordinate 253,975 downwards.
GACGAGGAGTACACCCCGCAGGCCGGCGGACGGCTCGCCTTCCGCAACGGCGAGGACACGGAGTTCTTCGTCGAACCCCTCTTCAACAGCGTCTCGCTGATGCCCATCCGGGAGGACTGCTGGCACTGGGTCGAGCCGTTCACCCGGGACACCGTCGGCCGCTACACCATCGCCATGGGCCAGCACCTGGAGGGGAGCTGAACACCGTACGCCTGCTGCCCGCCGTCGCCGTCCACGAGAGCGCGGACGAGACGCTGCTGACCCTCGGCCCCCGGCTGCTGCGCATCGGCGGGGCCCGGCCGGGCCTGGCCGACGCGCTGAGGCGGCTGCGGGAAGGCACCACGCAGGAGGCACTGGGGGCCTTGTGGCGCCCGGGCGCGGCGACCGCGCTCCTGGCCGAACTCACCGAGCTGGGCTGGGTCACGGCCGAACCGGAGGCAGCTGCACGAGACTTCGCCGGTGCGTCGTACGAACGGCAGGTCGACTATCTCGGCCTGTTCACCCCGGACACCGGCACGGCGCAGCAGCGGCTGATCGCCGCACGGATCGGGGTGATCGGCCTCGGCGGCATCGGCGGCATCGTCGCCCAGCATCTCGCGGCGGCCGGCGTCGGCCGGTTCTGGCTCGTCGACGACGACCGGGTGGCCGTGCACAACCTCAACCGGCAGTTCACGTACACCCGTTCCGATGTGGGGCGGCCCAAGACCGAGGCGCTGGCCGACCACCTGGGGGCGCTGCGGGCCGGTGCCGTGAGCGTAGGCGTGCGCAGGCGGATCACGACGGCCGCTGACCTCACCGCGTCCCTGCCCCACGACCTGGACCTGGTGGTGGTGGCGGCCGACACGCCGCCCGGGCTGCCCGCCGTGGTCGCGGACTGGGCAGCCCGCACCGGCACCCCGACAGCCATCGGCGCGGTCGGCGTCGGCGTCGGCCTGTGGGGCCCGGTCCTGGACCCGGCCCGACGCGGCTGCTGGGCCTGTTTCGAGCGCGCCCGCCGCGCCCGGCTCACCGACCGCGAACGCCACGTCGAGGACCACTCCACCGAACCCGCCCCCTTCTCCTTCGGTCCCGCCAATACAGTGGTCGCGGCCATGCTCGCGCACGACATCGTCGAGTACCTGTGCAGCGGAACGTGCCCGACTCTGGGACGGCGGGCGGCTTTTGACTTCACCCGGCAGCAGATCACCCACAGCGAAGAGAGCACGTGCACGTGTCCGACGACCTCATGACCGATCGACAGCAGGTACCGGAGCAGCAGACGGACGGGCCGCCGCAGCCGGGGAAACCGGGCCGGGGCAAGCGCCCGGGGAAGCCGAAGAAGGCTCCGTTCCGCGGGACCGGCTTCCTGCGGCTGTGGACCGGCGAGACCCTGTCCCTCGCCGGCACAGAGATCACTTTCATGGCGATCGGCATCACCGCCGTGACCACTCTCGCGGCCACCCCCTGGCAGATGGGCGTCCTGGAGGCCGCCGAATCCGCCGCGGTCCTGCTGCTCGGGCTGTCGGCGGGCGTCTGGGCGGACCGGTACGAGCGGCGCGCCCTCATGCTGGTGTCCAACGTGGCCCGGGGGCTGCTGCTGTTCGCGATCCCGCTGCTGTTCTGGCTCGACGCGCTCACCATGCCGGTGCTGTACGGGGTCGTGTTCCTCGTCGGCGCCTTCACCCTGCTGTTCGACAGCGCCATGTCGGCGTACCTGCCCCGGCTGCTGCCGCGCGGGCAACTGGAGCGCGCCAACTCGTGGATGGAGGCCAGCACCTCCGTCGGCACCGTCGCCGGGCCGGGGCTCGCCGGACTGCTCATCCAGGTCATGAGCGCACCCGTCGCCCTGGTCGTGGACTGCGTCTCCTACCTGGTCAGCTGCTTCACGCTGGCCGGCCTGCCCAAGGCCCCGCCGTCCGCCGACCCCACCGAGCAGGATGAGGACGAGGCGACGACGGACGGCGGCGCCGGTGCGGGCGCCGGCGGCACTCCCGGCGAGGAAAAGGCCGAGAGCGAGGGTGGCGGAGCGCGGAAGGAGCGGGAGTCGCACCGCAAGGCCGTACTCAAGGGGCTCCGGGTGCTGCGGCACGACCGTATCCAGCGTCCCATGATCCTCGCCGCCACCCACTTCAACATCTTCCACGCGATGTTCTTCGCGGTGCACACCCTCTTCGTGCTGCGCGTCCTCGGCTTCAGCCCGGGCCTGCTCGGCGCCACCAGCATGGCGGGCGGCCTCGCGGGTCTGCTCGGCGCGTCCTGCACCCCCTTCCTGACACGGCTGCTCGGCCAGGGCCGGGCCCTGGCGGCGGCCTACGCGGCCCCCGGCCTCTCGGCGGTACTGGTTCCGCTCGCCCAGGAGTGGGACAACCGCCCGCTGGCCATCACCCTGGTGTCGGCGTCCACGTTCACCTGGACGTTCGCGGTCGTGGTCAACCTGGTCATCAGCGAGACCGTGAAGCAGAGCCTGGTCCCCGACCACCTGCTCGGCCGGGTCACCGCCACCACCCGCTTCGTCAGCTGGGGCTGCCAGCCGGTGGGCGCGCTGCTCGGCGGCTGGTTCGGCGGGCGCTTCGGGCTGGCCGAGGTCATGTACGTCTCGGCGGCCGGTCTGCTCACATCGGCTCTGTGGCCTCTGCTCAGCCCGGTCCGCGCCCTCCGGGGCTCCGCCGGCGAGGAGGACGGCGGGGAGGAGGCGGACTCCTCGCCGGGCGCGGCGCCGAGCGTCGGCGATGTCCCCCTGCCCAAGCCCGCGCCGCCCACCGAACCTCCCACCGAGCCGTAGGAGCACCGTGCCCGTCCTCAGCCCCGTCCGTCACACCCTCTCCAACGGTCTGCGGGTGGTCGTCTCCCCTGACCCCACCGTGCCGGTGGCCGCGGTCTGCCTCTGGTACACGGTGGGTTCGTGCGACGAGCCGCGCGGCCGGACCGGGCTTGCGCACCTGTTCGAGCACCTGATGTTCCAGGGGTCGACACAGGTGCCCGCGGGCGGGCACACCGCGGCGATCGAGGACGCCGGGGGCCACACCAACGCCGCCACCGGTTTCGAGCGGACCGCCTTCCACAGCGTCGTCCCGGTCGCCCAGCTCGAGCTCGTCCTGTGGCTGGAGGCCGACCGCATGGGGGGCCTGCTCGACGCGCTCACCGCCGAGAGCCTGACCACCCAGCGGGACGTGGTGCTGAACGAGCGCCGCGAGCGGTACGACAACGTGCCCTACGGGACCGGCTGGGAGCAGTTGGTCGCCATGTCCTTCCCGGCCGGGCACCCCTTCCGCGCGGTGCCGGCCGGCAGCCCTGAGGATCTGCGGGCGGTGACCCTCGACGACTGCCGCGCCTTCTTCAGCCGCCACTACACACCGGACGGAGCGGTCCTCTGCGTGGTCGGCGACGTCCGGCCCGAGACGGTCCTGGACCTGGCCGAGCGGCACTTCGGGCACATACCGCCGTCCGGCGCGGCGGCCGGCCCGGCGGCGCGCCCCGCCCCACCGATCACGCCCATGGAACCGGCCGAGCCGCGGCGGCACGTGGTGGAACCCGTGCCGGGGCCCGCGTTCATGGCCGCGTACCAGCTCCCCCCGTGCGGCGAACCCGGGCACGCGGCCGCCGACCTGGCCCTGACGCTGCTCGGCGGCATGAGCAGCCGCGGACTGCACGACCGGCTGGTGCGCCGCGGCCGGCTCGCCCACACGGCTCGGGCGTCGCTGATGCCGCTGCGCCGGGCGCCGTCCCTCGGCCAGCTCAATGTGCGGGCCCCGGCCGGGGTCGCGCTCGCCGACGTGGTGCGTGCGGTGGACGAGGAGATCGAGCATCTCGCCGGCGGCGGGGCCACCGAGGCCGCCCTGGCGGGGGCCCGGGCGCAGATCCGCAGGGACTGGTACGACCGGCTCGCCCACCCGGTCGGCCGCGCCGACGAACTGTGCGCGCAGGAAGCGTACTTCGGTGATGCCACCCGCTGCGACCGGCACCTGGCGAGCGCCCTGGAGGTCCAGGCGTCGGACGTCGCTGCGGCGGTCGGCGATCTGCTCGCCCCGGCGCGCCGCGCCGTCCTCACCTACGAGCCCGGGCCCGCGCGGAGCCCGGCCCGGCCGACCGTGTCCGCACAGGCCCACCCGGCCCCCTCCCCGACGTCGTAACCGATCGTGCCGCCCGCCGGTCCTTCGCGAAGGGTCCCCGCATGACTGCGCCCGTCTCCGCTTCCTCCCCCCACCCGGCCGCCGCGGTCCGGCGGGCCGCCCGGCCACGGCCGCAGCGGCCCGTGCCTGTCCCGGCCGAGCCGTGGCTCTTCCCCGCACTGCGCGAAGAGGTACTGGCCAACGGCGTGACCTTGCTGACCTGCGACCGTCCCGGTCAGGAGGTGCTGAGCGTCGAGATCGTCGTGGCCGCACCGCTCGCCCTCGAGCCCCGTGACGTGGAGGGTGTCCTCGGCATCACCACCAGTGCCCTCGTCGAAGGCGTACCAGGGCTGAGTTCGCTCGACTTCATCCGGGAGCTGGAGAACCACGGTGCGACCCTCGGAGTGGGCGCCGAGCACGCGGGGCTGCGCATCACCCTGGACGTTCCGGTCACTCGTCTGGCCCACGCCCTGACGCTGCTGGTCCGTGCCTTGCGTGAACCGCTGCTGCCCGCCGCCGCCGTGGAGCGGCTGGTCCGCGAGCGCGTCCATGCCCTGGTCCGTCATGAGGCGGACCCGGAGCGCCGGGCCGCGCTGGAACTGCACACCGCCGTTTTCGATTCCGCGGACCGGCGCAGCCGTCCCGCGCGCGGCACGCGGGAGACGGTCCGCAACATCGACCGGGACGCGGTCGTCGCCTGTCACCGGCGGTTCCTGCGTCCCGCCGTCACCACCGTGGTGGTCGCCGGCGATCTCTCGGGCAGCGGCATCGAGGCGGCGCTGCACCGGGTGCTGTCCTCGTGGGAAGGGGAGCCCGGCACGCTGCAAGCGCCGCCCCCGCCGCCCGTGCGGGACACGTCGGCGGTGATCGTGGTCGACCGGCCGGGGGCCGTGCAGACGCGGCTGGTCCTCGGCCGGGCCGCGACCGCGCGCACGGCGCCGGGCTGGGAAGCGCTGCTCATCGGGAACCACAGTCTCGGCGGCTCGGTCAACGCCCGCCTCGACCGGGAACTGCGGGAGGCCAAGGGCTACACCTACGGCTTCCACAGCCGCCTGCTCGCGGTGGTGCAGCATTCGCTCGCGGTGGTGACAGGTGCGGTGGAGACGTCGGTGACGGGCGACGCGCTCGGCGACGTCCGGCGCATCCTGCGAGACGTCGCCGAGCACGGGATCGGCGAGCGGGAGCGGTCGGCGGCGGTGGCGCAGATCGTGGACGCGGCGCCGCTGCGCTACCTCACGGCCTCCACCGTCGCGGACGAGATCGCCGTGCTGGTGCTCGACGGGCGCGCCCCGGCCACGCTGCCGGGCGCGTTCCGGCGGGCGGCGGCCGTCACCGTCGAGGAGGCGTCCACGGCGCTGCGCGAGGCGTTCGCACCGGACCGCCTGGTGACCGTGGCGGTCGGCGACGCCGCGCGGATCGCCGAGGCCGTCGGGGCCGTGACGGACTCGCCGGTCCTCGAGGTCTGAGCACCTCCGGCGGCGCGGGTGCTCCCGCCACCCCGACCGGTGCGGCCGGCACGCCCATGGCGCGGGCAGGACGGCGTGCGGCGGTCGCCCTGGGGAGCGGGCCGCCTGCACGGCGCGCCTGCCCGTGCCCGACGGGTTTGCCGCGCCCTACGCCCAGTCGCGAGCCGGTCGGCTCCGGACCGTTCGGTCGTGGCGAGCCAGGGCCGTTCGGGTCTCCGCCGAGCTGCTGCGGCGTGTGGCTGTCTCCGGCGCGCAGTCCGGGCCGGTGGTAGGCGCGCCGGTTCGCTCTAGACGGGTTCCGGCGTGGTGTTTTTGGCCTTGGCGGTCGGCCGTAGGTAGCTGGCCCAGCCGCCGGGCGGGGCCTGGCCGACCTCCAGGGCGCGCAGTTTGGCGAGGACGGCGGGGTCCTGGGCGTCGAGCCAGTCGACGAACTGGCGAAACGACACTAGGCGTACGTCCTTCTTTCCGGCGATGTGTCTCAGCGTTGCTTCGACGGCGTCCATGTAGATGCCGCCGTTCCATTCCTCGAAGTGGTTGCCGATGTACAGCGGCGCGCGGTTGGTCTCGTAGGCGCGTTGGAAACCGGCCAGGTAGGCCTGGGTGGCCTGCGTGCGCCAGGACGCATAGTTGTAGGAAGGCGCGCGGGTGGAGTTGTGCGACTGGTTGGCGAGGATGTTGTAGTCCATCGACAGGACCTCGAAGCTGTGGCCGGGGAACGGGATGCCCTGCAGCGGCAGGTCCCACACGCCGTGCTTCTTCGAGGGCCAGCGTTGGACGCCGCCCGGGGAGGAGGCGTCGTAGCGCCAGCCGAGCTCGCGGGCGACCGGCAGCAGGTTCTCCTGACCGAGCAGGCAGGGAGTGCGGCCGCCGATGAGCTCCTTGTCGTAGTCGAAGGGCAGCGGCGGGTGGGCGTGCCAACCGGTGTTGGTGCGCCAGGTCGTGACGAAGGTGCGGGCCTGTTCGATTTCGCTGCGCCACTGGGCGGGCGTCCAGTTGGCGACGGAACCGGAGCCGGAGCAGAAGTGGCCGTTGAAGTGCGTGCCGATCTCGTGGCCGTCCATCCAGGCCTGATGGACGTAGGTGAGCGTCTCCTTGAGGTGAGCGTTGGTCAGGTAGCCGATGTCCGATGCGCCCCGGGGATTGTTCGGCGGGTTGTAGAGCCGCTTTCGCTCTTCGGGAAGCAGGTACAGGCCCGAGAGGAAGAACGTCATGTGCGCGTCGTGCTGTCGTGCCAGCTCGAGGAAGCGCGGGAAGAGGCCGGTCCCGACCTCACCGGCACCGTCCCAGGAGAAGATCACGAATTGTGGTGGTTGCCGGCCCGCCTCGAGGGGCGCGGGTGCGGGGGGCTGATTGGGCTGCCGGCCGGTGTACGCGGTGGAGCCGTCTCCGATCAGCCGGGGCAGGGCCTGGGCGCCGCCTCCCGCGGCCTGGTCGGGGTGACGGCCGGGTGCTGCCGGGGTCCGCGTGTGATGTTCCTCGTGCCCGCATCCGGTGAGCGTCGCGGCGGCGGCGAGGCCGACGCCCAGGCCGAGGCGGGCTGCGTTTCTGCGGCTGAGGTCACTCATGGGCATCCCAACCCGCGCCCTGCACGGGCGCGTTGCGCGTTCCTTTTGGACGAGGGGAACTACCGCACCATAAGGCAGATAAAATGATTAACGACGCATTTCTGACGGCGTGCCATGTAATGGGCTGCCCAAGAGGGGGTGCGGTTCAGGCATCGCCGGCGGTACGGACAGCGGCAGGTGCCCTGAGTCAGGGACGCGGGCCGGCTGCCCCCGAGGGTGGTGCTGTGTCCGCCGTCGTAGCGGGAAGCCCCGATGCCCGCAGAATCGCCCGCATCACCTCGTCGTCGATCCGATGGCCCAGCCGCTCCAGGACGTCCGTCCCGCTGCGGAGCGTGCCGCGTGCCAGGGAGCGGCGTACGCTCGTGTCGAGTTCATGCCAGATCAAGGGGTTCGCGGCCAGGACGCGGGGGTCCAGTTGCACATGGTGGCCGTGCTCGTCCTCGAGGACGAGGTGGGACGAGACGCCGCCGTACTGACGTGCAGCCGTCAGCGCGTCGGTGTGGATCACACGTCGGCACCAGGGCGTGCGCACCGCGAGCCAGCCCGGGCCCGCGCTCACGCGGGGCGGCAGCAGGATGTGCAGCTCCACGGCCGCCAGGGCCACCCACAGCACGGCGCGCAACGGGGTGAGGCTCCCCGCGCCCCAGTCCCCCAGCAGGGTCAGGGCGCAGAACAGCAGGGCACAGGTCACTGCCAGACGGGCGCTGCCGCGCCAGTGGCGGTCAGTGGCAGAGGCCCTGGGACCGTTGTGCTGCATACCCTCGACGCTAGGCGTGCCCGGGGAACCCGGGACTGCTGCTGACGGCTTCCTGACGCCCGGTGGGGCGATCCTGACGCGGCCCTTACGCGGCCGTCGGCGTCAGCCGGTGTGCACGCGAGGGCGGTCCACTCGCAGTGCGGCAAGGGGCTGTATGGGCGTGCGGCGGGAGACCGGCGCGGTGGTCTGCCGGTTCCGCTTCCGCCTGGTGTGTGCGGGATCACCGGCGGTCGGGGGCCTGGGCAGCGGTGCGGGGCAGGGCCGTAAGAGACCCGTCAAAGCCGTACCGGTCGCCGTAAGAGAGCCGTCAACGGACGACCGATCCGGTCGGGGAGGCGGTTTCCTCTAGTCGTCCGTTTCCACCGAACCTCACTCCAGGAGTTCACGATGGCCGATCTGGCCTTCGTCGTCACCGTGCTCGCGGGTTTCGCGCTGGTGGCTCTCGTCGCCAGGGGGGTGACGAAGCTGTGACCGTCGAGAACATCGTCGGCCTGGTCGTCGCCGTCTCCCTGCTGGGTTATCTCGTCCTCGCCCTGATCTACCCGGAGAGGTTCTGAGAGCAGACATGGGTCCCGTTCCGGCCGGCGTGCTCCAGTTGCTCGCCCTCATGGGCGCGCTGGCGCTCGCCTGCGTTCCCCTCGGCTCCTACATGGCCCGGGTCTACTCCTCGACGCGGCATCTGCGCGTGGAGAAGTGGATCTACAAGGGCATCGGCGCCGACCCCGACACCGAGATGACCTGGCCCGCGTATCTGCGCGCGGTCCTCGCCTTCTCGGCCGCCGGCGTCCTCTTCCTCTACCTGCTCCAGCGCCTGCAGGGCGTCCTGCCCGGCTCGCTGGGCTTCGAGTCGGTCGGTCCGGCGCAGTCGTTCAACACGGCCGTGTCGTTCGTGACCAACACCAACTGGCAGTCGTACTACGGCGAACAGACCATGGGTCACGTCGTGCAGACCGCCGGTCTCGCCGTGCAGAACTTCGTCTCCGCGGCCGTCGGCATGGCCGTCGCGGTCGCCCTGGTCCGGGGTTTCGCGCGCTCGCGCACCGGTGCGCTGGGCAACTTCTGGTCCGACCTGGTGCGCGGCACCCTGCGGATCCTGGTGCCCATCGCGGCCGTCGCGGCGGTGATCCTGGTCGCCTGCGGCGTCATCCAGAACTTCTCCGGCATCCACGAGGTCGGCCAGTTCATGGGCGGCTCCCAGCAGTGGAACGGCGGCGCGGTCGCCTCGCAGGAGGCCATCAAGGAGCTGGGCACGAACGGCGGCGGCTACTTCAACGCCAACTCCGCCCATCCGTTCGAGAACCCCACCCCGTTCACGAACCTCTTCGAGATCTTCCTGATCCTCGTCATCCCGTTCTCCCTGACCCGCACCTTCGGCCTGATGGTCGGCTCGGTGAAGCAGGGCTACGCGATCCTCGCCACGATGGCCACCATCTGGCTCGGCTTCGTCGCCCTGATGATGTGGACCGAGTTCGCCCACCACGGCCCGGCGCTCCAGGCCGCGGGCGGCGCCATGGAGGGCAAGGAGGTCCGCTTCGGCGTCGGCGGCTCCTCGGTCTTCGCGGTCACGACGACCCTGACGTCGACCGGTGCGGTGGACTCCTTCCACTCCTCCTTCACCGGTCTGGGCGGCGGCATCACCATGCTCGGCATGATGCTGGGCGAGATCGCCCCCGGCGGTGTCGGCTCCGGCCTGTACGGCATGCTGATCATGGCGGTCATCGCGGTGTTCATCGCCGGCCTGATGGTCGGACGTACGCCCGAGTACCTGGGCAAGAAGATCGGCGCGCGGGAGATGAAGCTGGCCGCCGCCTACATCCTGATCACCCCGGCGCTGGTGCTGGTCTTCACGGCGGCCTCGATGGCGCTGCCGACCCCGCCGCACTCGATGCTCAACTCCGGCGCGCACGGTTTCTCCGAGGTCCTGTACGCCTTCACCTCCGCGTCGAACAACAACGGCTCGGCCTTCGCCGGCCTGAACGCCGACACCGACTGGTTCAACACCACGACCGGGCTCGCGATGCTGCTCGGCCGCTTCCTGCCGATGGTGTTCGTCCTCGCCCTGGCCGGCTCGCTCGCCGGGCAGCGGCCCGTCCCGGTCACCGCCGGCACCCTGCGCACCGAGAAGCCGCTGTTCACCGGCCTGCTGGTCGGCGCGATCCTCATCATCACCGGTCTCACCTACTTCCCGGCCCTGGCACTGGGCCCGCTCGCCGAAGGGCTGGCGTGATGACCACCCGCACCGAGAAGACACAGAAGTCAGAGGACTCCATGTCCACAGCCACTCCCACCCGGGCACCGCACAGCGGCGTCCCCACCGGTCACAGCCCCGCCGAGGGCCGTGTCGGAGCGGGCCTCTTCGACCCTGGGCAACTCCTCAGGTCCCTGCCGGACGCGTTCCGCAAGCTCGACCCGCGGGTGATGGTCAAGTCGCCGGTGATGTTCGTCGTCCTCGTCGGCTCGGTGTTGACGACGGTGTTCTCCTTGAAGGACCCGGGAGACTGGTTCGGCTGGACCATCAGCGCCTGGCTGTGGCTGACCGTGCTCTTCGCCAACCTGGCCGAGGCGGTCGCCGAGGGGCGCGGCAAGGCCCAGGCCGACACACTGCGCAAGGCCAAGACGGACACGGTCGCGCGGCGGCTCGGGAGCGACGGCTGCGAGGAGCAGGTGCCCGGCACGGACCTGAAGATCGGTGACCTGGTGGTCTGCGAGGCCGGGGACGTCATCCCCGGTGACGGCGACGTCGTCGAGGGCGTGGCGTCCGTGGACGAGTCCGCGATCACCGGCGAGTCGGCACCGGTCATCCGCGAGTCCGGCGGTGACCGCAGCGCCGTCACGGGCGGCACACAGGTGCTCTCCGACCGGATCGTCATCAAGATCACCACTGAGCCCGGCGAGACGTTCATCGACCGGATGATCAACCTGGTCGAGGGCGCGGCCCGGCAGAAGACGCCCAACGAGATCGCCCTGAACATCCTGCTGGCGTCCCTCACGATCGTGTTCCTGCTGGCCTGCGCCACGCTGCCGCCGTTCGCCGGCTACGCGGGCACGCACCTGACGATGGTCGTGCTGGTGGCCCTGCTGGTCTGCCTCATCCCGACCACCATCGGGGCGCTGCTCTCCGCGATCGGCATCGCCGGCATGGACCGCCTCGTGCAGCGCAACGTGCTGGCCATGTCGGGGCGGGCGGTCGAGGCCGCCGGCGATGTCTCCACGCTGCTGCTCGACAAGACCGGCACCATCACGCTCGGCAACCGTCAGGCCGCCGAGTTCGTGCCGGTGCGCGGCACCACCGAGGCCGAGGTGGCCGACGCGGCCCAGCTCTCCTCGCTGGCCGACGAGACGCCCGAAGGCCGCTCCATCGTGGTCCTGGCGAAGGAGCGGTACGGTCTGCGGGAGCGGCGCCAGGGCGAGTTGGCGCACGCCGAGTGGATCGAGTTCACCGCCCAGACCCGTATGTCGGGCGTCGATGTCGGCGGCCGCCGGATCCGCAAGGGCGCCACCGCCTCCGTCGTCGCCTGGGTGGAGCAGCGGGGTGGCGAAGTCGGCGAGGACGCCCAGGAGTTGACCGACCGCATATCCGAGGCGGGCGGCACCCCGCTGCTGGTGGCGGTGGACGACGAACGGGGCGCGCGCGTCCTGGGGGTCGTCCACCTCAAGGACGTCGTCAAGAACGGCATGCGGGAGCGGTTCGAGGATCTGCGCCGTATGGGCATCAGGACGGTCATGATCACGGGTGACAACCCGCTGACCGCCAAGGCGATCGCCGAGGAGGCCGGCGTCGACGACTTCCTCGCCGAGGCCACGCCCGAGGACAAGATGGCTTTGATCAAGCGGGAGCAGGCCGGCGGCAAACTCGTCGCGATGACCGGTGACGGCACCAACGACGCCCCCGCGCTCGCCCAGGCGGACGTCGGCGTCGCGATGAACACGGGCACGTCGGCCGCCAAGGAGGCCGGCAACATGGTCGACCTCGACTCCGACCCGACCAAGCTCATCGAGATCGTCGAGATCGGCAAACAGCTGCTGATCACCCGGGGCGCGCTCACCACGTTCTCCATCGCCAACGACGTGGCGAAGTACTTCGCGATCATCCCGGCGCTGTTCGCGGCCGTCTATCCCGGCCTGGACAAGCTGAACATCATGCGCCTGTCCTCGCCGGACTCCGCGATCCTCTCCGCGGTCGTCTTCAACGCGCTGATCATCATCGCGCTGGTGCCGCTGTCTCTGAAGGGCGTGCGCTACCGCCCGATGAGCGCGGACCGGATGCTGCGCCGCAACCTCGGCATCTACGGCCTCGGCGGACTCGTCGCCCCCTTCATCGGCATCAAACTCGTCGACCTGCTCATCTCTGCGATCCCCGGGATCGGATGAAGGACATGAACAACTCCTTGATGAACACGGCCCGGTTGCTCGGGGCGGCCCTGCGCGCCCTCCTCGTACTGACCCTGGTGACCGGAGTGATCTACCCGCTGGCCGTCACCGGTGTCGCCCAGGGCCTCTTCCACGACCAGGCCAACGGCTCCGAGATCACGGCGGACGGCAGGGTCGTCGGCTCCTCCCTGATCGGGCAGTCGTACAACCTGCCGCTGAAGAAGGGGCAGCAGACTCCCGACGCGGACCTGAAGTGGTTCCAGGGCCGCCCGGCCAACGGGCTCGGCACCAACAGCGTCAACACGCGGTACCGGCTGATCCTGTCCGGCGCCACCAACCTCTCCGCCGACAGCAAGGAGCTGATCCAGCAGGTGAAGGAAGCCAAGGCGGCCGTCGTGAAGGACAACTCGGTGCCCGGATACACGGTGCAGCCGTCGGACGTCCCCGCGGACGCGGTCACCTCCTCCGGATCCGGCCTGGACCCGGCCATCTCCCCGCAGTACGCCGCACTCCAGGTGCACCGGGTCGCCGTACGCAACGGCCTGCCCGTCGCCGCCGTGCGGAAGCTGGTCGAGGACCACACCCAGGGCCGCGCCCTCGGCTTCATCGGCGAGCCGCGGGTCGACGTCCTGGAACTGAACATCGCGCTCAAGGACCTCGTGGCCAGGCAGTGACGGCCTGCCTTCGGGGCGGACCATTCCCTGCGGCGGGGCGGGGGTGCTGCAGTCATGGACGAGAACGGGCACGGCGTCCTGACCCACCTCGGCATCGACACCGTCCAGCTGAACGGCGAGGGCTTCACCCTGCTGGTCCACAAGGGCGACAGGGTCAGGCGCGGCCAGCCCGTGATCAAGTGGGACCCGGCTGCCGTCGAAGCCGCCGGCAAGTCGCCCATCTCCCCGATCGTGGCCCTGGAAGCCTCACCGGAACAGTTGTCCGGCGTGGCCGAATCCGGCGAAGTCCCCGCCGGCGGCGAACTGTTCATCTGGAACTGAATCCGAGCACCTGGGCTTGCGCACAGGGACTTTCCGGCTTGCTGTAGTCTGTGGTGGCTGGTGGCCCCCCCTGGCGACCACCACAGAGTGCATCTTGCCGCTGCAGGTACCCAACCGGCGGACGCGCGCACCAGTGGCCGCCGGCGCAGGACGCAGGTCAGGTGCCGCAGTTGCAGCCGGCGGTGGCCTCGGTCTCGGCCGGCGTCCGGCCCTGGTCGGCGGTCTGCTCGTCAGGGGTGCAGCATGCGGTGGTGCCGCAGCATGCGTCCGGGGCGGCGCCGGCCTTCCCCAGCGTGCCGGCGTCGGCCCTGACGACGTACACCTCCCAGGGCTCCTTGCCGGGGCCGGTCACCCACACCTTGTCCTGCACGGCGTAGCAGCAGGAGGTGTCGTTCTCCTCGAAGGTCGCCAGGCCCGCGTCCTTGAGCCGGGTGGTGGCCGCGGTGACCTCCTCGGTGGAGGCGACCTCGACGCCGAGGTGATCCAGGCGGGTGTCCTCGCCGGCCTCGCCCTCGACGAGGACGAGCTTCAGCGGGGGCTCGGTGAGGGCGAAGTTGGCGTAGCCGGCGCGGTGCTTGGCGGGCTCGGTGCCGAACAGCTTGGCGTAGAAGGCGATCGAGGCGTCGAGGTCGGCGACGCGCAGAGCGAGCTGAACACGGGACATGGCGGTCTCCCATCGAACGGCTTGTTTCGATGCTTGTCGATACAGGCCACCTTGCCGCTGGGATCGACGGATGTCAATATTGAGGAATGTCGAAACAAGAGGGTCTGGCGGTGCTCGGACAGGACGACGCGACGACGTGCTGCGCGCCGATGGTCCGCGAGCCGCTCGGCGAGGAGGCCGCGGCCGAACTGTCGCGGATGTTCAAGGCGCTGTCGGACCCGATCCGGCTGCGACTGCTGTCGCTGATCGCCTCCCACGAGGGCGGCGAGGCGTGCGTGTGTGACCTCATCGGCCCCTTCGACGTCTCCCAGCCGACCATCTCCCACCACCTGAAGGTGCTGCGCGAGGCCGGGCTGGTCGGCTCCGAGCGGCGCGGAACGTGGGTGTACTACTGGGTGCTCCCCGAGGCCCTGGCCAAGCTGTCCGCGCTGCTCCAGGTCCCCGCCGTACCCAACAGGGCCTCAGCGTGAGCGCGCCGGTCCGCGACAGGATCGAGCAGCCCATCCGCGGCATGCTCACCCCACTCGACATGGAGCCCGCACAGTGAACGCCGACAACACCGGCGTGCGCATCGCGCCCATGCGGGCCGAGCACGCCGAACAGGTCCTGGAGATCTACCGGTCGGGGATCGACGAGGGCAACGCCACCTTCGAGACCACCGCCCCGACCTGGGAGGCGTTCGACGCCGCCAAGCTGCCCGCCCACCGCCTGGTCGCGTTGGACGAGCAGGGCCGGGTGCTGGGCTGGGCCGCCGTGGCCCCGGTCTCCGACCGCTGCGCCTACGCCGGCGTCGTCGAGCACTCCCTCTACGTCTACCCCGACGCCCGGGGCCGAGGCGTCGGCCTGACCCTGCTGACCGCCCTGCTCGACTCCACCGACGCAGCCGGCATCTGGACGGTGCAGTCCGGCATCTTCCCCGAGAACACCGCCAGCCTCGCCCTGCACCAACGCGCCGGCTTCCGCGTCATCGGCACCCGCGAACGCATCGGCCGCCACCACGGCAGGTGGCGCGACGTCGTCCTCGTCGAGCGTCGCAGCCCCACCAACTGAGCGCGGTGACCACCGAGATCGCAGTGACCGTGGATCCGCCGGACGACGAGGGAGGCCGGCGCGTGCGATCAGGCGGCACGATTGCCGACTCCCTTACGGAGAAGGCGTTTTCCAAACCGTCGGTGCTCGACGACATGGCGGACGGCGACGGCCCGGTCGTTGTCCCGGCAGCGCTACCCCCGGCCCCGCGGTCGAGCGGGCCCGGGCGCACGGCTCGGCCCGTTCAGGGCGTACGGCGTACCGCGACCACCCCGGTGAGCGTGCCCTGCCAGAACGTGCCGTCGGCTGTCGTCGTGCCGGTCATCTGCAGCGGGTTGTAGAGCAGGCCGGCGCCCAGATACCGGCTGCGGAGGGTCTCGCCCGTGCCGGAGTCGAGCACGGCGTAGTGGTAGGCGGCGAAGGTGTTCATGCCGGCCGCGCTGCCGGTCGGGCCGCTGACCGTGACCGTGTAGATCCGCCCGTCGGCCACCGACAGGCGGGGCAGGGCCGCGCTCTTGGTGCCGCTGCGCCACACGATCCGGCAGCCCTCGCCGTCCGCGTCGACGTCGACGCGGGTCAGACCGCCGGCGAAGGGCGCGGAGGAGGGCTGGGAGGCTCCGGCGTCGTCCGGGAGCGCCGGGTACGGGTAGCCGTAGGTGGAGGTGACGAAGACACTCCGGCCGGTGGCGATCACGGCGTCCTCGGTGCCGTCGACGACGGGCACGGTGCACACCTCGGAGCCGTCGCGCCGGCGGACGACGAGGTTCTCCTCGTCGTCGGCGTTGTCCGTGATCGCGAGGTAGTCGGTGCCGTCCCGGGGCCCGAAGTAGACCGGTGTCGAGCCCGTCCCCCAGGACAGTTGCCCCGGCTTGCGCGCGGTGCCCCGGTCGTAGGCGCGGCGCCACTGTATGTGGGGCACGCCGTCCGGCCCGGCGTGCAGCGCGTACAGGGCGTGGCTGGTGGTGACCGCCGTCTGGCCGGGGACCGTGGACAGGGAGTTGGCGACCGTCTCGCCGGACGGCAGGGCGAGGGTGTGCACGCTCGCGTCCGGGGAGAGGACCCCCACCGTGCCGCCGGGGGTGGCGAACCAGATGTTCCCGTGCCAGTCCGGGGACAGGCCAACGACGCCTCCCCGGGCGGCCGCACCGAGCGGGACCGTGGAGTCGACGCGCAGTTCCCAGGTGCCGCCGGGCGAGCGGCGGTGCGCGATGCGGAGCAGGTTGCCGTCGGGGTCCACGGTGACGAGCCGGTTCTCGTGGTCGAGGTAGGCGTAGACACCGCCGAAGAGGCTGCCCTGGGGGAGGTCGAGCGTGGCCAGCCGGTCGCCGTCGGCGGGATCGAGGAGGTAGACCACCGGGTTGCGGCCGAAGATGCGGGTGCACAGGGCCACGAGGAGACCGTCGGATCCGGCCGTGACGGTCGGGCAGGCGGACTGCAGGGCGGTGCGGCCCGAGGTGACCGGTGCGGTGCCCGTTCCCGCGTAGGGCGTGGTGTCGGAGTTGGCCGTGTCGCCGTGCATGGTGGCGGTGCCGGTGACGGCGGTGTACGGGTTCGCCGGCGGCAGCGGCCCGTAGTCGCCCGCGCGGGCGGGGCTCACGGTCACGGCCGAGGCGAGTGCCGTCAGCACCAGGGCGGCGACGGTGGTCCGGCTACGCATGGCAACGCCTTCCGAGGAAAACGGTCGGGGAACACCGTGAACCTAGTGATCAGGCATTGCAGTGGAGTTGCGGCAACATGTCAGCCGCCGGGGTGCCCCTCGCACCTGCACCGAAAGGTGCGCAGACGGCCCCGCCGGGATCGCCTGCCAGGGCCGTGCGCGCCCTGTTCCGCACCGCCGAACGCATGGAACGCCGACGCCCCGGGCACCCGCCTACACCAGATCAGCCGTGCCCCGAGAACCAGGAGACTCGATGATCCGCAAGGCCGTGACCTGCGACCGTGAAGGGTGCCTCGCCCTGTACCTGGAGTCCGAGGAACCGGAGAACGCTCCCTTCGAGGACGTGATCCTGGAAGCAGGGTGGGTCCAGCGGCCCGCGGCCGTGGTCCTGCCGGGCTTCCCGGCCGCGCCCGACGCCCTCGCCCACCTCTGCCCCGCCTGCGCGGGCGAACACGGCCCCGTCGTCGAGCGTGGTGAGTGCCCCGCATGCGGCGGTGCGACCGAAGACCAGGAGGCCGGGTCCACCTGCCGCTACTGCCGGAAGGTCGTCCCCCACCTGGCCGACGAATGGTGCTGAGCCGCGAACACCATGAACCAGTGACTTGGCGGGTCGCCCGTTGCTGCGGTCGCCCCGGCGCGCGGCACGCATGCGGTGCGGCCGCGGCCTGCCACGGGCCGGCGACCACCGCAGGGCCTGGCGTCCGGCCCGCTCCCGACGAGGAAGGGCCGTCTTGACCTCCCCAGGTGGACGGCCCGTCCCCGTCTGCATCGAGGTCCTACCCCGGTGATCCGTCGGCACGCCTGCCCTGCCGCATGCGCGCCGTCGCCGCGAGTGCGGCCCCGCAAAGTGGCGGCGTCCGTGACTGCCGTACACATCAGGACCGGAGCGCCCAACGGGCTGCCGCAGGGACGGGGCCCGTACGGCCGGAGTACTGAAGGCCGTGTTCGGCCTGTACACGAGCGAGGAAATCGGCGGCCGGGTAGCGGGCCTCGGCGATGACTGTGCCGTCCGCGCGCTTACCCGCGCCCCGGCCAATGACACCGGGCAGGCTTTCGCCTCGGCGGGTGGCCGTCGACCTGGTCGATCCGTAGGCTCAGGCATCCAGCTGTTGCCGCCCCCTCGCCACAACCCGCCCGACCGACCCTGCGCCCAGCCACGTGGCCTACACCGGCGACCAGCTGGGCACTCGGCAGACGTGGCGGAAGTTCGTCCAGCTTGCCTCTCGTCTCTCCGGGTACAGCCATGGGATGGGGGCGATGTTCTAGGGGGTGTCTCGTCGATCAGGCCGGATCAGGGAGCGGCGTCTGGTGCCGTGCATCGCAAGGCGGAGGAGGGAGTCGATGCGGAGCATTGGGGGTCCCCCCTGCTCGTAGAGCTTGGGGGAGACTGACGACAACGCGGCGAGGTGCGGTGCCAGGCGTCGCGAGCCCGGCGTGATCGGCGAGACACCCCCTAGGGGGTGTCTTTCCGATCATCCGATCGTTGGGCTGATCGTGAGGGATGGGGAGATAACTGACGCCGCCTGGGCGGTGATCGAGCCGCTGATGCCGCCTGCGGGTCGCGCCCGGGGCAGGTGGCGGGATCACCGCCAGGTGCTCGAGGGCATCGTGTTCAAGTTCCGCACCGGGGTGCCCTGGAGAGATCTGCCGGAGCGGTTCGGGCCCTGGCAGACCGTGCACGGACGCTTCGCCCGCTGGGCCGCCGACGGAACCTTCGACCGTATCCTGGCCGCGGCCCAGGGACGAGCGAAGGTCGACTGGCTGGTTGCCCTGGACTCCACGATCGTCAGGGCCCATCAGCACACCGCAGCCAAAGGGGGCTCGAGGAACGCGGTCTCGGACGCTCCCGCGGCGGGCTGACCAGCAAAATTCACCTGGCCTGCGACGGACGGGGACGACCGCTGGCCTTCACGGTCACAGCCGGCACTCGCAACGACTGCACCCAGGCCGAAGCGGTCATCGACAAGATCCGCGTCACGCAGCCCGGACCGGGACGACCCCGCGTCCGCCCGGAACGGGTGGTGGCCGACAAGGGCTACTCAGCCCGTGCCTTCCGTGTCTACCTGCGCAGACGCGGAATCAAAGCGACTATCCCCGAACGCGTCGACCAGCTCGCAGGCCGACGCCGCCGCCGTGAACGGCCCTGTGGCTTCGACAGAACCGTCTACCGCCGCCGCAACGTCGTCGAGCGCTGCTTCAACCGCCTCAAGCAGTGGCGCGGAATCGCTACCCGATACGAGAAACAGCCCGGCCGCTACCTCGCCGCCATCACCCTGGCCAGCACACTCATCTGGCTCGAGACGTGATCGACAAGACGCTGCCTAGCGCCTGGAGCTTACTGAGAGTGGTGTTTTCGTGACCCGTCTCGGCAGTCCCGACGGCGACGAAGCGAGAGAGCTGCGTGATGGCCCGAACGCTGTCGCGCTGGAGATCGCCGACGCTGTGGACAGCCTCACGAACCTCTGGTCGTTGGCTGCCCAGGAGGCGGTGTTGCGCTTGTCGCTGCATCAGTTGAGGGCGTTGCGTGCCGTGGAGCTGGATCCGGGTCTGAACCTCACGGCCCTCGCGGAACAGCTGGGAACAGGGCTTCCCACCGCCAGTCGGCTGTGCGACCGGCTGGAGGCCGCCGGTCTGATCGAACGCTCGCCTCATCCCCACAAGCGGCGTGAAGTGCGGCTGAGTCTCACCGGGCAGGGAAGCCGGGTGCTGGGGGATGTGGCGGCTCGGCGAGCTCAGGCTCTCGGGGCCGCCCTGGCATCGATGGCGGCTGACGAACGCACAGCCTTGAGTCGCGGCATGCGGGCGTTCCTGGCCGCGCAGAAAACCGGCGAGTCACACCCTGAAGAGCCCTGAGCAGCGTGCTCAGTCGACTGGGTGCAGTACCCGCACCGCCTGTGTGGTGGAACGGCCGGTCCAGTCGAGGCAGACCACTGCGGCGTCAGCCATGAGGTCCGTGTGTCCGAAGTGCTCCGTGAGTGCGGAGACGACGGCGCGGGCGGTCTCGTGCGCAGGTGTGCGGCGTGTGGCGCTGAGGACCTGGCGCAGGGCGTGCTCGCCGAAGAGGTCGCCGAGGGCTGAGCGGGTGTTGTGCACCCCGGTGCTCACGGCGACGAGTCGGTCGCCGGGCTCCATGCTGAAGGTCTGCTCCTTGTAGGGGGTCTCCTCGAACATGCCGAGGGGCAACTGCGCTTCGAGTTCGACCTGTTCGGTCGTGCTGCCGCGAAGGAGGTACAGCTTGGGTGATCCGGCGTCCACAGCATGGACCAGGCCGGTGGCCAGGTCGAAGTTCATCAGGAGCGTGGAGGCGTAGACCTTGCCGCCGTAGTGGGCGTAAATGGCCTGGTCGGCGAGGGACGCCTGGTCGGCCAGGCCGACCCCGGCGCGGCGGGCATTGCGCAGGGCGCCGACGGTGAGGCTGGTCAGGAGGGAGGCGTCGATGCCTTGGCCCATGCCGTCGGTGACGGTCAGCGTCAGGTGGTCGGCTCCGGTGGACCAGTCGAAGTTGTCGCCGCCGATGGCGTAGGCGGGCTCGAGGTGGGCGCCGATGACGTACTCGTCGCGAGCACAGCCGCGGCCGGGCAGCAACTGCCACTGCATTTCGGCGGCGAGGGTCAGACGGCGGGTTCGGCGGGCGAGGAGGTACAGGTCGGTGTCCCGGCCGGCCGTGGCCACCTCGTGGCCGAGTGCGGTGGCGAACTCGGCGAGGCGCAGGACGGTGACAGGGTGCGCGGCATCGGCGGGCAGCCGGACGGAGAGGACTCCCAGCCGGTCGCCGCGCACGGTGATGGGCAGGTGCACCAGGTGGGTGGCCGGATCGCGGGTGACTTCCACGACTGCGCTCTGGTTGATGAACGCGCTGCCGGGGGGACCGTCGTGGGCGGGTACGGGCATCCCGGTGTGCGGCAGGTGGGTGACCGGTTGGAGAACCCTCAGACCGTAGTCGGCCAGCAGGAGGGTGGTTTCGAGGGCGCCCACCTGCTCTGCGAGGAGACGCTGCGCCGTGGCGACGAGTGCGTGCGGTGGCACGGACCGCAGCTGGCTTTCCACGGAGGGAACGGAATCAGAGGCATGCACGGCGCCCACCTTCTCCTCTTGCAGTTTCCACGCTGACGCAGCAACAACCCCGTGGTCGGCGCGGTGCCCGCCGCGTCACTCCGTCTCGTCGGTGCAGTGGCACAGCAACAGGCAGACGTCGTCGTCGCGGTCGGAATCATGCAGCAGCGGTTTGAGTACGGACTCCGCCGCCGCGTTCAGATCGTGCCCCAGTTCGGCGGCACCAAGCCCACTGAGCACGTTCGCCAGCCGCTCGATCCCGGGGTCTATCCCCTGCGCTCGTCGTTCGACGAGCCCGTCGGTGTAGAGGGCCAGCGTGGACCCGCTGGGCAGGTGCACCGTGTGGTCCTGGTATTCGTACGGCACCGGGACGCCGAGCATGATCCCTGGCCTGGTGTCGAGGACGCGTACGGTGCCGTCCGCGTACCGCGCGATGGGCGGCGGATGTCCGGCTGCCGCCCAGGTGACGGTCGGTTCCCCGACCCGGAAACGCGCCACGGCGGCGGTGGCGTACAGCTCGGGCTGCTGGTGGCGGAGCATGGCGTGCAGGCGCGTGAGGATCTCGGCCGGCCCGCCGCCCTCGACGGCGTAGGCACGCAATGCGGTGCGCAGCTGGCCCATGACGACGGCGGCGCGCAGTCCGTGACCGGTGACGTCGCCTATGACGGCGAGAAGGCTTCCGTCGGGCTGGGTGAAGGCGTCGTACCAGTCGCCGCCGATGTTCAGGCCGTGGGTGGCGGGCAGGTAGCGAGCTGCCAGCCGCAGGCCACGGGCCTCGGGCAGGTCGGTGAGCTGCGCTCGTTGCAGTGCTTCGGCGATGTCGCGGTGCTGTTCGTAGCGGCGGGCGTGGTCCAGGGCGATGCCGACACGGCGGGCGAGCTCGATCAGCATGACGCACGCGTCCGGGTCGAAGCGGGGGCCCGGCGCGGTGAGCGTCAGCACTCCGACCAGCCCCCGCGCGGTGAGGGGGATGGACAACAGCGGCTTGTCGGGGGCGAGCGCCGAGGGCGGAAGGTCGTTGATGCCGGGTGCGCCGCTGGGGTGAGCGGCGGCATGCTGGGGACGGCCGGTACGGGCGGCGACCACGGTGCAGGCGGGACGCACGTGGGTGGCATCGGCGTCCGTTGTGTCCTGGTCCTCGGTGAAGAGCCAGATGTCGAGGTGTTCGGCGAACTCCGGGACCAGCAGGTCGGACAGGCGTCGCACGATGTCTTCGGGGTGGAGAGAGGCGGTCACGGCCGCGCTGGCGTCGGCGAGGAAGGTCAGCAGGCCGCGGGCGTTCTCCGCCTCGGCGCGTGCTTGCCGCTCGGCGTCGAGCAGATCCCGCTGGGCCAGTGCGGCAGCGTCCAGTTCGGCGTGCAGCGCCAGTACGCCCTGGTTGGTCTGGTGCATCTCCTCGCGGTGGAAACGGACCAGATCCTGATGTTCGTCGAGGCGGTGCAGGGCTTCAGCGGTGTCCTCGTCCGCGGCGAGCAGGGCATCGGCCAGTGACGCGGCGTCGGCACGTGGCCGGCGAACCGGTTCCAACCGCCGACGAGCGGTGAAGGTGGTCGCCAGCTGCCATTCGGGACCGGCCGACGTGCCTCCTGCCGACGTCAGCGTGACCTGCACCTGTCCCGGTGCGTCGCAGGACGGCTGCCGGACGCCGAGCAGCAGCTCCCAGGTGTCCTTCGTCCCGAGGCATCGGCACAGTTGCTCGCTCACAGCGGTCACGAAGCGCAAGCGGTCGAGCACGGGGACGTCGGCATCGGTCAGGAGGCGGGCCACGGCCGTGCGGGCCCGTGCGGCATCGGTGGACGAGCGGATGGTCCAGGCATCAGTGGCGGTCATGGGGGTCCGTCCAGCGGTCGGGGACGAGCACGGCCACGCTGGTGTCGTCGCGCAGTGGGCGGGCAGCGCTGCTGGCATCCCTCAGGATGGCGGCGGCGATCACGGCCGGATCCGGGTGGGCGAGAAGCTGGGGATCACCGGGCGGCGCCCAGCGGCTGGGCAGGCCGTCGCTGTGCAGGATGAACAGGCTGTCTCCTTGCCACGGCACCCGGCATACGGGTGGGCGCGCGGGGAAATGGGCGCCGACGATGCCTGGATGTGACAGGAGCGGCCGCCAGGAGTCGCCGGCGCGAAGACGTGCTCCGACA
Organism: Streptomyces sp. NPDC104814; assembly: GCF_055583185.1. NCBI lineage: Bacteria > Bacillati > Actinomycetota > Actinomycetes > Kitasatosporales > Streptomycetaceae > Streptomyces > Streptomyces sp. NPDC104814. The sequence goes on along the minus strand of NZ_JBVJOL010000009.1, from coordinate 231,192 downwards.
TTGCCGACACCGGAGAACGTGAGCATGCCGGTGGCCTCGTCGAGCTGTCCTATGGCGATGGCTGCGCCCCGGGTGGACCGCAATGCCTGGTGGAGGCCGCGGAGGATCTCCTCGGGTGGCAGGTCCGCTGTCCGGTGAAGCTGTACGACCGCTGCCGTGGATGCGTCCGCGGCTTTGGCACCGTGGCCGAGTCCGTCGGCCAGCATCACGGTCAGGCGCGGGCCCGACCGCACCCAGCTGAACGCGTCACCCGAGTGCTCGGCCAAGCCGAGGGGGACGTTGATTCCTCCTGCCCGCATCCCGTTCCGGGCACGGCCTGAGACGGCTTGCTGAGCGGCGGGTACGGGGCCGACGCGGGCGGTGGCGACCGTGCCGTGGCCGCTCCTGCTGTGCACACCGAAGTCGTTCGATATGCGCCGGCACGTACCGAGTCCGGCGCCGAGCGACGCCGACACCGTCGTATACCCGTCGCGCAGGGCCGCCTCGACGCTGCCTATGCCCGGCCCGTGATCGAGCGCGGCGATCTGCACCCATACCTCGCCGCTGTCCGTGACGACGTCGGGATGGGCCACGAGATTGATCACGATGTGGCCTCCTCCCGCGTGCTTGAGCAGGTTGGTGGCCAGTTCGGTGGCCACGAGCGCGGCGGCGGCCGTGCGCTGGGCGTCGAGCCCCGCATGGGCGCAGGCGGCCTCGGTGGCCACCCGGACGTCTCGGACGCGTGTGGAGTCGTGGACCGGAATGTCCCAGACGCGGCTCATCAGGAACCCGCTCGCGGAAAGGGCAGGCCCGAGAGCCAGACGGTGACGGTGACGGTGGTGCCGTGTCCGGGCCGGCTCTCGATGTCGAATTCCTGCACGAGCCGTTTCGCGCCGCTGAGCCCCAGGCCGAGACCGCCACCGCTGGTGTAGCCATCGGTCAGCGCGAGTTCGAGGTCACGGATTCCGGGACCCCGGTCCGTGAAGGACAGCTGCAGTCCCTGGGAGGTGCCGTTGTCCAGCACGCTCAGCGTCATGTGTCCGCCACCACCGTGGATGAGGGTGTTACGGGCCAGTTCGCTGGCGGCGGTGATCAGCTTGGTCTGCTGGACCAGGCTGAAACCGAGTTCGGCCGCGGCCTGCCGAACCTGCTGCCGCGCCCAGGCCAGATCGGCGTCGGAGCCGATCGGGACCGTGGTCGTCGCGGCGAGTCGGGCATGCATTACGCGCCCTCCTCCGACGAAGCGGACGGGCCGGTCAGAGTGGGTCCTCCTTCTAGCAGGGACAGGGCCCTCTCGACGTTCAGGGCGGTGTGCAGGCCGGGCAGGGCGAGTCCCAGTTCGACGAGTGTGATGGCCACGGCAGGCCGCATCCCGGCCACTACCGTGCGGGCCGCCAGCAGCCGGGCTCCGGCGGCGATCTCGGCGAGGATCCGGCCGAGGAACGAGTCGACGATCTCCACGCCGGAGATGTCGATGACCACGCCTCGCACCGGCCCTTGCGCGATACGCCGCGCGAGGTCCTGCTGCAGTTGCTCGGCCGCGCCGTCCTGCAACTCTCCCTGCAACGTGACCAACAGGACATTCCCCAGTGCCAGTACCGGCACCGGGGTCGCGTGGTCGGCAAGGGAGATGTTCATCGTGGGCTCGACAGGACGGGCGTTCGGGCCGAGACTTCGACGCCCTGCCGGCTCAGCGCGTAAGCCAGGGCGTCGGACAGACCGCTGCGGGTGACGACCGGGCCGAGGTCGATGCCGAGCTGCACGATGGTCTGCGCGATCGCCGGACGGATCCCGGAGACGATGCACTCGGCCCCCATCAGACCGGCGGCTGCGACCGTCTTCATCAGGTGCTGGGCGACGAGGGAGTCGACCGTGGGCACGCCGGTGATGTCCAGGATCGCGAAATCGGCCTGCTGGTCGACGATCGCCTCCAGCAGGTTCTCCATGACGACCTGGCTGCGGGCGCTGTCGAGCGTGCCGATCAGGGGCACCGCGACGATGCCGTGCCACAGCTTGATGACTGGGGTGGCCACCTCGAACAGCTGCTGACGCTGGCGCGCGATGAGTTCCTCGCCCGCACTCAACGCCGTCTCCATCACCACCAGCCGGAGAGTGCCCAGCAGGAGCGCGAGAGCCAGCGCGCACTCCTGCCCCTGGGCACCGGAGCGATCCGGGAACTCTGCGCGCAACAGGTCCGTGGCAGAGGAGCGCAGGGTGGCGACCTCGTCGGCGATCTGTGCCGACGTCGATCCGCTGCGGGCACGAGAGGCCGCCATCCGCCCCAGTTGCTCGCGCACAGTGTGGAAACCGGGTGCCGTGATGTCCTCCAGCCGGCCGGAGGCCGCAACGGAGGCCAGGGCGTCGACCACGGCCTTGCAGGCCTCCACCGCCTCGTCGCGTGAGACGGTGAACACCGTACGGAACAGGGCCGCGTCCGCCCACCGCTGGGCGATCTGCTCCCGCCGCTGTTCCAGGAAGCCGGCCACCTGCTGCGCCGCCGACTCCTGGGCCGCGTCCCGCTCCGACACCTGCATCTTCTCCTTCTGAAGAGGCTCCGCGCCGTGATCAGCACGCTCGGCCAATTATTGCCGAATGACAAACATTAGCCCCGGGCGAGTGACGCAAACAAGACAGGCCCGCAATCTCCACACGGCGCACACCGCTACGGAGCGTCACCGCCCTCGCCAGTCGAGACAGACCACCAGGGCGTCGTCGTCCGGGGTGGGCTGGCCGCGATGGCCGGTCAGCTCGCGCAGGATGGCGCGCGGGACCTCGGCGGCGGGCAGCAGGCGGGTGGCGTGGATCGCCCGGGCGAGCGCCGCGTCTCCGTACTGCTCCCCCTTGGGCGAGGCGACCGCGTGGACACCGTCGCTGACGAAGATCAGCCGGTCCCCGGGCTCGACCTGGAACTCCTGGGCGACGTAGTCGGTCTCCTCGAACATGCCGAGGGGCAGCTGCGCCTCGAAGCGGACGCGTTCCACGACGCCGCCGCGCAGCCGCAGCAGCTGCGGGGAGCCGGCGTCCACGACCCGGGCACGGCCGGTGGCGAGTTCGAAGTCGAACATCAGAACCGACAGGTAGCAGCGCCCCCGGTAGTGGGCGTACACCGCCTGGTCGGCCAGGGCGGCCTGGTCCTCGATGGAGATGCCGGCGCGCCGGGCGTTGCGCAGTGCGTTGATCGAGAGGTTCGTGAGCAGGGAGGCCTCTATACCCTCGCCCATGCCGTTGGTGACGTAGAGCATGAGGTGGTCGGCTGTCGCGGACCAGTCGAAGTTGTCACCGAAGATCGCGTAGGCGGGTTCGAGCTGGGCGCCCAGTTCGTACTCCGGGCGTGAGCAGGAGCGTCCGGGGAGCAGTTGCCACTGCATCTCGGCGGCCAGGGTGAGCCGGTCCTTGCGGCGCGCCTGCAGGTATACGTCGGTGTCCCGTTCGGCGACGACCACCTCGTGTGCGAGCACGTCGGCGATCTCGGCCAGCTCTGCGAGGCATTCCTCGGCGTGTTCGGCGTCGGGGAGGGTGACGGACAGCACGCCGAGCCGGTCGCCGCGCACCGTCACCGGCAGGTGGGCGACCTGCGCCGAGCCGTCGCGCAGGGGCTCCAGGAACGGCTCCTGGGCACCGAAGGCCCGGCCGGCGGGGCTGTTGTGCACCGATACCGGCGCCAGGGTGTGCGGCAGTACCGAGACCGGCTGCAGCACGGTCAGACCGTAGTCGGCCATGAACAGCTCGACGGATTCCGCCGCGTACTGCTCTTTCAGTACACGGCGGACGGCGTCGAGCAGGTCATGGGGAGCCGCCGTACGTACAGCGCGTTCAGCGACCACAAATCTGTTCACGATGGAAAGAACACCAATCTTTGCCGAAGAAATACGCACGTCATAACGGGAAGTGAGTCATTCCGTGCCACTACCCGTTTGCTCAAGACGCAGTAGCAGGCCCAGGCACCAGGCCCAGGCACCTAGTACGCTGACAGCCGTCCCAACGCCTGCGAGAGTGTGACCGTGACTGACTTCCGCGCCCGCCCACAGCCCGACGAGGTCGCGCGTGTGACCTCAACGGCCGCGGAGTTGCTGGAAGTCCTGTGGGGCCGGGCGTCGACCGTGCCCGCGTCGGCATCGCAGATGCGCGTCCTGCTCATCCTCGAACACCACGACGGCATCAACCTGCGCACCCTCGCGGATTCCATCGCCTCCACGCCGCCGTCGACCAGCCGGCTCTGCGACCGGCTGCAGGCCGCCGGCTTCATCGACCGCGATATCAGCCAGGCCGACCGGCGCGAGGTGCGCCTGCACCTCAGCAGCCGCGGTCGCGCCTTCCTCGCCGACCTGCGCGAACGCAGACAAGAGGAACTGCGGTCGGTACTGAACGTGATGCCCGCCGCGAAGCGCGCAGCCCTTCTGGAAGGCCTGGAGGCCTTCTGCGACGCCGCCTCCCTGCAGATAAACCCCGAAGCCGACGTCGACAGCCAGTCCGCCTGAGACGACCAGCGCAACGCCAGATTCACCGGCACGCTCGGATGCCTGTGGTCGGCGCACGGAGGCGTGCCCGCCCACCGGAACATCTCGGATCCCTTCCCGCGCACGTACGACACACTTACTTTGTTGCCTCAAGGCTATAGTTGTCAAACGGCAACATTCGCGGCGCCGACCGCCGGCGACTGCCTCTCATCTCCTGATACCCGGTCCTGCCGCCGACACGACGACTGTGGCGCAGTTCATGGCAAATGCGGAGTAATCAAGCACGCCGGGGCGTGACGGCGCTCGGGCTGTTCGCCGCCTCGGACGGCGGCGGCCTCGATTCGCAGATCACAGCGGAAACGCCGAACGTCGGCGTAAAAGACGCGGATCAACTGCAAGGAGCATGCGGTGCAGGCCGCGGCAGCGTCAGAATGCCGTCGACCATCTGCGCCGTCCTTGCTTCGCCCCGCAGCGTGTCGAGCCGTTCCAGGAGGGCGTAGCCCTCGACCAGTACCGTCTCGTGGCCCCCGTAGGACTCCAGGTTGACGACGGCGGCTTCCAGGTAGCGGATCTCGGACACCAGCAGTGCCACCCCGCAGCCTCTGGCGACGGCGATGCCGACGCGGGGATAGAGCAGCGGTAACAGGTCGGCGCCGCTGGCGTTGCCGATCGTGTCGGCATCACTGCCGCCGGCGCTTTCCAGCTGTGCCCGGGCGTGTTCGATCACCCGGACCAAAGAGCGGAACTCCCCCTGGCTCAGCTCGACCACCAGGCGGCCACTGCTGAGGCGAGGAGTCGACTCGCTCTGTCTTCGCCTGGAGAACCACGCCACGACCGCCCCCTGTTGATCAAGCTATGAGAGGTACAGACACGTGCTCACATTCGTGGGCAGATGATGGCCATAGTGTGACAGATTCATGGGCCAACTGTTGCCTGATGGAAACTTTTCGCTTCAGGGGGAGACATCGGAGGCGGGCGGGGAATGCTCTGGCGCCGTCTCACGAGCGGTGATGAGAGCACAGAGCTGTCCCAAGGCATCCTTGAGGACCTCCCGGTCAGCACCGGAATGAGTGAGGGCGGCGCTCGACCAGACCGCGCCGCTCAAGACGATCACACAACCGAGTGGCGGAGGACGGGCTGGTTCCCAGCGAACGGGCGAGGGCTGGCCCCGTTGAGGGGCGTCCTCTCCAGTGCGAGCACCGTACGCATCTGCTGGTCGGAGACGTCCGGGGCCATGTCCAGGTGAGCGCGCCGCCACAACCGTAGGGCACGCCGCCACAACCGTAGGGCACCAGGGCTCTCCGTTCCGCACTACCTCCGGTGGCGAAGACCCATGTCTGCCGGCTGCCGGCTGCCGGCACTCAGTCCGTGCTGAGCATGCCTTCGCGCAAGCGGGACAGGAGCCGGGTGATCAGCCGTGAGACGTGCATCTGGGAGACTCCGAGGCGTTCGCCGATCTGGGCCTGGGTCAGTTCCTCGATGAAGCGCCAGTGGATGATCTGACGGTCACGTTCGTCGAGTGCGGCGATCATCGGCGCGAGCGCGCGGAAGTCTTCGACCAGGGCGAGGGCGGCGTCCTCGTTGCCGATGAAGTCCGCCAGCGCGGCCTCGCCGTCCTCACCGCTGGTCATCGCCGCGTCCAGGGAGGACGTGTTGTAGCCGTTGGAGGCCAGTTGCGCCTCGACGACCTCGTTCTCCGGCAGGCTCATCAGCTCCGAGAGCTCTTTGGTCGTCGGCGCCCGGCCCAGCCGGCTGCGCAGTTCGTCGTTGGCCCGGGCGAGTTCGAGACGGGCTTCCTGCAGGCGACGCGGGACGTGCACGGCCCAGGAGGTGTCGCGGAAGAACCGCTTGATCTCGCCGACGATGTAGGGGACGGCGAAGGAGGTGAACTCCACCTCGCGGGACAGGTCGAACCGGTCGATGGCCTTGATCAGCCCGATCATGCCGACCTGGACGATGTCCTCCATCTCCTCCGGCCCACGGCTGCGGAACCGGGCGGCCGCGAAGCGGACGAGGGACATGTTCAGCTCGATCAGCGTGTTGCGCGCGTACTGGAACTCGGGCGTTCCCTCCTCCAGCACCGCCAACTCGTCGAAGAACAGCTTCGACAGCTGTCGCGCGTCCTTCGGCGCGACCTTGGAGGGCTCCACGACCTCCGGAACGCCCACCGTCTGCACCGCAGTCCCCGTGGTCGCCGTCGTCATCATGCGCCCTCCCCCTTCGATCAGCCCTGCTCGCGCCGGCCCGTCGTCCGGCAAGCTCGCGGATACCCCCGATCAGGGCCGGCATGCCTCGGAACTTTTCAGTCTCCGCTCGTCTCCCCGTGGCTTCGTACGACTTCCTTCACCTTGGCCACGGCGAACCCCCAGCCCTGCTCGACGGTCGGCTTGGCCGGGACGGCGATCTCGTCGGGGTTGGTGAGGACGTCCAGCAGTACGGGACCGGGCGTGTCGAAGGCGCGTCGCACCGCATCCTCCACGTCGGACGGATCTGTGACACGGATGCCGGTGATGCCCATGGCCTCGGCCACGGCGGCGAAGTCGGGATTGTCGAGCACGGTGCCGAACTCGGGCAGGCCGGCCTGCTCCTGTTCGAGCTTCACCATGCCCAGCCGGCGGTTGTCGAAGACGACGAGCTTGACCGGAAGCCGGTACGTCTTCAAGGTCATGAGGTCGCCGAGGAGCATGCTCAGTCCGCCGTCGCCGCAGAAGGCGACGACCTGGCGGTCGCGGTCCAGGCATTGCGCGCCCAGCGCCTGAGGCATGGCGTTGGCCATGGAGCCGAGGTTGTAGGACCCGATGAGGCGTCGCTCATCACGCATCTCGACGAAGCGGGAGAGCCACACCGTGGCCATACCGGTGTCGGAGGTGAAGACGGCGTCGTCGGCCGCGACCCGGTCGACGGCCGCAGCCAGCACCTCCGGGCGGATGTCGTGCGACCGGTTGTCCAGCGCGGAGCGGATGCGGCCCACCAGGCCCTTGTCGTGCGCCGGGTCGGCGAGCCGGGCCTGACCGGAGCGCCACCGGTCGAAGTGTTCGCGGGCCCCCTCGAGGTGTGAGCGGTCCCGTGCGCCTTCCGAGCCGGCAGGCGCCGCAGCGAGATGCTCCAGCAGGTCGCGCACGGTGGCGCCGGTGTCCCCCACCAGCCCGACGTCGACCGGCACCCGGCGGCCGATGTGGGTGGCCTCGGTGTCCACCTGGATCACGGTGCGTCCCTCGGGATACCAGTCCCGGTAGGGAAAGTCGGTGCCGAGCAGCACAAGGGTGTCCGCGTCGTGGAGGGCCGCCGCTGCCGCCGGGTTGCCGATCAGCCCCGTCTGGCCGACCTGGAAGGGGTTGCTGTCGCCCTCGAAACCCGCCTTGGCCTTCAGCGTGAGCACCATCGGAGCGGCCAGGCGGTCGGCGAGCGCGAGGACGTCGTCGCGGGCGGCGCGGGCTCCCTCACCGACGAGCAGGGTGACGCGTTCGGAGTGGTCGAGGAGTTCCGCGGCACGGCGGACGGCGGACTCCTCCGGGCGGCTCACCGGTGCGTTCAGGGAGAAGCGGGCAGGCCGGTCGGCGGTCAGTTCCCGCTCGCCCAGGTCACCCGGCACGGTGAGGACGGCCACGCCCTTGCGGCCCAGTGCGTGGCGCACCGCCGTCTCCAGCATCTGCGGCAGCTGGTCGGGTGAGGTGACGGTCGCGCGGAAGACTGCAACGTCGCTGAAGAGGGCGTCGTTGTCGACCTCTTGGAAGTAGTCGCTGCCGAGTTCGGCGAGCGGTACCTGACCGGCGATGGCGAGGACCGGGGCATGGCTCTTGGCGGCGTCGTAGAGGCCGTTGAGCAGGTGGACGGAGCCGGGTCCGACCGTGCCCATGCACACGCCGAGGGTGCCGGTGAGCTGCGACTGGGCGCTCGCGGCGAAAGCGGCGGCCTCCTCGTGCCGGCAGCCCACCCATTCCAGGTCGTCGGTGGTGCGGATGGCGTCGGTGAGGGGATTGAGCGCGTCTCCCACGACGCCGAACACCTGACGTACGCCGAGTTCGCTCAGGGCGTCGACGATGACGCGGGCAACAGTACGGGCCACGTGAGTCCTCCAGGTCATACGGTGAAGCAGTCGGGGTCGGCGCTCTTCCAGTCGGTCGCCCATGAGGCCGGCGGCTCCGCGAGCAACCGCCCTGGTTCGAGCCACTCGTAGAGCTCCTCGTAGGAGCGCTCGGTGAGAGGGTCGACGCGCCGGCGGAGCATGTGGGGGCGCAGTTGCGCGGGGTCAGTCACGCCCATGGACGCCATGATCTGCAGTGCGCCGGCCACGGTCGCTTCCTGGAAGCGCTGGACGCGCTCTGTCTTGTCACGCACGTCCAGGGCGCGGGCACGGCGGGGGTCCTGGGTGGTGACGCCGGTGGGGCAGGTGTTCGTATGGCACCTCTGCGCCTGGATACAGCCGACGGCGAACATCATCGCCCGCGCGGCGTTGCCGTAGTCGGCGCCCTGCACCATGCGTTTGACCAGGTCGGTGCCGGTGGCGATCTTTCCGCTCGCCCCGATCTTGATCCGGTCGCGCAGGCCCGCGCCCACCAGGGCGTTGTGCACGGTGAGCAGGCCCTCGGTGAGCGGGGTGCCCACGTGGTCCGCGAACTCCAGTGGCGCGGCGCCGGTCCCTCCCTCGGCGCCGTCCACCACGATGAAGTCGGGCGTCGTGCCCTCCTCCAGCATGGCCTTGCACACGGCCAGGAACTGCCGGCGCGAGCCCACGCACAGCTTGAACCCCGTGGGCTTGCCACCGGACAGCTCGCGCATGCGGGCGATGAACTGCACGAGTTCGCGCGGTGTGGAGAACACCCGGTGATACGGCGGTGACACGACCGTCCGTCCTTCGGGTACGTCGCGGACCCGGGCGATCTCGGCGTTCACCTTGGCTCCGGGCAGGACACCGCCGATGCCGGGCTTCGCCCCCTGCGACAGCTTCAGGGACACGCACTTGACGTGGTCGTGCGCTGCCTTGTCCGCGAACTCGGCGGCGTCGAAGTCACCTTCCTCGGTACGGCAGCCGAAGTATCCGGTGCCGATCTCCCATATGAGGTCGCCGCCGGGACGAAGGTGATACTCGGACAGCCCGCCCTCACCGGTGTCCTGTGCGAAACCCCCGGCTGCGGCTCCCCCGTTCAGCGCGAGGACCGCGTTGGCGGACAACGAGCCGAAGCTCATCGCCGACACGTTCAGCAGAGCCATGTCGTACGGGCGGCTGCAGTCCGGGCCGCCGATCCGCACGCGTGGCGGGTCCTTCGGTACGGGGCACGGCGCCATGGACGGGACCAGGAACTCGTAACCCGGCTCGTACACGTCCCGCTCGGTGCCGAACGGCTCCTCCGCGTCGGTGCCCTTGGCGCGTTCGTAGACGATGCTGCGCACGTCCCGGTCGAACGGGCGCCCGTCGTAGTTCCGCTCGATGAAGTACTGCTGCAACTCGGGGCGTATGCGCTCCATGAGGTAGCGGGCATGGCCGAGTACGGGATAGTTGCGCAGTACCGAGTGGCGACGCTGCACAAGGTCCCAGGCACCCAGCACGCCGACGAAGGCGAGGGGAAGGGCCGCGAACCACCAAGAGGGGGCGATCCCGATCGCGGCGGCAGAGGCCACGAGAGCGGCCACCAGGGTCAGGACGACGATTCCAACGCGTATCACATCCCGCGCATTGCCCGGTTACCGCGCATCATGCGCGGCGGCGGAGAATCCCGCAGTTCAGCTGCCCAGATACGAAACGAAGTCGCCGTTGAATGCCGCCACTGCCAGCAGCACGACGAACGACAGCAGGTCCACGGCTCCAAGGAACACGCCCGCCTTTGCGAGGCCCAGGCTGCCCTCGGCCGACCGCTGACGCAAGGCCGGCACGCCGAAGGCAATGGCAAGCGGCCCAAAGACAACACTCAGAGCGAGAATGCCGGCGACGCCGCACACCAGGCTCGCGATGGCCAGACCATTGGTGCGCGTGCCGTAGGACACGGTCTGCGAACTGAAGTGACTTGTCATCGAGAACTCCAGAGTGGGTCATGAGGAACGGACGCACGCCTCCGGTTGGTCGGGTGACCGGGAAGCGGCTTGGACCGCACCCATGCCCCGCCCCCTGCCAAACATGCCGACAGTCCACGCTGCCCCATCCGCCCGGCCGCCTTCACAAAGCGCGGATGTCGACGCCGACAAGGGGTATCCGGGGCTCGAGCAAGCAACAAGACGCCACTGTAGACGCGAATTCATGAACACCGACGGGCCATTTGGACGCAGGAAACCCCGCCACCCTTATGGTGCCAGCATCACCCGCACGTAGCTACACCAGAGAAAGCGATGCCGAGCGATGGCCGATGACGCGTACCTGTTCCTTGTCTCCGAGGATTATCCACGAATGGGGGCCGCCATGGCAGCGGTGGGCAGCCTGGAATGCGCCGAGACGCCGGCCGTCCGAGCGTGGCTGTCGGCCCACGAGGTGTCCGCCACCTCCGACCGGATCCGGATTCTTCCTGCCGGTTGGGAGACCCTCATCCCGCAGGACGCCGAGCGCCTGCCCGTCCCGCTGAGTGAGGAAGAGGCGCTCCGGGTGCAGGAACAGTGCGCTCCGCACTCGGTCATGGACATGGAGAGGGAGCTCCTGGAGTACCGGGAGACCACCCAGGACTGGGAGGCTCTCGTTCATCGGGCGCTGACCGCTGGTGTCCCCGCGCCACGCATCGCCGAACTCACCGGGCTCGATCCCCAGGACATCGGCAGACTGACGCAGACCTGACGAGGCTTCGCCGGGTGCCGATGCGGCGGCCGCAGTATTCGAGTCACCGCGTTGGCTCGTCAAATCTTCAGCCGTGTGCGTTCTCGTCGACGGTGTGATGTGACGGGCGGGACGGGGTGCGATCAGGGCTGTGCCGGCGTGTGAGCATGGCGGCGAGGGCGCCGGTGGTTCCGCCCAGGAGCCATCCCGCCAGCACGTCGGTCGTCCAGTGAACCCCGAGATAGACGAGGGCCAACCCGGTCACCAGGTTCGCCGCGATCGCGAGGGCGGTCCCGGTCCGTCGTCGAAGCCGGCTCGGCCACCGCACGCTGAGGACCGCGGCGATCGTGAACCCGGCGACCAGAGCGGCGTCGGTTGACGGGAAGGAGTACCCGCCGGCCTGGACGAGTGCCAGGCCGGCGGGCGGCCGCGGCCGTGCGATGAGGCCTTTCAGCACCAGGGAAGAGGCCACCGAAAAGATCGCGGCACCGCACGCCGCCAGAAGCATCGGCCGAAGAGCGCGCACCAGCACCGCGGTGAGCAGGACGGCGAGGAACGCCAGGCCGAGAAAGACCACGCTGACGCCGAGGCCCATCAGCCCTTTGGCCAGACCGGTCCAGCCGACGCTCCGGTGAGCGACGAGCCACCGCAGGATGTCGCGGTCCGCCGTCGTCAGCGGAGTGAACGGCGCTGCCATGCCGTACTGCCTTTCATCCGTCGTTCATTGCTTGGCCGAGCTCACCACTCGCCGGGGAAGCCTCCCGGGCCGGGGTTGCACTTGTGGTTGATGGTCTCGGTCAGGCCGACGTCGGGCCTCCACTCGTCGAGGTCCCAGGTGGACTTGTTCGGCGAGTACCAGGAGACGATCAGTACGTGGCAGAGGTACTGGTTCTTCATCGACCCGAGGTTGGTGTTCAGGCCGTGGTTCTTGTACTTGGCGTAGAGCTCGTTCCATCCGGCCACCGCGGGAGCGTATCCGTTGAAGAAGCGCTGCCAGTCGGTCGGCTGTACTTTCAGGGTCCAGCCGTAGCCGGAGTGGTAGGTCCAGCTGGCGCTGTGGATGAGGTCGCGCCACAGCCATGGATCGGCGACCACCGGGTAGGCGACGCCGGCGTTGGTGGTGTGGTCGATGACCTGGACGAGTGAGCCGCCCTGTATTTCGTAGTGTGTCGGAATGTCCGTGCCGTTCGCGTCCTTCGCCCACGGCGCCGCGAAGGCGCCGAGCGAGGCGCCGTCGCTGCCGGATATCAGGACGCTGCCGTCCTCCTGGGCGGCCATGCTCGCCCCGGCGGGAAGGCTGACGGGATAGGTGTAGGTGGTCGGGGCGCTGCCGTCCCGGACGACAGTCTCCAGGCGGACGCTCTGCTCCAGCGGCTGCACCGCAAGGTCGGTGGAGGGCGCGGAGCCCTGATACGTGATCGTGCCGTCGGAGGCGACTGCGGCACCGCTGCTCTGGTCACCGGGCAGGCCGATCCCGATGGCGTCCGCGGGAGAGTCGGCCGGGGCCACCTGGACCATGCCGGAGTTGTCGCTCGGGGCAGTCACCGTGATGTCGCTGCCGGCCGAGGTGAGTGTGCCGTCGTCCTTGCTCTCGACGGGCGGGACGACGTCGGCCTGCGGCGCCACGCTGTTGACCTGCTGGGCGATGGCGTCTGGCGTGGGCGGTGGGTCGGCGGGAGCGTCGTCGGCCAGGGCCGTACCTGCCGTGTAGAGCATGAGTGCCGCGGCAAGGGCGAGCGGTCTGGACAGGGCCTTCACGCGCATGCATTTCCCCCTCTGGTCAGTGGCTCGTGGCGCTGGAGCAATGTGCAGATGACGTGCGTGATGTGCACGCAATCTTCACGACCACGTCGACCAGGGATCCTCGCACGGGCGTACACGGGCGGCCTGACGCCTTGTCAAAAAACAAGGCGGACCAGAGACATTCTTGACGCGAGCATGGCGTGAAGCAGCGGTATGAATCCCCCCGCTTCCTGCCCCTGGGTGGGTGGCCGGCTCCTGCCCTAATCTGTCCGCATGACCAAGGCAAACGACCCCGCAGCATCAACGGGGGTCTCACGACTCGCTGGGCGCCCCAGGAAACGCAGCTCCCTGCGCAAGACGGCGAAGATCGCCCTCGTGGTCATGACAGTGATCATCGCCGGACTTCCGCTGGCCATGCTCGGACTGTCTCGTCTCCCCGCAGAGCGCGCCTACCAGCAGTGCGCGGAACAACCGGACGTCTCCAAGTGCCGTGACCCTCTGACGTCCTGGCTGCCGTAGCCATTTCCGTGTGCGGCTCGACCTGAAGATCCTCTCTCCAGGGTCAGTGCCGCCTCAGGGCTCTCCGGATGAGCAAGTACACACCCGCTGCGATCAAGACCATCCCCATGAGGATCAACAGCATCCCGGCAGCAATCAAAAAAGCTCCGAGAGCGATCAAAATCGTCCCGAGGACAAGCAAGATCATCCCGATGACGAGCAGAAGGGTAGCGAGGACGATCACGGCGTTCTCCTGTCTCCACTCCCGACTGTGGACCCTCCTCGTGGCCGGTGCAAACACTTGTGAGATGGCCCTGGGCACCGTGGGACCCGTCGCGTCCCGCACACCCCCGAAGATCAGCCGCGTGATCCGCAATCGGTGAGCTCACATGAGGTCGTGGCGTGACGCCCTGGCGGCCACAGAGACTTGATCATCACCGCACACCCACGCCAGAGCCGTGCGAACCCCGCGCACGAAGTCAAGGCTGCCGGGCTGATCATCAGGGATTTCGAGCAGGCCGGCAGCCGCGTCCAACTCGGACGTCAGCCGAGGCAGATCCAAGGTGCCACGGCCGCCCCGGCCGGTCACCGGGGGATTCTCGATACGCCCGAGCACCCACTCGTACGCCGCAGTCGCCCCGATGAAGAACTGCGACGAGCGCTCCGCACCGTTGACCGCGAGCTCCTCAAGTGCACGTTCGACTTCGGCGAACGGCCGCGCGCCCACCCTCGTGACACCGCTGCCGTTCATGTCCTCAGGCAAAGTCATGCCCTCGACATTCCCCCCTTCGCCGGTCTCCGGGCTCCGCCCTTCGGGTGGGCTCCCCGGGACGCGGCTCCGCGCAGGGCTCACGCCGGCCGATGCCGGCGGCTCATCGGGTTGCAATCCGTCGAGACCCACACCGCAACAGCGCCGCCCCACGTCGCCTGTCTGCTTGCGATCTCAGCGGGCATACGGCGGTGAACCGGAGAGGACGATCTCCGGTCCGACATCGCCGCAGGACGTTGATCACGGGAGTACGGATGCCGACGGTTGTAACGGAGAGACCCGCCGAGTCGCCCGGGGACAGACCCGGGGAAGGCCGGGGCGGCGCCGGCGGAAGCAGTCGGTCCACGGTGCCGCGCGGGATCGGCTGGTCCGCTCGGTGGATCAGCGCGCTGACCGTCTCTCAGGCAGCGCTGATGGTGGGCATCGGCCTGCTGATCACCGGCCCCGCCCACGGCCTGTGGCCCATGACGGTCGAGGACAAGATCAACGAAGCCCTGGAGCGGATGCGCACGGGCTCCCTCACCGCCTTGTCGTCGATCGTCTCGGAGGCCGGCAACACCACGGCGGTGATCGCCCTCACCCTCTTGAGCTGTCTGGGTCTGGTCCTGATACCCGGATTGCCGATGTGGCGGCAGGCTGCCTTCCTCGCTCTCGCCGTGTCGTTGCAGTCGCTCGTCTTCCTGGTCGTCACGATGGCGGTCGACCGTCACCGTCCGGACGTGCACCGTCTCGACGGCTCCCTGCCCACCTCCAGCTACACCTCCGGCCACACCGGCGCGGCCACGGCGATCTATGGCGGCCTGGCCGTGCTGGCGCTGTCCCGGCTGCGGCGCCCATGGCGGACGATCGTCGCCGCACTGCTGTTCCTCGTCCCCCTGCTCGTGGGTGCCGCCCGCCTCTACCGGGGGATGCACCATCCCACCGATGTTGCGGGCGGCCTGGTGAACGGCTGTCTGTCGCTGCTGATCGTTGGACGCGCCGTGCTCACGGACGGGTTCGTGACCGCACCGCCGAAGGCCACGCCCGCCGCCGAACTCAGTGAGCGGTTGTCCGGCCACGTTGCTGTGATCTTCAATCCCACGACCACCGACCAGGCCGACCTCGACGCCCTGCAGCAGGTCCTGGAACAGCACGGCTGTGCCTCCCCCGCGTTCATCGAGACCACCGCCGACGACCCCGGTGGCGGGCAGACGGCAGGCGCGGTCCGCGACGGCGCGGCCCTGGTCGTCGTGTGCGGCGGTGACGGTACAGTCCGAGCGGCCGCCGACGCCCTGGCGGGCAGCGGCATCCCGCTTGCCCTGGTGCCCTGCGGCACCGGCAACCTCCTCGCACGAAATCTCGGACTGCCGCTCAAGCCCGCGGACGCACTCGACGCAGCGCTGCGCGGTGCCGCCCACCGCGTCGACTTGGGCCGCATCGAAGGCGACGGCCTGACCGCCACCCACTTCGCCGCCATGTCCGGTGCCGGTCTGGACGCCGCGATGATCCAGCGCGCCAACGACAGCGACCGGACCAAGTCCGTGCTGGGCTGGCCCGCCTATTGCGTCGCGCTCCTGCGGGTACTTCGCACCCCTCGCATGGAGGTGAGCGTCCGTCTGGATGACGCGCCGGCCCTGAGCCGTACGGCCCGCATGGTGCTCCTCGGCAACGTCGGCACCGTACAGAGTGGTATGACGTTGCTCCCGGGTGCCCGTACCGACGACGGACGGCTCAACCTGCTGATTGCGGACCCGCGCGGGCTGAACGGCTGGATGCGCGCCGTATGGGCGCTGCTTCGAGGTACAGCCACGCAGGCGTCGCCGGCCGCAGGCACCGCCCGCGAGCAGAAGGGCTGCTCGCAGGGTGCGCCCGTGGAGTTCTTCACCTTCCGGCGAGCCGAGATCACCTTCGGCACCCCGCAGCCCCGCGAACTGGACGGCGATCCGGTGACGCCGGGGCGCCGCCTGATCGTGGAAGCCGAGCCGGGCGCCCTGACCATGCTGCTCCCCAGGCGAGGAAAGTGATGGGGACCGCCACGAAGGTTCCCGAGACACGGGACATGAGCGGAGAGGAACTGTCCGCCGACGAGGCCTGGGCAGCACTGCGCCGTTACGGCGGCTGGTCACTGCTGCGGGATGCCTTCACCCGCTTCCGTTACGCCGACGGCTTCAGTCACGCCCGAGCCCTCGCCCTGCAAACGGTCCTCGCCGTCATACCCCTGGCGATCGCCTTCGTCGGTCTGTCCACCACCCTGCACACCGAGAACATCGGGAAAATGGCGGAACTGACGATCCACCGGATCGCCCGGGGCCCGAGCGCCGATGTCGTCGACGACGCGCTCCAGCGCAGCCGGCGCACAGCAGGCGGCGGCGCCGAGGTCGCCCTCTGGCTCGGCGCCGTCTTCTCGCTGGTCAACGTCACCACCGCCATGTGCCAGATCGAGCGGGGCGCCAACCGGATCTACGGCAACGAACGGGACCGCCCCTTCCGCCACAAGTATCTGCGCGGCCTGGTGATGTCCGTCAGCGCCGGGCTTCCGCTCGGCCTGGGGTTCATCGTCATGGTCGCCGGCGGTGACCTCGCCTCGGCGGCGGTGACGGTCTACCACCTGGGCGGCAGCGCCCAGCATGCCTGGGGCATCCTGCGCTGGCCCTTCGGGTTTCTGCTCGCCCTGATCTCGGCGAGCGTCGTCTTCCGCCGCTCTCCGCGCCGCAAACAGCCCGGTTACACGTGGCTGGCCTTCGGCGCGGCCGTCTACCTGGTGCTGTGGATGACGCTGACCTGGCTGCTGAGTCTCTACCTCGACATCAGTGGATCCTTCGACTCCATCTACGGCCCTCTGAGCGCCTTCATGTCACTGCTGCTGTGGGCCTATCTCACCTCCATCGCCCTGTTCCTCGGGCTGTCGTTCGCCGCTCAGCTGGAGGCAGCTCGGGGACGGCGTCCCGAACCGATCCAAGCCGATCCGGGAGTCTGAATGGTCACACGGAGCCCACGGAGCGCACGGAGCGCCCTACGACGCCTTGGCGAACGCCGCCGACGTGCCGACCGCAGATTCGGTGCACGGCTGCTGGTCTCGGCGGCCGTCGCCGCGGCAGCCGCGGTCCCCTTCGGGTTGCTGCTGGTTCTGGTCGAGGGGCAGTGGTGGCCGCTGCGGCGGGTCGACATGGGCGCCGCACGACGTCTGCACGAGGTCGCGATCCACCACCCGGCCTGGACCAACGTCCTCCACGTGCTGTCCGACCGGGTCTGGGACCCTGTCACCCTCCGCACGGCCGTCGCGCTGCTGACCGCCTGGCTGCTCTATCGCAGGGCATGGCGCCTGGCGGCCTGGGCGGCCGTGACCGCCACAGCCGGCGGACTCATCGGCCTGCTGGTCAAGACGGTGGTCGAGCGTGCAAGGCCCGCTCTGCAGGACCCGGTCGCGCACGCGCCGGGCTACTCCTTCCCGTCCGGCCACGCGATGACGGCCACCACGTCCTTCGCCGTCTTCATGCTGGTGCTGCTGCCACTGATCCCACGGAGCTGGCGGATTCCGTGCTGGTGCCTCGCTGCGTTCTCGGTGGTCGGCGTGGGCTTCACCCGGGTCGCCCTCGGCGTCCACTGGTTCAGCGACGTCCTGGGCGGCTGGCTCCTCGGCCTGGCCGTCGTCGCCGTCACCACCTGGGCCTTCGAGACATGGCGCGCCGAAGCCGGCCAGAACGACGCGCCCGTCGCCGAGGGCCTGGAACCGGAACTCACCGAGGCCACGCCCGAACCGTGAGGCGCATGAACGCACCCTGAACCCTCTTCGTACGGAACCCGGTCCGCCAGGGGCAGGCACCACGGCCGGCCACCACCGGGCCGAACCGAGCCTTCTGCAACATCCTTTGGGGCGTGTATCGAAAGTGTTTTCTAGGAGATCGTCAGGCTGCCCGGCTACGGTGCGGGCATGGTGAATTTCGTGCTGGTTGCCGGTGCACGGCTCGGGGCGTGGGCGTGGGACGAGGTGGTGCCGTATCTGCGTGCTGCGGGCCACGGCGTCTATCCGTTGACGCTGTCCGGTCTTGCTGACAAGCAGGGTGTGCCGGCGGGGCAAGCGACCCACGTTCAGGACATCGTTGCCGAGGTGGAACGCCAGGGTCTGCGGGACGTAGTCCTGGTGGGTCACAGCTACTCGGGCATCCCGGTAGGTCAGGCCGCGGAGCGGATCGGTGACCGACTGGCCCGCGTGGTATTCGTCGACTCAAGTGTTCCAGCTGACGGCGAGTCGTTTGTCTCCGCCTGGCCGGACGGCGGGGCGGCAGTGAAGGCATCGATCGCCGAGAACGGAGGGTTTTGGCCGCTGGCGCCAGCCGCTCATTACGACGGCGAAGGTCTCACCGATGAGCAGATCGCACGCCTCGTGCGTGGCTCGACGCCTCACCCAGGTGCCACGCTGACCGAGCCCGCTGTGCTGGCGGGGCCACTCGGTGAACTGCCGGCGACATACATCCTGTGCGTGATGCCGGGGGCCGAGCCCGACGAAGCCGGGCCCGACGAAGATGTGGCTGAGCTGCTGAACAGCACGTGCTGGCGGCTGGTCAAGATGGACACCGGCCATTGGCCGATGTTCTCCCAGCCGAGCGAGCTGGCGCAGATTCTCCTCAATGCTGTCGTGGAGTGAGAGCACCTCCATGCCTGCGGGCTGGTCTTGGACGCGCTTGTGTGTCGCGTCCGGCGACCAGTGCGTGCAGTCCCACGCCCTGAAGCTGACCGACGGCACCTGGAACCCGATCCCCGCCACAAGCAGCGCGACCCGAGAGCCGAGAGCGGCGCATCCGATGGTCCGGGGGGACAGGGCGCGCCGGGCCGGTGACCTTGCCTCCGGCCAGCGGCTCTCGCGGGGTTCTCACGCCGACGGACCCCGGCCCTGCTCGACCAAGGTCCAGGCATGGCCGAACAGTTCGGGCAGGGTGTGGGTCGGGAGCGGGGGTGGGTTGTCCAGCCGGCCGTTGTAGGAGCGCCGTATGCCGAGCAGGTCCGCCTTCCACGCCTCCATGGGCACGTAGGGCTTCGCGGCGTGGATCCACTCGCCCGGCAGGAACAGCCCGCGGCCCGCGCGGGGGCGCTTGTCCTCGACGACCAGGCCGCGTTCGACCAGCACGGCGGCGGCCTTGTGGTGCCGGGCGGTCTGCCAGCCGTTCCAGGTACGGACACTGCGGTCGCTCGGCGCCCGCAGGGTCAGCAACTGGAGGTAGAGCGTTGCCGCGTCCTCGTCGATACCGAGTGCGGTGACGACCTGTCCCAGCACCTCGGGCGCGGAGTGCGCGGGATTCGTCTCGTACGACCCGGAGGGCAGCGTGCCGTCCTCGAGCCGTTCGACGATGCGCGCGCAGACCGGGCTCCGCAGCCACTCGACCAGCTCCAGATCGGGGTCGTAGCGGGAGCCCGAGCGGGCCGCGCGCAGGGTGCGGGAGCGGTCGTCGTCGCCGTAGAACGCCGGGCGGAAGTACAGCTGGGGCCGGGAGCGGTCGCCTCTGCGGTCGACGGTGCCGTCCA
Source organism: Streptomyces sp. NPDC104814 (assembly GCF_055583185.1). Taxonomy (NCBI): domain Bacteria; kingdom Bacillati; phylum Actinomycetota; class Actinomycetes; order Kitasatosporales; family Streptomycetaceae; genus Streptomyces; species Streptomyces sp. NPDC104814. The sequence continues at coordinate 211,511 of NZ_JBVJOL010000009.1, read as the reverse complement.
CGACCACGGTCAGCCCGTCGTCGATGCTCGCGACGTCCAGTGGTTCCGGACCCTCGTACGGGCGGAACCCGAACCGGTCGTGCACGTCGGCGACCGTGCCGCCCACCGTGTGGCTGAGGTCGCCGGCGTCCAGCAGGAGGCCCGGGTGGTTCAGCCGCTCCAGCAGCGCTCGTACGAGGCCGGGAGCTCCGGCCCGGACCGGGTCGCCGGCGGGGAGCTCGGCGTAGACCGGGAAGAGGTGCGGGACGACGGTCCTCAGCGTCTCCTGGAACTCGACGAGGGTCCAGCCCTCGGCGGTCGGGAAGGGGCGGAAGTCGCTGTTGCGGACCCAGGTGTCGAGGTCCGAGCCGAGGCCGGGGATCGAGGCGTGGTCGGTGAACGCCGCGCAGAAGCGGCCCGCCGACATCAGGGGCCGGTGCAGGTCGAGGACCGCGTCGAAGGTGCGCTGCGGGACCACGGTCCGCCGGCCGTACCGCTCTCGCCACGCCTGCGCGAGCCGTTCCGCAACGGCACGCATGCCCTGCGGCTCCCACAGCTCGGCGGGGTCTTCGGGCAGGACGTCCGCCGCCAGGTCGAGGCGGTCGAGGGTGCGCATGCGGCCGGGTTCGCGGACGCCGTCCTCGATCTCGGCCACCTTGAGCCGGTGGATCTTCCGCTCCCGGTCGTCGAGGCGGGGGAGATAGCCGGCGGTGAGCATGCCCGCCAGCGCGAAGGACGCCGCGGCGCGGCCCATGCCCGTGCCGTTCCGCAGCGCGGCCACCGCATCGAGGTCCCACGGCACCGGCCCGCGCTCCCGGACGAGGTCCACCAGCCGGCGTACCTGCCCGGCGCTGCCCCATCCCCCGCGGGGGACGTCGGTCGCCTCTTCGATCGTCCCGAGGCTCGGCGGCTCCGCCTCTCCCGTCCGCAGGTCGACGAACTTCCGCAGTCCGTCGGGGGCCCAGCCGACCGCGACGGCCGCCCCCCGCTCGTCCCGGACGGCCACGGGGTCGCCGTCGGCCACCCGTACCAGGCCGGTGCGGAGCCGGGCCCGCGGATCGGCGAAGGGGCTGTCCGCCCATATCTCCAGCAGCGCCAGCAGCCGCCGGCGCCGCTCCTCACGCGTGGGCTCCACGGCGGCGCGCAAGGCCACGGCAGCGATACGTCCCATGAAGCGCGTCCAGGAGCCCTCTCCCGCGGTTCCCGGACCGTCCTGCGGCGCGACCGGCTCCCATGTCCCGTCGAGGTAACGGCCCGTCCGCTCGATACCGGCGAGCACGCCTTTACGGGTCCAGTACCCGGAGCCGTCGACCAGCCCGTCCAGCGCGGCCGCCACGCCGTAGTCATCCACGGCCACCACCTCGGCGTCCGCCGCCCGCAGCCCACCGCCCGTCATCCCGTCTCCCCTGTCGCACTCGAAGGTCCCATGGGTCCGATCATGACGCAGGGGTCTGACATCGCGGCCAGCGGCGCGAAGCCATAGGGCGCCCTGGCCGATGTCCCGTGAACCGGAGCCTGTGGCGGTTGACCGGCCCGGTGCGCTGCCCAGCATCATCGCGGTGCTGCCGCGGTCACTTCGTCACGGGTGCAGGCACTCGGCGAGCAGGTCGACGATGTCGCGCCAGGCGCGCTGTGCGTGCCGTGGGTGGTAGCCGACGCCGGGGACTGTGGGGTGGTCGACCGGCGGGTTGTGGAAGGCGTGCAAGGCGCCGCCGTAGACCACGAGGCGCCAGTCGACGCCCGCGGCCTGCATCTCGGCGGTGAACGCCTCCCGTTGTGCGGGGGGCATGATCGGGTCTTCGGATCCGACCCCGGCCCACACCGGGCAGTGAATGCGTGCCGCCTCGCCCGGTCGGCCTGTGGTCAGTGCGTTGACCGTCCCGATCGCCCGCAGGTTGGCACCGTCGCGCCCGAGTTCCAGCGCGATGGCGCCCCCGGTGCCGTAACCGACGGCGGCGATCCGGTCGGGGTCGGTCCGCGGTTCGGCGCGCAACACGTCGAGCGCCGCGTGACCGATACCCCGCATCCGGTCGGGGTCGGCGAGCAGCGGCATACAACGGGCCAGCATCTCCTCGGGGTCGCCCAGGTAGCGCCCGCCGTGAATGTCGAAGGCCAGCGCCACGTACCCCAGTTCGGCGAGCGCATCGGCCCGGCGGCGCTCAACGTCGCTGAGCCCCGGGCCCTCCGGCCCGACCAGGACCGCAGGCCGGCGATCGGCACCGGCCGGCAGCGCGAGGTGCCCGATCATGGTCAGGCCGTCGGCCGGGTACTCCACCGTGCGCGTTGCCACTGTCGTCATGAGATGGACGATAGGGATCGTCGAGCCCGGTCGGACCGTTGTTCTGCCGCAGGCAGAACAGCACGCTCGTGTCTCCGGGTGCGGCGATGACTCACAGGTTCCGTCACAGACCGGTTTGCCGCGACAGACCCCTGCGTGCTCGCGTCGCTCCAGTGGGACACTGGTGGAAGTTTGTCCTAGGCGCGGTCCGTGCGGTCGGCGGCGGAGCCCATGTCTACCAGCGGACCGGCAGTTCTCGCAGGCTCCGCATGAGACTGGTGCGCCACCTCGGTGTGCCGTCACCGTCGAAGGTAAGGCGGGGGAAGCGGTCCAGCAGGATGCGCAGGGCCAGGGTCGCCTCCAGGCGGGCCAGCGGGGCGCCCAGGCAGTGGTGCAGTCCGTGTCCGAAGGCCAGCTGGGCGCGGGTCGCGGCCGGATCGCGGCGGATGTCGAACCGTTCGGGGGCGGGGAAGCGCGCGGGGTCGCGGTTGGCGGCGGCGATGGAGAGCACGACTCGCGCGCCGGCCGGTATCCGGGCGCCGCCGAGGCTGATCGGTTCGGCGGTGTAGCGGTAGGTGGCCGCCGGTGCCGGCGGCTCGAAGCGGAGCGTCTCCTCCACGGCTCCCTGCAGCAACTCGGGTTTGGCGCGGAGCGCGGCGAGCTGCCCGGGATGGCCGAGCAGCAGGTGGACGGCGTTGGCGATGAGGTTGACGGTGGTCTCGTGCCCTGCGACGAGCAGCAAGAAGGCCATGCCGAGCAGTTCCTGCGAGGTGAGCCGGTCGGTGCTGTCCCCGTCGTGGGTGCGGACCAGGGCGTGCAGCAGGTCGCTCTCCGCCCCCTGGCGAAGCCGCCGTTTCTCCTCCGCCAGCCCCGCGAGGTACGCGGCCATCTCCTGCGCGGCGCGGGCGGACTGCTCCGCGTCATCGAGGGCGACGACCTTCGTGGACCATGCCCGGAAGGCAGCCCGGTCCCCGTCCGGCACCCCTAGCAGCTCGCAGATGATGGTGAGCGGCAGCGGATAAGCGTACGCAGCCACAAGGTCGGCACGGCCGTCGGCGGCCACGGCGTCCAGGAGCGCACCGGCCGCCTCCCGCACGCGGGGCCGCAGCGCCTGGACGCGGCGGGCGGTGAACTCGCGGGCCACCAGGGTGCGCAGGCGGGTGTGATCGGGCGGATCGACCTGGAGCATGTTGCGGCCCACCGCGTACAGCCCGTCGTCCTCGAAGTCGGCAGAGTGCCGTACGTCGTTGCGCAGCCTGGGATCGGCGAACGCGGCGCGTACTTCCTCGTGCCCGACCACCAGCCATGACTCGTCCCCGGTGGGGAAGCGCACGTAGTGGACAGAGCCGCGGGAGCGCAGCGCGGTGAAGGCGGAGTAGGGGTCGGCGGTGAAGTCGTCGGTGAGGTCCGCGAGTCGGACGGTGGGGTGCTGCGTGCGCATTGACGGCTCCCGGACAGAAGTGGGGAGTACTCCCCGCTTATACGTCAGGTGCGACCCTAGCAGGTACACGACAGCCGGCGATCAACCCCTTCGCGCCTCATATGGAGACCTCGCGTCACTTCAGTCGCTGTTGGGCTCCTCAAGCAGCAGTCGCGCCGGCGCATAGCCGGTCCACCAGCAGTTCCACCCGTTGTTCCGCGAACTCGGGCAGCAGGCGGCTTGCTCGGGTCAGGGTGGCGATCCCGTGCAGGGACGCCCAGAACACCTCGGTGAACAGCCCCGGGTCGACGCCGGGCCCGGCGACCTCCTGGAGGGTCTCCATCAGTGCGGCGAAGGCGTCCTTCAGTTGCTTGGGGGTGTCCTCCTGCGCGTAGGCGAGGCCGCCGTCGAGCTGGAAGATGGCGTCGTAGACCGCCGGGTTGCCCTCGGCGAAGTCGAGGTAGGCGCGGGCCAGGGCGGCGACCCGTTCGCGCGGGCCGTCCACGCCGGCGGTCGCGGCCCGTACCGCCACGGCCAGTTCGGCGGCGCCTTCCAGGGCGACGGCGCCGATGATCTCGCGCTTGCCTCGGAAGTGGCTGTAGAGGACGGGCTGGCTGTACTCGATGCGTTCGGCGAGCCGGCGGGTGGTCACCGCGTCCCAACCCTGCCGCTCGGCGAGTTCGCGGGCCGCCGCCACGATGAGGCGTTCGCGTGCCGCTCGTTCGCGCTCCTTGCGTTCCTTTACCGACATGATCCGATTCTAGCACTGCTAGACATTCGAGCGTCAGCAGCGCTAGCGTTGCATCAACATCTAGCAGTGCTAGAAATCGGAGGGATCGTCATGCTCGACGCGCTCAAGGTCGTCACCACCGTCGTCGTCGGCCTGATGGTGGGGGTGGAGTTCGCCGTCGCCTTCATCATGAGCCGGATCCTGGATGCGCTTCCCGAGGACAGCGGCCAGCTCGGGCACGCACACGGTGGCCGGATGCTCGGCTCCTTGATGCCGTTCTGGTACATAGGCTCGCTCGTCCTCAGCGCGGTCTGGGCCGTCGCCGGGTGGCACCAGCACGGTGCCGGACTCGTTGTCACGGCCGCCGGCCTGCTGATCGTGAGCGTGGTCATGTCGATGCTGCTGCTCGTCCCGATCAACAACCGCAACAAGACCTGGACGCCCGACAACCGGCCCGCGGACTGGAAGCAGCAACTGAACCGCTGGGGCCGCTACCACTACCTCCGCGTGGCCGTCATCATCGCCGCCTTCACCCTCCTGGTCACCGCCCTCACCTGACACCACCACCGCCTCGCCGACCGCCCGGCCGCCAGCATCCGGTGACGCGGTTGTCGCTCTCATCCCCTACTGCGATCCGGGCAAGCCGCGGCCCCGCCAACAGCCGCCTGTACGCGGCCCGAGCAGGCCCCGCGCGACTCGGCAAGCTCTGCGAAGCCCACCCTGCCGACGAAGACCCGCAAGGAGAAGGACCATGTCACTGAAGAAGATCAACACCGTCCTCGCCGCCGCCTTCATCCTCTTCATCCTGTGGTTCGGGACGGAGTTCATCCTGAGTCCGCAGACGACGGCGCCCGGCTTCGGCCTGCCGAGCTGGCCGTCCGGCGACGGCGGCGGCTTCCTGATCATCAAAGGGATCCGCGACGTCGTTCTCGCCCTGGTCCTGGCCGTCCTGCTCGTGACGGGCCAGCGCCGCGCGCTGGGCTGGGTGTTACTGGTGGAGGCACTCGCCGCATACGGCGACATGACCACCGTGCTCAGCCACCACGGCTCCATGGCCACCGCACTCGGCGTTCACGGACTGACCGCCACACTGATGGTGATCAACGGCCTGTCGATCGTGCACGAGACGCGCAGGGCCGCGACCACTCCGGAGATCCCCAGCCCGCAGGCCGCCTAGGGGCACCTACCGGGCCGGGCCGTGACCGACCCGCCGGGGGTGCGGGCTGGCGTGCAAGACCCGCTGCAGGACTTCACGTTCGCGTCATGAGGCGCGCCACTGCCGCCTCGTAACGGGCGGGGAGTTCCGCATCCGCCGACACTCGCAGCAGTACGCCGAGCGCCCGTACCGCGCCGTCGTCGTAGCCGGACGTCTCGGCCTCGCGGGCGGCCAGCTCGAGTTGCTCGATGCCCTCGGCCTCGTGGCCGAGACCCAGCAGCGCCTCTCCCTTGACCATGAGCAGCAGTGTCCGAGGCACGTCGGCCGTGCTCGGTCGGTCGTCGAAGGCCAAGGCCTCGGTGGCCGTGTCGAGGGCCTGGCGCCAGTTGTTCCGGCGTCGGCCCGATGGCGGGCGAGGTGCTGCATGGCCAGTCGCTCGATGGTCCGGTCGTCGGCCTTGCGCGCCAATTCCACCGCCCGCTCGCATCCTTGTGCGGCCTCGTCGAGGTCGCCGAGCGCGGCTTGCGCGACGCCCAGAACGATCAGGGCGTTCGCCTCGGCCACCGCGTCACCGGCCCGGGATGCGAGCGTGGAGGCGGCCGCCAGACGCGTCAGCGCCTCGGCGATGCGCCCTACCTCGATCAGCACCCAGCCCAGCACATTCAGTACCCGTGACTCGCCGTACTGATCGGCGTCGGCCCGTGCCGCGGCCAGTGCGGTCTCAAGGAGCGGCACCCAGCCGTCCCGCACGCGCCACACGATCAGCGGCCACAGCGTCAGCACGATCCGCCAGGCCCGGTCGTGCAGTCCGGCGGTGTGCGCCGCGGCCACCGCCAGCGTCAGGTCGTCCCGCTCGGCCGCGTACCAGGCCACGGCGGCGGACCGGTCGGCGAACTCCCGTACGGTGGCGGGCGGCAGGAAGTGGGCCGGCAGCGGGAAGCACTCCTCGTTGCCGGGCTCGGCCGCCGCCACGGCCGCGAGTCCCGTGGCGATGTAGTGGTCGAGCACGCGCGTCAGTCCATCGGGTCCGGCGTTCAGACTGCGTGCGTAGAGCCGCACGAGATCATGCATCGTCCAGCGGCCGGGCGCCGTCTCCGTGACGAGGTGCGCTGCGGCGAGCCGCTCCAGGGCGGTCTCGGCGGCTGACGGGTCAGTGTCGGCCAGGGCCGCCGCCGTATACCGGTCGACGTGCGTGCCGGGGTGGCAGCCGAGACAGGCGAACTGGTGGGAGACGTGCGAGGGGAGCTGTTGCAGCGTCACGCGTAGCGCCGCTCGTACGCCGGTGTCCTCGACGTCGAGCAGACTCAGCCGGCGTGTCTCGTCGGACAGTTCGGTGGCCATCGCGCCCAGCGACCAGCCGGGCCGTTGCGCCAGCCGGGCAGCTGCCACCCTCAGGGCGAGGGGCAGCCCGCCGCACAGCTCGGCCAGCTGTCGCGCAGCCGCGGGCTCAGCGTGCACCCTTTGTGCGCCGAGCACTTCGGCGAGGAGCATGATGCCGTCCTCGGGCCCGAGTACGTCCACGGCGACGGGCCTGGCGGTGTCGGTGACGATCAGCCCCGGCAGCCGGTGTCGGCTGGTGACGACGGTGACGCAGCGGCGACCGCCTGGGAGGAGCGGCCTGACCTGCTCGGAGTTGCGCGCGTTGTCGAGTACGACGAGGAGCCGGCGGTCGGCAGCCAGCGACCGGAAGAGCGCGGCCGCGCCGTTCGCCGACTCCGGTATCCGGCCGTGCGGCACACCGAGCGCCGGCAGGAACTCGCGCAGCACCTCGATGAGGGCAGGCTCGCCCGTGTCGCTGAAGCCCCGCAGGTCGGTGTAGAGCCGCCCGTCGGGAAATTCGGCGCAGCCGTGGTGGGCCCAGTGCAGTACCAGGGCTGTCTTCCCGACCCCGGCGGGGCCGACGACCAGACAGACGGGTGCCTCGCCCGCGGCGGCCCGGGACAGAGCGTCGAGCTCCGCCGCCCGCCCGTGAAAGCCGCGTGGAGCGCGCGGCAGAAGATCGGGCGCATCAGGCTGCGCAACAGCGGGCACTACGGCGGCTGGTGGCGGGGTTTCTTTCGTGGGGGCCCGGCGGGGACGGCCCAGGCTCGCGGTGTACTCCAGCTCCCGGGCACCGGCCGCGTCCAGATCCAGGGCTGCGGCCAGCGCCTGGACAGTGCGGCGCTGCGGCCCACGGGAGCGTCCGCGCTCCATGTCCGACAGAGCCCGCACACTCACCCCCGAGGCCTGCGCCAGCTCCTCCTGGCTCAGCCCGGCCGCCGTCCGCAGGCCTCGCAGAAGCGCGCCGAAGCCGCCGGTGGCCGGTGTACCGGTGCCCATGTGTGGATGTCCCCTGGTCAGTGCGGGCCAGCCTGAACGCCGTACCTCTCCCGCAGAAGTATGCACGTGACTGCTTTCGCAGGTGAAACGCGCAGTTGCCTCCTGCACGGGGTTGGCCGGAAGCAGCACCGGCGCAGAGGCGGACATCTGTCTGCGCCGGCCCCCGCCACCGTGTTCGGGCGCGCACGGCGCCGGCCGCCGGCCGGTGTCGGGCGACCTGCCGAGCAGCATGCGGGCTCGGCGGGCGAGTGCGGTAGGTGCGAACACCCCGAGCTACTTCTGCCGGTAGTTCTGCATGGTCCACCTCCGCACGCCCGTGATCCACTGTGCCGCAGGACGCCGGTTCCTCCCCTCCCCCTCTGCAGGTCCGCCCCTCTCCCAGGCCACCGGCGCGTCGACCGCTGACCGAAGGAACAGGAGTCCGATTCCGTGCCCTCCCATCGTCGACCCAAGCAGCCGAGCCGCGCGCGCGTGAGCGTGCTCACCACCGCAGCCGCCGCTGCCGTAGCACTCAGCGCGAACGCCGCCGACGCCTTGCCCGGTCACAAGCTCGGCAAGGACGAGGTGAAGGCGAAGGTCGACCAGCTCTACGAGCAGGCCGAGCAGGCCACGGAGAAGTACAACGGAGCCGATGAGAAGCAGCAGAAGCTCCAGAAGGAGGTCGCCACCATCCAGGACAGCGTCGCCCGCGGCCAGCAGGAGCTGAACGCGCTGCGCACGGGCCTGGGTTCAGTGGCCTCGGCCCAGTACCGTTCCGGAGGCATCGACCCCTCGGTGCAGCTCCTGCTCTCTTCCGACCCTGACGATTTCCTCGACAAGGCGACCAGGCTCGACCAGTTGAGCAGCCGGCAGGTGGAGACGCTGAGGAAGATCCAGGGCAAACAGCGCGAACTCGCCCAGCAGCGCGCCGAGGCCACCGAGAAGCTGAAAGACCTGGCCTCCACCCGCACCGATCTGGGCAACAGGAAGAAGCAGATCCAGAGCAGGCTCGCCGAGGCGAACAAGCTGCTCAACACCCTGACCGCCAAGGACAAGGCGGCCCTCGCCGCCGAGCAGCAGCGCGCCGACCGCTCCTCCGCCGAGCGCGTGCAGATCGGCCACCACGCACCCGCTTCCGGCCGGGCCGGCGCCGCGTTCGCGGCCGCCCAGAGCCAGCTCGGCAAGCCCTACATCCGCGGTGCCAACGGTCCCTCCTCCTACGACTGCTCGGGTCTGACCTCCTGGGCCTACGCCCAGGCCGACGTCTTCATACCGCGCACCTCTGAGGCCCAGTCGGGCATCGGCACGCGCTTGACAAGGAGCCAGCTCCAGGTCGGTGACCTGGTCTTCTTCTTCAACGACCTGCACCACGTGGGTCTTTACGCGGGCAACGGCCAGATCCTGCACGCCCCCCGCACCGGCACCGTCGTCCGATACGAGTCGATGGACACCATCGGCGGACCCTTCATGTTCGGCGTCCGCGTCTGACCCGACCCGGCGCCGAGGCAGGCGTTGCGGAGACAGCGACGTCCCCCGCCGGCTCGGGCAGGGGGACGTGGGTCAGACGGTGGTCACTCTCCCCAGTTGCAGCCGGTCTGGAGTGCTTTGCTCGCGTCGTAGGGGACCATGTCGTAGTGCCAGGCTTCCAGGTCCCAGGTCGGACCGCCCCTGTGGCTGCTGCCGTCGGGGTAGGAGTACGAGGCGTGGCAGTACAGCTGCTCGTAGGTCGAGTGCATCTCGCCCTGCGTGGCGTGCGGGAACATGAGCGTGTTCGACCAGACTTGCTTCCAGTTGTCCGCCGGATCGCTGGAAGCGGTGTCCGAGCGCGAGGTACTGGCGAACGCGGCGTCGGTCGGGGTGACATGCGTGGAGCGCTTGTTCTGGTCCGCCAGGTTCATGTAGACCTCGGTCTTCTTCACCCACTTCGTGTTGGTGATGCCGCCGTAGCCGATGCACGCGGTGTGGCAGCTTTCGAAGGCGTTGGACTGGCCGCCGCTGTACAGGATGTAGCGGCCGGACTGGAAGTTCTGCCGGACGCCGGTGTTGTTGTCTTCGTTGCCTCCGACGTGGACCTCCTTGTATTCGTCGGACGTCGGGTAGCCGTAGAAGCCGCTCTCGTACCCGTTCTGTCCCCACCACCAGCCGATGACGCCGTGTACGGCGTGGGCGCCGCTGTACTGGCTCCAGTAGACGGTGCCGCCCTGGAACTGCTGGCGAACTCCGTAGCCGTCGGGGTTGGTGATCTCGTCGGTGAGGGGGTAGCCCAGATAGCCGCGCTCCCAGCCCAGGTCGGCCCAGTGCCGGCTGATCGCGCCCCACACGGCGTGTGCGCCGGTGTCCGGGGTCCAGTAGATCGAGCCGTTGTCGAAGCCCTGGAAGCGGCCGACGCCGTCGGGAGTGCCGAGTTCGTCGGTGGTGGGGCAGCCCAGCGACCGCTGGACGCCGGGGGTCTGGGTGTACTCGGTCCAGATGGCGCCGTCCACGGAGCGGGACCCGCAGAAGACTTCGGCGGAGGCGGGGGTGACGCCGACGGTGAAGCCGACGGCGACCAGGGCGAGGGCGACGACCGGGGCCGCCAGGAGTAATCCGATACGCCTGAGGGAGGAATGCATGGCCGCTTCCTGCCCCGGCCCCGGGTGCCCGAACCTGCTGCCGGCCGGTCCGTCGAGCCCATGACCGTCTTCGAGCCAAACGGCAATCAGACAACGAACAGCCCCCGGTTGCCGGGCTGCCACCGGCCATTCGCAGCCGGTACATCAGCGTCGCGGTCGCGGTCGATGCTGCGGCGCGGGTGTGGAGGCTGGACAGGTCGCCCTGCCGGACGGCGTCGAGCCGGTCGGGCAAACACTCGCCCTGGGGCCGGTAATACCCGCTGCCCGGCGAGCTCGCGTGCTGCGTGTGAACCCAAGGTCTTCGAGGCAGTACGACGTCGATCCCAAGGACATTGGACTCTGCTGGAGTTCGCCGCAGTAGGCACATGCGCCAGTGGCGAAGTGTGCTGCAGGCGCACAGAATGGAAGCAAGAGAGAAGTAGCCTCCAGGCCAGGGGACGGGGGATTCAAATGCATCTCTCCGAAGCCGCCACCAATCCCTGGGAAGTGATGATCGCCTTTGGGACCGTGGGTACGGTAATTGTGGCTGTCGCTGGCCCCATCATCGCCGGATGGCTGAAGAAACCGCGCCTCAAGGCGTTGAATTCGGACGACCATGGTCCCAGATGGACCTCCATGCCGTACGCCAACTTTGACATGGGTGACGGAGATCCCGATGAATTTCGCTGTTGGCTCCGTTTGCCCATCCTCAACGACGGCCGCTCCACAGCAGAGGGCACAATGGTACTGGTAACCAAGGTCACCCTGCCGACGCCCGGGCGACTGCCGCCGACCCGGGAGTTGAAGTGGGGGGATGTTGAGGCGAATTCGCTGCCCATCCCGGTCACGGCTGCTCGTTTGGTGGACATCGTGCATGTGGCCCGCATCTCTGCCACGCCAGACCGGCCAGCAGTGACCGGCATCTTTCTTGGACTGTATCCATATAGTGCTGACGACCTGAAGATCTCCAACGATAACCCCGTCTGGATAGGCGGCGTCGAATGCGAAAATCAGCCCATTAGGATCGAAATAGCACTTACCGCAAGAAACGCCGACACTCAGAGGTATGTTATCGAGTTCACGCTCAAGAAGATGGAAAGCCTGAGAGTCTGCAAGGCAAATCTGGAGGGTGCGACCCTGTCGAAGGCAGGCTGAGAGGGCAACCACGAGACGGGCAAATTTCGTCGTCTTCTCGGTGGAAGGGCTGCGCGGTGGTCCTTGAGACGCGCCCCCGTGCCCGGTGGCGCGGCCTCCGCAGCACGCCGGCGCATGCGAAGGGCCGACGGGCACCGGCGCGTCGGCTCCTGCGGCTCGCCGTACCGCCGCGCGCGGCCCGGAGCGGTGGCGACCGCGCGCCCCGGATGGCGGACGGCGGCCCATGTCGGGTCCGTCCACGAGGCCCGCGCCAGGCGCGCGGCGTTCGACGGCCCACGCCCCACTCGCCGAGCGGCGCAACGACGTCCCGGGGGGGGAACCGGACAGTTATTCGCCGAAGGCCACGGTCGCGTGCGGGCGGGCGGGCGAGCGGGAATGGGCCTTCCGCGGTCCGCCGCGGACGCCTGATGGGTCCTACCGTGCCGTCGCGGTTGCCCGTCGGCGCTGTGGGCCCGCCACCGCGAGATCGAGGTGGACATGAAGCGAACCTCTGAATTCACTCAAGTACCTTGAGTCACAGCGGGGTCGCTGAAAACCTTCCCCGGAGCTCACTGCTTCCGATCGGACAGCCCGGTCGAGAACGGCGGGCCGCAAGGGGGTTTCCATGTCAGTCGTACGGAAGTTCGCTTCCTCGGTGGGGGTGCTGGGGCTCGTCGTGGCCGGCAGCGTTGCCGCCACGGCGCCCGCTCAGGCCTACACGAAGACATGCAACGCGGACCAGACGGCGTACTACAGCATCTGCTTCGACGGCAACGGTGACAAGTTCATCGTCGACGACCTGAGGGCCGACGGGGAACGTGCCGTCGTCAAGTGGTACGCCTACGACGGCTCCGGGCGGGAGGGCGAGTGTTCGGACGCGAACGGTTCGCTCAACGGCCCGGTCGTCTGCGACTACGACTTCAAGGAAGGGCCCAACAACTACGTGTCCTTCATGGGCTTCACCCGCGACGGGGCCTCCGGGCCGAAGCACAACGAGTCGTGGGTGTACACCGGGTACATCACACCCAGGTAGCCCCTGCCGGCACCCGGGCAAGCACCGAAAGCGGGCTCGCGCGCGGAAGAACGCGGCGCTGGGCCCTGCCGCTTCTACGGGACCTTCGACAGGAACGGCCTCGTCCGTGACGGTCCTTTCCTCGCCCCCAGCTGCGGGCCGTTGGGGCCAGCCCTCAGCTGCGGACCGTTGGGGCCATGGCGTCTGCCCCGGCGTCCTCTGGCGTACTATCCCCCCGGGTCGGTGGGGGCCGGCAGGCCGGGGGGCGTGGTGACGCGATCAGCGAGGGCGAGCACGGTGGTGGTGCTGGCCGCCTTCGCCGCCGCCTATGTGATCGGCGGCTCCCTTCCGGCGGTCGGGGTGTTCGCCCTTCAGCTCTGCCACGTACTGCCGGCGCTGCGCCGCTTGCGCGGGCCGTGGCTGCTCGCCGGGCAGGCCGCCGTCGGGTACGCCGCGGTGCTCGCCTCCGGCGCGTCCGTGGGGATTCTCGGATTCCTCGGCGGCTCCCTGCTGCTGTGCCGCCGGCCCTGGCCGCTCCTCACGGCGCCGGTGGCGGTGAGCGCGCTCGTCCTCGGGTCCGTGGACGCGGCGATCACCATGGTGCTGACCGCCCTGGTGGTGTACGGGTTGACGAGGCTGACCGAGCGCGCCGAGGCCGCGGACGCCGCCCGCGTGGCTGCCGTCGTGGCCGCAGTCGCCGAGGAACGGCTGCGCATCGCCGCCGAGCTCGGCGACGGACTCGGGCGGGGCCTCGCCGAGATCGGCAACGGTGCGCGGGCCGCGCTGGCCCGCCCGGACCGCGCGTCCGCCGTACTCGCCGAGGTGACCGGCAAGGCGCGCAGCTGTCTCGCCTCGGCCCGGCAGTCGGCCGCCTCCTACCGCGCGATGTCCCTGGCGCCGGAGCTGACCACGGCGCGCGCCCTGCTGGCCGCCGCCGGGATCCGGGCGCAGATGCACACAGGACACGCCGAGCCGTTGGGCCCGTCCGGGGCGCTGCTCGCCCATGTGCTGCGCGAGGCGGTGACCGCAGTGGTCCAGCGGGGGGCCACCAGCTGCCGCATCGAGACGTACGCCGGTCACGGCCGGGTCGGTCTGCGCGTCGTCAGCGATTCGGCCCGGACCGCCGACGACGAGATCCTCGGGGACGTACCGGCCCGCTTCGCCGAGGCCGGCGGCCGCGTCACCACCGGGCTCACCCCCATGGGACGGCACTTCACCGAGGCGGTACTGCCGCAAGCGGCCGCTTCCGCAGCGGAAGGAGCGGACGACCGGCAGGCGTACCGCTTGTCGCTCGCGCTGCTCACCGTCGTCCTGGCCGGGTTCTGCGGCAAGGCCCTGCTGATGCTCGACGGGCCCCGACTGGCGCCCGCGGCGGCCGGGTTCGCCGTGATCGTCTATCTGCAGCTGTCCTCCGTCCACGGCCGCCACCCCTACAAGCTCGCGGTGATGACACTGCTCGCGTTCCTTCCCGTGCCGGTGTTCGGGCAGGCGTGGCTGGGCGCCCCCGGGTTCGTCGCCGGGCCGCTGCTCCTCGCCCTGCCCTGGCGGGTGGCGTGGCCGCTGGTGGCCGTGGTCGCGGGTGCGGTGTGCGCGGTGGGGGCCCGCCTGGGGCTGTCGGCCGCGCTCACCGTCAACTACGGCGTGTCGAGTGTGGTGACGGGCCTTGTCGTGTACGGGCTGCTGCGGCAGGCGCAGATCATCCGGGAACTCCATCTGGACCGGCACCGCCAGACCCGCGCGGCCGTGGTCGAGGAGCGCCTGCGGGCCGCCCGGGACCTGCACGATCTCCTGGGCCACAGCCTGGCGGCCATCCTGCTCAAGTGCGAGCTGGCCCGTCGGCTGCCGCCGGAGCGGGCCCGTACGGAACTGGCCGACGTCCTCGCCATGACCGAGCGCGGTGAAGCGGATCTGCGGGCGGCCTCGGGCGGTGAGGTGCCGATGGTGCTCTCCACGGAGGCCGAGTCGGCGCGCTCGGTGCTGGCCGCGGCCGGAATCGAGGCGAAGGTGCGCCTGGCGCACGGGGCGCTGGAGCCCGCTGCGGAGAGGGTGCTCAGCGCGGGGCTGCGGGAAGCCGTCACCAATGTGCTCCGGCACAGCTCGGCCACGCTCTGCGAGATGAGCACCGAGCCCGTGTCCGGCGGCACGGTGCTGAGGGTCCGCAACGACGGGGTGTCGGGCTCCTCCGGCCGCCGCCCGGGCTCGTCGGGCATCGGCAATCTGACAACCCGTCTGGCCACCCTGGACGGCACACTCACAACCGCGACGGCCGGCGGCTGGTACACGCTGGAGGCGTGGCTGCCCGGCGCGGCGCGGCAACCGAAGTGACCTGGGCAGGGAGGGCCAGGAGCCGACATGCGCCGCAGGAGCGGACCCCGAGGGCCGGATCGTGCCGCGGCAGCGGGGCCCTGGGAACCGACGTGTGCCGCGGGAGCGGGCCCCAGGTGTTGCGGGACATGACGTTGGTGACACAGGCCGATGCCGGTGAAACCGAGGTGCCTCGACGGGCATCGGTCGGGTAGCGTGCGGGCCATGTCGAGTCCTGAGTCGGACCAGGTGGGGGCTTTCGGTCACGCCGTCAGCCCCCTGAACCCCTGAGTTCGTAGCCCTGTCGTCGCGCCGCATCCGCGGTGGGACGCGTGTGCCCTGGGGCTGGCCGCGGTGACGAGATGACCTTCTCGTGCCTCTCCTCACCCCGGAGCCACTCGATGCCTCTCCCGCTGTACCTGCTTGCCCTGGCGGTCTTCGCCATGGGCACCTCGGAGTTCATGCTCGCCGGCCTGTTGCCGGACATCGCCTCAGAGCTCGGCGTCACCGTCGGGACGGCAGGCGTGCTCACCTCGGCCTTCGCCGTCGGCATGATCGTCGGCTCCCCCCTGGTGGCCGCGCTTGCCCGCAACTGGTCCAGGCGCTCCAGCCTTCTGGGGTTCGTCCTCGCTTTCGCGGCAGCCCACGCTGTGGGCGCCCTCACCACGAGCTTCCCGGTCCTGTTCGCCACCCGGGTCGTCGCCGCGCTCGCGAACGCCGGGTTCCTCGCCGTTGCCCTGACGGCTGCTGCCACGCTGGTCTCGCCCGATGAGAAGGGGCGTGCGCTGGCCGTGCTGCTGTCGGGCACGACGGTGGCCACGATCGCCGGTGTCCCCGGTGGTTCGGTACTCGGCGCGTTGCTCGGCTGGCGGGCCACCTTCTGGGCCGTTGCCGCACTCTGCCTGCCTGCGGCTCTCGGCGTCCTGAAAGGGGTCCCCACGGGACGGGTGAAGGCAGAGGCGACCGGCGGGCCGGCCCTGAGAGCAGAGCTCGCCCAGCTCACCCGGCCGCGGCTGATCCTGGTGATGCTGCTCGGCGCGCTGGTGAACGCGGCGACGTTCGCTAGCTTCACCTTCCTCGCCCCCGTGGTGACCGACGCCGCCGGACTCGACGAGTTGTGGGTCTCTGTCGCGCTGGTGCTCTTCGGTGCCGGTTCCTTCGTCGGCGTCACCGCCGCCGGCCGACTGTCCGACCAGCGTCCCGGTCCGGTCCTCGCAGTCGGTGGTCCGTTGCTGCTCCTCGGCTGGCCGGCCCTGGCCATGCTGGCCCACCAGCCGGTCGCCCTGTTCGCCCTCGTGTTCGTGCAGGGCGCGCTGTCGTTCGCGCTGGGCAGCACACTGATCACCCGGGTCCTCTACGAGGCGGCCGGAGCCCCCACCATGGCCGGCTCGTATGCGACCGCGGCCCTCAACATCGGTGCCGCCGCCGGCCCCCTCATTGGCGCGGCCACTCTCGGTACCGCGGCCGGGGCCCTGGGGCCGCTGTGGGCAAGCGGACTGCTCCTCGCTGCCGCGCTGCTCATCGCGTTCCCCCTCCGCACGGTGGTCGCGGCCGGCCGAAGCGCCGGGATGCTCCAGTGATACACGCGAACGCCCCCTTGAACAGCTAGTGCTGCGACCGGAAAGGTTCACCGGCTCGCGACGCCCGGCACGGCACCTCGCCGCGTTGTCGCATCACCCGAGTACATCCAGTACGCGGGCGATGCTCCGCCTTGCGATGCTCCGCACCGGACGCCGCGAACCACCCGACATGTGCCGCGGGAGCGGCGCTAGATCCAGCCCGCCTCGGAGGCGATGCGGACCGCGTCCGTGCGGTTGCGGGCGTTGAGTTTGGCGACGATCCCGGTCAGGTAGTTGCGTACGGTGCCCGCCGAGAGGTGCAGTTCCGTGGCGATCTCCGTGGCCTCCGCGCCCGCCGCCACCAGGCGCAGCACGTCCGCCTCCCGGGACGTGAGCGGGTTGTCGGCGAGGTCCCAGGCGGTGACCGCGAGGGAGGGGTCGAGGACCCGGCCGCCCGCGGCGACCTCGCGGACGGCGGCCAGCAGGTCGTCGGGGGGCGCGGTCTTCAGGACGAAGCCGTGCACCTGAGCGGCGAGGGCCCGGCGCAGATGGCCGGGTTTGCCGTACGCGGTGAGCATCAGCAGACGGCAGCGGGGCACCTTCGCGGTGATCTGTGCCGCCGCGTCTAGGCCGTCCAGCTCGCCGGGCATGTCGATGTCGAGGACGGCCACGTCGGGCTGGTGCACCAGGGCCATGGAGAGCGCCGCCGCGCCCGAGTCGGCCTCGGCGACGATGTCCAGATCGTCCTCCAGGCCGAGCAGGGTCGCCAGGGCGGTGCGGATGATGTGCTGGTCCTCGGCGAGCAGTACGCGTATCACCGTCGAAGATCCCCCTTTTGTCCTCGCGCAATGTACAGCAGTGTCCGGATCATGACGAGGTCATGGTCGATCCGGGACGAGGTCTGTGGGAGACGTCCTTCCTGGTCGGCAGGGTGGAACTCATGACGGACACAGTGCGGTTGGAAGCCGTGAGCAAGGTCTACGGCAAGGGGCAGGGTGCGGTCGCCGCCCTGCGAGAGGTGTCGGTGCGGATCCCCCGGGGTTCGTTCACCGCCGTGATGGGGCCCTCCGGGTCGGGCAAGAGCACGTTCCTGCACTGTGCCGCCGGGCTCGACACTCCGTCGTCCGGGTCGGTGCGGCTCGGCGACACGGAGCTGTCCGGGATGAACGAGACGAAGCTGACCGAACTGCGGCGCCGCCGCGTCGGGTTCGTCTTCCAGTCCTTCAACCTGATCCCGGCCCTGGACGTCCTGGAGAACATCACGCTGCCGATGCGGCTCGCCGGCGCCCGCGTCGAACGCCCGTGGCTGGACGAGATCGTGGCCCGGGTCGGCCTCACCGGCCGCACCGGTCACCGCCCCGCCCAGCTCTCCGGCGGCCAGCAGCAGCGGGTGGCGATCGCCCGGGCCCTGATCACGCGCCCCGAGGTCGTCTTCGGCGACGAACCGACCGGCGCCCTGGACACCGTGACGGCACGCGAGGTGCTGAAGCTGCTGCGCGACGTGGCCGACGCCATGCACCAGACGGTGGTGATGGTGACGCACGACCCGATGGCGGCCGCGTACGCGGACACCGTGCTGTTCCTGGCCGACGGCCGGATCGTGGACGCGATGACGGACCCCACGGCGGACAAGGTCGCCGAGCGGATGACACGGCTGGGAGCGTGGACGTGATGATCGGTTTCGCTCTGAAGACGCTGCGCCACCGCAAGGCCGCCTTCGCGGGCGCCTTCGTGACCTTGCTGTGCGCCGCGGCGCTGATCACCGGCTGCGGGATGCTGCTGGAGACCGGGCTGCGCGGCACGGTGGCCCCCGAGCGGTACGCGGGCACGCCGGTCGTCGTCGCCGGGGACCAGTACGTGCACCAGACCGTCACCAAGTCGAAGGGCAAGACGAAGCACAAGGCCAAGCAGATCGCCGAACGGCGCTGGATCGACGCCTCGTTGGCGGGTGAGCTGCGCGCTCGGCCCGGGGTCCGCGAGGTCGTGTCCGAGGTGACCTTCCCGGTCCACACCGCGGACGGGCGCGAGGCGCTCGGCCACGGCTGGGACTCGGCGGCCCTGACTCCGTTCACACTGGCCGACGGGCGGGCCCCGAAGAGCGCGGACGAGGTCGTCGTGGACGCCGCTGCCGGGCAGCGGGTCGGATCGCGGATCGAGACGGTGACCTCGGCGGGACCGGCCACGTACCGGGTCGTCGGCGTCACGGCGCAGCACCTGCCCAGCCAGCGCACGCTCTTCTTCACGCCCGCACAGGCGGCGCGACTGGCCGGCCGGCCCGGTCAGGTCACCGCGATCGGGGTCTTCCCCAAGGCGGACGTCTCGAAGGTGCTGCGGCCCGGCGAGGTCCTCGCGTACGAGGGTGAGGAACGCGGCAAGGCGGAGTTCTTCGACGCCGAGCAGGCGCGGATCAAGCTGATCAGCCTGGGCGGTGCGCTGGGCGGCACGGCGCTCCTCGTGGCGGTGCTGGTCGTGGTGGGCACGTTCGCCCTGTCCGTGCAGCAGCGGCAGCGGGAGATCGCCCTGCTGCGGGCCGTCGCTGCGACACCGAAGCAGCTGCGCGCCCTGCTGGGTGGCGAGGCGCTGCTCGTCGCCGCCGTCGCCTCGGTGTGCGGCGCGGGCCTCGGCATCGGTGTCGGATTCTGGCTGCGGTCGCGTTTCGTCGCTCTGGGCGCGCTGCCGGAGCAGTTGAAGCTTGTCGTCAGTCCGTTCCCGGCGGCGGCGGCCGTGCTGGCCACGCTGGTCGCGGCCTGGGCGGCGGCGCGGCTCTCGGCCCGGCGCGCGGCGCGCATACGGCCGGTCGAGGCGCTCGGCGAGGCGGCGCTGCCGACCGCGCGGCTGCCGTGGACCAGGCTGACGGGCGGAGCGGTGGCGTCGGCGGGAGCGGTGACGCTGACGCTCGTCCTGTCGACGCTGACCACCGAAGCGGCCTCCGGACCCCTGACGATGGTCACCGCGCTGCTGTGGACCGTCGCCGTGGCGCTGCTCGGCCCGCTCCTGGTACGGGCGGCCCTCGCACCGCTCGGGATCGTGCTGCGCACCTCACGCGTCAGCGGCTACCTGGCCGCCGCCAACCTGCGCAGCCGGGCCCGCCGACTGGCGTCCGTGGTCGTCCCGTTGACGTTGATGATCGGAGTGACCTGCACGATCCTGTTCGTCCCGACGACGCTGGGCCACGCCGCGCAGAGGGAGGCGGCCGACGGCAACAGGGCCGACTACGTACTGGGCCCGCACGTCCCCGCCGTATCGGCCGCACGGCTGCGCACACGTCACGGGGTGGTGGCGGTCACCGAGGTGCTGCACACATCGGTCCGGGTGGGCCTGACGAAGTACGGCGCGCAGGGGGTCACCCCGCGCGGCCTCGACCGGACCTCCGACCTCGGGGTCGTGTCGGGCTCCATGGACCGGCTCGGGCCCGGCACCGTCGCCGTCAGCGAGAACGCGGCCGACCGCCTGGGTGCCGGCGTGGGCGGCGAGGTGAAGCTGACCCTCGGCGACGGCACTCCGCTCGCCCTGCGTGTCATCGCGGTCTACGCGCGCGGTCTCGGCTTCGGCGAACTCACCCTGGACCACGGCCTGGTGGCCCGGCACGTGGACGATCCGACCGGCACGCTCCTCGTCGCCGCGCCGGGACTGAGCCGTAGCGACGTGGCGGCGGCCGTCCCCGGGGCCGCCGTCCTCGACCGGGCGCAGGCGGTCCAGCAGGCGGCGCCCGACGCCGAGGTCAACTACGTCGCGATGGGCCTGGTGATCGCCTTCACCGCGATCGCGGTGGTCAACACGCTCGCCATGTCGACCGCCGACCGCACCCGCGAACTGGCCCTGCTGCGCCTGGTCGGCACCACGCGCCGGCAGATCCTGCGGATGCTCCGCCTGGAGACCCTCACCGCGCTGACGATCGCGGCGGTACTCGGCACGGCCCTGTCGGCAGCCACGCTGACGGCGTTCAGCAGCGGTATGACCGGCACGGCCACCCCCTACATCCCACTCCCGGCCTACGCGACGGTACTCGCCGTGGCCGCAGGCCTCGCCCTGACGGCGACGGCCCTGCCGGCCCGCGTCGCGCTGCGCCGGCAGGCAGCGGAGGCGGTGGGCGGACGGGAGTGAGTCCGGGCCACGAGCCGGCTGCCCTGTCCCCGTCCCCTTGTCCCGACGAGGGAGCGCCGGCTCGCCGACCGGCTCGCATGACGAAGGGGGCGGGGCCGCCGTAGTCGGCCCTGCCCCCCTCAGGCTCTCGGTCCGGTCGGATCAGCGGGTGTCGGTGGACCTGCGGCGCCACCAGACCAGGCCTGCGCCGGCCGCAAGCAGCAGTGCGGCTGCCGCCGCGACGCCTGCGACCTCGGTGCCGGTGTTCGCCAGACCGCCCCCGCTCCCGCCGCCGTTGTCGCTGGGCGGTGCGGACGGCGGCTGGTGGCCGTCACCCTGGGCGGTGTGCCCGGGGCTGGGGGTGGGCGTGGCCGCGGGAGTCGACGAGCCGCCGGTGGGGGTCGGTGTCGGCTTGTGTGTGGGTGTGGGCGTCGGGGTCGGGGTGCCCCCGCCGGTCCCGGTGTGCGCGGCTGTGTTGCCGCCGAGGGCGAGCAGACCCTTGTTCTCGGCGTCGTCCGTCAGGGCCTTGACGGAGATCTCCGTGGTGCGCGGGAGATAGGTGTGCTGGGTGCGGAACTGCGCCTTGTCGATGTTCTTCTTCGGCGCCTTGGAGAAGTCGACACCGCCCGACACGCAGGTGGCCGGCTGGCCGGCCTTCTCGCACGGGTAGCTGTAGTCGCCCTCGGTGAAGGACTTCACGTACTCCTTGTACGTCTGCTCGGGTGTCCAGGAGCGGTTGCTGCCCCGCAGCGGCCAGTCCGTGACCTTGTTGCTGTTGATGAACGCGTGGTAGTCCGTCGGGGACGCGGCGTCCTGGCGGCGGATCCACTCGGCCGCGACCCGCGCGCTGTACACGCGGCGCAGGTCGGCGTACGTGGCGCCGGTGTTCACCTTCTTCTCGATGTCGGGCACGATCATCGAGTCCATGAGCTGCTGTACCCGTTTGTGCTGGGCCTCGGTGAGGTTGCACGGACCGTTCGGGCTCGGCGTCCTGACCTCCTGCGGTACGGAGTTGACCTGCAGCGGGGCGTCCAGGATGTACAGGCCGCCGTCCTGCTCCCGTACCACCGCCGGCTTGGGCACGATCCAGTTCCGCACGCCGTGGGTGCAGGGGATGTTCTCCGCCGCGAGCGTGTCGAAGAGCTTCTTGCCCACCCCGGTGCGCGGGTCCATGTCCCTCGCGAAGTCGTGCTTCATCTCCAGGTCGGCCTGGAGCAGGACGCGTCCGGCGTCGGTCGTGCCGAACGTCTTGTCCATGATCCGGTCGGGCTGGTCCGGGTTGAGATTGACCCAGAACCGGTCCGGCGTCAGGGCCAGCCAGGTGAAGAAACTGTCCGAGATGAGCTGGGCCTTTTCCTTGCCGCCGTAGCCGAGGCCGGCGGACTCGTCGACCTTCTTCGCGCCGAACGAGTAGTTCAGGCCCTGGCCCTTGACCGGCTTGCCGACATAGCGCAGTTCGAGGGTGGAGAAGTCCACTCCGCCCGGTCCGCGCCCGCGCAGCCCCTGCGGGTCGCCGGCGCGCATCCGCGCGTTGCGCTGCGCCATCTCCTCGGCGGTCCGCGGCGACTCCCGGACGACCTCGGAGCCGCGGCCGAGGCTCTTGGAGGTGTCCTGGGCGGTGTACTTGCCCGGGGTGTACTCCGGCTCCGGGGTGGCTATGTGCTCGTACGTGGCCACCCGGCCGGAGCCCGCGAGCTGCTTGAGGCCGGCCGTGAACCGCCGGGTGTCCTCGGACTGCGTCTCACCGAAGGCGTACCGGAGCTTGTAGTCCTTGTAGTTGGGGTCCTTCAGGAACGCACGGTCCTTCGGGGCCTGGCTCGCGTCGTGGTTGCCGCCGGACTTGATCTCGACCGCTTCCTGAGTCCGGCGGTTGAAGGCGTCGAACCGCCGCTTGTAGGACTGCTTCGTCTCCGGGTCGGTGACCGTGACCGTCTCCTCGCAGATCCAGTCCGGCCCGGTCAGCCCGAGGTCCTTGACGATCTTGGCGTGGAAGGCGTTGCCGCGCGGGTTGCGGCCGTACACGTCGATGTAGGCCTCTTGCAGCCAGTTCTGGAAGCCGCGGTACTTGGTGTCGGAGCCTCCGTTGCGCTGGAGGTAGTTCTTGTAGGTGGCGTAGACGCGCTCCTTGGTGCCCTCGGCGTACATCTTGTAGGGCTTGGTGAGTTTGTCCAGGATCGCGTCGCGTTGCTGCTGATCGTCGGGCAAGGTGAGGCCGTTCATGGCCATCCGCTGGTTCGTGTACCCGTAGGTGTCCCAGTCGGTCTCGGGCCGGACCGCGTCCCCGGCCGCCCACGGCAGGTCGGCCGGGTTGGTCGGGGTGGTGCCGGTCAGGCCGAACATCTCGTCGCAGCGCTGTGCCCGGGCGGCCGCGTCCGCCGTGCCCTGAAGCTGGGGCAGGCCGCTGAAGGAGAGGATGCCGACGGTGGCGAGCGCGACGGCCGCGCGCGCCCATATGCGCCGGCCGCGTCTGCTGTTGGGATGGTTCACGCGAATCTGTCTTCCCCGGGAGCCCACAGCCGGTGGGGAGGAAACGATGCGACGCCAGGGCCCCCGTGCTCACGGCGTCGAGCGGACACGCTAGTCACCCGACGCACAGGAAACCCAAGGTTTTCCCGCCCGCGTCGCGTTCAACTTCCTTTTTCCTCCTGTTCGTTACGCCTGAGTACGGTCTCGGGACGGCGTTCGGCGGGGGCTTGGCCGGGCCCTCGATCCGGCCCGTACGCTGTCGGCATGAGCGAGCAGCAGTGGACGGACCACCCCCGGCTTCACGCGTGGCTGCGGCAGCAGGAGGCCGCGTTCCCGGAGTGGAGCGCCGCCCATCCGGGTGTCTGGGACTTCTCGCCGGAGTCGGTCGACCGGCTGGAGGCGGTGGTCAGGGCCCGGTTCGGCACGGCGGCGCAGCTGCGCGCCGCCCGGCAGACCCCCGAGGTCACCGTCCCCGCCTGGTATCTCGGCGAGGTGTGTGTGCGCGCCGGTGCGGTGTGGAAGCACAACCCCGGCGCTCCGGACGACCCCGAGGTGTGGGAAGGCCCCTTCGTGGGGGTTCCTGGTGATCCGATGGAGGACCCGGACCACGAGGACCTCTACGAGGACGAGGACTACCGTCCGGCCGCGGTCCCCGTCGCCGAACTGCGGGGCGTCTTCACGAAGGGGGCGGACTGGCGGCTCAGGAGGGTGGTGGACGAGTTCGCGGAGTGGGGTGGGGGTGAGGGGTGAGGCCATCCCGCCGTCTCGGGAGGGGGCGGGGGTGGCACATCACCGCGGATCGGGTTGCTCCGAAGGTCGCGTCACGGCTATGACTCGTGACGTGACGACGAGCCCGAGCGAATCCGTGTCCTCCTGGACCCACGTCGAGGACTTCCTGCGCGACCGTGGCGCCGACAGCATCCCCCACCCGGGCGGCACCCTGCTGGCCCATCTCTTGCGCGTGGCACGGCTGTTGGCCGAGTGGGGTGCCGATGTCGACGTCCAGGCGGCTGGGCTGTGCCATGCCGCCTACGGCACCGACGGGTTCGATCAGGCCCTGCTCAGCACGACCGAACGCGCCGCGCTGGCCGACCTCATCGGCGAGCGCGCCGAGGCACTGGTCCACCTTTACGGCAGCTGCGACCGGGACGCCGTATATCCCCTGCTCGGCGGGGCCGCTCCGGTGGTCTTCCGCGACCGCTTCACCGGGGACGAGCACGCCCCGTGCGACGCCGACCTGCGCGCCTTCATGGAGATCACCGCCGCGAACGAACTGGACGTCCTCGCGCACAACGAAGACCTGGCAGCCCGGTACGGCACCGCCCTGTACGGCCTCTTCACCCGGTCGCGCGACCTGCTCTCCGCCCCGGCACGGGCCGCCTGCACCCGGCAACTCGGCGGCGACGCCCGACCGTAACCGCGGTGAGGACCATTCGAGCGGAGCAGTGATCCGAGCTGGACCTCAGCGGCGGTGTCGTGCCGGTGACGCGGGTCACCGGCACGACACCGCTCCAGATTCTCGGGTCGCCTTACTTGCTGATGGCGAAGCGCATCAGGGCGTGTTCGTCGCCTTGCTTGATCTTCCCGGGCTGGTTGATCACTTCGAGTTTCCAGGTTTCGCCGTGGCGCACCGCCTTGGCCACCGCGCAGCCGTTGTCCTGGGTGAGGAGGCTGGGCCAGATGTCGGCGACCTGCTGGGAGCTGCCGCCGGTCGCGTCGTAGACCTTGAAGCTGATGTTGCGCGCCTTCTGGAAGGAGCTGCCCTTCTTGAATGCGGCGGCGACGAACACGATCGAGGTGATGTGGGGCGGTATCCGGGCGAACTCGACGGTCACCGTCTCGTCGTCGCCGGCCCCGTGCCCCGTCTGGTTGTCGCCACTGTGCACCAAGGAGCCGTTTCCCATGGGGTCGAGCGAGTCGAGACCAGCCAGGCGCACCGGGTCAGCGCCCTGCATGGCGACGGCAATCAGGTCGAGGTCCGTGCCCTGCTTGCGACGCAGCGCGCCCAGCACTCCGCCGCTGCTGCCGGCCGTGGCATCCCAGGAGACCCCGATGGACAGATGTGTGACCCCGTCGAGGTCCGCCGGGCCGTCTTCTTTGGTGAGCGTGATCATGTATCGGCCATCCCTTTCAAAGCGCAACTACACCATGCAGAGTCTGCCCGGGTCCTCGGCGGTTCCAAGCGGTCGCCCCTTCTTCGCATCCGGGAGGCGAGGACCGCGCCTCTCCCACGCGGTGACGGCCACTCGCGCCAATGCCGCACAACGGGTTCTGCCGGCTGTCATCACGTGCATAATTGCGGGTGCTGAGCGGCCCCTGTCCCCCCGTCAGTGGGCCGCTCAGTATCAGCAGGCGTGATCACTGGCGACATTCAGCCGATTTGGTAGTCGAACCAGATGCGATGCGTACCGTCGGCGTCGACGGCCATTCCACCGGCACCGGAGATACCGGCCAGCTCGCCGGTGCCGCTTGAAGGCACGATGGTGAAGAACTCCGCCGTGCGGTCGCTGCCCGTTGTTGTCGCCGAGTGCACGAAGTTGAAGGCCCCCTCCCGTCCCTGCAGCGAGCCTTCGAAGGACTCCATGGCCACATAGGTGCCGACGCCGGTCGACTGATCGAACGCGGCAGTGAACAGGGTCGCCGAGCGTCCCACGACCTCTCCGTCGAAGTGTTTCTCCATGGTCGCCACCCCTACCGGCAGGCCAGTGGATACGGCAGGCTCGGGCTTGAGCTCAGTCGGGACGAACGCCTTGACGGTGAAAGTTGCGGTAGCTCTCATACGCCGACCGTACCGGGGAGGTCTGACAACGCGGCTGCGCCACGGGGCTCCCTTCTCCCCCGACCCGGGAGGCGCTCGGAACGGCGTGGACGTGCCCAAGGGCGAGCACACCTGGGGCTTCCACAGCGGACGTCACCTCCCCTCCAGAATGCGACAGTTGGCCACGCGTGCAAAGCTGGAGTTGCTGCCTCGTGGCTTCGTAGCACCTGGCAGGTCATCAGGGCACTGCCAACGCCGCTGATCCGGGCCGGGCACTCCAAGAGCAATCACCTGGAGCCCGGCCCATGGAAGAGTTGTTTTCGTGTCAGGTGCGCTGGAAGAACTCGACCTCGGCGAGGGCGAGTCGGCGGCCCTGTGCCAGGCCGGCCGGGGAGCGCAGGGTCAGGCTGACCGTGTGGACGTCGCTGTATCCGGTGGGGAACGTCTGCGGGCCCGGCTTGTCGGCCAGGGTGAGTTCGCTGCGGTGCTGCTCGCCGTCGCGGGTCGTCACCACCAGGTCCATGCGCAGGGCGCGCGCCTGGCCGGCGTACTCCTGCGGGTCCGGGGAGGAGCCGTTGCTGACGATGACGTCGACCAGCCGGAACGGCGTGCCGAAGGTGTACGTCACCGTCGCGCCCGCCGCGGGTGCGGCCCAGTAGCTGTTGCTCACGCCGTCGGTGGTGTTCGTGGCCGGGTGACCCGGGGACTCGGCGCTCGCCGTCGTCCGTACCGGGGTGACCTGCCGGGCGTTGCCCAGCTTGTCCCGCGTGTCCTCGAACAGGGCCCGTCCGGCCGGGAGCAGCAGGAACGCGCCGGCGCACAGGGCCAGCACCACGAACAGGATCACCAGCAGCCGCACCGCCCTGCCCGAACCCGAGCGCACCCCGCGGCGGAACGGCCACACGGTCCGCCACCAGGGCAGCGCCTCGGGCGGTGCGACGGGGTCCAGCGGGGCCGCGCAGCGCCGGCAGAAGCGGCGGCCGGGTGGATTGGGCACCCCGCAGGAGGGGCAGGGCGGCCCCGTCACGTCGTCGTCATCGGCCGCCGCCACCGGCCGTACG
The DNA here is from genome assembly GCF_055583185.1 of Streptomyces sp. NPDC104814. Classification (NCBI taxonomy): domain Bacteria; kingdom Bacillati; phylum Actinomycetota; class Actinomycetes; order Kitasatosporales; family Streptomycetaceae; genus Streptomyces; species Streptomyces sp. NPDC104814. Next base: position 184,682 of record NZ_JBVJOL010000009.1, on the reverse strand, counting down.
ACGGGACGGGGGGCCACCGGCTTGGCGGGGAGCACCGGCTGGACCGGGGCGGGGGCCGGGTCCGGGGCCGGGTCGGGAGCGGGCATGGGCGCGCTCGGTGCCACGGCTGAAGGGGAGGGAGGCGCGGGCGGCGTCGGCGTCGCGGGGGGCGAGGCCGGACGCGCCGCGGGAGCCGGGTCCGCGACGGGGGGCGTGGTCCGGTCCCCTGTCCCGGCGGGGCTGTGGCCCCCGCGGCGGGTGCGCGGCACGGAGGCGGTCGTCGCGGCCGGCCGTTCCGGTTCGGGCGGGGTGGCGACGGCGGACGCCGGGGACCGGTCATCGGCCGCGCGCGGCGCGGCCCGGTCACCAGTCGCCGGCGGAGTGCCCTCCGGTGCCGTCCCGGAGCCGGCCGGGGACGGCCTCGGCACGGTTCCGCCGCGTGACGGCTCGGCCGTAGGCGGCTGCTCGGCCGTCGGCGGCTCCTCCGGGTCCGGCGACGACGGTTCGCCGGGAGCCGGTGCGGGCGGACCGGCGGACGTGTCGCGGGCGGACCTGCGGTCCGACCAGCCCAAGTACGCGCCGCAGTTGCCGCAGAAGTCGTCGGTGGGGTCGTTGGACGCCCCGCACGCGGGACAGGCGCGCACGACGTCACCTCCCTTCGTCGTCGGTGGGCGGGCCGGGCAGGATCTCCGGGCGGCAGACGGTGTGCACGGGGCACATGGCCGTGACCACCTGCCGGACCCGGTCCGGGTCCACCCGGCCGCCGTCTTCGGGCCACACCCGGACCAGGACCTCGGCGGGGGGCGGCGGCGGCAGGTCGGCGCCCGGGGTGGCCGACCAGACCGCGGCGCCGTCGCCGGCGACCTCGGCGTGCACACCGAGGGCGAGCCGCAGCGCCTCGACGAGGCCGCGCCGGGTGCCGCGCCACCGGTGCAGTTCCACCGCGCGGCCGACCGCCTCGCGGCGTCGCTCCACCGGCCACGCGGGATCGTCGGCGGCGCCCACCCAGGAGCCCAGCCAGGCAAGGAAGTCGGCAGGGGCCACCCGCGGGTCCAGATAGGCGGGCAGGTTGTCGAGCGTGGCGAAGACCGGGGCGAGGACGGTGTCCAGTCCGGCGGTGAAGCGCTGCGCGAAGTCGTCGTCGGCGTACAGCGCGGGCAGGTGGCCGCCGATCGGGTACCGGCTCGGCAGCCCGGGTATCGCGGCGCGGCTCATCCGCGGTCCTCCGTCCGTGCGGCGGTGGCGGACGCGCTCATCCCCGCACCTCTCCCCGGTCCTGCGCTTCCACCGCGGTGACCACGACCTGGTGCTGGTAGGAGAAGACCAGTGCGCCCGCGGACACGTCGATGCGGTCCGTCGGCGCCCCACGCCGCCCGGTGACGGGGTCGGCGGGGAACAGCAGGATCTCCTCGACCAGCGCGTCACCGGCGGCGTTTTGCAGCACGCCGAAGACGTCGCCGTACTGGACGGGCCGGCCGAAGGGCCAGCCGGCGCCGTCGGGGCCGCCGGTCAGCGGGTTGAGGTGGCGGTACAGGGCGGCGAGGCAGGCGTCGCGGACGCGGTCGGTGGCGCCGGGCGCCGCTGCGAGCCGGGCGACGACGGTGACGCCCTGGTAGACGGGCGGTTCGACGACGAGCCGGGTGCCGATCAGCCGGCGTTCGTCGAGCTGCGCGGTGACCGCCCGCAGGACCTGTTCGGACGGGATGAGCTGCTCGAAACGGAGCCGGTCGTCGCCCTCGTCGGCGACCGCGTCCGGCACGACGAGGACCCGTACCGCGCCCGCGCCCCCGGCGGGCAGGCAGCGCACCCGGCGCAGGGAGGGGGCCGCCTGACGGGCGATGGTCTCGTGGTCGTCGGCGGTGACCGCGCGTTCCTGCATCCGCAGCGCGTCCGGCGCCCGCAGTCTGGCGTTGGCGACGGTCTCGCCGGCGACGCCGCCGCTCGCCGCCTCCCGGTTCACGACCCGGGCGATGTACGGGACGGAGCTGCGCAGGACGGAGATCGCGCCGCGGGCGACGTTGCCGGCGGGGCCGCCGCCGGTGCGGTAGCGGGCCACCCGCACGAAGGCGCCCTTGGGCGGCACCGCGCCGCACTGGCGCAGGGTGCCGTCGGCTTCGCGCAGCGCGGGCGGGAAGGTGAACTCACCGGTGGTGGCGTCGACCCGGACGTGGCGGTCGGCCGGTTGCGAGCGGCCGAAGTGCTCGACGATCTCCCAGCGCTGCCAGCCGTCGGCGGAGGACACCTCCACCACGGGCGGCTCCCGGTCGAGGAGGACGGGCGGCCGGCCGATGCGGAACGTCTGCCCGGCGACCCCCTCGGAGATGCCGAGCGGCACGTCGGTCTCGGTCTGCGCGTGCTCGGCCGTCATGGTGCCGCCCACGGTGAACACCGACGCCTCACGGACCGTCGGGGACTCGGAGTAGAACGGCTGGCCGGGCTCCGGCTCGGTGACCCGGCAGCGCAGCCAGCCGGCGCGGACGCCGCCGATCACGGACGCCGTGTGCCCGGCCGGGATGTACACGATGACCTCGCCGGGGCGGTTCAGGCCGCCGGTGGAGTCCTCGCCGGTCTCGCAGATCCGCCAGCCGGAGCCGTCCCACGCCTCCCACACCAGCGGGGGCTGGCGCGGGTCCACGCCGATGCCCTCGACGCGGCTGTCCAGGCGTACGGCGACCACGCAGCGCGGCACCGCCGCCGGCAGGCCGAACAGCAGCGCGTCGCCCGCCTCCGGCGCCGCCTGGAAGGCGGGCACGTCGCGGCCCTCGGCGAGTTCGCCGGTGCGGTCGCTCTGCTCGCCGGTGCGGGGCGCGGTGACCAGCCGGACCAGTTCGCTGGGCACGATGCGCAGTTCGTCGGTGGTGGTGAACGTGACGGCCGCATCCGCCTCGCCGCCCGCCGTGGTCACCTCGGTGCCGGCGGGCAGCGTCACCGTGTCGGGCTGCGGCGCGGACAGCCAGAAGTCGACGTCGGCGACGGCCGCCGCGGGCGGGAACAGGCGGATGCCGAGCAGGTCGAGGAAAGCGGTGTAGTTCTTGTCCGGCACCCGGTTCAGCCGGTACAGCAACTGGTCGACGAGGTAGGCGAACGTCTCGATCAGGGTGACGCCCGGGTCGGAGACGTTGTGGTCGGTCCACTCCGGGGCGCGCTGCTGCACGTACCGCTTCGCCTCGTCGACGAGCTGCTGGAAGCGCCGGTCGTCCAGGTTGGGGGAGGGCAGGGCCATCAGGCGGCGCCCCATTCCTCGGCCCCCTCCTCGGAGGGGATCGTGTAGAAGGGAAAGACCAGGTTGCGCCGGTCGTTGGTGGAACGCAGGGTGTAGTGCACGTCGATGTACAGGGTCCCGGCCTCGACCGCGTCGTAGGCGACCACCACGTCGTCCACCGCGATGCGCGGCTCCCAGCGCTCCAGTGCCTCGCGCACCTGCCGGGCGACGCGCCCGGCGGTGGCGCCGTCGCCGGGCGCGAAGACGTACTCGTGGATGCCGCAGCCGAACTCGGGGCGCATCGGGCGCTCGCCGGGCGCGGTGCCGAGGACGAGCCGGATGGCCTCCTCGATCTCCCGTTCCCGCTCGACCATGGCGATCCCGCCGGTCGGTCCGACGCGCAGCGGGAACGCCCAGCCGCGGCCGATGAACCGCTCGCTCATCACTCGCCCCCGATCAGCACGGTCGGGTGGCCGGCCGAGATCATCGCCCCGCACGAGGTCTTGTCGCGCATGCGCGCGGCCGGCAGCCCGCCGATGAGGACGCGGCTGCGGGCGAGGGCCGCCGGGTCCGGCATGACCACGTTGCCCGGGCCCAGCGCCAGGTGCGGGGGTACGGCGCAGGTGTGCAGGCTGCCCGCGACGGCGGCGGGACGGCCACCGATGAGCACGGTCGCGACCGCCGTGGCGGCGCCGGGCGGCGGGGTGGCGATGACACCGCCGTGGTTGGTGGGGTCACCGCTGCGGGCTGCGGCCGGCATACGGCGCTCCTTTCGTCGGCCCGACCGCCCGGACGGTGCACGGGATCGGTCGAGAGGGGTGGGTCGGTGGCGGGGTGCGGGCCGGTCGGGGGGTCGGTCGAGGGATGTGCGGGTGGTTGACCGGTGTGCGGGGGCGGATCGAGGGATGTGCGGGCGGTTGACGGGTGCGTGGGGCGGGCCGAGAGATGCGTGGGGCGGATCAAGAGGTCCGCGGGCTCAGTTGATGCGGATGAGCTTGGCCTTCAGGACGCCCAGCAGGCCGCCGTCGACGGTGACCTCCGAGCTGCCGGACACGCGGACCTTGCGGCCCGCGACGTTCACGCCGACCCGGCCCTGGATGTCCACGTTGCGGCCGGACACGCTCACGTCGCCCCGGCCGGCGTCCAGCGTGATGCCCTTCCTGTCGAGCCGTACGGAGGTCAGCGCCTGCCGGGTCCGGCCGGCGTACACGGTCAGCTCGATCCGGTCCCGCCGGTCGTCCAGGAACACCTCGAGGCGCTCGTCGGCACTGCGCAGCCGGACGCCGGAGGGACCCGGCGCCCGGGCGTCGAGGAGCTCCACCCGGTGTCCCGAACGCGACACGAGGGAACGGCGGTTGACCCGGCCGCTGGTGCCGTCGACGAGCGGCACGTCGTGCGCCGAGGGGGTGTCCACGCCGTTGTAGAGGCCGCCGATGACGTACGGGCTGTCCAGCAGCCCCTGTTCGAAGCCGACCAGCACCTCGTCGTTGACCTCGGGGCTGACCACTCCCCCGCCGCCCTTGCCGCCCCACTGCACGGTCCGCACCCAGTCCGTGACGTAGGTGTCGTCCAGCCAGGGGAACTTCAGCCGTACGGCGCCGCTCTCCGAGCCGCCCGGCTCCCGTACGTCCGTCACCACGCCGATCGCCAGACCGGGCATGCGCGGGCTGCGGGCCGGGGCGTTCGCCCCGGTCACCAGGCCGGTCAGGGAGCGGTCCGGGCTGGCGCTGACCCAGACCGTCGTCCGGTATCCGCCGTGCGGCTCCAGGACGTGCTGGACGGCCGTCGCCGTGTACCGGCCGGAGAACGCCTGCCCGACGTTGCCGAGCGCGACCGGCAGGCCCGCCCGCAGCCGCGGGTTGCCCTCCACCACGGCCTCCAGCTCGCCGAAGGAGGCGCTGACGTGCGCGGCCGTCGCGTCCGCCGCGGCCGTCGTCTCCGCCTGCGTCCGGTACGGCGTGTCGGTGACGGTGAGCTTGGACGACCTGCCGAACCGCGCGCTCAGCGCCGGGCTCAGCCCCGGCACCACCGTGTCGCTCTCCACCGACTGCGCGCGCGCCACCAGCGGCCGTTTCGTCGTGACGTCCCAGCCGCGCACCTCCACCTGCGAGGCGCCGTCCGCGGCCGACAGCGAGGCCCGCAGCGCCAGCAGGTTGCGCCCGTACTCCAGGACCATCGGATCGCGGGTGGCCGAGGTGGACGGCGCGGGCGCCCCCGACGCCTTCCGTGGCGGTGCGAAGTGCAGCAGCCCCTTGTCGTCGACGTGCACCTGCGCGCCGCTCTCCTGCGCCAGGTACTGCAGGAAGTCCCAGTCGGAGACGTTGGCCTGCGACAGCTGCCGGTAGGTGACGGGCGCCGCCTCGACCCGGCCGCACGCCAGCCCGGCGCCCGCGGCCACCTTGCGGACGATCGCCTCCGCCGTCATGTTGCGGTACGCCACGACCTTGCGGCCCCGTTGCAGGCGGTGCGCCCGGGAGTAGGCGCGCACCACCGTGAACGAGCCGGTGCGGTCGCGGTCGACCTCCAGGCCGGTCACCTCGCCGTCGAACAGCCGCTCCCGCGCCTGCCCCGAGACGGTCACCACCGACACCCGCACCGGCGTGCCGATGGTGATGCCGGTCGCCCTCAGGAATTCGTGGTCGGGGTCGCGGAAGGTGAGCACCGCCGCGTCCGGCAGCCCCATGTTCTCGTCGACCACGCAGCCCACCAGCTGCGCGGCCCAGATCCGCGGGAGTTCGCCGGGCGTCTCGATGACGGGGTCCGCCGCGAACGACCGGCCGCCCCGGGCCTCGGGTGTCGTCACTGCTCCTCCTCGGCCCCGGCGTCGCGCAGCCCGGGCACCACGAGTTCGGTGCCGGGTACGAGCGCCATCGGGTCGTCGATGTCGTTGGCCTCCGCGATGACCCGCCAGGCCGTCGCGTCGCCGTACTCCCGCCACGCCAGCAGCGCGAGGCTGTCGCCGGCGACGACGGTGTGCGTGCTGCGGGCGGTGCGCGACCCGGATGTCGGGTTCTGCCCCGGCGGGTCGACGCTCGCCTCCTCGATGGACAGCGCGCAGGTGGCCCGCAGCGGCTTGCCGTCCACGTCGAAGAGCGTGTACGTCACCGACAGGCTCGACAGCACGCCGTCGAACGAGGTGGTGCGCGCCGTACCCCACTCGAACCGCACCCACGGGCTGGCCGGCTTCTTGCGGCCGAGGCTGGCCGGGGTCGGCACGCACGCCTCCATCAGCGTCTCCACCGCAAGTTCCACGGAGTTGTCGTGGGTGGCGGTGGCGTCCAGGAACACCTCCAGGCTCAGCTCGCGCGGGCCGCTGCCGACGAACTCGGGCAGCGCCGACTGCCCGGCCATCCGGGACGGGGTGCGCCGCCACTCGGTGGTCTTGCGCAGCTGGAGCGTGGACGGGTTGAACTGGAGGTCGAGCCGGCCGATCGTCCCGCCGGGCTTGGCGCCGACGGAGGTCGGGGGCTCCTTCAGGGTGAGCTGGGCCCGGGCCCGGCTGGAGCGGACCGCTGAGAACATGCCGTGGCTTCCTTTCCGGGGGCGGGCGGCGGTCGGGGACGGGTGGGACGGTGTCCCGGGGGCGGTTTCAGGAGGGGCGCAGGCCCTGGTGGGCGATCTCCAGGGTCTCGATGGCCGCCTGGGAGCTGGCGGGGTCGAAGGAGGGGCCCTGCCAGCGCACGGGGACGATCCCGAGGACCTGCCAGCTGATGATCCGGCTCAGATCCGGTCTCAGCGCCACGATCTCGCCGTCCTTGGGCTCCACCCGTTTCAGCGTCTCGTCGAGCCAGCGGGCGATCTTCGCGGTGTCCGCGGTGACCGGACGGGTGAGCGTGATGTTCGACCAGGACACACGGCTCGGAAGCTGCCAGGTGAAGCCGTTGTTGCCCCCTTCGGCGTACGTCTCCATCTCGACCTCGGCGCCCATGCCGGAGCAGGTGTTGAAGGCGCCCAGATCGCTGCCGCCGATCGCGAGCCGGAAGAACACGCTCGTCGCGAAGATGCTGTCGGTCATTCCTCGTCACTTGCCAGTCGGGGGTGGTCGTCGTCGTGCGTCGTACGGTGCGTTGGTCTGTCGGTCGTGGGTCGTGGGGTGCGCGGGTCTGCCGGTCGTGCGGTGTGCGGGGTCTGTCGTGCGTGATGTGTCTGGTGCGCGGGGGCTGTCGGTCGTCGCGGGCGGTTCTCAGCGGCGTCCGTCGTAGGGGCGGCCGGTGCGTTCCCGGCCGCGGCGCAGTTCGGCGCGCAGCAGCCGGGCCACGGGGTCGATGAGCCGCCGCGCCAGGTCGTCCAGGTCGAGACCGGCTTCGGCCTGCGGGTTCTCGGGGCGACGGGCCGCCCCCTTGCCCGCAGCGGTGGCGGTGGGGGCGGGGGTGGGTGTGGAGGACGGGAGGGAGCCGGTCGACGCCGACCGCGGCCGGCCGCGCGCCGGCGTCTCCTTCGCCGGTACGGCGGCCCGGACGGCCCCGGCGGCGCCGGTCGCGTCACGCTGCACGGGCGCGGCCGTGGCCGGCAGGGCGACCCGTGCGCGGGCCACGGGCGCGGGCCACACCGGGGCCGGCGGCGGACGGTCCGCGAGCGGCGGGGCCTGCGGGGCCGTGACCGGCAGAGGGTGCGCCGGTACGGCGACGGGTCCACCGGCCGCTGACGGCCCCGGCGGAGCGGGACGGACGACGGGGACGCGCCGGACGGCGTCCGGGAGGCGCGGTGCCCCGTCGGACGGCCCGTCGACCCGCGGCCCCGCGCCCGGCACGTGCGGCGGGACGGCATCGGCCACCGCCCGCTGGACGTACGGCACCGCGGAGGCGGCGGCCCCGTGGTGCGCCGGGTTCGGCGCGACGGGAAAAGCAGGGTGAGGCGTGGAGGGCGCCGGGTGCGGCGCGAGGGGCGAGGTCCGGTGGGCCGTCGACGGCGCCGCGTGCGCTGCCGGTCCGGCGGTCCGCGTGGGGGCCGGTGCGGACGCTCCGGCGGTGCGGCGTTGAACCGGTGGTTCCATACGGCCCGGGGTCCGTCCGGCGTCCCCGTGCCGGGCCGGTGGCTGGGCGGGCCGGGTGGTGTCGCCGGGTGCGTCGGCCGGTGTGCCCGGCCAGCGCGCCGCCACCACGGGACGACGGCGGGACGGGGCTCCGGCACGGGGCTCCGCGCCCTCCGGGGTCCGCGTGCTCAGGCTGAGCGGGCGGCCGGCGAGCAGCGGGACGGTCCGGGAGGCGGCCGCGTCGGCTGAACGAGCCACGGTGAGCGGGAGGGCGCCGGGCGAGATCACCCGGGTAGCCGCCGCGGCCGCCCGACCGCTCGTGGTGCCGGGGACGCCGTGGGCGGCCCGGGCGTGGGCGACACCGCTCGCGGTGACGGCGGCCGAGCGCGCCGTGACGGCTCGCGCCACGGTGACCGGCGGCGACGCCTGGCCGACGGCGGGCGTCGGCGCGGTGGTGCGTCCGGGACCGGGCGCCGGCAGGTCCAGCGTCGGAGTGCGGGTGCTGCTGGACGCTTGAGGGGGCGTCACCAGTGGTGCGACGAGGCCGTCGAGGGGTCCGGCGACGGGCGCGGCGGGCGGCGCGGCCGGGGTGGCGAGGCGGCGCTGGACGTCGGCCGTCCCGAGCAGCGGTGCGTCCCCAGCCGGCGCACCGGCCGGGGAGGACGGCGCGGGAGCGGTCGCGGCGCCCCCGTCCCGACGCGCCGGAGCCCGCTGGACGTCCGTGACGGACGGCGCGGGGGCGGACGGCGCCCCGGGCGACGACTCGGAGGAGGCGTCCCCGGACGCGTGCCCGGTGGCGGTGGCGGCGGGGCGGTCGGCGCTGGGCGGGAGTGCGGACAACGGCGCGCCGAGGCCGCCGCGCACGCGGGCGCCCCGGCCGGGCGCGGTCCGGTCACGGGCCCCGGGTGCCGTGCCCGGCGCACCGTCGTGGACGTCCGGCGTGACCGCCCCCGCCGCACCGGGCCCGGCGGTGCCCGTGCGGGTGCCGCCGTGCGGCGCGGGGGCATCGTCGGTCCGGCGCTGGACGACGGGCAGCACGGGACCGGGTGCCGTGCCGGCACCGGCCCGAGCGGCGGCCGTCGGCTGCGGCTGCGGCTGCGGCTGCGGGATCGCCGTCGCAGGGAGGCCGCCCAGCGGCGTACCGAGCGGCGCCCGGCCGCGCGCCGCCGCAGCGGTGCGCTGAACGGGGGCGGTGGTCGGCGTGCCGGCGGGCTCGGGCGTCACCGTCCCCGCGCGCTGGACGGAGGCGGAGGTCGGCAGCCCGGCCGCTTCGGGCGTCGCCGGGGCGGGGGTGGCGCCGGGGGCCGGGCGCACCACTGCGAGGCGGCGCACGGGGGCGGCCGGGCGACGGGCGACGGTCAGACCGACGCCCGCCGGGACGGCGCGGACGACGGGGCGCGGCTCGCCGGTCCGCGCGGCACGGGACGTAGGCGGCTGCTCGCCATCGCGGGCGGCTCGCGCTCCGGCGCTCGGGGCGCCGGCCTGCCGGGCGGCCGAAGGCGCGGACGTACGGCCGCCGTCGTGCACGGCGTCGTTCGCGGCACCGTTCGTGGCGCCGTTCGTGGCGCCGTTCGTGTCAGGACGGTTCAAGGACCCCGGGGCGGCGGCCGGAGGGATCACCGCCACCCGGCGTACGAGCGGGGTCGGCGGGACGGCGCTGCCGCGCCCGGAGACCGCAGCGGCACCGTTCGCGGCAGCCGCCGTACCGGCACCTGCGTCGTCCGGCGTCACGGCCCGGGAACCGGCCGTGGCCGTCGTGGCCGTCGTGGCCGTCGGCGCGGCATGGGAGAGCACGCCGGGCGACTGCTCCGACATAAGGCCCCGGGAGCGGCCGGACCCGGCGACCGATGAACCGCGAGCACCGGCACCGGCATCTTCATCGTCACCGGCGACACGGTCGGCAGCAGAGGGCACGGCGGGCGCGGACGCCCCGCCCGGCGAACGTGCCCCGCCGCGCGGCGGGGTGACGCCACGCGAAGGGGCACCGTCCTGCGAGGGAGCCGCGCCGGACGTCGGAGCGCCGTCACGCGAAGGCGTCGAACCGGGCGAAGGAGCGCCCCCCGACGAGCCGGTGGCCGGGTGCCGTCGCGGTGCCGCCGGGGCCTCGCCGGGTGAGGCCGGCGCCGTACGGTCGGCGGTCCGACCACCGGAAGGCGCGGCGGCCCGCGAGCTCTGGCCGCCCGGCATGGCGGGGCCGGGGGTCCGCGGGTCCGGGAAGTCGTCGGCCGGGGGTTGCGCCCCCTGCGGGCGCACGGCCCTCAGCAGCAGCGGTCCCCCGGCGGGCTGTGTGGGCCGCGGGGCTGCCGGGCGGGTGACGCCGCGTACCAGGCCCGTGGGGGCCATGGGCGTCAGCGCGTGTCCGAGGCCGCTGTCGAACGACGGGTTCTGCCAGGCGGTCAGCCCGGCCCGGAAGGCGAGGCCGTCGCTGACCCCGAGGGGAGCCCGGGACAGAGTGAGGTCCGGCGCGGCCGTACGGCGCCAGCCCCCGTCCCAGTCGCGCGGCACGGAACGGCCGCCGCCCGACGGCCCGTTCTTACCGGCCGAAGCACCCTGCACGCCGCCGGGCACACCCGAGGCTCCCGCGGAGGCAACCGCAGCCGGGCCACCCGCCGGGCGCGGGGCCTGCGGCGGCCCCGGGACGCGGGAGCGGGCCGCGACGGTACGACGGCGGAGCCTGTCCCGCCATGCCATGTGCTAACCGCCCTCGTTCATACGGGTGTTGATCCGGGCGATCTCGGCGACCCACTGCCGGCGTTCGTCATGGGTCAGGTCGAGGATCTCCTCGCGCCGCCAATGGAAGTGGTAGGCGACGTACGCGATCTCCTCCCGGAGCCGGGGAAGGGCGTACGTCACGATTCCCCCAGGCGCCCACCCGAGAGGTCGACCTCGAAGCCGCCCTCGCAGTGCGGGCAGGTCACCGCGGCGCGGGTGTGGCCCTCGCTGTTGACGCGGCGGTAGAAGTCCTGGAGGAAGGCGACGTCGGTGGCGTACATCCGCTCCACGACCCCGGCGTGCACGTCGGTGATCGTGCCGATCCGGGTGATCACCTGGCTCAGCAGGACCACGCTCAGGTACGCCGGGTTCTCCTTGACGCGCAGGTCGATCTGCGGACGCAGTTCGTCGCGTGCCGTGGCCAGGCGCATCGCGCCGTGCCGGTGCACGGTGCCCGCCTCGTCGACGTATCCGCGCGGCAGCTCGAACTCGAACTCGGTGCGCAGCCCGTGCTCCTCCCGGCGCGGCGCGGCGGCCGGGGCGGGCGCCGCCACCGGCTCGTGTGCGGCGGCGGGGGCGGGCTCGGTCGCCTGGAGGATCTCCTCCAGGCTGCCCGCCGTCACCGTACGGCGTCTCATTCGACCACGATCTCCTCGAACACGATCGTGACGGACTCGGTCGCCGCGGACGACTCACCCGCGCGCAGCGACGGCCCCTCCCACCGGGAGGCCCAGCCCTGCATGAGCTGGATGCGGCGCACGGTGCTGCCCTCGGAGTCCTTGATCTCGATGGTGAGGTTCTGCCGGGCCGAGTTGACCGCCCCGTTGTTGAGGGTCTCCTTGATCCAGTTGGTGAACTCGCTGCTCTGGTCGAGTCCCCGGGTGATCGTGATCTCGCCGGCCTGCCGGGCGCCCGGCTGCTTGCGGATGATCTGCTTGCCCTCCGCGGTGACCTGCTTGACCTCGACGACCTCCTCCTCGACGGTCAGGCCGCTGATCTCCTGGATCGATTCGACCAGGTAGCCGCCGAGTTGCACGCCGAAGACGTGTGTGGACAGTGCGTCGCCCGTTGCCATGACTGTCTGTCACCCTTTCCTGTGGACCCGCGGGTCACTCGTCGATGAGGCTGGTGCTGTCGGAGAACTGGGCCAGCCGGAACACCACGAACTCCGCGGGCTTGACCGGCGAGACGCCGATCTCGCAGACGACGCGGCCCTGGTCGATGGACTCCTGCGGGTTGTTGTCACGGTCGCACTTGACGTAGAACGCCTCCTCGGCCGTACGGCCGAACAGCGCGCCCCGGCGCCACTCCTCGGTGAGGAACGCGGTGACGTTGCGCCGGATGCTGGACCACAACCGGTCGTCGTTGGGTTCGAAGACGACCCACTGGGTGCCCAGGAGGATGGACTCCTCCAGGTAGTTGAACAGGCGGCGCACGTTGAGGTAGCGCCAGGCCGGGTCGGAGGACAGGGTGCGCGCGCCCCAGACCCGGACCCCGCGCCCGGGAAAGGCACGCACGCAGTTGACGCCGATCGGGTTGAGCAGGTCCTGCTCGCCCTTGCTCAGCCGCAGCTCCAGGTCGACCGCGCCGCGGACCACCTCGTTGGCGGGCGCCTTGTGCACCCCGCGTTCGGCGTCGCTGCGCGCCCACACGCCGGCGATGTGGCCGCTCGGCGGGACGGTGGTGTTGCGGCCGGCGGCCGGGTCGAAGACACGCACCCACGGGTAGTAGAGGGTGGCGTAGCGGGAGTCGTAGCCCGCCTCGTCGTTGCGCCAGGTGCGCACCTGCTGCGCGGTGAGGCCGGGCGGGGTGTCCAGGACGGCGACGCGGTCGCCCATCTGCTCGCAGTGCGAGATCACGGCGAGCTGCACGGTGCGCACGCCCTCGGCGTCGATATCCCCGCGCTGGTAGGCGCTCATCAGATCCGGCACCGCGACCATGGTGATCTCGTCGATACTCTCCAGACCGCCGAACCCGGTGCGGGCGCCCGCGTCGCCGACGTACTCCGCCGGGTCGAGGCGGGCCACGTCGGAGGCCGTCGCGGCGGGCGCGGCCGGGGCGTCGGGCACGGCGAGCGTCTGCGCGGCCGGCCGGGTCTGGGCGGTGCCCTGCTGCTCGGCGACCTGGATCAGCCTGGAGGCGCGGACCTGGTTGACGAGGTAGCCCTTGACGTTCTTGCGGACCGAGGCCTCGTAGGTCTCCGCGACCTGGTCGCCCTGGCGGACCAGGACCTTGAAGCGGTCCTCCGGCGGGTTCTCGCCGTCGGCGTCCGCGATCTCCACGGAGACCCCGGTGACACCGGGCCGGGCCGCGACGAGGAAGCCGCCGAGGGCGACCGGCTGCGCTGCCGGGGCCTGCCGCCGGGCGGCGTCGCCCGTCGCGGGGGCCGAGGCGTCGTCGGCGCGGCCGCCGATGCGCACGATGTAGGCGGCGCCGCCACCGTTGGCGAAGTAGCCGTAGACGGCGTGCGGCAGATAGGCGCCCTCGGTGAAGCCGCCGAAGAGCTGGGTGTACTGGTCCCAGCTCGTGACCAGGGTCGGCGTGTGGAACGGGCCGTTCCCGGCGAATCCGACGAACGCGGCGACGGCGGTGCCGACCCCTTCGATCGGCCGGGCACCGGACTGCACCTCCTCCACGTACACGCCCGGGGTGAGGTACGTCGGCATGCTCGCTCCTTCGGGTCCTGCGGCTCGTTCGGCTCGTCCAGCTGTGTCCAGGGCGAGTCTGCGCGGCCGGGGGCAGCGACCGGCAGGGACGCGGGGACCATGCCGGGGGCAGCACCGCTGCCCCTCCCGCCCGCCGCGGCGGCCCCTTCGCCGCCCCCGCCTGCCCCCGGCGTGCCCCGATGTCCCTGGACGGACCCGCGGGCCGGGCGGTCCACTGAGGGCCGCAGCAGGGGTGTGCCGACGAGGAGGCAGCGCAGTGCGAAGGTCCGGGGCACACGCCGAGCAGGACGAGGTGCGGCAGGACGCGGACGGCCAGGCCGCCGCCCGCCGCGAGACGGGCGCCGGCGCCGCCGTGCCGCCGCCGCTCACCGCCGACGCACTGCGGACGGCACAGGGCGACGCGGGCAACGCCGCGGTCGGTGCCATGATCGCCCGCCGGGTCCGTCCCGTGACGGTCGAGGAACAGCCCGACCCGGGCGTGCACGAGGTGCTGCGCGGCTCCGGCAAACCGCTCGCCGCACCGGTCCGCCAGGACATGGAATCCCGCTTCGGGACCGACTTCTCCGACGTGCGCCTGCACACCGGGGCCGCGGCCGCGCGCTCGGCCCGCGCCATCGGAGCCCGGGCCTACACCTCGGGCAGCCATGTCGTCCTCGGCGACGGCGGCGGCGACTCGCACACCCTGGCGCACGAGCTCACCCACGTCGTCCAGCAGCGCCAGGGGCCCGTCGCAGGAACCGACAACGGGGCCGGACTGAGCGTGTCCGACCCGTCCGACCGGTTCGAGAAGGAGGCGGAGGCCACCGCCCACCGGGTCATGAACACCCCGGCCCCCGCTCCGGCCCAGGACGCGCACGCGCACGCGCATGTGCACGGCTCCGGCGACCTCGGCACGGCCCGCGCGGTGGGCCACCGGGCGGCGGCCGGCGGCCCGGCGGCACAGCGGGCCGCCGTGGACGTCCAGCTGCGGGAACTCGACATCCAGGGCGGCGGCGGCGAGGGTCCCACCACGATCCGTTCCGCGTCCGACCTGATGGTGTGGCTGGTGGGCCACCCCACGCGGCCGGCCCCGCTCAACTGGGCGGAACCGGCCGTCCTTCAGCGCGTCCTCGCACAACTCGAGCGACTGGACGGCCCCGTGGGCGGCGACGCGGTGTGGGGTGCCGTGCGGTCCGTCGTCGAAGCCCGGGCGGCGGCCCAGCAGGGAAGCGACTCCAGCAGCGATTCCAGCAGCGACAGCGAGAGCGGCGGCGGCTTCTTCCGCCCCACCCGGGCCCGCGGCGACAGCAGCAGCGAGAGCAGCAGCGACGAGGAGTCGGACAGCACCAGCGTCGCCTCCTCCCCGTCCCTCACCGGAGAGGACTGGGACGAGGGCCAGTGGGACCAGGACGACATCGGCCTGGCGCAACCGCACGAGTTCCGCCGCGAGATGTCCGACGAGGAGCGCACCCGGCGCCAGGCCGAGGTGACGCAGAGCCTGTCCGGCTACCGCCTGGTCGGGTTCCACGGCACCCACGTCGAGAGCATCGGCAGTCTGATCGCGCACGGACCCGACGCGGAGAAGTTCGGCAAGGGGGCCGGCACCGGCAAGGGCAACGGGTTCTACGTCGCACCGGTCGTCGCGCCCGCCGGGAAGTCGGCGTCCGGCTCCGGCGCCGCGAAGAAGGAGGCGCGGCAGTGGGGCGGCTTCCTGGTCGCCGTCTATGTGCGCGAGGACGTCGAGGTGGTGGAGGCCGACGGCGCGTCCGACGACGGCTTCGCGTTCGAGAGCGGAAGCGAGAGCGGCGCCGCCGAGGCCGCCGGGCCGGTGATGACGTACCACGGCTCCGACGAACTGGTCATCCCCGAGGAGTTGTTCGGCAGCGTGCGGCTGGTCCGCAACCCGGACGACTTCGCGATGGTGTCCGACCCCGGCCTCGACGCGGTGCCGTACGAGGACGGGGTGAGCGAGTACAGCAAGGCCAAGAAGAAGAAGTGACCCGGCCGGCGGGGGCGGCCGCGGCTCAGGCGCCGACGGCCGCCTGGAGGTAGGGGCCGAACTCGCCCTCCAGGACCAGCCGGCCCAGCTTGCGGTACTCCTGCGCGATCGCCGTCACCAGCCCGTCCATGGTGAGGGGCGCGCCGGACTCGGCCGCGAGGTAGGCGGCGGTCACCGCGCACGCCCGGATGGAACCGCCGGCCAGCTCGAAACGGTCGGCGCAGAAGGCGAGGTCCAGGTCGGCGGCGCGGGGCAGCCGGCCGCCCAGGCAGCGCTCCCACAGCGCGAGCCGCTGACCGGCGTCGGGCACGGGGAAGTCCGCGACCACGTCCAGCCGCCGGGTGAACGCCTCGTCCAGGTTGGCCCGCAGGTTCGTGGTCAGCACCGCGATCCCGTCGAACGACTCCATGCGCTGCAGCAGGTACGCCGACTCGATGTTGGCGTGCCGGTCGTGCGCGTCCTTCACCTCCGAACGCTTGCCGAAGATGGCGTCGGCCTCGTCGAAGAGCAGCACGGCGTTGACCGCCGACGCCTCGGTGAAGATCCGCTCCAGGTTCTTCTCGGTCTCCCCCACGTACTTGTCGACGACCGTGGACAGGTCCACCACGTACAGGTCCATGCCCAGGTCGGCGGCGACGACCTCGGCGGACATGGTCTTGCCGGTGCCCGACTCGCCGGCGAACAGGGCGATCACACCGCGGCCCCGGCCGCCGCCGGGCCGCATCCCCCACTGCCCGAGCACCTGCTCGCGGTGGCGGGCGCGCAGCGCGAGTTCCCGCAGCCGCCGGTGGGTGGCCGGCGGCAGCACCAGGTCGTCCCAGCCGACGCCCGGCTCTACCCGGCGGGCGAGCCGGTCGAGCCCCGCGCCGTTCTGCGCCCGTACGGCGGCCCGCAGGTCGTCGGGGCCGACCGGGCGCCCCGCGGCGGCGGCCGTGCGCACCGCCACGTCGGCGGCGCGGCCCACCTGCCGGGCGTCCAGGCGGTGCGCGGCGACCGCCTCCACGAGGCCCGGCACGTCGTCCGCGGTGCGGCGCCGCTCCGGGCCGTGGGCGTCGTCCGCCGTGGGGCGCGCTCCCGGGCCGGGGGCGTCGTCCATGGTGAGGCGCCACTCCGCGCCATGGGCGTCGTGTGCGGCGGCCCGTTCGAGGGCGTGCCGCCAGCGCGCGGCCTGCCGCTCGGGCGACGGCGCCGGCACGGCCAGGGTGACCGGCGTGTCGGCGGCCCATTCCGGGTCCCAGCCGATCGAGCCGTGCGTGATCAGGGGAATGCCGCGCAGCGCCGCGCACACCGCCCGTACGGCGCGGGCCCGTTCGGCCGGTTCCCCGGGGAGCGCCTGAAGGGGGCCGAGGACGACGGCGGCGCCGGTGAGCCGGGCTTCCAGAGCCACGAGACGGGCCAGTTCCGGTACGTCGCCCGGGCGGCGGGCGAGCGCGGCCGCGTCCAGGGCGAGCGGGGGCGGTCCGGCCGTGCGCAGGGCGGCGACGGCGAGTCCGGCGGCGTCGCCGCCCCGGCTGCGCAGATGGACGAGCCCGATGCCGACCGCGGCGGCGGCCGCCGCCCGCCGCACGTCCGCCGGATCGGCGGTCGGGTCCGGGTGGACGTCGTCGAGAACGCCGGCGAGCCGGGCGTCGGGCCGGTCGTGGCCGAGCAGGTGCGCGGTGACCCGGTCGGGCACGGTCACCACCCGGGACAGCGGGGGCCGTTCGGGCTCCCTGACCTCCACCAGGCCGCCGTCGACGAGCGGTGCGCCGGGGGCGAGCCGGAACCGCGCGGCGACCGCTCCGGCCGGCCCGCACAGTTCCAGGGCGAGCCCGACGGTCGGGCGGCGGCGGGTCAGGTCGTCGTTGAGGTAGCCGTAGAGGCGCTCGAACCGGGCGTCGATATCGGGCGCTACGGCGACCAGGAGCAGGTCCAGGTCCAGCGGGGACAGCCCGAACCGCCGGGCGAGACGGCCGAGGACGGACCCGGCGGGCGGCTCCCACGGCTCGTTCGGGGGTACGTCGAGACCGCCCGGCTCGTCCAGGAGCCGGGCGACGGCCTCCGGCGCGAGGTACTGCCCGCGGTAGGGATCACCGGGATCGGGATCACCGGCCCGCCGCCCGGCCACGGCCCGCCGCACCCGCCCCTCGACGACCGCCAGCCGCCCCCACAGCCCGTCCGCACCACCGGACCCCGACGGCACGGCCGGAACGGCCCCGCCGGAGTGGTCGGCGGCGGTCTCGCCGTCGACGGGGCCGGCGGCCTCGACGCTGGAGGGGCCGGGGCCGGGGGGTGCCGGGGCGGCGGACGCGGGGTGGCCGGACTCGCCGGTAGCGGGGGCCGCGGCTCCGGAGACGCCGGGATCGGCGGACACAGGCGCGGCTGGCACGGCGGTCTCGGCGGGACCGGGCGCGGTGTGGCCGGAGTTGCCGACGGCGGGGGCCGCGGCTACGGACGCCCCGGGGGCGGCGTACGCCGGGGCCGCGGGCACGGCGGGGCCGGACGCTGCGGCCGCGGCCGCAGCCCCGGACGCGCTCGGCTCGGCAGGGGTCGGCTCGGCAGGGGTCGGGGCGGCATCGGCGGTGCCGAGCCCGGCGGCTGGAGCCGCGGGCGCGGCGTCGGCGGCGTTGCCGGGTGCGGTGGGCGCCCCGGCCCTGGGGGACGTCCGCGTGCGGTTCGGGGTGGGGGTCATGGCTGGCGGTCTCCTCGGCGGCGGCGGGTGGGGGCGGGGCCGCGGTCGCGGGGGCCGGCGAAGCCGTCCGGGCCCGGGTCGGTCGTCTCCCGGTAGCGCAGCCGGCGGCCCGGTGCCGCCCCGCCGTCCGCGCCGCGGGTGGCCGAGCGCACGACGAGGCCCTCGGTGACGGGCGCGGCGGCCGCCCGGGTCACGCCGGCCAGCGGCGCCCGCACCCGGGCCTGGAGCGACGCCTTCAGCTCACCGCCGAGCGCCGACCACACGTCGGCGGGGGACGGTGTGTAGTCCCCGGCCCCGGTGGTGTCCAGTGCGACGGTCAGCCCGAGGTCGGCGAGCGTGCCGGTGAGCAGCCGCGCGGGCAGTGTCTCGGTGGACACCAGCGTCCCCAGCACCTGGGACAGCAGGCGGTGTTCGTCCTGCGGGCGGCCCGCCCACGCCGTGACCAGGTACGTCAGCTCGAACCAGCGCGGCGGGCTGCGCCGCGCCACGAGGTGCCCGTCCGCGTCGTACACCTCCCCGGCGCCGCTGCCGCGCCGGGTGGCGTCCTCCCGGATGTCGTACAGGAAGACGCAGACGGTGGGGGCGCTGCGGCGCGCGGCCCAGTCCCGGGTGGGGGCGTCGAAGACGACCTCGACGCCGGACGCCTCCAGACCGGACTCGGCGAGCAGCCGGCGCAGCGCCTCGTCGACCTCGTGGATCACCGGCGGGTCACCTCGTCCGGCGGCTGGATGCTGCCGTTGACCACCAGGAAGTCGGTGGTCACCGGGGAGAAGCCGGGCCCCTTGGCGATGATGACGCGCGGTCCCGTCTGGTCCTTGGCGAGGATGAGGAGCTGGCCGATGAAGGTGCCGTCGGGTCCGGGGACGGTCGGCGCCGCCGCCGCGGTGATCCCGGGCTTCCAGGTGAAGCGCACCGGCGCTCCGGGCGGGAAGTCCTTGCCGCGCACGGAGGTCACGAAGCCGGGCTTGCCGATGGCCGGCACCGCCACGATGCGCGGCTGGAGGATGCGCAGCCGTGTCCGGGCAGTGTTGTCGCGCGGGTCGGCGTCGGTGCCGGTGGTGGTGAGCCGGCCGGTGACCCTGCCGGTGGTCGCCTTGTCGGGGCTGAGCACGATGCGGACGACGGTGCTGGTGCCGGGTTCCAGGTCGGGCAGCGCGCACGCCCAGGTGGCGTCGCAGCCGGGCGGCGGACCGTTGTGGGGGATGCCGTCGGGCAGGCCGATGCGCAGCCGCAGCCCGGTCGCGAGCGCGTTGCGGCCGTTGCGCACGGTGTACGTCACCACGACCCGCCCGCCGACGTAGCCGGGGTCGGGCTGTGCGGTGACCCGCACCCCGGGTCCGGCCGCGGGCGCGGGCGGCTCGGGCGGCACGGTCGGCGTCGGCCTGGGTGCCGGAGCCGGGGGCTGCGTCGGAGTGGGAGTCGGAGTGGGGGTGGGCGTCGGCGGGGGCGGTGCGGCCTCGCGCACCGGGACCACGGTCCGGCCGGCGTTGTCGCCGGGCTCCGGGTCGAGCACCGTGCCGGTGACCGACCAGCCGACCGGCTGGTCCCCGGGGAGGAGGCCGGTGAGGGTGACGTCCACGGTGACGGTGGCGCCGGGACCCACGACGCCGACGTCGCAGGTCAGCGCCGTGGCGTCGCAGGTGCCACCGGGCCAGGTGACCCCGGTGACGCCGACGCCGGACGGCGGGGCGATGGTCAGGGTGGTGCCGGGGGACGCGGCGGGCCCCTGGTTCACCAGGTCCACGCCGATCGTGGTGGAGGTGCCGACGGGGACCTCGGGGGTGGTGCCGGGCGCCCGGACCGCGAGGTTCACCGACTGCTGGACGCTCGGCTCCTTCTGCCGGCCCGGCAGCGAGGTCATCAGATGGGTGAGCTTCCCGGTGGCCAGGTCCAGCACCTTCAGTTCCTCGGGGCTGTTGACCGCGCGATCGGGGCGCGCGCTGATCACCAGGCGGGTGCCGTCGGCGGTCCAGGCGGCGTCGCGCGGCTGGAACGGGCCGGTGGCTTCCGGCAGTTCGCGCCGGCAGGCGCCGGGCAGGTCGCGGGCCGTGGGCGGCAGCAGCACCCGGCAGTCGTCGCCGGTCAGGGAGGTCAGTACGAGGCCGGCGTGTTCGTCGATCCGGCCGCCGCCGTTCTTGCGGTTGAAGACGAGCGAGCGGCCGTCGGGCGAGAACGCCGGGCTGTCGTCGATGACGTCGCAGGCGCCCGGGCAGATGGTGGCGCTCAGGTCCCGCTGCCGGTCCAGCCGGGTCACCGGCACCGTCCACACGTGCTTGTTGCCGCCGTCCCCGCCGATCACCTCGTTACGGGTGAACGCCAGGGTCGTGCCGTCCGAGGACCAGGCGGGCTGGGCGTCTTCGCCCGCCCGCTCGCCGGCCGGCGGGGTGATCTGCCCGGTGATCGCACCCGTCGCGACGTCCGCGATCAGGATGCGGCCGGGCCCGCCGACGCCGCCCGGCGATGTGCGGGTGAACGCGAGGTACTTGCCGTCGGGGGAGAACGTCGGGTCGGTGTCCCAGTCGGTCTCGCCGCGCCCCGCGAGGGGCAGCCTGGCAGGGTTTCGGCCGTCGGCGTCCACCATCCAGATCCGTTCGACCCGGCCGTCGCCGCCGTCCTCGAAACGGGTCACCGCGATACGGCGGCCGTCGGGCGTGTAGTTCTGCCGCTCGGTCCACGGGTCGAACTTCGCGGAGGGCCGGAACAGCGGGTCCTGCGCCGGGTCGGTGTTCGTGTCGGCCGCCGGGTCCTCCTTGAGGATGGGCAGCCCGAGGTCGCGCGGGTCGGAGCCGTCCGCCCGGACGTCCTGGAGCGTCACCTCGTGGCCGTCGGCCGCCGTGTCGCGTTCGACGACCGCGCGGCCGCCGTCGCGCGGTCCGAGCCAGGTGACCGAGGTGACCTCACGGTTCTCGCTGAGCACCACCTGGGGCGTGGCCTCGGAATGCGCGGGCACGCGGAACACATGGTCCCAGTTCCCCTCGCAGCTGCACGGCCGGTCGGGGCTGAGGAATAGCACGTCGGTCCCGTCGGGCAGCCAGGCTGCCCCCCGGGTGCGCCAGCCCGCCTGCGCGCCCGCCAGCAGCGGCCCGTCGGTGGTCCCGTCGGTCACCCGGAGCCGGGGATCGCGCTGCCCGGTGGCGACGCCGGTGTACGCGATGAGGCCGCGGTGCGCGGCGTCGTCGACCGGGTTGAACACCGGGTCGGTGGCGGTGCCGTTCGCGGGGTCGGTGACCCGGGTCGCGGTCCCGCCGGCCAGCGGCCGCACATGGATCTGCTCGCCGGCCAGGGCGTCGGCGTCGCTCGCGTACGCCAGGCGCCGTCCGTCGGCGGAGACCGTCGGGCACTCCTCGTTCGCGGGGGTGTCCGTGAGCCGCGTCAGACCGGTGCCGTCGGTGCGCACCCGCCACAGGTCGCGCTGCTTCCTGCCGCCCGGGCCGCCCGGCCCGGACGCGTCGAACACCACGGAGCGCCCGTCGGGGGTGAGCCGGGGGTGCGCGGCGTCCATGCCGGTGGTCAGGCGCCGTACGGAGCCGTCGGCCGCGCGCAGGTAGATCTGCGGCTGCCGTTCGTCGCGCAGGCTCGCGAAGACCATGAGGTCGCCGAGCGCGGACGGCTGGACGTCCTGGTGGGTCGGTGCCTCGCCGAACAGGGCGTCGGAGCGGGTGTCGGTGTCGGCGGCCACCCGGCCGAGACTGCGGTGCCGGGTGCCGGCGTAGGCGATCCGGGTGGCGTCCGCCGGGGCGGCGGCAGCGGCCCTCGGCACGGATCCGGCGCTGCCCGGTCCGGCCGCCGCGGTCACCCCGAGCAGGGGGACCAGCAGCAGCAACGACATTCCGAGTCTGCCCGGGCGGTACCGCCCGCCGCGGCCAGCGGTTCGCATGGAGGTCCCCCTCGCGCTCTGGTCAAGCACACGTGGGGTGTGCCCCCGCCACCCTGCGCCGGACGGACGCCGGGCGGCAGGGCGGCGGGGCCGTGCCCGAGGGAAGAGCGCGGTGTGCTTTCGGGCAGCGCGGTGTGCCTTCGGGCAGCACGGGTGCCTTCGGGCAGCGCCGGGGTGCCCGGCCGCCCTCAGATGAGCCCGTTGCGCAGCGCGTACCCCACCGCGTGGGCGCGGTTGCGCAGTTGCAGCCGGGTGGTGATCTCGTGCAGGACGTTCTTCACCGTCCGCTCCGAGTACGCCGTCTTGCGGGCGATCTCCGCCGTGTCCAGGCCCTCCGACACCAGGCGCAGCATGTCCGCCTCGCGGGTGGACAGCGTGGACAGCGACACGCTGCCCGGGTCGAGGGCGGAGCGCTGCGCGCTGCCGACCTGGCTGAGCAGTCTGCCGAGCAGGTCGCCGGGGAGCACGCCCTCGCCGTTGGCCGCGGCCTGGACCAGATGGACGAGCCGGTCCTGGTCGGCCTCCGCGCGCCGCAGCACCGCCGGGACGCCGCACTCCAGGACGCGTTGCAGCGCGCCGGAACCGAGGGTGCCGACGACGAGGCCGACCCGGGTGGCCGAGTTGACGCGCAGCCGGTTGAGCAGGTCGGCCACGGGGTCGTCGACGGTGTCCACGACCACCAGGGACACCTGCGCGTCCTCGGGGCCGGTGTCGCCGAGCAGGTCGATCTCGGGGCGCTGGCGTAACTGCTGGACGACGCCGGCGCGCAGGATCGGATCGGCGGCGTAGACGGTCACGCTCACCCGCGGCGACGGACCGGGCCGGGCGGCCAAGTACGCGGGGGCGGTGCGGTGTTCGTGGGAGGTGGCGAGGGATTCGTGGGAGGTGGCGAGGGATTCGTGGGAGGTGGCGAGGGGTTTGTGGGAGGTGGCGAGGGACATGGCGAAGCTGCTCTTCTCTGCACGGGACGTGGGTGCGGTCGCCTGGCGGGACACGGGTCCGGTCACCTGACGGGACATGGGTGCGGTCACCTGTTCGTGAGCTGAGGGGAGGATCGTCTGGACGGGACGACCCCGCGAAGGCGGCGCGCGGGCGCCGGGAAGTGACTTCAACGACACGGTCTCCACAGGGAGTTGACGGTGGCCCTGCGGGCACCGGAACTGCCCGGAATTTGCCCTCGCGCCCCTCGGCGCGGCCGGGCGGACGCTTCTAGCGTGGCGGTGTGACGCCTTCTGCAGCCTCTTCCGGTCCCGGTACGCCCGGACTCGACATCCCGGTCGTGACGGTGGCCCCGGGCGGCACCGCGACGACCACTCTCACCGTCCGGAACGACAGCGACATCGTCGAGGCCTACAGCCTGGAGGTCGTCGGGGACTGCGCGCCCTGGTCCACGGTGGAACCCGCGCGCGTCTCCCTGTACCCGGGCACGTCCGAGACGGTGACGATCCTCCTGGAGCCGCCGCGCTCCCCGGAGGTCCGGGCCGGGGAGACGCCCCTCGCGGTGCGGGTCCTGCCGGCCGAGCACCCCGACGCGGTACGGGTGCCCGAGACCACCGTGCACATCGAGGAGTTCCACGAGCTGCGCACCGAGCTGCTCCCGCGCCGCCGGCGCGGCTGGCTGCGCGGCCGTTACCGGCTGGCGGTGCGCAACGAGGGCAACACCCCGGTGCAGGTGGGCTTCACCCCGGGCCAGGCGGGCGAGGAACTGGCGTTCGCGTTCAGCCCGGCCGAGCCGAGGCTGGAGCCCGGTGAGTCGGCGGAGACCGGGCTGCGGGTGCGCACCGGCAAGCCGGTGTGGTTCGGCGCCCCGGTGGTGTGGCCGTTCACGGTGGTCGCCGCCGAGACCGGGGAGCAAGACGCGGCGCGGCCGGACGACAGCGTCCACCGGCCCGCGCTGGAGGCGGAGTTCGTTCAGATCCCGCTGTTCCCGAAGTGGTTGATCGCCCTGCTCGCGGCGCTGCTGGCGCTGCTGCTGGCGTGGTTCGCGCTGGTCCGGCCCGCGGTGCGCAGCGCCGCGAAGGAGGCGGCGCACGAGGCGGTGCAGCCACGCCCCACCACGGCCGGGGACCCGGGCGACGCCGGCGGGCCGGGCGGCGCAGGCGGCGGCGCGAGCGCCCCGCCCGGCGTCCGCACGCCGGGCCAGGGGCAGGGGCAGGGGCAGAGCCAAGGTCCGGGGGCCGGCGACGGCGGCACCGGGGCCGGGCCCGGCACGGCGGCCGGCGGTCAGCAGAGCTCGGCGACGATCGACCTGACGACCTCCGGCGGGGAGACCAGGTCCGGGACGTACAAGGTGCCCGAGCAGAGCGTGTTCGGTGTGACGGACATCGTTGTCGCCAACTTCCAGGGTGACGAAGGGGTCATGACGATCACCTTCGGCGACCGCAAGATCACCACGATTGCGCTGGAGACGTTCCGCAACCAGGACTACCACTGGGTCACCCCTATCAAGATCTCCGCGAACGACACCGTGACCATCGAAGTGACCTGCGCGAAGCCGGGCACGCCGGCCACCGGCCGGCGTGCGCAGGGCTGCCACGAGGTGCTGAACGTGAGCGGAGTGCTCGGTCGTACTGACCAGTAGATCGGACGTCGCGCTTCCGAATCATTCTCGGTCGGTGGTGACTACATCTGTAAAGTGTGACCGCGGGTTCAGTCCGGAAATCGACAACCCCTGGTCCGAAAATGACACACCGTGATCATTGGCTGTCGGGGGGCACAGGTGCCTTCGCGTCGCGGCTCGCGCGCAGGGACGTCGTTTCCGCTTTTGACGAGTCGGAAGGACACGGCTCCCGGGGGCTCACCACTCGACCCGCCACACGAGGACTGACGCCACAGGTGATCAAGACGTGACCTGCGCGTGGGGCAACCTCTCGGGGGCCGGCCGGGTCAAGGGGACATGATCCGATGCCTTGCCCGTACCGGTGCGGTGCTCGCTGCCGCATCCCTGCTGCTGACCGCCTGCTCCGGCACGCCCGACGCCCCGGCGCCCACACCCGCCGCACACCCTGTCTTCAGCCAGAAGCTGGACCGTCAGATCTTCCTCGCGCTGCGCCGGACCCAGCAGGCCGGTAACGCCGCCTTCACTCAGACGATCACCTTCACGTCGAAGAAGGGCCGGGCGATACAAACGGTCCGCGGGCGGCTGGACTTCGCGCAGGGAGCGGGCGCGGCGACGGCCAAGTGGGAGTTGTCGCCCGGCCTCTCGAAGGACGTACGGGACACGGTTCTCGGGCTGACCCCCGGCAAGGGCAATGCCGACGCCTCGGGCAGCATGCTCGTGGACCGCTGGACCATCCGCTACCGCGCCGGATCGGCGGCGTACTGGCTGCAGTACCGGATGGGTGACGTCGAGACGTACTCCGCGGAGGACAACATCGAGTCCTTGCGCGGGACCGAGGCGCCGATCGGCGGGACGCTCTTCGAAGGGCTCGGAGCGGCGCAGGCCACGTCCCAGCGCGGCGAGGGGTCCGGGCGCGTCTATCAGGCCAGGATGCCGAGTTCCACCGCGTGGGACATCTTTCCCGAGGACCTCAGGCGCCACCTGTCCACGGAGAAGGAGGGCATCATGTCCTATCGCGAAAGTTCCCCGGTGCCGGTGAGCGTCTCCGTGGACGGGCAGGGCCGTGTCACGCACGCGCGCGCCGACTTCTCCAAGGTTCTGCGGCACGAGGAAAGCGCCTTCAAGGACATGACCTCCCTGATCATCGACCTGCGACTCGCCGGACACGGCACGTCGCAACCGGGTATGAAGGCCGACGGTCCAACCCGGGCTGCCCCTGACGCCGTCCACCGGGTGGCGTCGGTCAAGCGCGGCGGCTGCATCGACTTCAGCACCGGGCAGCGCTACATGCCCACCGTCGTGGACGTGCCGTGCACGGGTCCGCACGACGCGAGGATCTTCGGCCAGGAGAAACTCGGCCGGGTCTATCCGGGTGCCGAGGAGGCACGGCAGAGGGCCGATGACGCCTGCCTCACCGCCTACGACCGAGCCCCCGCCGGCTGGACCGCCGAATCGGCCGTGGCCCGCCAGATTTGGTACATGTGGCCGACCGAATACGCATGGAACCACGACGGAGGCCGTGCCACCTGCTACGTCATCACGCGCAGGGGTGCGGCAGTGGATTGACAGCGCACCGCTGCCGGTCCCCCGGGGTGCGCCGGCCTCGTACGCGATCTCGCCCGCATTCGAGAACCGACCTTCCGCACCGACGCCGAGGAAGCCGCCGCGACGGCCGCTCCTGTCGCCGCGTGGTGCCCTGGGTCGGGCAAGTCGGACGGCAGGCCCTGCGCGCAACTGTCCGGCATCTGCAGGACGCACTCCTGCCACAGCCGCCCACAGAACAGCTCAGCTGACCTGACTGACCGTAAACGCTCCTCGATTCATTCCCGGAAGGCCGCCATGAGCTGGGACGTACTCCTCCTCCGCCTGCCCGACGACCTCACCTCCGTGCAGGACATCCCCGCCGACCACACCCCGGAATCGCTCGGCCGGCGATGCGACGTGCTCGCCGCTGTCGCGCAGGCGTGTCCCGAGGCCGATCTCTCGGACCCCACCTGGGGTGAAGTTTCCGGCCCCAGTTGGTCCATTGAGGTCAACATCGGCTCAGAAGACCCCGTTGAGTCGCTCATGCTCCATATCTGGGGCTCCGGTGACGACGCGCTGACGCCCGTCTTCCGGCTCGCCGAGGCTCTGAGGTGCAAGGTGTTCGACTGCGCCGAAGGAGAGCTGATCGCTCCGGGGCAAACGCCAGGCTGGCGCACTTTCCAGCAGTTCCGCGATCGAGTGGTCGGCCCCTCTCGGTGATGCGTCCCGGTTGCAGCACTAGCATCCGCCCCATGCACCCTGAAGCCCGTGTGAGCGTTGCGAACCTCCTTCCGCCCGGTCGGATGGTGACGTCCGACGAAGGCGACGGAGACGTCCAGCCTCTGTGGCTCAGTGACGGGCCGGCCACGGCCGAGGTGTGGAAGCGGATGCACGCGGAACACACACGCTCCGGCCTGTGGCCGCTACTGCTCGACTCGCTGCATCCGAACGACGGCGAATTCCGCCCATGGGAATCCGGAGAGCTCTTCCCCGAACGGATGTCCTCCCCAGCAAGCCACGACGCTGCCGGCCTCCTCGCACAGTGGTGGGCGACGTACACAGCCGTCGACGAAGACGACGACGCGCTCGACGCCGACAGACGCCTCGCCGTCACGACCCCCTTCGGACAGACCTGGCCCGGCCTCGCGCCCAGCCGGAAAGCGGCAACCAACCCCGATCAATTGGCTGCCGACTTCGCGCAGGAGTTCCTCGCCAACCGCCCACGGACACGTCTGGGGTTGGTCGCCGCGGCGTCCGGTGCCGAGGCGCTGACGGCCGTGGGCTGGGACGGACCCTGCAACTACGACAACGACACCGCGAAGTTCTCCGCCGTCGTCCGCGACTGGGAGCACCGGTTCGGCGCCCGTGTCATCGCGGTCGGCTTTTCCACACTGCACCTCAGCGTCGCCGCGCCGCCGGCGAATGAGCATGAGGCTCTCCTGGTCGCGGCCGAGCACTTCGCCTTCTGCCCGGACAACATCTGGCAGGGCAGCAGGCCCTACACGTTGGCCGCGTATTCCGACCGGATCACCAACGCCCGTCGCTGGGACTTCTGGTGGGACTGATCCCCTCCCGGCAAACGCTCATCCATCCCGAGCGAAAGGACCCTCGGGCGGTCCGTGCGCCCGGCCGGCGCCCGTGAACAGGTCACCCTCCAGCACCTGGGCGTCTCGGTCACCGACGGCGTGCTGCACAGCGCCAGTTACCCCCTCGACTCCGCCCGCAAGGTGACGGCCGCTCACCCGGGCCGCGACGGCGGGCCGGACAGCACGACGGAGGTCTACGTGCCGTCCGGCCCGGACGCATCCTGCAGGGCGTCGGCATGGGCGGCACCGGTGCGTGCGATCGCACGGGGGAGGAGGGCCGCCACGCGGTGGGGCACCTCCCGTGCCCGCAGGCCTCCGGCGGAGCGCGCACCAGGCGTCGCGATCCCGGCATGCGCCGAAAGACAAGTCCAGGCACTGCGTAGGCCTGCGGCTGCTTGCATTGCTCGTCGCCGCGCTCTTCATGCGAAGTGATCGGTGCCCCCGGCCGGAGGTCGCCGGCGCACGGATCCTCCGCCTTCGGCCGGCCGAACTACTCAGGCCGAGCTGTCCAGTTCTCCGGGACGAGTGGCGCGGGCATCAGCCACGCAGCGAACGCAATCTGAGCCAACAGCTGGATCAGCAGCGGCTCCGACGTGCTCCCGGCCAGCAGAGGCCACGTGAACAGTGCCATCGGGAAGGCCAACGCGGCTCGGAACGCCGGGACGCTCATCTGCGTATGCGCAGCGCCCGCGGCGAGAGCAAGGAGCAGCGTCGGGACGCCGATGAAGGAAAACATACCGATGCTGATCCCCAGGACGTGGGTGAACGAGTCCTCCCAAGGCACCACGAGGGCGATGAGCACCCAGGTCACAACGTAGAGGAGGAGATACGTCAGAACGCATCGCGCGACTCGCATCAAAACCCGGCGCGGCCCGGGTTCAGCCGAGGTCCGGGTCCCCTGCATCAGCATCCCCTCACGCATTGCCCATCCGTCCAGTTCTGCGATCGCCGGCCGGCGTCCGTGACGTAGTCCATCAGGCCGCTTCGTTGGCACCTTGCCTGGGGTCCGCGCACAGGAGCGTCGGACCGCGACAAATTGAAGAG
Source organism: Streptomyces sp. NPDC104814 (assembly GCF_055583185.1). Classification (NCBI taxonomy): domain Bacteria; kingdom Bacillati; phylum Actinomycetota; class Actinomycetes; order Kitasatosporales; family Streptomycetaceae; genus Streptomyces; species Streptomyces sp. NPDC104814. Next base: position 155,911 of record NZ_JBVJOL010000009.1, on the reverse strand, counting down.
GCACCTCTTCAGTTCGGCGTGGCAGCATGCGGCAATGGTCCTTCGACACCCCGACGGCGATTATGCGATCACCGTGATGTACTCCGTGCCCGATGACGCCTGGTATCTCGAACTGGATCTTGTGGCCGGCCAACGAAATCTCGTGACCGCGATCGTCCCCGACGAGGATCCAGGGCGGGAGCCGACAGTGTGCTTCAACCCGCACGCGGAGCACGTGGACGTCCCGTACGAGGTGATGCGCTGGTTCATGCACCAGGTCGATGACGAGATCCGCACCTCGCGAGCCTGGATGCGGCTGAGGCCGGAACTCGTCGAAATCATCTACCGACTCCGTCAGGAGCACATGGGTGTCATCGACGATGACGGCTTGCGTCAGGTTCTGGCTGACGTGCGCGCCGCGGTTCCCGAGGCAGACCTCCCCGCGGTTCTGGAGGCCGCCTTCGGGCGGAATCCTGACGGCAGCACCGTGGAACCTCCCCAAGTCCCCAAGCCTGTAGACGGCCAAGGCGACAGGCCTTAGGCACCAAGCGGCTTGTCCGCAGGGCCGTCCATGAACTGAGTCGTTCTGGCGGGAGATGGCATTCTGGCTCCGTGCACGGCACCGAATACGACCAGCCCATCCCGCTGTCCGCCTGCTGGCTCCACTGGATCGCGATATCCACCGGTGACCAGGCCGGCCTCATGAAGATCATGGGGCTCTCGCGGCCCAGCCCGATCACCTTCGCCGCCGCGGCAGAACTCATCGACACGGACGCCCACGACCACAGGAGCCCGGACAGCCTCAGCCGGGTCTACGTCAGCCCGGAGCTGGACGGCTGGACCCTGGTCGTCGGTCGCTGGTGTAACCCCAGCGACAGCGACCGCAGCGATGACCTCCTCCACGTATGCACTGAACTGAGCAAACGGTACGGGCAGGCCCACGCCTATTACTACGGTGAACAAGGCGACGGCTCCGCCTGGCTCGTCACCGCCCACGGCACTGTCCTGCGGCGCTACTGCGAGACCGGGCAGGGCGAAGACGAACTCCTCACTCTCGGCGAACCTCTGCCCTACGAGCAGGCGCGGCGCGAGCAATTGGGACTGTCGGCCACATGGGACGCGGCGACGGAGGACGAGGAAGCCGAGGAGGAGTGGAGGTGTGCCACCTACGTCATGGCTCCCGAGATCGCGGCACAACTCGGACCGAGCCCACGCACGATCGGCGCGCACACACTCGTCCGCGGCAACGGCGTTCTGGCCTCCACCCCCGTAACCGCCGAACGCCGTTGAGGAGAAACGTCGCGCATGCTGGCGTTCCAGGCATCCGCGCTGGACGGAGTCGCCGGCAATCCGGCGCTGCCGACACAGCTGCTCCTGCGTCTGCTTGCCTTCGAGGGCGAGGGCGAGGGCGAGGGCGAGGGCGAGGGCGAGGGCGAGGGCCCAACCCGTCATGCCCTCCATCGGGACGGACTCCCTGAGTCGGCCGTCACGATGATCCTGGCCCACCCGAACCCGGGCGCCCGGATCGACTTCCCCATGAGCGCCACGGCGGAGCCTGCACAGCGGGCCCGGCTCGCGGACGATCCTTCTCCCAGGGTGCGGGCTGCTCTCGCCTACGGACCCGAGTCGTACGGATCACGTAGGAGTTCGGCGGTGACATGGGCGTCCCATCGGCACTCCCACAGCGAGGCGACCCGTCGTACCTCGGTGTCAGGGTCGGCCAGGAGCGCCGACTGCTCGCCCGGCGCCAGGTCCTCCCATGCACGCGCGGCACGTCGGCGCGCCGCCGGATCGGCCTGCGGGGCCGGCGAGGCCACGAACGACGGCGTCAGATGAGGCGATTCCAGCAGGGCCGTCCGGACAGACGAGACCGCCGTCCTGGACCGGACCGGTGTCCCCGTCTGACCGCTGAGCGAACCGACTTGCTCGCGCTCTCCAGCGAAACCGCGATCAACCGCTCGCGCATGAAGTGCAGACCTAGAGTCACTTCAGTCGCTGTCCGGCTGCCAAGTAGCGGTTTTACCTGTGGATGTGTGCCGAGGGCCCTGTCGCGCGGCGGTGCGCCCTCCCAGCCCCGGACGTCCTCGGCCAGCGTGGAGAGGAAGCTGTCGAGGCCGGCGCCGTCCCAGCTCCGTATCGAGGTCTCGATACTCACCCATCGGCCGCGTGCCTTCACGAGAAAGTCGAGCGTCGGGTCTCCATGCGCACTCGTCGGCTCGGAGGACAGCCGGTGGACCGGTCGCGGTCCGGGGGCTCCGACCCGGACCGACAAGCAACCGAGACGGATTCGGGGAGCGCAGGGATCAACGATGCCGACGAACCCACAACCACACACCGACCACGACCACCAGCCCCGCGAGGAAGCTCCACAGCGTCACTCCTTGATCGGGGCCGGCCGTCAAAGCCTGTGAGTTCATGAAAAGCCCCTGCCCGAGCTCGCCATTGCCATGCGGTGACGGTGACCGGACCTCGCGCAGCGGGGGTTTGCTCACAGCGGCACGGCGAAGTCAGGCCGTCGGCAGCTTTCCTGTCTGGTCCGGGCAGTAGACCTGGACCGCCGCCGGCACCAGGGCCGCTGCCTGTTCGGGTGCGAAGTTGTGGAAGATGGCGTACTGCATCGCGTCGCCGTACGAGCTGGTTTTCAGCGTTGCGCAGATCTCCGTCCCGGTCGAGCCGCGCTTGTCGGCCAGCTGGTCCGTTTCCATGTCGCCCAGGCCGTAGGGGTCGGCGGCCGCGACCGCGTCGGCGTACTTCTTGTCGTCGCCGGTCGGCCCGCTCGACGAGCAGCCGACGAGTACGAGCCCGGCGAGCAGGGCGCCCGCGACGGTGGTGATCTTTCGTCTCATGGTGTCATCATCGCCGCCCCGATGATCATGCTGGTAGTCACGTGATGGATCCGTGACGACTCGGGCAGTCGCTCCCTGCCGCGGGCCTCCCCCAGGGGCACCGGTCCGTGATCGACTGGGGTTCATGACACAGCTGAGCCGCATATACGTGGACGAGTGCCGGGGCGGGAACGAGGGGCTGCGGGACGTCGTCGCGCGCGCCGCGCTGCCGCCCGTGTACGGCGACGCCTGGCGCAGTTATCTGCTGCCTCGGCCGTGGTTCGTGGAGGCGGAGGAAACCGCCGCCTTCGCACGTGACTTGGAGGATCTGTTCGCTCTTCTCGTCTCGCTGCCGGACCGCCTCTTCGACGGGGCCCCGGAGCGGTACGCGGCCGCGCTCGGGCTCGCGCCCCGGCATGCGGCCCTGCTGCGGCGCTCGGCCGACGGGTACCCGGCGAAGCTGGGGCGCGCCGACGTCTACCACGACGGACATGGTTACCGGCTCCTGGAGTTCAACCTCGGCAGCGAGGTCGGCGGCATGGACATGGCCGTGTGCAACGCGGCGCTGCTCGGTGTCCCGGAGTTCTCCGCCTTCGCCGCCGCGCACGGGTTGGAGTACGTCGACACGGCTGCGCGGCTCGCGGAGGACCTGCGCGAGCGGGCCCGGCCGGCGCTGCGGGGCGATGCCGTGGAGCCCGTGATCGGCTTGATCGAGGGGAACGGGGGCGTCGCCTCGTACGGGCCGTTGATGCAGGCGATGCGGGAGACGATGGCCGTGCAGGGTCTTGACCTGCGGATCGGCGAGGTGAGTCAACTACGCACTCGTGCCGACGGGAAGCTGACCCTGGACGGCGCTCCCCTCGACCTGGTGCTGCGCAACTTCGGCGCTGGCCAGCTGCTCGACGACCCGGCGGGCCCGGAGGTGGCCGAGCAGTTGTTCCGCGCGCACGACGCGGGGCGGACGGTGCTGTTCACCACGCTGGAGAGCGGGTTGTACGCGCACAAGAACGCCCTTGCCATGTTGTCCGACCCGCGCTGGGCGGGCGCCTTCGAGGAGGCGGAACGGAAGCTGGTGGAACGGGTGCTGCCGTGGAGCCGCACGCTGGGCCCGGCGACTTCTGCGGCTCTCCTGGCGGAGTGCCACGAGCGCCGCGAGGAGCTGGTCGTCAAGCCGGGCGCGGGCCATGGGGGTCTGGACACCTTCGCCGGCTGGGAGTGCTCCGACGCCGAGTGGGGTGCGGCGCTGGTGACGGCCGTCGAGCGCGGTTGCCTGGTGCAGGAGCGGGTGGTCCCGCGCGCCGAGCCGGTCCTCGATCCGGCGACCGGCGCGGTCGAGGAGTGCATCGCGGTCCTCGGCATCTTCCTCACCTCGCGCGGCTTCGCAGGCGCGCACGCCCGCGTCAACCGGGCGGACGGGGGTGCGATCGTGGGCTTGAGCAGCAACCCGGGCACCCGGATGGCGTGCGTGTTCACCCACGCGTGAGGACTCGGCAGGGGGCCGGCCGTTTCGGCACGGTCGGTGCGCAGTCGGGCTTACGCCGCTTTCCTGCGACCCGCCGACCCGCCGGCCCGCCGCAGTTTGTCGACCTTGGCGTGCCGGCCCGACCCGGCACGCCCACTGCTTCAGCCGGGGTCAGGAGAGCCGGGGTACCGGCGGCCCTGATCCTTTCACCGGGCGTGGTCGGCCGTGGTGGTCATGAGGCGCTCTGCGTCAACAGCCCCCGCTCGAAGCGCGGGTAGCGGTCGACCGACCGTGCCAGGACCTCGTTGCCGTCGGCGGTGACCACGCGGTCCCACCAGACGCCGTAGGTCAGCCGCGGTCGCCTCCGGTCAGCTCGGTGAGGACGGACGGGCGGCTGGGCCGCCAGCCGAGTGCGGTGACGGCACGCTGGCCGGACACCACCTGGTTCAGGCCCAGGGCCTCGGCGAACGGGCCGCCCACGGCCTCGGCGGCCTGCTCCAGCGGCCAGGGCTCCGCCCGGCCGTCGCCGCCCGCCGCCACGTCGGCGGCCGCGGCCAGCGCCGCGACCGGCACCGCCTCGTGCGCCACGCCGTGCAGCACGCTGCCCGCATCGGCCTTGGTCACGGCCAGCACGAAGAGTTCGGCCAGGTCGTCCACGTGCACCATCGGCCAGCGGGTCGCCGCCGAGCCGACGTAACGGCCGGTGCCGTGCTCGCGCGCCCAGCCGGTCATCAGCCCGGGAATGCCGCCGCCCAGGCCGTACACGATGCCGGGCCGTACGACGACGGCTCGCACGTCGTCCCCGGCCGCGGCCAGCACCCGCTGCTCGATCCGCGGGCGGTAGCCGACGATGGCGATCGCGTTCGTCGGCGCGTCCTCGTCGACCGCCGTGTCGCCGGTGGCGCCGAGCACCCACACGCCGCTGGTGTAGACGAAGGCCCGTCCGGAGCCGCGCAGCCGCTCGGTCAGCGCGTCCACGGCGGCCGCGTCGACCGCCTCCTCGCCGGTCGGCGTCGCGAGGTTCACCACGGCGTCGATGTCGTCGGTGACGGCCGCCCGCAGCGAGGCCGGGTCGGCCAGGTCGCCCACCCGCACCGGCGTCCCGGCCGGCAGCCGGCCCGCGTCCTTCACGAAGTGGACCACCTGGTGGCCCTCGGCCGTGAGCCGCCGCACCACGGCCGATCCTATGTAGCCGGTGGAACCCAGCACGAGTACCTTCACGTCCATCCCCCTTTGCTCCTGGACCAGTTGAAGCGGATGCCTTCCCGCCTCACCGACGACAAGAGAATCTAGCGGAGCCCGGCCGGCGACGGTCGTCGCAGCGTGCAGAATCCGTCGGCTCAACGTGCAGAGCCGAGGTCCAGCGCGTGACGGCGGTACACCCTTGGGCGTGAGGCCGCACGCCTGGCGGAAGGCGCGTCCGAAGACGGTGGCCAGCTCGGCCGGCATGCCCCGTCCCATGATCCGAACTTACTTGCGGGAAGTGTCACTCAGCCGCTTATGATCATGGTCGCGCCGGACAAGGCCGGCCAACCACGGGGGGAATCATGGGCATGCGCAAGAAGACAGCCACCACGATCGGCGCGCTGGCATTGGCTGTCGCCGGTGTCCTCGGCACCGCCGGTCAGTCCTTCGCCGGCAGCAACGGCCAGCAGATCGTCTTCGCCGACACGCGTGGTGACACCTACTCGGTCTACCTGGTCGGCACGAACCAGAACGGCCAGCGCGCCGACGTCTGCTTCAACACTCCGAACAGGAACACCTACCTCGGCGGCTGGTGGTGGAAGGGGCGGGTCAGCTACAGCGGCTGGGCCGGTTCCAACTGCACGGGCGCGAGCCGCGGTGCGTACGAGGCGACCATTCCGACCTACCAGACCGACACCGACTGGTACACCATCAGCAACTGATCCGTAGCCTCCGGACCAGCGACGAGACCGGCCCCCGCCCACCGGCGGGGGCCGGTCTCGTCGCATGGAGTGCCCGGGCTGCCCACACCTGCCTGCAGACAGGCACTGAGCGTTTCCGCCGGTGCAGGAGGGGTCGGGCCACACTCCGGTGCCGGGTCAACCGGTCTGGGCGGTGGGCAGGCGACGCGGCTGGGGTTGCTGTTCGAACTCGGAGCGGGCCGTCTCCAGCAGGCGGCGCCACGAGGTGACCGTCGGTCTTCGGCGTAGCAGCGCACGCCGTTCACGTTCGGTCATCCCGCCCCAGACACCGTGATCGATGCGGGCGTCCAGTGCGTAGGCGAGGCACTCGGTCCGCACGGGGCAGCCCGTGCACAGCGCTTTGGCCCGGTGCTGCGCCGCCCCGTCGGCGAACAACTCGTCGGGGTCGGCGTCCTTGCACGCCGCGCGCTCGTTCCAGCCACTGTCCATGATCACAACCATGCCCGCCCACTCCCCTAGTACGCCCCGCACACTCGCACTGCGGGGCACCCACCGGTGCCGGGAACGTATGCCGTGATCGCATATGACGAAAGAGCGGGCCCGCGGCAAGCCACCTTTTCGAGTGACAACTCTTGCCGCACAGCACGCGGAGGCGCTAAGGGGCGCAAGGTCGTGGGGACCGGGGCGGGGTCACAGCAGTCGGTCGACCAGGCCGTCGACGTAGTCCGGGGTGAGCGGGACCATGCCGAACAGGACGCGGATGTACATCGGGGCCAGGATGTGGTCCAGCACGTCGAACGCGTCGGGCGCGGGCTCGCCACGGTCGCGGGCGCGGTCGAGCATGGACTGCAGTTGCCGGGTGCGTTCGGCGCGGAGGTGGGCGCCGGCCTGCAGGCCCTGCTGACCGCTGCTCGACAGGGCGAAGGCCAGGTGCAGTACCGCCGGCCCGTCGGGTCCGGTGATCTCGCGGGCCACTTGGGCCGCGTACGTGCGCAGGTCGCCGGCGAGGCTCCCGGTGTCGGGCATCGGTGACTGCGCGTTGAGGCGGGTGAGCGCCACGTCGGTGAGCAGGGTTTCCAGGTTGCCCCACCGGCGGTAGATGCTGCTGTCGGCCACGCCGGCGCGGGTGGCGACCTCGCCGACGGTGAAGTGGCCGTAACCGCGCTCACTGATCAGCTCGGTGACGGCCTGATGCACCTGCGCGCCGACGCGGGCGCTGCGTCCGCCGGGCCGCCGGGCTGGCTGTCGCTCGTTCATACCTTTCACCTTAACGCAGTCAGCACTTGCGTTTGCGAGCGACCCTCCTTATAGTCGCCTAACGCAGTCACCGACTGCTTTAGGGCGCCGGGTTGTCTCGCCATCCACCCACCCGCATCGACCGCGACCGGACGCCACCAACAACCGAGGGGACCCCATGGCCGCATCGCACGCGACCGCAGACAGTCGATCAGAACGGGCCGTGCTGCTCACGGTGACCTGCCTGGGCCAGTTCATGGTCCTGCTCGACAACACCATCGTCGGAGCGGCACTGCCCGACATGCAGCACCGGCTGCACACTCAACTGACCGGGCTGCAATGGATCGTCGACGCGTACGTACTGCTGGTCGCCATGCTGCTGCTGTCCGGCGGTGTCTTCGCCGACCGGTTCGGCCGTAAGCGGGTGTACCTGACCGGCGTGGCGGTGTTCACCGCCGCATCGCTGCTGTGCAGCCTCGCGCCCTCGCTCGGCTGGCTGGTCGCCGGCCGGGTGCTGCAGGGCATCGGGGCCGCGGCACTGAGCCCTGCCTCGCTCGCCCTGCTCGCCGCCGCCTACCCCGTACCGCAAGAACGGATGAAGGCGATCGGGCTGTGGGCCGGACTCAGCGGAATCGGTCTGGCGGCGGGCCCCGTGGCCGGCGGCGTCCTGACACAGGCCTTCGGCTGGCCCGCCATCTTCCTGGTCAATCTGCCCATCGGCGTGGTCCTGCTGCTGCTCGGCCTGCGCCACCTCGGCGAGTCCCGCAACCCGAGCGCCCCCGCGATCGACATCCCGGGCACGGTGCTGTCCGTTCTGGCGGTGGGGGTACTGACCTACGGTCTGATCGAGGGCGGTGCCCGCGGCTGGACCTCGCCGCTCATCCTGGGCAGCTTCGCCGCCGCGCTGATCCTTCTCGCCGCCTTCATCGCCGTCGAAGCCCGTCGGCCCGCTCCGATGCTGCCGCTGCGGCTGTTCCGGCAGCGCCTGTTCCCCGTGTCCAACACCGCCATGGTCGTGGTCGGGTTCGCGCTCATGGGCTCGTCGTTCTTCTTCTCCCAGTTCTTCGTGTACGTCCAGGGCAGCTCGATCCTGCGCGCCGGCCTGCAGACCCTGCCGGTATCCCTCGGCATGGTGATCGTCAGCCCGTACGCGGGCCGACTCGCCGCCCGGCACGGCTTCCGCGTCGTGGTCACCACGGGCCTGGCCCTGGCCGGACTGGGACTGCTGGCGCTCGGCACGGTGCACGCCGACACCGGCTACGGGAACGTGTGGTGGCGGCTGGGGCTCACCGGCATCGGCTTCGCCCTGACCATGTCCCCGCTGACCGGCGCCGCCATCCAGGCAGTCAGCCCGCAGGAGGGCGGCCTCGCATCAGGTATCAGCAGCACCACCCGGCAGATCGGTGCGGTGCTCGGCGTCGCGGTGCTCGGAGCCATCGTCCACAGCCGGCGATCCGGCGGCGCCACTTTCGAGTCCGGCCTCGACAGCGCCTTCCTCGCCGCCGGCACCGTCACCTTGGCCACCGCCGTGTTCACCGGCCTGTGGCTGACGAAGTCCAGGCCCGCGGAAGGCCGCCCTGCGGCACCGCAGCGTGCGGCCGATGGCCACAGGGTCACCGCCTCGGACGAGGCGCCCGCGACCAGCCCGAACTAGAACGCGACGAGCACGGGCCGGCGGGTGTGGCGGGCGGTTGCCGGTGCGGCTCCCTCACTCCGCCGGGTGCAGTTCCGCGTGCAGCATGTCGATCAGATCGCCCGCTTCGGAGGCGTGAGGATCGCGGGGAACCTCGTAGTAGCCGCCCAGGGTGGCGATCACGTCGCGAGCCGACTCGTCGTATGCGTGGGACTCTTCATCGCGCTCGCGCGGGTCCTTCCCATCGGAAAGCTGCCACCACCACACCCGGTCCCGGATCTCGTCCTTCGACAGGGGGCCGGACAGGATGATGTCCCGCCCCTGCACCTTCCCTGTGATCCTGATGGAGTTGGCGTCTGTGGCCATGCGCGGGTCCCCTTCCCCGGACGCAGGGTGCGTCCCCCTGCCCAGCACTCCTTCCACGATCCGGGCCCTTGAATCAGGCCACGCCCCCGCCGCTGATGCCGCAACCTCCACGGCGGCACCTGGCGGAGCCCTCCGCGCTATTCGGGTGGAACTGGGCTGACGCGTCCCCGCGGGGCATGCGGGATCCCGGCGGGCGCCTTTCACTGGAGCTCGGCAATGACCGGTCCAGCACGGGAGAAGATGTGGTACGACGCCTGAGGAAGAGCAGCGCACGCGGCACAGCGGCTGTGCTGCTCACGGCCTGCGCCGTGGCCGGCGTGAGCAGCTGCTCCAACGACACGGGAACACCGTCGACGGGCGGGAGCAAGGCGGCCTCCGTCGCCTCCTCGGCGGCGTCCGCGGCCTCCTCGGCCGTGGCCTCCCTGGCCTCCGAAGGCGCCTCCGCACTGGCCTCGGCCTCGGCCGAAGCCAAGCGGCACCTGAACGAGGTGAAGGGCGGGATCGACGCCAAGAACGAGGTACGCCTCGGCGCCCCCACCCGGGCCGACGACGGCCGGAGCACCGTGCCCGTCACCGTGCACAACACCGCGGGCTCGGCGAAGTCGTTCGTGGTGCAGGTGAACTTCCGTGACCAGGCAGGCAATCTCCTGGACGTCGTCGTGCTGACGGTCGACGACGTCGGCGCCGGCAAGGAGAGCACCGCCACCGCCCGCAGCAATCGCAAGCTGTCCGGCACGGTTCGCGCCGAGGTGGCCAGAGCCGTGCGGTACTGATCGCAGACCGCCTCAGCAGACCTCTGAGGGCGGGTACGACGACGTGGCCGGGGTCGGCTCTGCGGACGCGATCTACGGCCGGCGCGCCAGCAAGTGGGCGTCGAGGAAGCCCCGTTCGGTGGCCGGGTCGTGGATCAGCCGGGCGAACGTGACGAGTCCGGCCCCGGCCAGCAACTCGGCGAACCGGTCCACCGGCCAGCTGTAGGCGGGTGTCACCTTGTGGTCGAAGCGGACCGGTTCTTCCGGTCCGTCGGTCGCGAAGAACGAGACCAGCAGCAGGCCGCCCGGGGCCAGGACGCGTACCTGCTCGGCGAGCAGCGCGGGCACTTCCCCGGGCGGAGTGTGGATCATCGAGTAGTGGGCCAGCACGCCGCCGAGCGCGCCGTCCTCGACCGGGAGGGCCTCCATGCGCGCCTCGTCGAACCGCAGCTCCGGATGCGCCCGCCGGGCGTGGTCGACCATGCCCGGGGAGAGGTCCAGCCCGAAGGCGTCCAGCCCCGACTCGTGCAGCATGGCCGTCAGATGTCCCGGCCCGCACCCGACGTCGGCTGTCCGCAGGTTCCCCGTTGCGCGCACCAGCTCGGCGAAGGTGCCGATCATGTTCCGCGAGAACGGGTGCGTTTCCAGCCGGTTGGCGAACTTCGAGGCATACAGTTCGACGACCCCGTCGTAGGCCGCCCTGGTCTGTTGCTGGTGCTCCCTCACGGGAAGGGAAGGTAACACCCCCGTCGCCGTGGCGACTTCTCCAGGCTCGCCGTGCTCCGGGCGCCCCCGGTGGCCGGCACGTGGACCGTGCCGCGTCGTGGCGGAACTTCGCGCGTGGTCCAGTCCACCGCCAGGTGCCCTGTCCAGCGGAGAGGGCGACTTGGACGGGCGGATTGGTCTAGTCCCATTTTGGTCCAGACCATTGACCCGACCCCCGGCGGGCGATATCCCGGTAGGCGACAACTCCCCGACGTCACGGGGGCGTTGTCCCCACCCTCCACACACCGGGACTGACATGAGACTCGTGCGCTCCGCCCGCGCAGCCCTCACCGCCGCCGTCACCCTGGCGGCCGCGACAGGCCTCGCCCTCACGGGAACCGGCACCGCCCAGGCCGCCACCCCCCTGCCGAACCACGTCTTCGCCCCCTACTTCGAGGCCTGGACCGGCGAGAGCCCCGCCGCCCTGTCCGCCCAGTCCGGCGCCAAGCACCTGACGATGGCGTTCCTGCAGACCGCCTCCAAGGGTTCCTGCACGCCGTACTGGAACGGCGACACCGGCATGCCGATCGCCGCCTCGACCTTCGGCGCCGACATCAGGACGATCCAGGCGAACGGCGGTGACGTCATCCCCTCGTTCGGGGGCTACACCGCCGACACCACCGGCACGGAGATCGCCGACAGCTGCACCGACGTCCAGCAGATCGCCGCCGCCTACGAGAAGGTCATCACCACCTACGACATCTCGCGGCTCGACATGGACATCGAGGTCGACTCGCTCGACAACACCGCCGCCATCGACCGCCGCAACAAGGCCATCAAGCTGGTCGAGGACTGGGCGGCGGCCAACGGGCGCAAGGTCGAGATCTCCTACACGCTGCCGACCACCACGCACGGCCTCGGAGACACCGGCGAGGCCCTGCTGCGCAACGCGGTGAGCAACGGCACCCGGGTCGACGTCGTGAACCTCATGACGTTCGACTACTACGACAACCAGCCCCATGACATGGCGAAGGACACCCAGACCGCCGCGCAGGGCCTGTACGACCTGCTCGCCCAGCTGTACCCGGGCAAGAGCCCGGCCCAGTTGTGGAACATGGTCGGCGTCACCGAGATGCCCGGCGTCGACGACTTCGGCAAGGCGGAGACCTTCACTCTGGCCAACGCCCGGACGGTGTACGACTGGGCCGTCTCCAAGGGCATCAACACCCTGTCGTTCTGGGCGCTGCAGCGGGACAACGGCAGCTGCGCGGGAGGTGCCGCCGCGGACAACTGCTCGGGCATCCAGCAGAACACGTGGGACTTCACCCACATCTTCGCGCCGTTCACCGGCGGCACCACCACCCCGTCCAACGACTTCTCCGTCGCGATCGGCCCGGCCTCCGGGACCGTGACCGCCGGCCAGTCCGCCACGGCCACCGTGAAGACGGCCGTGACGGCGGGTGACGCCCAGAGCGTGAAGCTCAGCGTCACCGGGGCCCCGGCAGGTGTCACCGCCTCCCTCAGCCCGTCGTCGGTCACCGCGGGCGGCACCTCCACGCTCACCTTGGCCACCACGTCCGCCGCGGCCTCCGGCACCTACACGGTCACCGTGACCGGCGCCGGCACCTCGGGCAGCCACTCGGCGACGTACGCGCTGACCATCACCGGCGGCTCCGGCAACCAGTGCACGGACGCCCCGTGGGCCCGGGACAAGGTGTACACCGGCGGCCAGCGGGTGTCGTACAAGGGCCACTCCTGGAAGGCCAAGTGGTGGACGACGGGCGAGGAGCCCGGCACCACCGGCGAGTGGGGCGTCTGGCAGGACCTCGGCGCCTGCTGACCGGCCACCCCGCTTCACCCGCACGGGCTGCCACGGCCCCGCAGGAGGCCCCGGACAGGGCGTCGGCGAGACGACACCTCGTCCGCAAGGGCTCCTGCGGGGCCGTCCTGCGACCCTCGGCCGACGCACGCCGCCTTCTTCCGGCGGCCCGGCAGCCGGGCCGCCCGCTGTCGGAGGGACGGCGACGGCCGGGGTGCGACGGGGCGGAAGCGTGCCGGTGTACGAGTAGGACATGACCATCCCCGAGAACCAGCTCAGCGACCCGACCGTGCGCGCCTTCGTCACGGCCCTCAACGCGGGCGACCGGAGCGCCGTGTACGACGTCATGACGGCGGACGCGACCATGGCCGACGACGGCACCGACCGCGACGTCCGCGAGTGGCTCGACCGGGAGGTGTTCTCCTCCCGCGGGCACATGGACGTCGAAGCGGAGGCGGACGACGGCCGCGCCCTCGTCGCCCGCTACCGCAACGACACCTGGGGCGAGATGCGGACCAGGTGGCACTTCACCGTCGCCGACAGCAAAGTCTCCCGCTTCGAAACCGGCCAGGCATAGCCCCCGTCCTGCCGGATCACGCCGGGCCCGTCGGCACTGTCTCGGCGTCACCGGCAGCACAGGTCCGGTGGGTCCGGCGTCCTAGCTGGTGGACGCCGAGGTGGTGTGTTCCAGGCCGCGGCGGATCGCGATCTCCACTGGGGAGTACGCGCCGTCGGGGCGGTCCAGTTCGTACGGCTCGGCCGGCATCAGGGGTGGCTGGGCCATGAAGCGCGGTCGCAGCCCGTGGTGCGGTTGGGCCGCGTGGACCAGGAACGGATGGCACAGGAAGACGTCCCCCGGGGAACCGGTGGCGAGGGCGAGCGGCCGGTGCGCGGAGGCCGCCACCAGGTCCGGTGCGATGGCCAGGCCGCTCGCCCCCTCCTCCCCGTACGGCTCCAGCACCTTCGGCACGTCGAGGTGGGAGCCGACCCTGATCCGGGTCGGGGCGTCCTCCTCCCCCACCTCGCTGAACAGGAACAGCATCAGCAGGGCCCGGCCGCGTGAGCGGAGATTGGTGAAGGGCCAGGTTTCGCCCTCCACCGCGTAGCTGCCCTCGATGTGCCAGCCCGCGTCGCCGGGCTCCTCCTCGTGCGGGAAGCGCAGCGGGAAGGTGCCGAGCGAGTAGCGCGGCTCCCAGCGCCCGGCGCCGACCAGCAGGTCGTACGCCCGGTGCAGTTCCGGGGAGTTGGGTGCGGCGGCGAACGGCCCCTGTGCCATCCCGCCGACCCAGTGCACGGGCTGGGTCCAGGTCTGCGGATCGTCCGGGTCGCAGCCCGTCTCCTGCCACAGCAGCCGTGCGCAGCTCGCCGCCACGCGGGGCGCGACGGCACCCTCCAGCTTGACGAAACCGTCGCGGAGGAAGCGGGATACCAAGATCGTGTCGTTCATGCCTCCATCGTGCGGCGCCGCCCATGGCGGCCACCCGACACTTGCCGCACCGCTTTTCTCGGGTACGGCGTGCGGGACGGCACCTGATTGAATCGTCGGTCGGATCTTGGAGGCGATGGTGCTGGAGCGGTTCAATCAGGTCATGGAGCACATCGAGCGGCAGCTCGACACCTCCGTCGACGTAGCCGAGCTGGCGCGCGTCGCCGCCACCTCGGAGTATCACCTGCGGCGCATGTTCTCGGCGCTCGCGGGGATGCCGCTGTCGGAGTACGTCAGACGCCGGCGGCTGACCGTCGCGGGCGCGGAGGTACTGGCCGGTGAGCGGACGCTGCTGGAGATCGCGGTGCGGTACGGGTACGGCTCGGGGGAAGCCTTCGCGCGGGCCTTCCGCACCATGCACGGCGTCGGACCCGGCGAGGCGCGGCGCACCGGTGCCGCGCTCGACTCCCAGCCCCGGATGTCGTTCCGCCTCGTCGTCGACGGGAGCAGCAGCATGCGCTACCGGGTCGTGCACAAGCCGGAGTTCAACGTCGTCGGGGCGAAGACACGGGTGCCGCTGGTGCACTCGGGGCCGAACCCGGCGATCATCGATTTCGTCCGCGGGATCGGCCACCAGACGCGGGAGGCGCTGGAGAAGCTGTCCGACCAGGAGCCGCACGGCATCCTCGCGGTCTGCGACGACCTCGATCCCAGCCGGACGGAGGGCTCCGAACTCGACTACTACCACGGCGTCGTCACCTCGGCGTCCGCGCCGGAGGGCATGGCCACGCTGGCCGTGCCGGCCGGGACCTGGGCGGTCTTCGCCACCTCGGGGCCGGCCCCGGAGGCGATCCAGGCGCTGTGGCGGGACGTGTTCACCGAGTGGTTCCCGTCCAACCCGTACCGGAGCCGCCCCGGGCCGGAGATCCTGCGGATGCGGATGTCGGCGGACGGCACGGAGGCGGACGCCGAGCTGTGGCTGCCGGTGGAACGGGAGCCGATGCGGTGATGCGGTGACGTGACCCCGAAAAGGGCCGGTCGTGGGCGAGGATGCCTGTATGAGCCCTGAATCGGATGAGGTCCGGGAAGCGATCGCGGGCGAACTACGCCTGATGGACCCCAGCGTGCGCAGGTCGCCGTCGCTGGCCCGACAGCTGCTGGACCCGGACTTCACCGAGGTCGGCGCTTCGGGGCGACGGTGGACGTACGAGGAGATGCTGGCCGCCTTGCCCGGGATGGACAGCGCGGCAGAGGACGGCCCGCGCTACGAGCCCTCCCGGATCACCGGTGTCCTGCTGGCACCCGGGCTGGTGCACCTCACCTACGAGACCACACTGGACGGAAACCGGGCACGGCGCAGTTCGCTCTGGCGCAGGCGGGATGCGGACGCGCCCTGGCAGATGTACTACCACCAGGCCACGCCCGTCCCGCCCGGCAGCGCGTAACCAACGGGGAGTCCCGGACGCCCCTCTTGTCATCGGGTACCCGGGGCCCGGCCGGTGCTCCAGCGGCGGACCGCCGAGACGAGTCCGCCGGGGCCCTCCTCGTGCTGCGGCGGGGTGTTGATCGGCCGGCCGTAGGCGGCGGCGCGCTCGCGCAGGGTGTGGCTTTCCGCCTCCCAGCCGTGCCCGGCCAGCCAGCCCACCGGGTCGTCGGGCATCTCCGAGACCCACAGGGACGCCGCCGACCCCGGCACGGCGTCCGCGCCGAAGCGCTCGATCACACCGCGCGAGCCCAGCGTCAGCCCCATCCGGCTGCCTGCCGCCGACCGCGCGCTGATCCGGGCCAGCAGCAGCTCCACCGCGTCCCCGGGCAGATAGATCAGCAGTCCTTCGGCGATCCACACGGTCGGTACGGCCGGGTCGTGCCCTGCGGCGGCCAGCGCGGCCGGCCAGTCCTCACGCAGGTCCACCGCGACGGTGATCCGCTCGCAGCGTGCGACGGCCCGCTCCCGGCGCAGCACCGATTCCTTGAAATCCAGCGGCGCGGCGGTGTCGACCTCGAACAGCCGGGTGCCCTCGGGCCAGTCCATCCGGAAGGCCCGGCTGTCCATGCCGGCGCCGAGCAGCACGACCTGGCGGACACCGGAAGCGGAGGCGTGCAGCAACAGGTCGTCGAGGAACTTCGTCCTGATGACGATGGAGAACGACACGGCCAGCCGGCGGCGTCGCGCGGCCTCGTCGGCGGGCGGCGGCGAGGAGGGCCACAGGCCGCCGGCGGCGGCGAAGGCCTGTGCCAGCGGGTCGCGGAACAACGCGTTCTCCCGCTCGCTCTCCAACGCCCGCACCCGGGCCACCCCCACCGCCGTGGCCCACACGCCCGACGGCCGCACCGGCTCCTGCTCATCAGTCACCGTGCCAGCCTAAGTCCTCTGGTCATGTCAGGGTGCGGTCCAGGAGCGGGAGCAGGCGGTCCCAGTGGCGTTGCAGGCCGGAGGGGCTGAAGGCGTCGGTGTCGGACATGGTGAAGCCGTGGAGGGTACCGGGGTAGATCTCGGAGGTGTGGTCGACGCCTGCCGTATCGAGGGCCTCGTTGAGCTCGCCGAGGGCCTCGGGTGTCATGTCGCCTTCGGCGTGGCCGAGATGGACCTGTGCGGTGAGCTTGGAGAAGAGAGTGGGCCCATCGACGCCGACGGGCCCGTGGAACGCGGCGACGGCCGCCACCTGGCCGGGGTGGGCCGCGGCGGTGCGCATCGCGTAGAGGCCGCCGATGCAGTAGCCGGTCACCGCTACCGGTCCGGCCCCGACCTCGGGCTGGGCGGTGAGGAAGCTGAGGTAGGCGTCGGCGTCGCTCAGGACGCGTTCGGCGGTGTGCGCCTCGATCAAGGGCATCAGCTGGGCGAACACCGCGGGCCGGGCCTCTTCCCCGATGTGCTCGGGAAGTTCGAGCAGCGGTGCCGGGCCGTGCCGGTAGAAGGTGTTGGGGACGAGCACGTAGTAGCCGTGACCGGCCAGTTCGCGGGCCATCTCCCGCAGCGCGGGACGGATGCCGAAGCCGTCCGCGTACATCAGCACCGCTGGGTGCCGCTCGCCGTGGTCGGGGAAGGCGGCGAAGGCATCGGCCTGGCCGTCCGTGGTGGGAATCCGCAGCGTTCTGGTGGGCATGCATGCTCCTGTCGTGGTTGATGTGCAGAGCCTGAGATCAACCCGACGGAGGCGGAGCCCGCGCAGGAGCAGCGCAAGAACCTCGAGAAATCAGCGGACCCGAACCGGCCCGTACGGCGCTCAGAAGAGCACCGGGTCACCGATCCGTGTGTGGCGCGAGGCCGTCCCGGTAGTCATAACGGCACAGCGTAGCGGAAGGACGATGAGCCGACGCCACCATTCCACCGTGCCACGTCGCCTGACCCCGTCCCAACCGACGGCTCGTGGCGATGGCCCCCTGATGTTTCGTCAGCCGGTCTCGGGGTTCGGGCCGGGGTTTGATCAGGGTCGTTCCCCGATGAGGCGGAGTGGGGGTGGGGCTCAGACTCGTGGCGGGCGGTGATCATCCGCTCCGACCACCACGCGCCCGGAGGGCAACCGACGTGAACAGTTCCGCCCGTCGCACCCGTTGGATCGACCTGGCCGCCTGCGGCACCCTGACCATGGCTCTGGCCGCGGGGGTTGCCGCGCCCGCGCTCGCCGTAGCACAGCCGGCGGGGGCGGTGGCACCGGCGGCCGCCGGCGCGCCGTTGCCGCCTCTGGACCCGGCCGCGCTGCGGGCCGCCATCGCCGGTCTGCCCGACGACGACGTCACCGGCGCGCTGCTGCGGATCACCGGCAGCACGGGCCACTGGTCCGGCACTTCGGGTGTCGGCGATCTGGAGACCGGGGAGGGCGTCCCGCCCAACGCGTTCCTGCGGATCGGCAGCATCTCCAAGGTGTTCACGGCCACGATCGTCCTCCAGCTCGCCGCCGAGCACCGGATCGACCTGGACCGGCCCGTCCAGCAGTACCTGCCGGGCGTGCTGCCCGCCGGTCTGCCGCCCGTCACCGTGGGCCAGTTGCTCAACCACACCAGCGGCCTGCCGCGCGGCGGATCGAGCCCGGAGTTCGGCGACGGCAGCCCCGAGTGGTTCGCCGCCAACCGCATGAAGAGCTTCACTCCGCAGCAGGTCATCGACACGTTGGCCGGTCAGCCGATGCAGTTCGCGCCGGGCACGGCCCAGCAGTACAACGGCATGAACTACTACGTCGCCGGTGTGCTGATCGAGAGGGTCACCGGCCATACCTTCGCCGACGAGGTGCGGAGCCGGATCACCCGCCCGCTCGGCCTGCGCGACACCTACGTCCCCGACGCCGACGACCCGCGGCTGCCGGGCCCGCACTCCCACGGCTATCTGACGGTCCGGTCCGCGGACGGCACCACGCATCGGGTGGACGTCACCGAGCAGAGCCCCTGGCCGTGGGCCGAGGGCGGCATGATCTCCACGCCCGCCGACCTCGACCGGTTCATCACCGCCCTCTTCCGCGGCCGTCTCCTCCCCAAGGCCCAGCAGGCCAAGCTCTTCGAGGTCCCGGACGTCCCCAGCAGTCACAGCAGCCAGTGCCGCACGGCGGCCGACGCCGGCCGGGCCTGCATGACCATGGGCCTGATGCGGGTCACGGCGTCCAACGGCGTCGTCGTCTGGGGCAAGACCGGCTCCCGGCCCGGCTGGACCAGCGGCGTGTTCGCCACCAAGGACCTCTCCCGCAAGATCGTGTACTCGGTCGACCCGACGAACCTCAACGGCACCGAGATGGCCCTGATCCAGCGCATCGCAGCGGCGTCCTTCGGCACGCTGGTCCCGGCGGAGAATTAAGGGAGAGGAGGCCGGTCGGCCCGTCAGTGTCCCGTCGGGGGCTGGATGTAGTCCTCCAGGCGGGCCACGGCGAAGCCCTGCTCCTGGATGTGCTTGAGCAGAGCGGCGAACATCTGCGTCATCGTGGTGCCCTTGAGCTCCGAAGGACCGCGGAAGTGGGCCAGGATGATGTCCCCGGGGTGCAGCTTCTTGTCGGGCTCCTGGTACGCCATGTTGTGGATCTGCATGGTCTCCCGCCACCAGACGATGGCCTTGGGCCCGCACTCTGCCACCGCCGTCCTGGTGTCGGCGTTGTACGCGCCGTAGGGGGGCCGGAACAGCAGGGGTGCAGTGCCGTATTCACGGGTGAGGATCTTCTGGTCGCCGCAGACCTCCTCCTTCTGGCGGGCCGGCGGGACCGTGTTCATCGCCGGGTGGTGCAGGGTGTGGTTCTCGATGGGGTTGCCCAGGTCCTGGAGCTGCTTGAAGTACCCGTAGTCGGACTTGATCACGTCGTTCATCAGGAACATCGTGAACGGGACCCTGAGGTCGCGCATCATCTCGACGAACCGGGGATCCTTCTCCTGGCCGTCGTCGATGGTGATGAACACGACCTTCTGTGACGTCGGTATGTGCGTGAGGACCGGAACCGTCCCGGTGGCGGAGAGCTTCACGGGCTTGTCGGCGGGGGGCTGCGGGGCCGACGGCAACGGAGTCAGGCCCCACTTGCGCCAGAGCGTGGCCTCGGCGGCACGGGCGGCGGCGGTCGTACCGTCGGTGGCAGAGGGCCGCGCCGGTGCGGGGGCCGTGCGGGCCCCGCTGCCGCCGCCCGCGTCGCATCCGCCCGCGGCCAGGGCCGTGACCACCACGCCCGCCAGCGCTCCGCAGAGCCTGCCCCGCTTGTTGTACCGCTTCACCGTGCCGCTCTCCCCACACATGCCGTGCTGCTCCTGGCGCACGTGATCCCGTCGGGAAGATCAGCCCGACTGTATGTAAAGAGGATGAATGAGGGAGGTTGGTTGCGGCCGCGCGAGCCAGGAGTCGTCCCGGGTCATGGCCGTCCGCCTGGGGTTCGGCCGGGCCGGAAGCCTCAGCGGCTGCCGGGGCTGTCGGAGCACAAGGCGTGGTCGATCAAGGAGCCGGCCGCCTTCTCCTGGGCGAGTATGTGCTCCGGGGTGTCGCCGCGCGCCTCGGACATCGAGACCACGGCACTTCGCCTGCCGTCGCCGGTGACGCCGTTGAGGGTGATGTAACCGCCGTCCCCGCCCTCGTGGCTCCAGTACGTTCCTCCGCAGCTCAGGGGGCGTTGGACCAGGCCGAGCCCGTACCGGCCGCCGGGCCAGAGCTGTTGGACCTCGGCGCTCACGGGGACCGTCTGCTGCATCTCGGCGAGTTGCCGGGGCGGCAGCAGGCGGCCCGCGAGCAGCGCGCGGAAGAAGACGTTCTCGTCCCGTGTGGTCGTGACCCAGGACAGGTTCTCGTGGTCCACCGGTATCTGGTCGGTGACGTCCACCCGGGAACCGGGGCCGAAGAACTGGTAGGCCTGGGCGTGCGGCTGGGGCACCGCGGGCGAGGTGCCCATCCACCGGGTCCGGTCGAGACCGAGCGGGCGCAGGATGCGGTCCTCGATCTGCCGGTGGGCGGGTTGACCGGTGGCCTTGTGGATGATCATGCCGAGCAGGACGTAGCCGGTGTTGGAGTACGCCCAGCCCTTGCCTGGCGGGAAGTCCGGCGCGTGGGCCATGGCGCGGGCGACGAGTTCCTCGGGCCCGTGGACGGTGTGGCGCTGCTGGTCGTACTCCTGGGGCGTGGTGTATCCGGGCAGGGCGTCGGGGATGCCGCTGGTGTGCTGGAGCAGTTGGCGGAGGGTGACGCGGTGGCCGTCGTTGCCCTTGCCCCGCACCACTCCCGGCAGCCGGCGGTCGACCGTGTCGTCCAAGGACAGCCGGCCCTCCGCCTCCAGTTGGAGGACGACGGTGGCGATCAGCGTCTTGGAGGTGCTGGCCATGCGGAAGTAGCCGTCGGACGGGACCGGGCGGCCGGTGCGCAGGTCGGCGGTGCCGCTGGTGGCGACCGACTGCCGACCGTCGGGTGCGATCATGCGGGCCTGTACACCGCTGATTCCGAGGGCCCGGATCGACTCGGTGTCCTGGCGCAACCGCTCCACCGGGGCGGCGGATGCCGCCGGCTCGGCACCGGTGGTCGTCGTACAGGCGGTGAGCAACGTCGAGACACCGAGCGCCACGGCGAGGAGCTTTCGCCGCGCCATGGGCAGATGCCTTCGCCGTGCCGTGGCGAGGTGCTTTCGCAGAGCCGAATTCATGATCGAACGCTAGTTTCGCCCCTGCATGAGGTGCGATCCGGCGAACCCCCAGGACGGGAGGGGGGATATCCCTCCCCCCGCAAGCCGTGACCCGTGCCGTGAACTCGCCAGACCGGATGCCCGATATCGGGGCAAAAGCACACTAGCCTTCCCGCGTGGATGCATCGATGCGTGGTCTCAAGGTTGCGGTCACCGGGGCGTCGGGCTTTGTCGGGGGGCATCTGTGCCGTCGCATCGCCGGTGCCGGTGGGCGGGTGGTCGCCATGGTTCGGGCGGGCGCGGCGCGGGCCCGGTTGTCCGGGGCGGCGGAACGCGTCGTAGAGGTCGACTGGGAGCGTGGCAGCGGGGTGGCCGACGCCGTGGCGGACGCGGACGTGGTGATGCATCTGGCCGCGGTGTTGCAGGCGCGCTCATGGGCTCAGTTCGAGCGTGGCAACGTGGGGGTGACGCGGACGCTGGCCCGGGCGGTCGCGCAGGCCGCGACGCGCGGCGACGGCCGGCGGGCGCGACTGGTGCTGTGCTCGTCGTTGGCCGCGGCCGGCCCGGTGTCCGGCGCGGGGCGGCCGCGATGCGAGGAGGACCGGCCCGCGCCGGTGTCCTGGTACGGGCGCAGCAAGCTGGCCGCGGAGGACGCGGCGGCGGAAGTCGCCGACCGTGTCGAGGTGGTGGTCGTACGGCCACCGATCGTGTACGGGGCCGGGGACCGGGCGTTCGTGCCGTCGGTGGGGCGTATGGCGCGCTCCGGTGTGGTGCTGCAGCCCGGCCGGGCGCGGCGCGAGTACGCGGTGCTGCACGTGGACGATGTGTGCGACGCCTTGATGGCGGCGGCGGTGCGCGGGCGAGTCGTGGTGCCGGGGCAGTATGCGAGCGGGCTGTACCACGTGGCGGACGAGCGGCAGTTCACGGTGCCGGAGATGGTGCGGGTGGCGGCCGCGGCCCTGGGCCGGCGGGCGCCTCGGGTGGTGCCGGTGCCGATGGCCTTCGTGCATTCGGTGGCGGTGGCGGGCGAGTTGGCGCTGAGTCCGTTCGGGCGTCTTCCCCTGCTGAGCCGGGACAAGGCCCGGGAGGCCGGGCTGGGGTGGACGGCGTCGGCGCAGCGGGCGCGCCAGGAGCTCGGCTTCGTGCCCAAGGTCGGCTTCGAGGAAGGGCTTGGGTCGGCGGTGCGCGAGTGGGCGGCGCACCGCTGATCACGGTGCCGGCGATTCGCGGGACTCGGACGGTGTGCCGTGCCGGTCAGGGGTGGTGCAGCAGGAGCGCGGTGTTGCTGCCGCCGAAGCCGCTCGCCTGGGAGAGCACGCTTCGCAGGCGGTGCGGGCGGGGCACCTTGGTGACGACGTCGAGGTCGATGTCGGGGTCGGGGGTGTCGAGGTTGGCGGTGGGCGGGATCCGCTGATGGGTCAGGGCGAGGACGGCGAGTGCCGCCTGGATCGCTCCGGCGGCGCCTACCGGGTGGCCGAAAGCACCCTTGGGCGCCGTGACCGGTGGCGGCGATCCGGCGAACGCGTGGTGCAGCGCGCGGGCTTCGGCGAGGTCCCCGAGCGGCGTGCCGGTTGCGTGTGCGGCGACCATGTCGACGTCGGCCGGGGACAGGTCCGCGTCGGCGAGGGCGGTGCGGATCGCCTGGTGCAGACCGCGGCCGTCGGGGTGGGGGGCGACCGGGTGGTGGGCGTCGGACGCGGTGCCGTACCCGGTGAGGAGGGCTCGTGGGCGGGCGTGACGGGCACGGGCGTGCTCGAGGCGTTCGAGAATCAGGACGGCGGCACCTTCGGACAGGACGAAGCCGTCACGGTCGCGGTCGAAGGGGCGGGAGGCGCCCGCGGGGTCGCGCCCGCGGGTCGACAGGGCCCGCAAGCGGTGGAAGGTGAGGGACGCGCTCGGGTTGCGGATGGATTCGGCACCACCGGCCAGGACGACGTCGCAGGTTCCGGACCGGATCAGGTCGCGGGCGACGCCGATGGCGTTCGCGCCGGAGGTGCAGGCCGTGGCCAGGGTGAGGACCGGGCCCCGGACGCCCAGGTGGATCGCGGTCTCGTCGGCGGCCATGTTGGGCAGGCTGCGGGGCAGGGCCAGCGGCGGAACGGTGTCAGGCCGGCCGTTGAAGAACGGCCGGTAGACGTCGAGGTAGGTGGTGGTGCTGTTCGAGCCGCTGCCGAGTACGACGCCGATGCGGGTGGGGTCCACATCGCGTCCGACGGTCAGGCCGGCGTCGGCGACGGCCTCATGCGCGGCGGCGAGCGCGAAATGGGTGAACGGGTCGGTGCGGCGGACGAGTTGACGGCCGAACATCGTGCGGGGGTCGAAGCCGGAGACCTGGCACGAGAAGTCCACGGGGCAGTCGGCGAGTTCAGGATCCGACGCCGTGAAGGAACGTCCTGAGCACAGGCCGTCCCACGTCGCGGCGGCGCCGACTCCGCAGGGGGTGATCACCCCGATGCCGGTGACCGTGACCGCGCCCCGCGTCCCGGACGCCGCCGGACGGGCTGCCGGCGGAGGCGTCACCCGGCACCCAGGCCGGATCGAAGGGGTGCCACGGGGGATGCCGGGCGGTTGATGTGGTCGACCAGGTCGGCCACCGTGGTGCGGGCGGTGGGCTTGAAGGTCTCGCCTCCGGTGAGCTGGAAACGGTCGGCGAGGACGGCGTCGAGCTCGGCGAACAGCATGGAGTCGATGCCCAGGTTCACCAGCACGGTGTCGGGGCGGATCGTGTCCGGGTCCACGTCGGTGAAATCGGTCAGGATCTCGATGATCTGTCCGTATGTGGCAAGGGGCATGGGATCTTCCGGCCTTCCTGAAAGCGGGGCGCGTCGAGCGCGGGCGGGTGGTCAGGTGTGGGCGGGTGCGTCAAGCGTGCGCGGGGGTGTCGAGGACGCGGTGGAGCAGGGCCGCGGCCTCCTCGATCTGGTCGGCGGTGTGGGAGGCGGTCACGGACAGCCGCAACAAGGGGCCCGCAGGTGTGGACGGGGGCAGGAACAGCGCCGTGTACAGCCCGGCGTCCAGCAGTTCGCGCCAGACGTGCGGTGCCTGTGACGCGGACGGCACGGGCACCGCTGCCACCGGGCTCGCCGGCGTCGGGACAGGGGCCGGGGTCGTGCCCTGGGCCGGAACCGTGCCGGACAAGGGGATCCGGTCGAAGACGACCCGGTGCAGGTGCTCGGCGTTGCGCCACAGCAGTGCGCGGCGTTCGGGTTCGGCGCGGGCGATGCGCAGTGCCGCGAGGGCCGCGGCCGCCGCGGGCGGGGGGAGCGCGGCGGCGTAGACCGACGCGCGTCCGAGGTGACGCAGGGTCGCGATGACGTCGCGTGGGCCGGCGACGAATCCGCCCACGGAGCCGAAGGCCTTGGAGAAGGTGCCGGTGACGACGTCGACTTGGTCTTCGCAGGCGAGGTGCTCGGCCAGTCCCCGTCCGCCGGCGCCGTACACGCCGATGTCGTGGGCGCCGTCGACGATCAGCGCGCCGTGGTGGCGGTGCGCCGCGTCGGCGAGCGGGACGAGCGGTGCGGGCGCGCCGCCGAGCGAGAACGCGCCCTCGGTGACGACCAGCGGGACCAGCCCGGCGGGTGCGGCGGCTTCGTCCAGGACGCGTGCCGCGTGGGCGGCGTCATTGTGCCGGAAGCTGCGGTGCCCGGCGTGTCCGAGGCGGATGGCGTCGACCAGGGAGGCGTGATTGTGCCGGTCGGTGAGCACGAGGTGGGCCGGGTCGAAGAGACAGGCCAGGGCGAGGTTGGCCTGATAGCCGGTGGCCGTCAGCAGTACGGCGTCGCGGCGCAGGAAGTCGGCCAGTTCCTCCTCGAGTTCACGGTGCACGCCGAGCGTGCCGGCGGTCAGGGGGGAGCCCGAGCAGGACGTGCCCCAGCGTGTGGCGCCCTGGGCGGCGGCGTGGGCGACCCGGGGATCGGCCGCCAGGCCGAGGTAGTCGCTGCAGGCGAAGTCGACGGCCGTGGTGCCGTCGACCACGACGCGGGCGGGGCCCGGCCTGTTGCCGACGTGCCTGAAGTACGGATACACCCCGAGCGTCTGGGCTTGCGCGGCCACCTCCAGAACCGGTGACCGGGTGAGCCAGTCCGTCATTGGTTGCCTCCGCGACATTCCGTACCGATCAGCTTCGATCACACACCGTACTTGATCGGCTACCGAGCGTATCGGAGCTGCTAGCCTTTCCCGGCGTGGAACCGGTGAGCCATTCAGTGGCGACGACGAACACAGTGAGCCGGGCTCCGGCACGCAGCCGGCGATGGTCGGTGACCCCTGCGGTCTCGCGTGCGGACCTTCGCGCCTTTCACTCCCTTCCCCACCGCCTGTACGACGCCGGCCAGCCCTGGGTCGCACCGCTGCTGTGGGACCAGCGCCGGCTCTGGTCGTCCCGGCACAACCCGTTCCTCGCCCGTACGGAAGCCGTCCTCCTGCTGGCCCGGAGCGACGGCGACGACACGCCTCGGGGCAGACTGGTCGCCCTGCTCAACCCCGATCGCGGACCGGGGCAGTTCGACGGGTTCCTCGGCGCCTTCGAATGCGTCGACGACGTCGAAGCCGCCACGGCACTCGTCGAGGCCGGCTGCTCCTGGCTGCGCGAACGCGGTGCGCGCACGGTCGTCGGACCGATGAACCCGAACATGCATCACGAGTGCGGGCTCCTCGTCGACAACCACGACGACCCGCCGCTCATCGGCATGCCGTACACCGCCCGGTACTATCCGGCTCTGCTGGAGGCCGCCGGACTGCGCCCCGTCAAGGACCTGCTGTCCCTGCGGCTGGACACCAGCGGCGAGTCCGTGCCCCGACTGAAGGGGTTCGCCGAACGGCACCAGCAGCGCTACGGCATCGTGCTGCGCGACGTGGACCGCCGTCGCTTCGACGAGGAGATCCGCCTCGTGTGCGACCTGTACACCCGCGCCTGGCGCAACAACTGGGGCTTCGCCCCCATGACCCGGGCCGAGGCCACGCACATGGCCCGGCAGCTGAGATTCCTGGCCCCCCGGGGCGTCCGCATCGCCGAACACCAGGGCACACCCGTCGGGTTCGTCATCCTGCTGCCCGACTTCAACCAGGCGCTCGCCTCGGTCCGCGGACGGCTGACGCGGTACGGGCTGCCGCTGGGGGCGTGGCGCATCTGGCGCGCCGCTCGTCGCATCACCCGGGGGCGGGCCATGGCGACCGGCATCGTCCCCGGTGCCGTCCTGGGCCTGGGCAGCGTCCTCATGGCGGACGCGATGCGGCACGCGATCGACCGCGGCTGGGACGAGATCGACCTGTCCTGGATCCTCGAGGACAACGCCGCCGCCCTGCGCCCCCTGATGTACGCCGGCGCCGTCGTCCACAAACGCCACCGCCTGTACGCCCGGTGCCTCGCGCACAGCGGCCCGTGCACGTGCATCGACCTGACGGCCCCACGGCCCCACCATCCCGGCGATCCCGCCACCGACGGCTGAGCAGCGCCGAGCAGAAGGTCGCCGGACAGCCGTGCGCGGCGGCGCCGCCCGCGGCAACGACAAGGAGAATCACCGGTGCGCGTACTGTCCGTCCACCACGCCTACCGCAAACGGCGCGTCCTGCGCGGCGTCGACCTCGAACTCGAACCCGGCACGATCGCCGGGATCGTCGGGGAGAACGGCGCCGGCAAGACCACACTGCTGAAGATCCTGGCCGGTGAGCTGGCCCCGACGAGCGGCACGGTCACCCACCGCGGCCGCTTCGGCTACTGCCCCCAGAACGTCGTGCTCAACCGGAGCCTGACGGTGCGCCAGCACCTGCGGTTCTTCCAGACCGCCTACCGGCTGCCGGACCTGCGGTGGGCCGAGGAGGTCATGGACATCCTGCAGTTCACCCAATTCACCGACGACCGGCCCGCGACCCTCAGCGGCGGCACCCAGCAGAAGCTCAACCTCACCCTCGCCCTCATGCACGACCCCGGCCTGCTGCTCCTCGACGAGCCCTACCAGGGCTTCGACTGGGACACCTATCTGCGTTTCTGGGAACTCGCCGCGCGCCTGCGCGACCGCGGTCGATCGGTCCTGGTCGTCTCCCACCTCGCCTACGACACAGAGCGCCTCGACCGGCTCTGGCGCCTGGAAGCCGGAACCCTCCACCCGATGGCGGCCGTCACCCCATGACCTCTACCGATACCGAGACGACCGAATCGACCCTCCGCCCCGGCGACGGCCTCCCCGAGGCCTCCCCGAGCGGCCGGGCCGGTCAGGGAACGCTGTTCACCGTCGCGACGCGGTTCGCGCTGACCGAGCACGCCCGCAACGGCTTCGCGTTGTTCCTGGCCGCCTGCTTCATGCCCCTGTGGCTCCATCTCGCCCACATCCTCACCCGCACCACCCGGACGCCGTTCCGCCTCACCGGGGGACGCACGGTGGTGGAGCCGGCGCACGAGGTCGCCCAGATCGCCGGAGCCCTGAACTCCGTCGCGATCCTGGCCGGGTTCATGATGTTCGCCGCCACCTTCACCAGCGGCGGGTTCGACCGCCGTCTGGCGATGGCGGGCTATCCCCGCACCCATCTCGCCCTGGCCAAGACGACTGCCCTGGCCATCGCGGCGACGGTCCTGGCGGCCTATGCCACCGTGATCATCCGCCTGCACTGGGCACCCCGGCAGCCGCTCGCCCTGGCCGCCGCGCTGTTCGGCGCGGCCCTGACGTACGGGTTCATCGGCGTAGCCCTGGGCTCGGTTCTGCGCCGCGACGTCGAAGGCATGTTCGTCATCACCATCGTCAGCGCCATCGACATCACCTTGCAGAACCCCACGATGACCGACAACACCGACGGCCCCCTGGTGCGGTATCTGCCCGCCCACGGTGCAGTCCAGGCCGCCGACATGGCCGCCTTCACCACCACGGTCCCGGTCACCGCCCTCGTCACCCAGGGGGTGTGGTGTGCCGGCGTCGCGGTCGCCGCCTACGTGATGTTCCGCCACCGCACCCGCACGGCTCACGGCCAAGCCCGTGCGCCGGGAGGGAGGTTCGGGTCCCCGTGGGCCGAAAGGTAAACACCGCGCCATTTTTCGTCTGAGCCCCTTTATGGGGGTGTTGTGCTCACGCCAAGATCCCGTCTGCGCCCGGGACACCCCCATGCATTCCGGCGCAGGGAGGAGAGGGCATGCTGCCCCCAAGACAACAGCGACGGTTCATGACCTGCACCGTCGTGGCCGCCGCGTTCGGACTGGTAAGCACCCAGTCGTTCGCGGCCCAGGCCGACACCGGAGGACCCCGGCCCTGGCAGGCGCGCCACCAGGCCGCCGTCGGCCGGCAGCACATCCAGGCGGTGCGCGCCGGCGACGCCATGTCCGCCTTCGCCGCCGAGGGCGACGAGGACGGCGCCGACGAGGCCGAGAACTCCGCCGAGGCCACGGCCCAGTTCACCGAGGCCCGCACCGCGCCCGGCGTCGTCGCACCCGGCGCCTACGGTGCCGCCTGGCAGCAGCTGCAGTCCATGCGGCACACGTCCGGCAGCTGGGACCACGTCACGAAGAAGCCGTACGACTCGGACGACCCCCGCTACCGGGACGTGAACTCCAACTCCAGTGGCGGCGCGGGCCAGGTGACCGGCCGTATCACCGGGATCGCCGCCGACAACCAGGGCTATGTGTACGCCGGTGGCGCCAACGGAGGTGTCTTCCGGTCCACGACCGGCGGCGGGCACTGGAAGCCGATCGCCGACAAGCTGCCCTCCCTGTCCACCGGCACGCTCGCCCTCGACGGCGGCAACCGCCTCTGGTACGCCACCGGCGAGTCCAACACCGGGGCCACGTCCTTCGTCGGCACGGGCGTCTACGTCCTGAAGGACCCGCGACACGGGCAGTTCCAGCCCGGCGACCGCGTGGGCGGCGCGGAACTGGAGTCCACGGTCATCCACGCGCTGCGCTTCGCCGGCACCAAGGTGTGGGCCGCCACGAGCACCGGCGTCTGGTCGCACTCCACGACGAAGCTGTCCGGGCCGTGGAAGCGGGAGTTCGCGCCCAACCCGGACTACCTGCCGGGCGGTTCGAAGGCGGACGACCCGAGCGCGCCGTACAAGAACATCGCCAACGACATCGCCGTCGACCCCAGGGACCCGGACAAGGTCCTGCTCGCGGTCGGCTGGCGCGGCGGCGACACCTACAACGGGCTGTACGCCCGCGCGTCCGACGGCACCTGGAAGCCGGCCACCGGGCTCGGCGACCTGCCCACCGACAGTGGCGACGTGGGCAACATGACCTTCGCCGCCGCGGCGGACGGATCGCGCCTGTACGCCATCGACCAGTCCCCGGCCCAGACGGCCGCCAACCCGGACAGCGGGCTCAAGGGCGTGTACGTGTCCAAGAGCGGCTCGCCGTTCGGCCCGTGGACGCTCATCGCGGACTACACCAAGCTGAAGGCGTCCGGCTCCGCCCTCCAGGGCGACGGCTACCAGCCGGGCATCCAGTCCTGGTACAACCAGTTCCTCCAGGTCGACCCGGCAGACGCCGACCACCTCTACCTCGGCCTTGAAGAGGTCTTCGAGACCAGGAACGGCGGCTCGACCTGGACGACCCCGGGCCCGTACTGGAACTTCCCCTTCCCCTGCTGGAGCATCGACCCGGCCAAGCAGACCGGCGACTGCTCCCCCACCACGCACTCCGACCAGCACGCCGTCGCGATCGGCAGCTACCGGGGCAAGACCTGGGCGTACGTCGGCAACGACGGCGGCATCTACCGCCGCCCGCTCAACGGCGCCGTCGACTCCGGCGGCCACGCCAAGGACTGGCAGTCCCTGAACGACGGCACCCTCGACACCCTCCAGTACTACTCAGTCGGCGTCGGCAAGGACCTCACCCACGGCGGTGTCTCGGTCACCGGCGGCCTGCAGGACAACGGCCAGTCGATCCTGCGCGGCCACGACAAGGTCATGGGATCGAACTTCGGCGGCGACGGCGGCGACACCATCGCCGACCCCGCCAACGGCTGTGACATCGCCGAGGAGTACGTCTACCTCGACATGTGGGTCACGCAGAACTGCGGTGTCAACGACGGCTCGTGGACGACCGACCCGGCCAAGGCCACCGAGTACGAGGTCGCCCCGCCGGACAAGGACCAGGGCGGGGCGGGGGCCCGCTTCATCGCGCCGATCACCGCCGACGCCAAGAACACCGGCACCTGGATCGCCGGCGGCCGGCACGTGTGGGTGAACACCAAGGGCTTCGCCATCCGCTCCGGCAAGGAGTGGGCCAACGCCTACGACCTCGGTGAAGGCCACGTGGCCACCGCCGTGGCGTCCTCCGGCGGCACGGTCTACGTCGGCTGGTGCGGACCCTGCAACAACCAGGGCTTCACCCGCGGCATCGCGGTCGGCAACGCTGGGGGCACCTCCCGGACGAAGTCTGGGGGAGGGACCGGCTGGCACCAGCTGAACCTCCCGGTCGACGGCACCGTCCCGAACCGCTACGTCTCCGGCTTCACCATCGACCCGGCCGACGCCCAGCACGTCTTCGTGGCGATCAACGGCTTCTCCCGCCGCTTCACGGAGGGCCCGGGCGCAGGCGTCGGCCACGTCTTCGAGTCGAGGAACGGCGGCGCCGACTGGACGGACGTCTCCGCCAACCTGCCCGACGTGCCCGCGAACACCCTGAAGCTCCTCCCGAACGGCGGCCTCGCCCTCGGCACCGACCTGGCCGCCTTCTACCGGCCGGCCGGCGCCACCCAGTGGGAGGTCCTGGGCCACGCCCTGCCGAGCACGGCCGTGATGCAACTGCGCCTCGGCCCCGACGGCAAGCTGTACGCGGCCACCCACGGACGCGGCATCTGGTCCTTCGACGTACGCCGCCTCAAGGGCCGCCGGAACTGACCCCGACGCCCGTCTCGTCCCCAGCGGCCGGTGCACCCCCTCCAGCGGAGGCGCACCGGCCGCGCCCTCTTCGAGTGCCGGTCGGGCCCTGCGCGCTCCTGGTGCAGGGCAAGGACGCCGGACGCCGGAGCATGGCCGGCCGTCCGTGCCGTCCTTGACCCCGGCGTACCAGGAGGGCAGTTGCGGGGGCCCCGGGTCTTCGGCCTGCGGGGCGAACCGCGGCGCGAGCCCGTCCCCGCCCACCTGGCCGACCCGACCGTCGCCGCCCATCTGTGGACCGCCGGCCGGGGGGAGCACAGCGCGTCACCCCAGCGACGTGCGGACAGCTCCTCCCGTCCGCGGCCGGTCGGACGACTCGACGGCGCCGGGAGGTCACGCGGGCGGACGGCGGCCGGCTCCGGCGCGCAGGCGCCGCTCGACGAGTCCACCGGGACGACGGAAGCTACCGAAGCGACCGAAGCGACCGAAGCGACGGACGCAACAGGTGCAGCCGTGGCAGCCGAAGTACCTTCCGGACGCCCGTCTTCGGAGACGTCCCGGGCGGCCACGGACTTCCCCTGGTCGTGCAGGGCCGGGTCCAGGTGTCCGAGCATCTCCCGCAGCTCGGCCAGGCACCGGGTCAGCAGCCGGGAGACGTGCATCTGGGAGACGCCCACCATCGACGCGATCTGCTGCTGTGTCCGGTCGTGGAAGAAGCGGAGCACCACGATGCGCCGTTCCCGCTCGGGGAACCGCTTCAGCGCGTCGAGCAGCTCGGCGCGCACCGCGGCGGCTTCGATGCCCGGATCGTGCTGCCCCATCGCCTCGCCCAGCCCGGCCGGCCGTCCGTCCGCTCCCGCCGCGGGCGCGTCGAGCGAGCGAGGCCGCTCGACGTCGTGGGCGCCCAGCGCCTTGACCACCGCGTCCTCGGGCAGCCCGCACGCCCGGGCGATCTCGGTGACCGTGGGCATGGTCCCGCCGGATCGCTGTTC
The DNA here is from genome assembly GCF_055583185.1 of Streptomyces sp. NPDC104814. Taxonomy (NCBI): domain Bacteria; kingdom Bacillati; phylum Actinomycetota; class Actinomycetes; order Kitasatosporales; family Streptomycetaceae; genus Streptomyces; species Streptomyces sp. NPDC104814. Next base: position 123,965 of record NZ_JBVJOL010000009.1, on the reverse strand, counting down.
CAGCTCCAGTTGCGCCCGCCGCACTCGCTGTCTGGCCTCCTGCACGGCCCTCGGCAGCCGCACGAGGGCGCTGCGGTCCCTGAGGTGACGTTTCAGTTCCCCGGTGATCGTCGGCACCGCGTAGGAAAGGAAGGCATGGCCTTGGCCGGGGTCGTAGCCGTCGATCGCCTTGACCAGGCCGACGCAGGCCACCTGGAAGAGGTCGTCCTGTTCCTCGCCCTTGAAGTTGCGGTACTTGGCGGCGATGCGCCGGGCCACCGGCATCAGGGCGCGGATGGTCTCGTCGCGCACGGCCTCCCGCCGTGGGCCCGGCTCCTCCTGGCTGATGCGCCGCACCCGCTCGTCGATCTGCTGGGAGGTGAGCGCACCTCCGGCTTCGTACGTCGCCGGTGAGTGAAGCGTGTCGAGCGGCGTCATGCGGGCCTCTGCAGGGGGACGGCTTCCAGGGCATCAGAGCATGGGTCCCCCCGTTCGTTTAGCCTATGCAAAGTTCACCCCGTCGCCACATTTTCCCGTGGGGCCGTGCCGGGTACGGCTTGCCCGGTGAAGCAGCGGATCTTCCGCTGCGTTGCTCCGTCGGCGTCCCCGTCCGTTTCCCGCTGCCCGAACCGGCGTACTCCCGTCCGCATGCGTCGCCGGACACCGCCGCCGGACCCACGAGGAGGCAGCCACATGAGCGGGATGAGAGTCACGTCCTTCCCCTCGGAGAGCCCACGATGAAACCGCGCCCCAGGACCACGGCGAGCACCGGGGCCGCGTCCCGTGTCCGGGGCGCCGCCCCCGGGCTGTACCGGCGCCTCGCCGCCCGGTTCGGGTGAGGGATCGTGGGAGTGCTCACCGTCTTCCTGTCGCTGCTCGCCGCCCTGTCCAACGCCTCGGCCTCGGTGCTGCAACGGCGGGCCGCGGCGGACGAGTCGGACAGCCACAGCGGCAGCGGTGCGCGGCACGCCGTGCACTGGCTGGCCGGCGTGCTGCGCCGGCCGCACTGGCTCGCGGGGGCCGCCCTGCTGGCCCTGTCCACCGTGTTGCAGGCCTGGGCCCTCGGCGTGGGAAGCCTCGCCGTGGTCCAACCGCTGCTGACCAGTGAGCTCCTGTTCACCCTGGTCGTGGGAAGCCTGGTGTTCCACCGCCGTCCGGACCGGCGTACCTGGATGGCCTTCCTCGCCCTCGGTGCCGGACTGGCGCTGTTCCTGGCCGCCGCTTCGCCCTCGGCCGGCCGGACCACCGCCGACGACGGCTCATGGATCGTGGCCGGCGCGGTGGTGCTGGGCGCGGTGGCGGGGCTGGTGCTCGCCTCCCGCCTCACCCGGGGCGGGCCACGCGCCGCGCTCCTCGGTCTGGCCGCCGCCATGTCGTTCGCGATCACCGCCGCGCTGATGAAGGAGGTCGTGGGGCGGTTCGGGCAGGGCCCGGGCGCTGTCTTCACGCACTGGTCCCTGTACGCGACGGCCGTGACCGGGCTGATCAGTTTTCTTCTGCTGCAGGCGGCGTTCAGAGCCGGATCGCTGACGGCCTCGCAACCCGCCCTCACGCTCGGCGACGCGATCACGAGCGTCGCGTTGGGCTGGGCGCTGTTCGAGGAGCACGTCCGGCTGGGTCCGGCGGTGGTCCCGGAGGTGGTCGGGATCCTGCTCATCGGGGCGGGCAGCCTGGGCCTGGCCGGTGCTCCGTCGGTCAGCGGCGCCTGGGACACCGCCCCGGGCCGCGAGGCGGACGCCGGCCGCGAACAGCGCTGACCGCGAGCGCGTACGGCGGCAGCGCCGGCGACGGCACCAGCGACGGCGCATGTTTACGCAGCCGTCGCAGGGGCTATTCCGGTGTGCGTTCATCACCGAGGCCGACGCGTCGGCGCACCTGGAGGGCGCTCATGTCGAAGTCGCAGCCGACCCTGGGGCAGGAGGAGGGCGCCGTCGACGGCCCTCGCGTGAGCACGGGCGACAGGATCAGGGACTACCTGACCACGACCGATCACAAGACGATCGGCAATCTCTACCTGGTCACGTCGTTCGGGTTCTTCCTCGTCGCGGGGATGCTGGCGATGCTGATGCGGGCGGAACTGGCCCGGCCCGGCCTGCAGATCGTCAGCGAGGAGCAGTACAACCAGCTGTTCACGATCCACGGCACGATCATGATGCTGCTGTTCGCGACACCCACGTTCACCGGCCTCGCGAACGCGATCATGCCCTTGCAGATCGGCGCTCCCGACGTGGCCTTCCCCCGGCTCAACGCGCTGACCTACTGGCTGTTCCTCTTCGGCGGGCTCACCGTGCTGTCCGGCTTCCTGGTCAGCTCCGGTCCCGCCCCGTTCGGCTGGTTCGCCTACGCCCCGCTGAACGACGCGGTGCACAGCCCCGGGCAGGGCGGCGACCTGTGGGCGATGGGGCTGGTCCTCTCGGGTGTCAGCACGACCCTGGGGGCCGTCAACTTCATCGCCACGATCATCTGCCTGCGCTGTCCGGGCATGACGATGTTCCGGATGCCGATCTTCACCTGGAACGTGCTGTTCACCTCCATCCTCGTGCTGCTGGCCTTCCCCGTCCTCACCGCGCTCCTGCTGGCCCTGGTCGCCGACCGGCGTTACGGCGCGCACATCTTCGACGCGGCCACCGGCGGCCCGCTGCTGTGGCAGCACTTGTTCTGGTGGTTCGGCCATCCCGAGGTCTACATCGTGGCGCTGCCGTTCTTCGGCGTCGTCACGGAGATCATCCCCGTCTTCAGCCGCAAACCGATCTTCGGCTACGTCGGCATGGTGGGCGCCACCATCGCGATCACCGTGCTGTCGGCGACCGTGTGGGCGCATCACATGTTCGCCACGGGCGCCGTGCTGCTGCCCTTCTTCTCCTTCATGTCCTTCCTGATCGCCGTGCCCACGGGCGTGAAGTTCTTCAACTGGATCGGCACCATGTGGCACGGCAGCCTCTCCTTCGAAACGCCCATGCTGTGGTCGCTCGGCTTCATGGTCACCTTCCTGCTGGGCGGGCTCAGCGGCGTCCTCATCGCCTCTCCCGCGTTGGACTTCCACCTCACCGACACGTACTTCATCGTCGCCCACCTGCACTACGTGCTCTTCGGGACGATCGTCTTCGCCATGTTCGGCGGCTTCTACTTCTGGTGGCCCAAACTGACGGGCCGCATGCTCGACGAACGCCTCGGCAAGATGCACTTCTGGACGCTCTTCGTCGGCTTCCAGACCACGTTCCTCGTCCAGCACTGGCTGGGCGAGAGCGGCATGCCGCGCCGCTACGCCGACTACCTGCCGGCCGACGGCTTCACCGCCCTGAACACCGTGTCGTCGATCGGCGCCTTCCTGCTCGGGCTCTCCACGCTGCCGTTCCTCTACAACATCTGGAAGACCGCCCGGTACGCGCCGAAGGTGACCGTCGACGATCCCTGGGGATACGGCCGCTCCCTCGAATGGGCCACCTCCTGTCCCCCGCCCCGGCACAACTTCACGGCCCTGCCCCGCGTCCGTTCCGACTCCCCCGCCTTCGACCTGCACCACCCGGATCTCACCAAGGAGCTCCCGCCGCAGGCCCATGGAACGGTGGAACCCACCCCTGACACCCTAGGAACACAGAGCGAATGAAGTCCGAGGCCTACCTGTTCGCCGGCGTGGCCGGGTTCTTCCTGGTCACCGATGTCGCCTATGCCTGGGTCGCCCAGGAGCCCGCAGGCATCGCGGCGCTCACCGTCTCCTGTCTGATGTCGTCGGTGATCGCCTTCTTCTCGTTCGTCAACTACCGGCGCAAGGGCGTGCGTCCCGAGGACCGCGCGAAGGCGGAGATCCGGGACCGCAGCGGACGCGTCGACTTCTTCCCTTCGCACAGCCGGCACCCGGTGGTCACCGCCATCGGCGCCACGGCCGTCGCCAACGGACTCGTCTACGGCGTATGGCTGGTGCTGCTGGGTTTCGGCATTCTCGGACTCGGGGTCTTCGGCATGGTCTTCCAGTACAACGACCGCGGAAGCCGCTGAGCCGGTCGCCGGCGGGCACGGGGTGCGCACAGCCGGCGGCCACGCCCCGGGCACAGCCGGCGGCCACGCCCCGCGCAAGGCGGGCCGCCGGCTGCCCGCTCAGCCTGCTTCGTCGTCGCCGCCGATGCCGCGGGACACCGGATCGGCGATGCGGCCGCCGGCCTGGAGGCGCTCCTCCGGCGTCGCGGGCATGTCCACGCGGTCGCGGTAGTACCAGGAGCTGAGCGCCGCCTGCATCCGGCTGCGCAACGGCGCCCCGGATCCGGGGTGCCGAAGGGGCTGCGGGATGTCGCGCACCAGCAGCTTGTAGCGCTGCGCGTTCTCGAGGGGCCGGTGCGACTCGCTCATCCCGCCGGCGAGGTCCTGGAACACCTCACCGCTCTCCTCGCCCTCCTCCAGCAACCGGCGGTCATGGCGCTGCAGGGCGAGACAGGCGCGCTTGGTCACCAGGTAGCACAGGACCGGCAGGACGAACACGGCGACCCGGAAGACCCATGTCAGCGCGTTGACGGAGAAGTCGAACCAGATCGACAGCACGTCGTTGCCCCCGGCGATGAGCAGCACGGCGTAGAAGGCGATGGCCGCCACGCCGAGACCGGTCCGGGTGGGCCTGTCCCGGGGCCGGTCGCACAGATGGTGCTCCACCATGTCCCCGGTCGCCCAGCGTTCGAAGAACGGATACAGGTAGAGCACCCCGAACAGCAGGGCCGGCAGCACGACGGCGGGCAGGAAGACGTTCCACATGACGGTGTGCCCGGCGACGTTCCATTCGACGCCGGGCATCAGCCGCAGCGCACCCTCCAGGAACCCCACGTACCAGTCCGGCTGGGCGTCGGTGGAGACCTGGTCGGGCACGTACGGGCCGAACAGCCAGACCGGGTTGATCTGAGCGATCGCCCCCAGCACGGCGGTGACGCCGGCGACGATCAGCGACAGACCGGCCGACTTGGCCACGAAGGAGGGGAACATCGGCTGGCCGATGACGTTGTGGTTGGTCTTCTTCGGCGCCGCCCAGTGCGTGTGTTTCAGATACACCACCATGATCAGGTGCACGGTGATCAGGGCGATCAGCGCGCCGGGGACGAACAGCACGTGCAGGATGTACAGGCGGCGGACGATCGCTGTGCCGGGGAAGGGACCGCCCCAGAGCAGGAAGCTCAGATAGGTGCCGACGATCGGGATCGACTGGACGATGGAGTCGGCGGTGCGCAGGCCGGTGCCGGACAGCAGGTCGTCCGGCAGCGAGTAGCCGCAGAAGCCTTCCAGCAGGGCGAGCAGGAACAGGGTCACCCCGATGATCCAGTTCAGTTCCCGGGGCCGGCGGAAGGCGCCGGTGAAGAAGACCCGCAGCATGTGGACGCCGATGGCCGCCACGAAGACGAGCGCCGCCCAGTGGTGCATCTGGCGGATCAGCAGCCCGCCGCGCACGTCGAAGCTGAGATGCAGCGTCGTGTCGTACGCCTTCGACACGAGCAGCCCCTGCAAGGGCTCGTAGGAGCCGGTGTAGGGCGCCTCGGCCAGGCTGGGATCGAAGTAGAACGTCAGATAGGTCCCCGTCAGCACCAGGACGAGGAAGCTGTAGAGGGCGATCTCCCCCAGGAGGAACGACCAGTGATCGGGGAAGGCCTTGCGCAGCAGCTGGCCGGCGAGTTCCGACAGGGGTGACCGCCGGTCGGCCGCGACGTACGCCCGGAAGGCCGCCTGCCGCGACTTTCCCCTCAACCTTTGCCTTCGTCGCCGTAGCAGCACGCGCGCACCAGCTCCTCGGTCGGGCTTCTGATCCCCGCACGGCCCGGACGTCGTGCGGCGCGCGCACGGATACCCGAGGCCGGCGTTTCTCAACCAGTGGCCCGCCAGGAACAGGCACGAGGGGGAATAGAAGAGCGGGCTGCCGGGAAACCAGGGGTCCGGCGCCGATCGGCCTCGGAGCCGCTCCGGCCGCTGCGCGGGCATCAGCGGCGGTCGGACCGCACGGACTTCAGGGAGCATGAGTGGGGAGCCACAGCGGCATCATCGGTGAGCTGGCGAACGACCACCGCACGATCCAGGGCCTTCTCGACCGGCTGCGGTCGGCACCGCCCGGCAGCGAGGAGCGCACCTCGCTGGCCGAGGAGGTCGGCATGGCCGTGGTGCGCCATCTGGTGACGGAGAAGGAGTGCCTGCATCCGCTGCTGCGCCGGTACGTGGTCGACGGCAGGGAGTGGGAGAACGGGCTGCTCGACGTCGACCGGAGCATCGAGGAGACGCTGAGGTCCCTCGAGACGGTTCCGCCCGCGAGCGTGCGCCATACCGAACTGCTGCTGTCGCTGGTGTCGGACATCACCCGTCACGTGGTCGAACAGGAACAGCGGGTGTTTCCCCGTCTGCAGGCCATGAGCCCCGCCGCGGTGCTGCGCGACGCGGGGACGGACGCGCGGGATGCGGAAGCCGTGGCGCCCACCCGGCCGCGCCCCGAGGCGCCGGACTCGCCGGCCCTGACGAGAATCACGGCGTCTCTGTGGGGCCCCTGGGACCGGCTCCGCGACCGTCTGGGACGCCGCGGGCTGCGCTGACCGGCACACCCGGGGCACCCGGAGGCCGACCGATTCGTGGCACAGTGCAAATTTTGCCCGGGTAGGAGGGTTGCATGATGCGGTCTGAGCCCTCGTCGAGGGATGCGGACGATGTGGACACGGTCACCCGGGCGGTGCTGACGGCCTCTCGCGTGCTGGTGGCCGTGTCCGCGCGCTCGCTCGCCGAGGTCGAGGAACGGGTGACACTGCCCCAGTTCCGCATGCTTGTGGTGCTGTACACCCGCGGTGTCACCAAGCTGGTCACCCTGGCCGACTCGCTGCAGGTCGCACCCTCGACGGCGCTGCGCATGGTGGACCGGCTGGTCGCGGCGGAACTCGTCGTGCGGCAGCCCAATCCCGAGGACCGCCGCCAGACGCTGCTGGCGCTCACGGCGGAGGGCCGCCGAACGGTCGAGGCGGTCTCCGCCAGGCGCCGGGCGGAGATCGCCGACATCGTCCAGCGGCTGAGGCCCGTGCAGCGCCTGGCGCTCGTCGAGGCCCTGGACGCCTTCAACGAGGCGGGCGGAGAACCGACCGACTACACCCGGATCGAAGACCCGCATCCCCTCGGCTGACGATCAGATGAGGTCGCGGGTCCGTGAGCGGAACGTGCGGCGGTAGCTGTCCGGCGGCACGCCCAGCGTGCGGTTGAAGTGGCGGCGCAGCGTCGTGGCCGTACCCATGCCGGTGGACCTGGCGATGGTGTCGATGTCGTCGTCCGTCCGCTCCAGGAGTTCCTGGGCGTGGCGGATGCGCTGGGCGAGGAGCCACTGCAAAGGGGTGGTGCCCGTGGCCGCGCGGAAGTGTCGGCCGAGGTGGCGGGAGCTCATGCCGGCCCGGCGGGCCAGATCCTCCACCGTCAGCGGCTGGTCGAGGCGTTCGATGATCCAGGGGAAGAGGGCCGTGAGCGGGTGGTCGTCCTGGTCGGGGACCGGGGTGGTGACGTACTGCGCCTGGCCGCCGGCGCGGTGTGGCGGAACGACCAGGCGCCGGGCGACGGTGTTGGCGATCGCCGAGCCGTGGTCGAGGCGGACCAGGTGCAGGCACAGGTCGAGGGCGGCGGCCTTGCCGGCGGAGGTGAGCACGGTGCCGCTGTCGACGTAGAGGACGTCCGGGTCGACCTGCACGGCGGGGTGGCGCTCGGCGAGGACGCCGGTGTGGGCCCAGTGGGTGGTGGCGCGTCTGCCGTCCAGGAGACCGGCGGCGGCCAGGACGAACGCGCCCGTGCACAGGGAGACGATGCGGGCCCCGGCGTCGTGGGCGGCCCGCAGTTCGGCGATGAGGTCCGGGGGCGGGGGGACGTCGACGTCGGCCCAGCCGGGGACGATCACGGTGTCGGCGCGCCGCAGATGGTCGAGGCCATGGTCCGGGGCGAGGCGGAAGTGGCCGAGCCGCACGGGGTGCGGGGCGCAGACGGCCAGGTCGTACCAGGGCACGGTGACGGCGGCCGGGGCCGAGCCGAACACCTCGTGCGCCACGGCGAGCTCGAAGTGCAGCATGCCGTCCGTGACGGCCAGCGCGACAGAAGCCATGTCCGGAAGTGTATGGGGTGTGTCGTTCCGGACACTCACGGTCGGTCGCACGGCCACGCCAGGATGGGCGCCGGCCGATCGGTTCGCGAGAGTGGAGGACGTCATGCCGGCGGGTGCGAGGGTGGCGGTGTACGGCGCGTACGGGCACACGGGGCGGTTCGTCGTGGCGCACCTGGTGGAACGGGGGTTCACCCCCGTCCTGGTGGGGCGCGACGCTCGCAGGCTGGGGGAACTGGCGGACGCGGTCCCGGGGTTCGACGTGAGACCGGCTGCCGCGGACGACGCCGGCGCGCTCGACCGGGCGCTGGCGGGGGCCGCGGCGGTGATCAACTGCGCGGGGCCTTTCGCCGTCACCGCGGCCCCGGTGATCGAGGCGGCGCTGCGCGCCGGTGTCCCCTACGTCGATGTCGCCGCCGAGATCGAGGCGAACGCGGACACGTTCGCGCACTTCGCGGAGCGCGCCCGCCGGGCCGGTGCGGTGATCGTGCCCGCGATGGCCTTCTACGGCGGACTCGGCGACCTGCTGGTCACTGCGGCGATGGGCGACTGGACGAAGGCCGACGAGGTGCACGTCGCCTACGGCCTGAACAGCTGGCACCCCACACCGGGCACCCGGCTCGCGGGAAAGGTGTCCGCCGAACGGCGCGGCGGACGCCGGGTGCGGTTCACCGGGGGCCGGCTGGAGTACCACGACGACGAACTGCCCACCCTGACATGGCCGTTCCCTGAGCCCATGGGGGACCGGTCGGTCATCGCCGGGTTCACGATGGCCGACGTCGTCACCGTCCCCAGCCACCTGACCGTCCCCGAGGTGCGCACCTACATGACGATCGAGGCGGCCCGGGGTGTGGGCTCGCCGGACACGCCCGCCCCGAGCGCCGTCGACGAGCGCGGGCGTTCCGCGCAGACCTTCCTCGTCGACGTCGTCGTCCGCCGCGACGGCGACGAACGCGGGGCGGTCGCCGTCGGGCAGGACATCTACGCCGTCACCGCGCCGCTCGCGGTCGAGGCCGTCGCCCGTGTCCTCGACGGGCGGACCCGGACCGTGGGCGTCGCCTCCGCCGGCGAGATCTTCGACGCGCCCGGCTTCCTCCGCTCCCTGGCACCGCACATCACCGTGACCCTTCGCCGAGACCCCCGCTGACGACAGCCCCCTCCGTCCGTCCGTTCAGCGCAGCAACGCGTCGAGGAACGGGCTGGACAGCACATGGTGGGGGTCCAGCCGGTCGAGGGTCGCGACCGCCTCGTCCCAGCCCGGGCCGCCCCCGGCGCGCTGGCTGTCGGGGACGGCACGGGTGAGGACGTCCGGGTCGGACCACGCGGCGGTGTCGGTGTAGGCCCAGCCCTTGGACCACTCCACGCGCACCGTCGCCCGGTCGCCGTCCAGACTCAGGAGGAACCGCTCGATGTCGCGGTAGAAGCGGTGCAGCGCGGGGGTGGCCGGCAGGGAGAGGATGTCGAGCCACACCGCGGTGTCGACGTCCGGCCGGTCCTGGCGGGGCCGCAGCGCGGACAGCAGCGGGGGCCGCGCGCCGGGGACACCGCACGCGGACGGGTCCTCCAGGCCCGTCACGCGGATCTCCACCTGGCCGTTGACCGGGTACTCGCCGCGCGCCGCGTACTGCGCGAGCAGCGTGCGGTAGAAGGCGGTGAACTGGCTGACCACCCATTGCAGATCGGCCCGGCGGGTGAGTACGGCGTAGCCGTTGGCGGTCTCGCGCAGCGTGGTGGGCCGCACGTACTGCAGCAGGTTGCGGGAGTCGCCCCACAGGTCCGACCGCAGGCCGCCTGCCAGCAGGTGGGTGAGGACGTCACCGGTCAGCACGTCCCGCACCAGGGACCCCGAGAGCAGGACGTCGGTGATGTCACCGGTCAGCGCGACCTTCGCCAGCAGGTACTGGACCTGCCCGAAGAGCGGCGCGCTCGCCCACGCCCCGGACACCAGGTCCCCGGCCAGCCGGGCCACGGGCTCGGGGAGGGAGTCGGAGAACGGGTAGTTGTACGGCTCGTCGACCGCGCGGGCGCCGAACGGCCGTTTCGGGGCGACGCTCCAGACCTTCAGCCAGGGGCGGTCGGTGAAGGCGAACCAGATCGCCTCCACCCGGCCGGTGCGGTCGACGAAGTCGGCGAGGGTCCGTGTGCCGGCCGGAGCACCGGGGGCGGCGAACAGTTCGGTGGCGGGGATGTCCAAGAAGGACTGGCAGCGCAGAGCGCGGTCGGGGCCGACCCGCAGGACGGCCTCGGTGACGAGCGCGCGGCCGAGGTGGGTGAGGAGCGCGGCGCAGTCGGGCTCGGCCCGGCCGAGGGTGCGCAGGACATAGCGGCCGGCGCTCTGGTCCCAGACGACCGCGGTCAGTTCGGTGACCAGGTTGCTCAGTGAGCCGTATCCGTGGCCGGGTGACGGGCTCTCGCCGGCGGCGGGTACGGCCGTGCCGTGCGCGCCGATGGCGAGCGCGCCGCCGACGGAGAGGTCGCCGGGGGCCGGCGCGGAGGCGACCCCGTGTCCGGAGGCACCGGCGAACGCGAGCAGCGTCTCCAGCGAGGCACCGGCCTGCACCCGGATCGCGGCCGATCCGTCGGCGGCCTGCTGCTCCAGCGACATCGCGGTGAGGTGCGCGGCGGTGTCCAGCAGCAGCACCTTGGCGGCGGCCGGGGTGCCGTCGGCCACGGTGAGGGGAGCCCAGCCGTGCCGATGCCCTTGCGCGCGGACCGTCCAGCCCGCGCCGTGCGCCCAGTTGACGACGGCCAGCACCTCCTGCGGGTCGCGCGGCGCGCACGTCCACAGCTGGTCGGTGCGGATCTCGCCGGCCCAGTTCTCGTAGGCGCGCTGGTAGACGTCGATCCCGGCCGGGAAGCCCGGCGGCGGTGCCGAGGCGGCGTAGGCGCTGCCCGGCCGGACCAGCCCGCGCAGCAACCAGACCGCGCCGCCCGCGACGGCCGACGACGCCAGCAGGCTGCGCCGGGACAGCCCGCCGCCCTGGTTCGAAGGACTGTCCGTCATCCCCGCATCCCCCTGACCCCGCTCCTGGACCGGCACGCCCGGTCCGGCCGACCACGCACGTTACCCAGCACAGACGGCCCCACGGTCACACGTTCGGCCGATCCACATGAACGAGTGAACGACCGCCGAACCGGCACCGCCTCGGGGCCATCACCATGTAGGCGGCCCAACCGCCTCCTCAGCGTGCGGGGTCGGCCGCCGAGGTCACCGTCACCCCCGCGCGGCTGAGCGCCCGGACGAGGGCCGGGCGGTCCAGCGGATCGTCGTAGCGGTTGGACTCGCCCAGCCGCTCCAGCAGCCTGTACGGCTCGAGCCGGTACGCTTCCGCGTCGGCCAGGAGGCTGTCCGCACTCGCCCCCTCCACCGTGTCGTCCAGGTGGTCCGTCAGGTCGCCCAGGACCTCGCCGCGGTCGATGAAGCAGCTCATGCCACAGTCCAGGCCGTCGTCGTCGAGGTCGTCCGGGTAAGGGGCCCGGGCCCAGGCGCCGTTCTCGTACCAGTAGACGCAGCCGATCTCGCGCCCTTCGAGGCGGCCCCGCAGTTCGTCCCAGGGCAGCCAGGGCGGCCCGCCCGCCAGCACGTCGATCGCCGGCTCGTGCCACTTGACGTCGCTCGCCTCGTCCTCGCCGTACAGCACGAACCGGCCTTCGCCTGCCCGGGACATGACCCACCAGGTGCAGCCGCAGTCGTCCCAGTGCAGGCCCTCGTCGTCGATCCACCGGCCGGTGCGGTGGCGCGGCGGGCGCTCCTCGTACTCGGCCGTCGCCTCCAGGGCGGCGAGCAGCGCCCAGCGCGCCCACAGCTCCTCGGCCGGCGGCAGGTCCTGCGGCAGTCCCGGGCGGTGAACGGTCATGTGTGGCCCCCGTGTGCGTCTCGATGCGATCGCCGCAACGATACGGTCCGGGACTGACACGAGCGTCCGTGCGGTGCCGTGCGGTGCGGCCGGCCGGACCGGCGGGCGCGGACGGCGGGCGGTCGGCGGCCGGCGGCTGGGGCGGGCCGGGCGGGTCAGCGGAGGCCGGTGAAGAGGTCCGTTTCCGGTATGGCCGCTCCGGTGGGGTCCTGGACGCGCAGGAAGGTCTCCGTGCCCATCAGCTCGGCGAACCTCTCCTTGCCCATCTTGAGGAAGAAGATGTTCTCGCCCTGACTGGCGTGCGCGGCCAGTGCGTCGAACTTCTGGCCGCTGAACGCGGTGGTGTCCACCCACGTGGTGATCTGATCGTCGGGCAGGCCGATCTCGGCCATCGCGGCGGCCTCGGCGGGATCCGGCTCGGGCATGTCCTCGTTGAACTCGCGCATGACCTCGCCGAACCGCCGCATCATCGAGCGGGGCATCGTGGTCCAGTACACCTTCGGCGTCAGCTCCGTCATCTCCAGTGCCGCCACGGTGATGCGGTGGGCCTGGATGTGGTCGGGGTGGCCGTAGAAACCGTTCTCGTCGTAGGTGACGACCACGTCGGGGCGGTAGTGGCGCATGAGTTCCGCGAGCCGGGCGGCGCCTTCCTGCACGGGGGTCTGCCAGAAGGAGCCGGGGGCGTCGTTGGTCGCCCAGCCCATCATCCCGGAGTCGGCGTAGTCCAGCATCTCCAGGTCGCTGATGTTCAGGACCTGACAGCTCGCCTCGAGTTCCTGACGGCGCATCAGAGCGACGGCCGCCGGATCGTGGCCGGGGTCGCCCGGCTTGACACCCCCCGGTCCGTCGCCGCAGCCGCCGTCGGTACACGTCACGAGAACCGTGCGGATGCCTTCCGCCGCGTACCGCGCGAGGACCCCTCCGGTGCCGGTGGCCTCGTCGTCCGGGTGGGCGTGTACTGCCATGAGCGTCAACGGCCGGTCGGTCATGAAGCGGTCCTCCTGGATAAACACGTCGTGGTGCCTCGGTCGATGCAACCCGCCGGCCCGACCGGCTGTTCCCCACGCGGCCACTCGGCTTTGCGGACGTGCGGGGGCCGGGGCCGCCGGGGCTGAGCACTGGGCCGGGGTTGCTCACTCTCCGGAGTTGCCGGCTCTGCCGGCAGCGATCGCCTCGGCCACTTCGCTCATGTCGTTGTTCAGCTGGTGGTCGCGTCCGGGCAGTCGGTGCACCTGTGCCTGCGGGATCGCGCGAGCGTAGAGATCGGCGTGCGGCGGTGGGGCGATCTCGTCCGCGAGTCCGTGGAACACGTGCACCGGCGTCCCCCGTGGCAGTCGCGCGCCGAGATCGCCGGGCAGTTCGAACTCGGTGACCGGCCAGCCGCCGTTGCCGACGAACGGGGCGGAGATCAGTACGATCGCCGCGAGCCTGCGCTCCGGCGGCTGCTCCACGCGTGCGAGTGTGTCGACCAGGAGCGTTCCGCCCACGGAATGGCCGACCACGACCGCGCCGTCCCCGAGGTCGGCCACTGCGCGCCGGATCGCCGGGCCCCACCGGGCATGGCTCGGGTCGTCCTCGTCCGGCATACGCGGGTAGCGGACGTCGTAGCCGTCCCCGAGCTCACGCCTCAGGCCGTCGGCCAGCTTGTCGTCCCACGCGTCGTGCGCGCCCGCGCCGCCACCCTGGATGAACAAGACCTGCTGAGTCCCTGTCACGGCAACCGTCCCTCGCCCGTCCGACAACCCGGTGCTACCCGCTGCCGGCAGACGACCACGCGGAGCGCAACCCGGCCGGCACCCGAACGGTGAGGCAAGTGCGCCCGTATGGATCTCCACGAGCGGCATCGGCATCCCTTGCCTCGGGCTGCCGTCCGCGCGGGGCGACGACATCGCGGGCCGGCCTTCGCAGACGTACCCCACGGTGTGATCAAGCAGGGTTAGGATCACGCCGACTGCTCAACTCTCCCAGGGGGAAGGCCACTTCATGTTCAAGACACGCAGCCGGATAAGCACCGTGCTGGCGGCGACCGCCGTGTCGGTCGGTCTCACGATCGGCGTCGGTGCGGGCAGCGCCTCCGCGGCACCCCGGCTCACCACCGACACGATCTTCTACCAGAGCGGCAAGTCGGTCGTCGTCTCCCTGTACGCCGACGGCAAGTACGCCGGCGCGGTGACCTGGAACGCGGACCCGCTGGGCGACAAGCCCGGGGACGCGCTGCAGGCGTACGACGGCGGGGCCGACGGCTGGGGCGTCCAGGGCACGGTCACGGACCCCTGGATCTACCGCACGGCCTCGACCGCGGGACACGCGTCCCCGTACACCACCAAGTGGGTGACCGGCGACATCAAGGAGGGCACGTGGCTGGACATCTCGGTGTGCCTGGTGAAGGGGTCGGAGCGGGTCTGCGACTACAACCTGCCCCGCGTCTCCTCGTAACCACCCGCATGTGACGCCGGCGGACCGAACCGGGGCGTCGACGCTCGCGGACGCAGGGGGCCGCTCCCGTTCGGGGGCGGCCTCCCGCTTGCTCGGCTCACTCGGTGGTGTGAACTGTCCGCGGGCACACGGCCCGGCCGTGCGGTGGGAACTGCCCGCAGCCGCACCGGCCGGCCGCTTTCGGCCGGCTTTCGGACCGGCGTGCCGGGCCTACACTCCGCCGACATGTCGCTGTGGCTGCTCAACCATTTCAGCACCTTCGCCCTCGCCGTCGTCACCGTCGGCGGGAGTGTCCTCCTGGCGGTCGCCGGCAGCGTCCTGATGCGCCGCCGCTACCCGTCGCTCGCGCGCGGCGAGCACAACGACATGGTCGGCGTGACGCTGGGCATGTTCGGCGCCATCTACGGCATCATCCTCGCCTTCGTCATCGTCACCCTGTGGACCCAGCTGGAGGACACCCAGACCATCGTCGCCTCGGAAGCCACCGACGCCGCCCTCATCGCCCGCGACGCCGCCGCCTTCCCGGCACCGGTCCACGCCCGCCTCGACTCCAGCCTCAGCGGATACGTGCACGCCGTCGTCGAGGACCAGTGGCCCCGGATGCGTTCCGGGCACCCCGCCTACGGCGCCACGGAACGCCATCTGAAGGCCGCGTTCCAGTCGTTGCAGACGTACGAGCCGAGCGGACAGCGGGAGGAGGTCTTCTACGAACAGGCCGTCACCCACCTCGACGACATCGCCTCCCAGCGCCGCGCCCGCATCACCATGGCGCGACAGGAACTGCCGCCGCTGCTTCAGGTCCTGGCCGTCGGCGGGGCGCTCGTACTGATTCCGCTCACCTTCCTCTACGGCATGCGCAAACTGCGGGTCCAGCTCCTCTTCGTCGCGTCGGTCGCCGGACTCGTGGGCTTCAGCCTGCTCCTCGTCTTCGTCCTGGACCGCCCCTTCGCAGGTGACCTCAGCGTCAGCCCGGCCCCCTTCCGGGAGGGAGCCCTCGCCCAGTACTGGCGTCCATGACCTCGGAGTCACTCGCGGACGTGAGCGGGCGCAGCGGGACGCCCGTCACCTGCGCCCGGGCCCGGGCCGGGGTGGGAGCCGCCGTCCGAGCCGGCGCCCGCGACCGAACCGCTGTCCGATGTCAGGCCCGCGAGGAGGCGCAGCCCGTCCTCGGCGGGGGTGCCGGCGGCTGCCGACAGGACCAGCAGCTCCATGCCCGGTTCGTCCGGCAGCGCGAAGTTCTCCTGGTGCAGTTCCAGCAGTCCGACCAGCGGGTGCCGGTACGTCTTGCGTCCATGGGCGCGGGCGCGGACGTCCGCGCGGGCCCAGAGGCGGCGGAAGCGCTCGCTGCCCATCGCCAGCTCGCCGATGAGCGAGGCCAGGCGGGGGTCCTCGGGGTACTTGCCGGCGGCCAGGCGCAGGTGCCCGACCACGTCGAGGGTGCAGGTCTCCCAGTCCGCGTAGAGGCCGCGCTCGCCTTCCTCCAGGAAGATGTGCCGGGCGACGTTCAGGCCAGGCATCGGCCGGCCGAAGAGGAGCCCGGCGAGGCGGTTGCCCGCGAGCGCGTCCAGGCGGTGGTTCATGATCAGCGCGGGTGCGTCGGCGACCAGGTCGAGGACGCGCAGCAGCTCCGGCCGGACCCGGCCGCCGGGCACCTTCGCGCGGCGGCGGCGCTGCCGGGCGAGCCGGTACAGGTGGCCGCGTTCGGTCTCGTCGAGAGCGAGGACGCGGGCGAGGGCGTCGAGGACCTGCTCGGAGGGCTGCGTCGCGCGGCCCTGCTCGAGGCGTACGTAGTAGTCGACGCTGACTCCGGACAGGTGCGCGACCTCTTCGCGGCGCAGTCCTTCCACCCGGCGACGGCTGTCGGTGGGGATGCCCACGGCCGCGGGGTCGACGCGGGAACGGCGGGTCCGCAGGAAGCCGGCGAGATCGTCCATGCCGCCAGTATCGCCTCCGCGTCGCCCGTGAAGGTGGCCCTGCCGTTACCAGGAAGTCCCGTCCGACGGAAGCGGCGCCCCTGAACGCGGGCGCCGCGGCGCCCCGGGATCGAAGGCACCCGATCCGAAGGAGTTCCCGTGAAGACGCTGATCGTCCACGCCCACCCGGAGCCGAAGTCGCTCAACAGCTCGCTGAAGGACCTCGCCGTGTCCACCTTGGAGAACGCCGGGCACGAGGTACGGGTGAGCGATCTGTACGCGATGAACTGGAAGGCGGTCGTGGACGCCGCGGACTACGGTCCCAGCGCGTCGGATCGGCTGAGGGTGGCCCTGGACTCGGGCCGGGCCTTCGAGTCAGGGACGCTCACGCCGGATGTCGTCGCCGAGCAGGAGAAGCTGTTGTGGGCCGACACGGTCATCTTCCAGTTCCCGCTGTGGTGGTACACGATGCCGGCGATCCTGAAGGGCTGGGTGGACAGGGTGTTCACCTACCGCTTCGCGTACGGCGTCGGCGAACACAGCGACACCAAGTACGGCGAGCGCTTCGGTGAAGGCACCCTCGCCGGCCGGAGGGCGCTGCTGTCGGTGACCACCGGCGGCCCGGAGTCGCACTACGCGGCCCGCGGGATCAACGGCCCCATCGACGACCTGCTGTTCCCGATCCACCACGGCATCCTGTACTACCCCGGCCTCGAGGTGCTGCCACCGTTCGTGCTGTACGGCACCGACCGGATGACGGACGAGGACTACACGGACGCCGCCAAGGCCTGGACGCAGCGGCTGCTCACCCTGGAGTCGACGGAGCCGATCCCGTTCCGGCGCCAGAACTTCGGCGACTACGAGATCCCCTCACTCCACCTGAAGGAGGGCCTGGAACCCAAGGGCCGCACCGGCTTCGCCCTGCACATACGCGACTGACGACACCCTCCGGCCGGCCTTCGGTTCGCCGGCCGAGGCCGCCCGCACATGGCTGCACGCCGAGGCCGAGGTCGTCGACACCACGCACCTCACACCCGCCGAGGCCTCGCCGCGGGTCGCGGAGGCTGTGAAGAGCTGAGGCAGCGGGCGTGCGCCCTGGGACGTGCCCGGACCTGCAGTAGCCGGCGACGTCGGCGAGCAGGTCCACGGATCCGTACGCCTCGGGCCGTGGATATGATCGCCTCATGCGTGGGCGGGGGCGGATGGTCGGGGCGGCGCGATTCCTGGTGGCGTGGGCCGTGCTCACCGTCTTCATGCGCTGGGCGACGGACTTCGCGGGCGTCTACAAGGGCTGGTCGGTCACTGCGGTGACGTCCGCGTCGGTGGTGGCCGTCTGGTACCTGGTCCCGTGGGCGCGGTCCCGCAGGGAACACCGAGCCGGCCCGGCGCGCCCGCGGGGGTGACGACGCCGGCGGCACCGACTTCGTGACCGTCCGTCAGTTGCCGTGCCTGTCCTGCGTCGTGACCGGTCGGCCGTACATCGCCACGTGGTACGGAGTCAGCCGCGTTGTGTCTTTCCGGCCGGCAGCATGCCGGAGAAGCGGCTGAGGTCCGTGACGTGAAGAGTCCCGTCGTGGCCTGGGTGCCGCCGCTTCAGGCGAGGTCGGTCAGGTCCTCCGCGTAGACCTGGGACAGGGGTTGCGGGCCCACGTACTGCTGGCAGTTGCACTGACCGGCCTCGTAGCGCAGGGGTTTCTTGTTCTCGTCCCAGGCCGTCGGGAGTTCGACGCGTTCGTGGCAGCGGCCCTGCTTGTCGTGCTTGGCCAGATGGTGCGTGCAGCCGCACACCGGCTCCGGGGGCCTGTTGGCCGCTTCGACGGCCAAGCGCTCCTGCTTCGCCGCCTCCAGCAACTGGAGTCTGCGTTCGTGCCGGTTGCGCAGCGCGGTGCGGATGTTGTCGGCCGCCCAGGCGAAGCCTCCCGTCCAGAAGGCGATGAGCACCCACCAGAACCAGTCCATCGGCTGTCCCCTTCCCCCGTCGGCTGCTGCCGGGGTCAGCATAGATGGCTGCCGCAGCGCCCGCGGATTAGGATCGGGCGCATGGCCCTGATCACGAGCGACGTCGACCGGTTCCAGGCCGCGAGGCCCCGGCTGGAGGCCATCGCCTACCGGTTGCTCGGTTCGGCGAGCGAGGCCGAGGACGCCGTGCAGGAGACGTTCCTGCGCTGGCAGGCGGCCGACGTCGAGCGGATCGAGGTGCCCGAGGCCTGGCTGACCAAGGTGCTCACCAACCTCTGCCTGAATCAGCTGAGTTCGGCACGAGTACGGCGCGAGAGCTACGTCGGCAGGTGGCTCCCGGAGCCGCTGCTCGCCGGGGACCCGATGCTCGGGCCGGCCGACACCGTCGAGCAGCGTGAGTCGGTGTCGTACGCCGTCCTCGTGCTGCTGGAGCGTCTGTCGCCCAACGAGCGGGCGGTGTACGTGCTGCGCGAGGCCTTCGACTACCCGCACCGGGAGATCGCCGCGATCCTCGACATCAGCGAGGCCGCCAGCCAGCAGATCCATCACCGGGCCAAGAAGCACGTCGCGGCCGGCAGGGCGCGTACCGAGATCGACGAGGCCGCCGCCCGCAGGATCGTCGAGGAGTTCCTGGCCGCAGCGACGAGCGGCCGGACCGAACCGCTGGTGCGGCTGCTCACCCAGGACGCCGTCTCGGTCGGCGACGGCGGTGGGAAGGTCCCGGCCCGCGCGAAGGCGTTCGAGGGTGCGCTCGCGGTCGCCAAGTTCCTGCGGGGTCTGTTCAAGCCCAGCGAGGCCAAGCGGGCCCATGTGGGGGGTACGCCCGAGCTCTACGCCACGACGGCCAACGGCGAACCCGCCGTAGTGGCGGTCGTGGACGGCCGGGTCGTCGGGATCACCTGCCTGGAGGTGAGCGCGCAGGGCATCGTCGCGCTGCGCAGCCAGGCCAACCCCGACAAGCTCGTGCGCGCCACTGAGCAGTGGGCCGCCGCGGACCACGGGGAGCCGCTGCACACCCTCTGACCGGGTGTGACGTGCTTCACATCGCGATCCTGTCAGGAAACGCCGGGCTGTCCGGTTCATGGGGCGAAGCCGCGCAGACAGCGGCGCGATCCTCACCGACAGGAGCAGCCCCATGCAGCACCGCATCGTCGTCCTCGGAGCCGGCTACACCGGAGCCATCGCCGCCGGCCGCCTCGCCAAGCGGCTGCACCGCGAGGACGTCACGATCACCCTCGTCAACCCCGAGCCCGACTTCGTCGAGCGGGTCCGGCTGCACCAGCTCGCGGCCGGCCAGGCCCTCAGGCCCCGGCCGTTCAGCGAGATGTTCGCGGGCACGGGCGTCGAGCTGAAGCTCGCCAAGGTCACCGCCGTGGACGTGGACCGCAAGGCGGTGACGGTCACCGCCGTCGACGGCCCCGGGCAGGAGGAACTGGTCTACGACACCCTGGTCTACGCCCTCGGCAGCGGCTGGAACGACGGCGGTGTCCCCGGCGCCGCCGAACACGCCCACGAGCTCTCCAGCCGCGCCGGGGCCCTGCGGCTGCGCGACCGTCTGGCCGCGCTGGACGCCGGCCGGCCCGTGGTCGTCGTCGGCGGCGGCCTGACCGGTCTGGAGGCAGCGACGGAGATCGCCGAGGCCCGCCCGGACCTCGACGTCGCCCTGGCCGTCCGCGGCACCCTCGGCGACTGGCTCTCGGACAAGGGCCGCGCCCACCTGCGCAAGGTGGTGGACCGGCTCGGCATCACGGTCCACGAGCACGCCGCGGTCACCGCCGTCGCGGAAGACGCCGTGACGACGGCCGACGGCCGGACCGTGCCCGCCGAGGTCACGGTGTGGACCACGGGCTTCGCCGTCCACCCCGTCGCGCAGGCCACAACGCTCGACGTCTCCGAGGGCGGGCGGATCGTGGTCGACGCCACGATGCGTTCGGTCTCCCACGAGGACGTGTACGCCGTGGGCGACGCGGCGATGGCGGTCGGCCCGGGCGACAAGCCCCTGCGGATGTCCTGCGCCTCGGGCGTCCCCATGGCCTGGCAGGCCGCCGACGCCATCGCGGCCCGGCTCACCGGCGCCAAGGTCCCGCACGTCGCGATCCGTTACTTCCAGCAGTGCATCTCCCTGGGCCGCAAGGAGGGCCTGATCCAGTTCGTCACGGCCGACGACCGGGCGGTCGACCGCGCCCTGACGGGCCGCGGGGCCGCCTTCTACAAGGAGATGATCTGCAAGGGCGCGGCCTGGGGCGTCGCCAACCCGACCGTGGGCATGCCGTCCCGACGCCGCCGGGTCGTACGCCCGCGGACGGCGCAGGCACCGGCCGGAGCGGCGGCCTGACCCGGCCGGCAGTCGTGAACAGTTCTTTCCGGGGGACCGTGGCCCCCCAGGTCGGGTACCTGGTCCACGCCGACGACGGACAGCAGGACGGCGTGGCGGACGCCGGCCCGCCCGGCGGTGTCCAGGCGGTTGCCGGTCGCGGCACGGAAGAAGCCGGCGGATGCGCCGTCGGTGGGGCGGCGAGCGGCTCCCGGAACAGGGTCCAGCGCCCTCGGCGCGCCCTAGGGGGTGTCGTTCGGATCGTCCCGGCGTCGCGGCGGGCCCTGGGGGTCGCCCTGTCCGGGGCGGTTCCCGTAGCGGGCGGTCAGGGTGCGGACGGTCGCCGTGATGCGGTCGCGGAGTTCGGCCGGGGCCAGGACCTCGATGTCCGTGCCCAGGCGCAGGAACTCCCCGTGGGCGTGGTCGACCGACTCGATCGGCACCCGGGTCTCGGTCCAGCCGTCGCCCGTGGGCGTCACCCCGAGGCGGCGGGCGCCCTCCGGGGTGAGCCGCACCAGGGCTTCCCCGGTGTGCAGCCGGGCCCGGAAGCCGGCCACATGGTCCTTCCAGTACGCGGCCAGGTCGAACCCCTCCGGAGCGGTGAACTCCGTCAGCGGGCGCAGGGCGAGGATCTGGTCGACGCGGTAGGTGCGGATCCCGGACGGGCCGCCCGCGACCAGGTACCAGCGGCCCGCCTTCAGCACCAGCCCGTACGGCTCCACCCGCCGCTCGATCTCCTCCGGCGCCCGCCAGCGCCGGTACCGCAGGAGCGTCGCCCGCCGCTCCCACACCGCGGCGGCGACCGCGGCCAGGTGGGGTGTGCGGTCGGCGTCGCTGTACCAGCCGGGGGCGTCGAGCAGGAAGCGTTCCCTGATCCGCCCGGCGTGCTCGCGCAGCTGTGCCGGCAGCGCGGCGTGCAGCTTGAGCTGGGCGGTGGCGAGCGCCTCGCCGAGGCCGAGGTCGGCGGCGGCGCCGGGGAGCGCGGCGAGGAACGCGGCCTGCGCCTCGTCGGCGGTCAGTCCGGTGAGCCGGGTGCGGTAGCCGTCGACCAGCCGGTAGCCGCCCGCGTGGCCGGCGGCGCCGTACAGCGGGATGCCGGCGGCGGCGAGCGCCTCGACGTCCCGGTAGACGGTACGGACGGACACCTCCAGCTCGCCGGCCAGTTGCCGGGCCGTCATCCGGCCCCGGTTCTGGAGCAGGAGGAGCAGGGTGACCAGCCGGCTCGCGCGCATGCTGTTCAGTATCCGCCTTCACTGACAGCGGATGTCAGGGGACCCTTTCTACTCTGCGGCGCATGAACGACTTCGACTTCCTGCACGGCACCTGGGACGTGGCAAGCCGCCGTCTGACCGCTCCGCTCGCGGCGGGCGCCGCGACCTGGGTGGAGTTTCCCGGGCACGCGGTGGTGCGGCCGCTGTTCGGGGGCGCCGGCAACATCGACGAGATCACCTTTCCCACCCTGGGCCGTCAGGGCGTGACCCTGCGCCTGTTCGACCGCGAGACGGAGCGCTGGTCGATCCACTGGTCCGACAGCCGGACGGGCCGGCTGGACCCGCCCGTCGTCGGTGGCTTCACCGGCGACCGCGGCGACTTCCACGGTGAGGACACCTTCGAGGGGCGCCCGATCCGGGTGCACTTCACCTGGCACCGCCTCGGCCCGGACCGCGCGCGCTGGGAGCAGGAGTTCTCCGCAGACGACGGCCGTACCTGGGAGCACAACTGGACCATGGACTTCACCCGGACCGGGCGGGCCGGCGCATGAGCATCGTCGAACTGCGGCAGTACACCCTGCGTCCCGGAGCCCGGGAGACACTGATCGAGCTGTTCGAGCGCGAGTTCGTGACCGGGCAGCAGGCGGTCGGCATCACGGTGGGTGGCCGGTTCCGCGACCTGGACGACCCGGACCGGTTCGTCTGGCTGCGCGCCTTCCCCGACATGGCGAGCCGCCGGCGCTCGCTGGAGGCGTTCTACGGCGGCCCCGTCTGGCGGGAGCACCGCGACACGGCCAACGCCACCATGATCGACAGCGATGACGTCCTGCTGCTGCGCGGCCCGGGCTTCACCCCCGCGCCCGGCGCCCGTGAGGTGCTCGCGACCGTCTGCCACCCGTCCGGGGAGAGCGCCTTCGACGCGTACGCCGCCCGCCACCTCGGCCCGGGCCACGCGCTGCACCGCACCGAGCACGCCGAGAACGACTTCCCGCGTCTGCCGGTCCGCACCGGGGAGGACGTCCGGCTCTGGTTCGGCCCGGCGCAGCCCCCGCCCTGGCCGGCGCAACGGCTGCGGCTGCAACCGGTGACCGCCTAGGACCTGCTGGTGTACGGGCGTTCGCGACCGGGCCGCAGGCGCGGTGGTTCCACCACGTCAACGTCAACGCCCATGACCGCGGCGGCCACTTCATCCCCTGGGAGAACCCCGACGCCTGGGTGAACGACCTGCGCCGCACCTTCCACGACCGCAGGCCCTGAACGCGCCGCGGGCCCGTCGCACGTCCCCCGAACACGGCTTCGCACGGCCCGGCCGCGTGTCATGATCGCCCGACGTGCCTCGCGCCCCGGCCGGCATGCCGGGGCCCACGGCAGCGGACCGAAGAAAAAGGAATCAGCGTGCGCAGACTCGTCCACTACGTCGCCATCACTCTCGACGGGTTCATCGCGGGCCCCGACGGCGCGGACCCCACCGGCCCGAACGGCTTCTGGCCCATACCGGAGGACTACATCCGCCACCTCGTGACCGAGTACCCCGAGACGCTGCCCGTGCAGGCCCGGCAGGCGCTGTCCGTCACGGCGGAGGGCACGCACTTCGACACGGTGCTCGAAGGGCGGCGCAGCTACGAGATCGGTCTCGCGGCCGGAATCACCGACGCCTTCCCGCACCTGCGTCACCTGGTGTTCTCCCGGACGCTGACCGAAAGCCCGGACCCGGCCGTCGAGCTGGTCGCCGACGACCCGGTGGCGACCGTGCGCAAGCTCAAGCAGCAGGAGGGCAAGGACATCTGGCTGCTCGGTGGCGCCGAGCTGGCGGGCTCCCTGTACGCCGAGATCGACACCCTGATCCTGAAGCTCGGCCCGCTGACCATCGGCGACGGGATCCCGCTGTTCTCCCGCAAGGCCGCCTTCGATCCGCGCACCTGGGCACTGGCCGACCACACCGTGCTGGACAGCGGCGCGGCCTTCCTCACCTACACCCGCGTCGACGGCTGAGCACGGGGGTCCGCCCGCCTCGGGCACGCATCCACTCCCCCGGTCCGGTGCGGGCGATGTTCAAGAGTGAGCGGCGCCGCGCGGGGTGGGCGGGTCACGCTCGGGCGTGAGAAGCCCCTCACCGAGGTGCCGGGTCCTTGAGGCGAAGGAGTGGACTCATGTCGACGACGAGGCGGGTGCACACGTACCCCTTCGAGGGGGAGGTGCACGGACTTGAGATCCACCCCGCGTTCGAGGAGCTGCGGGAGGCGGAGCCGCTTGCCCGGGTGAAGCTCCCGTACGGCGACGAGGGGTGGCTCGTCACGCGCTACGACGACGTGCGGACGGTGAACTCCGATCCCCGCTTCAGCCGGGCGCAGATCGGTGAGGACACCCCGCGCACCACTCCGCTGGCCCGCCGCGGCGACACGATCCTCAGCATGGACCCGCCGGAGCACACGCGGCTGCGGCGCCTGCTGTCCAAGGCGTTCACGGCCCGGCGGATGGGGCAGTTGCAGCCGTGGCTGGAGGAGTTGTTCTCCGGGCTGCTGGACGGTGTGCAGCGCATGGGCCCGCCGGCGGACGTGGTGCGCGACCTGGCGGAGCCGTTCACGATCGCGGTGATCTGCCGGCTGCTGGGCGTGCCGTACGAGGACCGGGGCAAGTTCCAGCACTGGTCGGAAGTGATCATGTCGACCACGGCGTACAGCAAGGAGGAGGCGCTGGCCGCCGACCGGGCGATCCGCACCTATCTCGCCGACCTGGTGGCCGCACGCCGGGCCGCCCCCCACGACGACCTCCTGGGCGTGCTGGTGGCGGCCCGGGACGAAGGGGACCGGCTCTCCGAGGAGGAGCTGATCACCTTCGGGGTCACGCTGCTCGTCGCGGGACACGAGACGTCGGCCCACCAGCTGGCGAACATGCTGTACGTGCTGCTGACCCACGAGGACCAGATGGGGCTCGTGCGGGAGAAGCCGGAGCTGCTGCCGCAGGCGGTGGAGGAGCTGCTGCGGTACGTGCCGCTGGGCAACGGCATCGGCAACGCGCGCATCGCGCGGGAGGACGTGGAGCTCAGCGGCGGCACGGTGTGTGCCGGTGAGGGCGTGATGGCCGCCGCGATCAACGCCAACCGCGATCCCCGGATGTTCGCCGACCCGGAGCGTCTGGACGTCACCCGGGAGAAGAACCCCCATCTGGCGTTCGGGCACGGGGCGCACTACTGCCTCGGGGCACAGCTCGCCCGGATGGAGCTGCGTGTGGCCATCGGCGGGGTCCTGGAGCGTTTCCCCGGGCTGCGGCTGGCGGTCCCGGCGGAGGAGATCGAATGGAAGACGGGTGGTCTGTTCCGCGGTCCGCGGCGGCTGCCGGTCGCTTGGTGAGGTGGGCGGGATGAGCGAGGAGCGCACGACGCACTGGCGGGTCGAGGCCGATCACGGGGTGTGCATCGGCACGGGAATCTGCGCCGGGGTGGCACCCCACCGTTTCCGGGTGGTCGACGGGCGGTCGGTGCCGCCGGCCGGGGAACTGGAGCCGGACGAGGACGTGCTGGACGCGGTGGAGTCCTGCCCGGTGGAGGCGTTGCGGGTGCGGGACGCGGCGACCGGTGCGGTGCTCGACCTGCAGTGACGGGCGGTCGGGTGCGGCGCCTCGAGCGATCCTCGAGCGCCGCACGCGCGGGCCGGGGTGCACAGTGGTTAGGGTCGGCAGCATCACCGCCTTTCGGGTGGGTGCTTTACGGTCCTGACGGTGGGCGCTTTCCGGCCCTGACGGTGGACGCTTTCCGGTCCTGGCACCCGGTCCGGGGGCGGCGGCGGAAATCAGCCGTAATTCGGCGGGAATTGACGCTCTGAATAGGGGCCGCTCCCGAGGCGGCGCGGCACGACTGCGAGTTCCGCTTGCCGAATGCCAATTGCCTCTCCACTCAAAGGAGTTGCTTCCCCCGGTCCGACTTGACACGGGTCGCGAGGGGCCTATTGAGTATCTCCTCGGATTCTGGAATTCCGTATTCCAGCCCGGTATTTCGCACGTCGCGACAGTAGGAGAACCCGCATGAAGTTCGCCATCGTCATCATCGAGAACGCCGAGTCCAGGCGGAAGATCCAGGAGGACCGCCTCGCCTACCGGAAGCAGATCGAGGAGTGGATGGGCCAGCAGGCCCAGGCCGGTGCCCTCGTGGGCGGCGAGGCGTTCGAGACCGAGTCCGTGGCCCCGGTGACGGTGCGCCGGACCGCCGACGGCACCCCGAAGGCCGTCGAGGAGCCGTTCGCGGGCGGTGACGAGACGCTGGGCGGTTACATCCTCGTCGAGGCCGCCGACCGCGACGCCGCCGTGGAGATCGCCAAGTCGTGGCCGACGCCCGAGACCCTCGAGGTGCGGCCGCTGTGGGTGGCCCAGTAACACCGGCCGGGCACGGTCCCGAGCCCGCGCCGGGGCGTCCGCGAGCAGCGGCCGCGCCCCGGCGCGGGCCCGCGGCGCAGCCCATCAGCGAAAGGGGGGAAGCGATGCCGGGCACCAGGAACGCGACACCGCCCGCCGACGTGGCCTCGCTGCTCGAACGCCGGCTGGGGGACCCCGAGGACCCGGCGACGATGCTGTCGTACGCCCGCGTTCTGGACGCCGACCGCCACGAGACCTTCCCCGCCGATCCCTGCGGGCTGCTCGACCTGTGGGGGCTGCCGGACCACTACGTGCCCGCCGAGCACGGCGGGCTGCTGACCGACTACCCGCAACTGGCCGCGCTGGTACGCACGGTGGCGGGACGGGACCTGACCACGGCGGTGGTCCACACCGGCACCTTCTTCGGCTCGGCCTGCGTGTGGGCCTCCGGCGATCCCGGGGCCGCCCGGCGCCTGGGCACTCTGGTGCGGGCCGGGCACAGCGTGGCGCTCGCCCTGTCCGAGCGGCACCACGACGACGACCCGATCACCACCGACGTCACCGCCTGGCCGGTCGCCGACGGCTTCCTCCTCAACGGCGAGAAGGCGCTCGTGCCGGGTGCCGCCCGGGCCCGGGTGCTCTGTCTGCTCGCCCGCACCGGGCCGGACTCCGGTCCGCGTGCCTACAGCGTGCTGCTCGTCGACAAGGCCACGCTGAGCGGCGGCCGGTGCGAGGAGTCGGCCCGTACGC
Source organism: Streptomyces sp. NPDC104814 (assembly GCF_055583185.1). Lineage (NCBI taxonomy): Bacteria > Bacillati > Actinomycetota > Actinomycetes > Kitasatosporales > Streptomycetaceae > Streptomyces > Streptomyces sp. NPDC104814. The sequence continues at coordinate 97,122 of NZ_JBVJOL010000009.1, read as the reverse complement.
CCACCGAGGGTGTGCGCGGCGCCGACCTCAGCGGGGTGCTCTTCACGGACGCCGTCGCTCCGGCCGGCAGCCTGGTCGGGGCACAGGGCCAGGGCGGCGAGATCGTCCTGAAGGGGCTGCAGCTCGTCCGCAGCATCACCCCCGCCCTGTCGTCGGGCGCCGCCGGCCACGCACTGCACCTGGCGCTGACCGAGCTGCGGCAGCGACCCGGCCGCCCTCCCGGCACAGTCGCCGGCACCCTCGCCGACGAACCGCTGACCCGCCGGATCCTCGGCGAGTGCGCCGCCGACCTGCTGGCCGTCGACGCGCTGGCCACGGTCACCGCACGCAGCGTGCACCTGCTGCCGCGCGAACTCTCGGTGACCTCCGCTGCGGCCGCCCACCTGGTGCCCGCGGTCGTAGGAGAGGTGCTGGAGCGGCTCGTCGGCCTGTTCCCGCAGCGCACGGCAGGCCCGGCGCAGGAGATGCTGCGCAAGGCCGAACGCGACCACCGGACCGTGCGGATCCTCGGCGGCAGTGACACCGCCCATCTGTACGCCCTCGCCACCGCCTTCCGTCATCTGGCGCGCCCCGCCGAAGCGCAGGGCGCAGGCGTCGACCCGGCCGTGTACGACCCGGGCTCGCCCCTGCCCCCGCCTCGCCCGCAGGATCTCGCTCTCGTCGCGCGCGACGGCAGCGCACTGCTCGCGGCGCTGCCTCGGCTGGCCGGGGAACTCGCCGGCGCCGCGGCCACCACCCCGGCGCTGGCAGGTGCCGCCAGGGTGGCGCAGGAACTGAGCGGCCGGGCCGAGCGGCTGCGGGCCGCGCTGCCGCCCGCCGTGCACACCCTCGCCCGGCTGCCCGCCGCCTCGGCGGAACAGGCCCGGCAGGTGGCCGTGTGCCTGGCGGCCTCGGCCTGCCTCGGCATGTGGCGGCACGCGCCCGCGCTGGAGGACAGGTGGCCGGACGGGATGTGGCTGGAGCCCGCGCTGCGGCGGCTGCTGCGGCGGCTCGGCGGGGCGGACACGCACATGGTGCAGGACGGACCCGGATCAGGCGGCCAGGACTACGACGCACTGGCCGACCGTGTCGCCGACCTGTGGGAACGCGACGGCGCGCCCTGCGCTCTCGTGCCGCCCGCAGGCGTGGAAGGAGCAGCGTGATGAGACTGGCCGCGGCCCGGGGCACACGTCCGGGATCGGTGTCGGAGGACAGTGCGGTACGGGCCCGTATCACCGCATTGGACAAGCACTTCGGCAGCCCCGGCGATCTGACCAACCCGTTGGGTGCGGCGGCGTTGCTGCGCGCCGACGAGGAGGGGCGTGTGCCGGACGCGCTGCCGCTGCTGCTGGCGGACTACCGGTTCGGCGCCGAGTTCGTGCCCACCGAACTCGGTGGCCGCTTCGTCCAGGTCGACACCCTGTGCAGGGTGGTGCGCACCGTCTTCCGGCACGACGGCGCCCTCGGGCTCGCCACGGGCGCCTCCACGCTCCTCGCCGTGGCCCCCGTGTGGGCGGCGGGCAGCGGACAGCAGCAGGAACACCTGGCCCGGCTGCTGCTGAGCGGCGGGTATCCGGCCGCGGTCGGCGTGGGCCGGGACTGCGCTGTCGCCGATACGGCACCGGCCGCCCGGCGCCACGGTGAGCGATACGTCCTGGACGGGGACGCCGAACGATGTATCGACGCTTTCCGGTCCGACGCGCTGCTCGTGTTCGCCCGGACCGGTTCGGGCGAGGCCGCGCACAGCGCGCTGCTGCTGCGGACCGGAGAGCTGCCGGACGGGCAGCGTGGTCCGGGCACGGGGCCGTCGTTCGACGCCCACGGTGTCCCGGCGTCCGCGCTCGTCGGAGCCGAGGGCGAGGGCGATGAACTGGCCCGACGTATACGGCAGTTGGCGGGATGCGCCCTGCCGTCCATGGCGGTGGGCGGCGCCGACGGGGCCGTGCGCACCGCCCTCGGATTCGCCCGGGACCGGCGGCTGCTCGACCGGTCCCTGGCCGACGTGCCGTTCCACCGGGGGCTGTTCGCCGGTGCCTTCCTCGACCTGCTCGTCGCCGACTGCCTGGCGCTGACGGCGACCCGCTGCCTGCACGCCCTGCCCGCCGAGGCGGGTGCCGTCGCGGAGGCGGCCGCCCTGGCCGTGCCGCGGCTGCTCCGCCGGGCCGTCGACGACGTCGCCGGCGTGCTGGGCCTGGCCGGCTCCGTACGACAGGGGCCGTACGCGATGTTCGGCAAACGCCTGCGCGACCTGCAGCGGCTGCCCGCGCCGCCGGTGACCGCCGCGACGGCGCTGCGCGCCTTGTCGGCGACGACGCCGGGGCGGCCCGTGCCGCGTTCGGTGTTCTCCCCGGGGGAGGGCCTGCCCCCGCTCGACTGGCGCGGCCGGCCGCAGGCCGTCTCCGATCCGCTCGCCGCGTCGCTGCGCGCCTGCGCCGACGACGTGATGGGGCGCACCGATCTCGGCCCGCACGGCCGCGTGCTGGGCGCCGCGTGCGCGGCGCTCCTCGACGAACTGCGCGACCTGACACGGCAGTGCGCCCAGCTGGACCCCGAACACCTCGTGGCGCCGCACCCGCACGCCCGGCACCTGGCCGAACGCCACGCTCTGCTCACGGCCGCGGTGGCCGCTCTGGGCGTGTGGCGCGAGGCGGACGGCCAGCGGACGCATTTCCTGGCCGATCCCGCCTGGGTGACGGCGGCCCTGCACCGCATGGTCGTGCGGCTCGGCCGGGAGATACCCGCGCCGCCCGCGACCACCGAGCGGGAGATCGTGGCCGAGCTGCTCGCCCGTCACCGCTCGCACCGGACATTCGATGTGTACGACACCCCCCTGGCCGGCTGACGGCGGCGCGTCCGCCCACCACCGGCCCCTGCCCGAGGACTTCGCCCATGCCGAGCCCGTCCCAGCAGCTTGACGAGGCGGACGTCCGCCGCTGGCTGGTGTCCCGGATCGTCGCCTACCTGGGAGGCGACGCCCGGACCCTGGACCTAGCCCTGCCGTTCAGCGAGTACGGCCTCGACTCGCTGGCCGCGTTCGGGCTGTGCGGCGACATCGAGGAGGAGTTCGGGGTCGTCGTGGAACCCACCGCGGCCTGGGACCACCCCACCGTCGCCGCGCTGAGCCGCCATGTCGTGGCACAGGGGGTGCCTGTGCGGGACGGGCGCCCGGAACGCTAGGGCGGCTGCCGTCGGTCGCGCCGGGCCGGGCGGATCCGCCGTGACCGGCGAGACGTCCCCGGCGCGGCGCGGTCCGCTCAGTTTTGAGCGGAGCCGGGGGCTCGGCCGACCCCATGGTGGGGTGCCGTCGCGATGCCCCGGGCGGCCCCGACCCCGTAGGCGCGAAGGAGAGGCACTCGCCATGACGGACGGCGTGACGGACATGGCCACGGCGGGACCCGGCACCGGGCGGCTGCGGCCCCTGCTGGACGCCGTGCACGACACGGCCGCTGAGGTGCGCGCCCGGCGCCCCGACTACTTCGAGCACCGGCCGCTGCGGCTGCCGGCCCATCTGCTCGAGCGTCACGGCGCCGACCGTGACCCGGTGCGCCGGCTGGTGTCCGAGGCGTACGGGCTGCGGCTGGAACCGGTGGCCGACGCGCAGGACTGCACCGCCGTGGACCGCCTGGCCGCCCTGCGCGCGGAACGCGGCCGGATCGCCGGCGGCAACGGCAACGACACGGACGCCGATGGCGGTGTGGCCACGGCCGCGGACCTGGCAGCCGTCGTGCGGGAGCAGGACGCGCTGCGGCGCTCCCTCGCACAGCAGGCGGACCGGATCGCCAGGACGGCGCCGCGCCGGGTCGGCGTCATGGGCGGAGTGCTGTCGTACGTCGCCGCCGGCACCGCCCGGGACGGCGAGCCGCCCGTCGTCCTGGTGAACGCCCTCGGGATGGGTACGGCGCTGTGGCATCCGCTGATGGCGGCGCTCGCGCCCGACCACCGGGTGCTGACCTGGGCGCCGCGGGGCACCCGCGCCGGCACCCGGCCGCTGCGGCTGCGCGACCAGGCCGAGGACCTGGCGGCCGTACTCGCCGCCGAGGGTGTCCGCGAGTGCCATCTGGTGTGCTGGTGCAGCGGACCGAAGACGGCGGTGGAGTTCCACCGGCGCCGCCCCGACGCCGTACGGTCGATGGTCTTCCTGCACGGCTCCTTCCGGCACACCGGCGACCCGGCCGGGCGCGAGCCCGACACCCCCTACGAGCGCGGCCTCGAGGAGTTGTGCCGGGCCGTCGCCGCCCGCCCGGCGCTCGCCTCCCGGATGCGTGCGCTGTTCACCGGCAAGCGCGCCGACCTGCCAGAGGACCTGAGCGCCCACCGTTTCGCCGAGGAGGTCCTCGCGCTGCCCGCGCCCGGCCTGGAGGAAGAACTGCTGCGTCCGTTCGCCGACGACGTCCTGCCCGCCTACGCCCGGCAGTTGCTGGACTACTGGGACCACGACGCCCTCGCGCACGCCGGCCGGGTGCGGGTGCCGGTGCTGTGCGTGACCGCCGAGTTCGACCGGATCGCGTCCCCCGAGCGGCTCGCCCTGGCAACCGGCTCCTTCCCCGACGCCCGCCACGAACAGCTGCCCGGCGCCACGCACTACTCCATGTACGACCGGCCCCGCGAGGTCGCGCGGCTGCTCGGGGACTTCTTCACGGCGGCGCGGCCGCGCTCAATTGTGAGCGGCACCCTGCGCTGACGCTCCCTAGCGTCGTACCCCGGCGGCCCGAGGCCGCCTCACTCGTGCGACGAAGGAGACAGTGCGATGACCGACGCGGTGAGCCCGGCCCCGGGCGCCTTTCTTCCCGCCCAGGCCGGACCCCTCGGCTCCGGCAGCAACCTGCTGCACTCCGGGAACGCGGGCTTCATCATCCACCGGGCGGGCCAGCTCAACCACGCCTTCCGTGCCGAGGGCCGCGCGTTCGCCAGGGATCTGGTCGACCACCTCAACAAGGTGGTCGAGGGTGTCGCCACGATCGCGGTGCACGAGGAGATCCTCGGCACCGCCGACCGGCTGCACTGGCTGATCCACATGAAGCAGCCCAACGACTACAGCCGCTTCCTGGAGATAGCCGACCACGACCGGAGCTTCAAGGAGATCACCGAGGCCGACCGGATCAAGGCCGAGCAGGGCGCCGGGAACTGGGAGCGCATGTTCGTCGAGGGCTCCTTCCAGGAGCGCGTGTACGTGCCGCAGCACGGCCTGGACGACCACGACGACGACCACCACGACCACCACGACGAGCCGTCGGACACGTTCGTGCCGCCGGCCCGCCACCAGACCGGCCTGCCCGAGAGCCGGCAGCGCAACTCGCTGGACAGCGGCCTGACGATCATCCGCACCGCGCAGACCGCGTTCCGCTTCCGCACCGAGGCCCGCGAGTTCGCCTTCGCCTGGGCCGCCGAGGTCAACCGGGCCCTCGGCGGGGAACTGACGGTCTACCTGTACGAGGAGACCTTCGGCCAGCAGGACCGCATCCACTGGATGATCCACCTCGACAGCTTCGACACCTACCGCAAGCTGACCGAGCTGAGCCGGACCGACGCCGACTACCGGGCGCTGTTCGGGCGCGAGTTCGTGCCCGCGCACAAGGGCGGCGGCGGCTGGGAGCAGACGTTCGTCTCGCCCACCATCCAGGACACCGTCATCACGCCGCTGCACGCCGGCGCGCCCCTGTGGTTCTGAAGCGGCGGACCGGGCCGTGACGGCGGACATCGATCCGACGCACCAGGGCGTGCGGCTCACCACCGAGCCGCACGTCCTGCGTGTCACGCTGGCGAGCCCGGACGGCCTCAACAGCCTCAGCGGGGACGTGCTCGACGCGCTGGAGGCGGCCCTGGACCGGGCCGAGGCCGATCCGGACTGCCGGGTGCTGCTCCTGGAGGGCTCCGGCGGCACGTTCTGCACCGGGCTCGACTTCGAGGAGGCCGCGGGCGATCTCGCCGGCGGTGACGTACGGGCGGGCCAGGGCGGGGAGGCGTTCCTCGCCCTGATGCGGCGCTTCGGCGAGACGCCGGTCGTGGTGGTGGCCTGCGTCGACGGACGGGTCACCGGGGGCGGTGTGGGCCTCGCGGCCGCCGCCGACCTGGTGATCGCCACCGAACGCAGCGAGTTCAGCCTGCCCGAGGCGCTCTGGGGGCTCGTGCCGTGCTGTGTGCTGCCCGTCCTGGTGCGGCGTACCGGCTTCCAGGTCGCCTACTCGATGGCCTTGACCACCCAGCCCGTGCCCGCGCGCCGGGCGGCGGAGTACCGCCTGGTGGACGACGTGGTGGCCGACCCGGCCCTCGCGGTGCGCAGGCTGCTGGTCCGCCTGACGCGGCTGGACCCGGTGACGGTGGGCGAGCTGAAGCGCTACGCCCGCACCCTGTGGTTCACCACGCAGGAGACGGACGCGTTCGCCCTGCGGGAGTTCACCCGGCTCATCGACGCGCCGGTCGCCCGGCGCCGTATCACCGACTACACGACGGCGCGGCGGCTCCCCTGGGAGAAGCCGCGGCCCTGACCGGGAACGGGCCAGGAGGGACGAGGCGATGGTGGCACTGGTGTTCCCCGGACAGGGATCACAGCGCAAGGGCATGGGGGACGGGCTGTTCGCCCGCTTCCCCGAGCTGACGCGGCAAGCGGACGACATCCTCGGCTACTCCGTCGAGGAGCTGTGCCGCACCTCGGGCGAGGGCCGGCTCGACCGCACCGAGTACGCGCAGCCCGCACTGTTCGTGGTGGGTGCGCTAACGTATCTGGCCCGCGACCCGGCGTTGCCCGGGCCGCGGTTCCTGGCCGGGCACAGCCTGGGCGAGTACGGCGCCCTGTTCGCCGCGGGCTGCTTCGACTTCGCGACCGGGCTGCGGCTCGTGCGGGAGCGCGGCGCCCTGATGGGGCGGGCAGCGGGCGGCGGCATGCTGGCGGTGCTCGGCGCCGAGGGCACCGAGGTGCCGGGGCTGCTTCAGGAGACCGGGGCGCGTGAGGTGGACGTCGCGAACTTCAACGCGCCCACGCAGACGGTGCTGGCCGGGCCGCTGGAGGAACTGCGCGAGGTCGCGCAGGCCCTGGGGCGGCGACCGGGGGTGCGCTGTGTGCCGGTGCGGGTGAGCGCGGCGTTCCACTCCCGGCACATGCGGCCCGCCGCGCAGGAGTTCGCGCGCTTCCTGGCCGGCTTCTCCTTCGCCGACCCCCGCCGCACGGTGGTGTCCAGCGTCACGGCCCGGCCGTACCGGCCCGGTGAGGTGGCCGAGCTGCTGGCCCGGCAGATCGCGGCCCCGGTGCGCTGGGCGGAGACCATGGCCTACCTCGACGCGCAGGGCGTCCGGGAGGTGGAGGAGGTGGGCCCCGGGCAGGTCCTGACGGGCCTGTGGAAGCGCACGTACGCCGCGGCGGCCCGCGGCGGCCCGACCGCGACGGCCCGGACCACCGCGCCCCGGGTCCCGGCATCCCGCGGGGCCGGGGCACCCGCGTCCCCGTCCACGGCCCCGGCCGGCGCGGCGACGGCCACGTCGGCCGCGCCGCACGGCACGGGGGCCACGGCCGGCGCGGTGACCCCCTCGCCGTTCAGCACGGCCACGGCCACGACCGGTGCAGAAACCCCCTCCGCTCCCCCACCGCACGCCACGGCCCCGGCCGGTGCGGTGGCCGTCGCGCGGGCCGGCGGGGGCGGCGTCGCGGGCACCACCGTCGTCGCCGATCCCCCGCGGGCGGCCGCCGCGCGCACCGCCGCCGTCGCCACCATGCCCCCCACGGCCCCGGTGGGCCTGTCTGCGGCCGGTGTCACCGTTCCCGCGGGCGACACCGCCGTCCTGGACGGCGCGGCAGCGGGGCAGCTGCGGCGGTTCCCGGTACCGGCCGAACCCTCCGGGCAGGTTTCCGACGGGCAGGCCTCGGGCGCCGAGGCGTTGGGGTGTGCGGAGTTCCGGCGGGAGTACGGGATCCGGTACGCGTATCTCGCGGGGGCCATGTTCCGGGGTATCGCCTCGGCGGATCTGGTGATCCGGATGGGCCGGGCCGGCCTCATGGGCTTCTTCGGCGCCGGCGGCCTCACGCTGGAGAAAGTGGAGAGCGCGCTGCTGCGCATCACCGACGCGCTGGGGCCCGACGGCCGCTACGGCATGAACCTGCTGCACTCCATCGACGACCCGGCCTATGAACAGACCCTGGTCGACCTGTATCTCAGGCACGGGGTGCGCACGGTGGAGGCCGCCGGGTTCACCCAGCTCACCCCAGCCGTGGTGCGCTTCCGTTTCGCGGGCGCCCACCGGGACGCCCAGGGCCGGCCCGTCGCCGTCCGCCGGGTCCTGGCCAAGGTGTCGCGCCCGGAGGTGGCCACCGCGTTCATGGGTCCGCCGCCCGAGCCGATCCTGCGCCAGCTGGTCGCCGAGGGCCGGCTGACCGCGCAGGAGGCCGAGGTGGCCGCCGGCCTGCCGGTCAGTCAGGACATCTGTGTGGAGGCCGACTCCGGCGGTCACACCGACGGCGGCGCGGCCCTGACCCTGCTGCCCGCGATGATCCGCCACCGGGACGCGGCGATGGCCCGTCACCGTCACGCCCGGCGGATCCGGGTCGGCGCGGCCGGCGGAATCGGGTCCCCGGAGGCCGTGGCCGCGGCGTTCGTCCTCGGCGCCGACTTCGTCCTGACCGGCAGTGTCAACCAGTGCTCACCGCAGTCCGGCACCTCCGACGCCGTGAAGGACGTCCTGGCCTCGCTCGATGTGCAGGACACCGCCTACGCGCCCGCCGGTGACATGTTCGAGATCGGCGCCCAGGTGCAGGTGGTGCGCAAGGGCACGCTGTTCGCGGCCCGCGGCAACAAGCTGTACCAGCTCTACCGCTCCCACGACAGCTGGGAGTCCATCGACGCCTCCACCCGGCGCTCGATCGAGGACACCTATTTCAAGCGGCCGTTCGCCGAGGTGTGGGAGGAGACCCGCGCCTACCACCTGTCCCGGGGCCGGGCCGCCGAGATCGAGAAGGCCGAGCGGCTGCCCAAGCACCGTATGGCGCTGGCGTTCCGCTGGTACTTCGCCCGGTCGGTGCGCTGGGCGCTGGAGGGCGACCCCGCGCAGAAGGTCAACTACCAGATCCAGTGCGGGCCCGCGATCGGCGCGTTCAACCACGTCGTACGGGGCACCGCGCTGGAGAACTGGCGCGACCGCCATGTCGACCTCATCGCCGAGCACCTGATGACCGGTGCCGCCGAGGTCCTCGCCCGCCGCTGCGGCGGGGCGGCACCATCCGACGTTTCCCACGCAACCACTGCCAGGAGCAGCTCATGACCGCCCTGACCTTCCATTCGACCAACTCCGGTGTGATCGTCGAGCGCACCGCCCAGCTGAAGCAGGAGCACCGGACCGAGGGCCGCCGGATCGCCCTGGAGCAGGCGGCGTTCCTCAACGAGAAGTTCGCCGGCCGTACCACGGTCACCGTGCACGAGGAGGCGTTCGGCTCCCGGGACCGGCTGCACTGGCTGATCCATCTGCCGCAGCTCAGCGGTCACCGGGAGATCGTGCGGCTGCTCGACGGTGACGAGGGTCCGGCCGGGGAAGCCGGCTGGGACCGCATGTTCGTCGACGGCTCCTTCTCGGAGACGGCCCTGATCCCGCAGCACTGGGGGATGTACGGGACCGACGAGGCGCTGCCGGACGGCACGCAGATCGACGCGGCCGCTCCGGACCTGCGTGTCCCGCCCGCTCAGCGGCAGACGTCGGTGAGCCCGGACCAGACCGTCAACTCCGCCACGGCCGGAATGATGATCCACCGTGTCGCGCAGCCGAAGTACGCCTTCCGCGCCGAGGCGCGGCTGTTCGCCCGCCGCATCACCGAGTCCATCAACACCAGGCTGCCGGGCATCGCCTCGTCGTTCCTGTACGAGGAGGCGTTCGGGCCGGCCGACCGGGTGCACTGGCTCATCCACATGAAGAACGAGGACTCCTACTACGACCTGATCGACATGCACATGCGCATGGACGAGGAGACCCGCGCGATCTACCTCGACGAGATCATCGTGCCGGAGAAGGGGGGCGGCACCTGGAACCGCCTCTTCGTCGAAGGCAGCATGGGCGACACCGCGTTCGCACCGCTGCCTCAGGTCCGCTAGAGGATCGCTCGCCGAACTCTCTCACCTGCCGCGGGTCCGCTCACTTCTGAGCAGGCCCGCGGTTGTGCTGTTCCTAGGGTGCGACAGGCGCAGGAACGGTGTCTCTTTCGTGGGAGCGGATATGGAACGGACCAGCTCTGCGGGTCGGCAGGACGCGGCAGGCACCGGCATCGCCGAGCGCGTCGCGGCCATGGTGGTGCGGGTGGTGTCCGAGGCTCGGCCGGACGGCCCGGACGTGAGCGCCGACAGCGAGTTGCGCGCCCTCGGGCTGGACTCGATGACGGCGGCCCGGCTGTGGCTCGCCGTGCAGGGCGAGTACGCGGCGGACGTGCCCCTGGGCTGGCTGACCGAGCCGATCACGATCGGCGAGTACGCGCGCCGGGTCGCCGGGCACTCGGCGTCCGGGTCGGCGGGCGAGGACGCGGCGACGGCCGGCGGGGACGCGGCGACGCCGGGTCCGCACGCCGGGGGTACGCGGGTCGTCAGCGCGCCGGAGGCCCGCCACGAGCCCTTCCCGCTGACCCCGCTGCAGGAGGCGTACCTGATCGGCAAGGAGCCCGATCTGCAGCCCGACGCCGTGGGCTGCCACCTCTACCGCGAGTTCGACGTGCCGGCCCTGGACGTGGAGCGGCTGCGGGCCGCTTGGCAGCGCCTGGTCGAGCACCACGACATGCTGCGCGTCACCGTCACCGACGACGGCCTCCAGCAGATATCCCCGCGGGCCGGGCAGTGGCAGCTCCCGGTCCACCGCGGGGCGAGCCGGGCGGAGTTCGCCGCGACGGCCGCGGCCGTGCGCGCCCGGATGTCCCACCAGCTCTTCGCGCCGGGCCAGTGGCCCCCGTTCGCCATCGAGGTCTGCCTCGGCCCGGACGGCACCGGCCGGGTGCACTTCGGCATCGACGCCATGGTCACCGACGGCCAGGGCCTGGACCTGCTCACCGCCCAGTGGGAGGCGTGTTACGCCGACGACGCGCACGTCCTTCCCGCACCGGCAGCCGGGCTGTCGGTGCGGGACTGCGTTGTGGCCCTGGACGCGGCCCGCGGCAGCGACGCCCACCGCCGCGGCCTCGATCACTGGGTGCGCCGCCTGAAGGAACTGCCGGGTGCGCCCCGCCTGTTCACCGACGCCCCGCCCGCTGCGGCCGACGGCCTGACCTGTGTGCGCCGCAGCAGCCGCAGTGCGCGGCTCGCGGCCGGCGAGTGGGCGGCGCTGCGCGAACGGGCCGAGACACTGGGTGTGTCGCCGACCTCCCTCGTGCTGACCGTGTTCACCGAGGCCCTCGCCCGGCACGGCGCGCACGAGCCGTACGCGCTGGTCGTCACCACCAGCCGGCGTCCGCATCTGCCGTCCGACGCCGACACCCTGGTGGGGCCGTTCACCGCGACCACCTTCGTGGAGGCCGTCCTGCCGCAGCAGCACGGCTTCGAGGAGGCGGCCCGGCTCACCCACGAGGGCCTGTGGCAGGCCCTGGAGCACTCCGCCGTGTGCGGGGTGAGCGCGCAGCGCGCGCTGCGCGGAGGCGAGGAGGGGCCGGGGCCGCTGCCCGTGGTGTTCACCAGCATGCTCGACGCCGGAGGGCGGCCGCGGGAGCGCGGCTTCGGCGCCGCACCCGTGTACGCCGTCAGCCAGACCTCCGGGGTGTGGCTCGACCACCAGATGTGGGAGCAGGACGGCGAACTGCACCTGCGCTGGGACATCGCCGACGCGTGCCTCGCACCCGGTGTCGCGGACGCCGCGTTCGCCTCGCTGTGCAACGGGCTGCGTGCGGCCGCGGTCGGCGGCCCCGTGGCCGTACGCCCCCTGAACGACCTTCAGCAGGCGTACTTCGTCGCGCGGGCCGGCGCCGAGCCCGCCCCGTGGAGCGGCTGCCAGGTCGTCCTGTCGCACGACACCGAGGAGCGGGTGGACCCGGTGCGCCTGGAGTCGGCCGTCGTACGGCTCGTCGAGGCCTACGACGTGCTGCGGTCGGCGGTCACCGAGGACGGCACCGCCGAGATACGCGAGCAGGCCCCGCGCCGCTGGACCGTGCCCGTCCTGGAGACCGAGGACGCCGGCGCGGTGCGCGAGGCGATGGCGGCCGCCCCGTTCCCGCTGGGCCGGCACCCGCAGTTCGAGGTGCGGGTGGCGCGCGCCGCGGCCGGTGACACGGTGCTTCTGTGCGTGGAGCTGACCCTGGCCGACGCCCGCAGCATTCACCTGATGGGCCGTGAACTCCTGCGGCTGTACGCCGATCCGGCGGCCCGGCCGCGGCCCGCGGCGGCCGACGGGGCGGCGCCGTCCGGCCGGCAGGAGGAGGACGGGCGGGAGCACTGGCGCGAGCGGCTGCGGGCGCTGCCGCCGGGCGTGCCGCTGCCCGCGGCACGGGAGGCGGACGCGTCCGGACGCCGGGTGCGGATGGCGGGCGCGCCGCTGCCGGTGCGGCCGCTGGCCGACCGGTGCGCCCGCCTCGGGCTGAGCCTGGACGCGGCCCTGCTGACCGCGTTCACCGATGTCCTCGCCCGCCGGTACGGCACCCGTTTCTCGGTGCCGGTGGTGCGCTGGGACCGTGATCTGGACGCCCGCCGCCCCGGCGAGTTCACGGCGCTGAGCTGGGTGGCGTGCGCGCCGCGCGAGCTGTCGTTCACGGCACGGGCGCGCGGCTACCAGGAGGTCCTGGAACAGGACGCACGGGTGGCGGTGGGCGGACTGCCGGAGCTGCGGCGGGCCGTGGCACGCGAGGGCGGGGCCGGTCATCCGGTCGTCTACACCTGCGCCCTGGACTTCGGCGACGCTCCGGCGCTGCCGGGCGGTGTGCACGCGGGGCCGTGGCTGAGCTGTACCCCCGATGTGTCCCTTGACTGCATCACCACCGTCGACGGCGGCCGGCTGCACCTGGCCTGGGACGCCGTGGACGCCTTCGCCGCCGAGGGCGGCTGGCAGGAGCTGTACGGCGAGTACCGCCGGCTGGTGGAACGCCTCGCCGAGGACGAGGCCGCCTGGGAGGAGAGCGCCGAGGCCGCACCCGAGGGGGACGCCCGCGGCGAGGACGCCGGGGAAGAGGACCTCTCCGGCGAGATGGACGACGCGCAGCTGCACACCGTCCTCCACGAGTGGAACGACACCGCCCACCCCTTCGACGGCGACCGGCTGATGCACCAGCTGTTCGAGGAGCGTGCCGCGCTGCAGCCGCAGGCCGAGGCACTGCGCTGGCGCGGCGGCACCATGACGTACCAGGAGCTCAACCGGCGCGCCAACCGCATCGCCGCGCGGCTCGCCGGGCAGGGGGTGGGCCCGGAGACGGTGGTCGCGGTGAGCGTGCCGCGCGGTCCCATGATGGTCGCGGTCGTCCTCGGCGTGCTGAAGGCCGGCGGTGTGTACCTGCCGATGGAGCCCCACCTGCCCGCCGAGCGGGCCGCCGTGATCCTCGAGGAGGCGGGCGCCGCGCTCGTCGTCACGACGGCCGACCGCGAGGGGTGGCCGGTGCCCGAGGGCTGTCCCCGGATGTGCGCGGACGCCGCCGTGGAGGGTCCGCACCCGGCCGACGCCGACACCGATCCGCGTCCGGCGACGGAGCCGCACAACACGGCCTACATCATCTTCACCTCGGGCAGCACCGGCCGTCCCAAGGGTGTGGCGGTGGCCCACCGGCCCGTGCTGAACCTCCTCAACTGGTGCCACCGCACCTTCCACTTCGCCCCCGGGGACATGGGGCTGTGCGTCACCTCGCTGGGCTTCGACCTGTCCGTCTTCGACGTGTTCGGCCTCCTCGGCGCGGGCGCCGCGCTGTACGTCGCGGACGCGGAGCAGCAACGCGACCCGGGCCTGCTGCTGGACGTCCTGCTCACCGAACCGGTCACCTTCTGGAACTCGGCTCCCACCACGCTCGCGCAGGTGGGGACGTTGCTGGAGGGCGTGCGGGGCGCGGCCGGCACGGACGATCTGCGGCTCGTGTTCCTCAGCGGCGACTACACCCCGCTGTCGCTCCCGGACGAGGTGCGCGCCGTCTTCCCGCGCGCCGACCTGATCAGTCTGGGCGGTGCCACCGAGGCGACGGTGTGGTCCAACTGGTTCCGGATCGGCGCGATCGACCCGGGCTGGCGCAGCATCCCGTACGGCAAGCCCATCGACAACTGCCGCTACCACGTCCTCGACGAGGACCTGCGGCCGTGCCCCGTGGGCGTGGAGGGCGATCTGTACATCGGCGGCGAGTGCCTGGCGCTGGGCTACGTCAACCAGCCCGAGCTGACCGCCGACCGGTTCATCCCCGACCCCTTCCACGACGACCCGGAGGAGCGGCTGTACCGGACCGGTGACCGCGCCCTCTACTTCCCCGACGGCAACCTGTGCTTCCAGGGGCGTGCCGACAGCCAGGTGAAGGTCCGCGGGTTCCGGGTGGAACTGGGCGAGATCGAGCACCGGCTCAGGGCGCACCCGGCGGTCAAGGAGGCCGTGGTGCTGGCCCGCGAGGACGGCTGCGGGGACCGCGTCCTCGTGGCGTACGTGGTGGCGCCGGGCGGCGGTGAGGTGAGCGGGCGCGACCTGCGCACCTTCGCGGGGCAGACACTGCCGGAGTACATGGTGCCGAACTTCGTCGGCTTCCTGACCGGCTTCCCCGCCACCTCCAACGGCAAGCTGGACCGGGCGGCGCTGCCGTGGCCGCTGCGCAAGGAGCACATGACGCCTCCCTCGGCCGCGCCGGACACCGCGCCGGCCGGCGGTCGGCAAGCGCAGCCCGCCGCTGCAGAGCCGGACCGGGCGGACGAGGCCGCGGCGGCGGTGCCCTCGTACGAGGCGCTGTGCACGGAGATCGCCGCGCTGTTCGCCCGCACGCTCGGGGTCGAGTCGGTGGAGGTCGACACGGACCTGTGGGACCAGGGCGCGACCTCCTTCAGCATGGTCCGCGTGTCGGGCGCGCTCCAGCGCACCTACAAGCAGCGGTTCCCGGTCTCCTCGCTGCTCGGCGACCCGAGTGTCGCGGCGATCGCCCGCTGGGTCCACGACCGGCTGACGCAGGCGGCGCCGGTGGCGGGCGACTCCGCGACGGCCGGGCAGGCGGCGGACCGCACCACGGACGGCCCGGACACGGCACCCACGGCGACCACGGCGACCGGACCGGACACAGCACCCCGTGCGACCTCGGCGGACAAGGAAGCCGTTGCGACCGGTGCCGGAACGGAACCCGGTCCGGCCGGTGCGGGAACGGAACCCGGTCCGGCCGTCGCCGCGGACGTGCCCGAGGCGGTGGACTTCTTCTCGCCCGAGGAGCGTGAGCGCTTCAAGCGGCAGCGGTGGAACCGGCGCCGCGACGAACCGGACCTGCCCGAGGTGACGCTGCCGCGCATCGAGCACGAGCCGGAGCTCTACGCCTGGCGGTCCAGTCGCCGGGACTTCCTGGAGCAGCCGGTGCCGCACCACGCCTTCGCGGGGCTGCTGGGTCTGCTGGGCCAGGCCGCGGGCACGGAGGGACGGCGCACGCTGTACCCGTCGGCCGGTGACACCTACGCCGTCCAGGTCTACGTGCACCTGACTCCGTCCGCCGTCGAGGGTCTCGACGCCGGCCTGTACTACTACGACCCCGCCCGGCACGCCCTGCGGCTGCTGCGGCCCGGCGTGTGGCCGGACCGCGGCGACCACTTCTTCTACAACCGGCCGGTGTTCGACCGCTCGCGGTTCGGGATCTACCTGTTCGGCCAGCGTCACGGCATCGAGCCGCTGTACGGCGAGGAGAGCCTGCGCTACCTCACCCTGGAATCCGGGTACATGGCGCAGCTGCTGCTGATGGGGCAGGCCGCGCACGGCGTGGGCCTGTGCCCGATCGGCGCCCTGAACACCGAGCGGCTGCGGGACGGGCTCGGCCTGGACGCGGGACATGTGTTCCTGCAGGCCTTCCTGGGCGGTGCCGCGACGCACCCGGAGCGCACCGCGCTCGGCACGCGGCCGTTCTTCACCGCGCCGACGGCACAGCCCGTCCCCGAGCGCTCCGCGAACGCGGCCACGACCGATGCCCGCACGGACGCAGCCGCCGCCACAGCCGGGACCCGCACGGACAGCGGTGCGGTCACGGCCGGTGCGGCCGAGGCCGAGGCCCCCGCCGCCGGGCCCGCCGCGGTGATCGGTATGGCGGGCCGGTTCCCTGGCGCCGAGGATCTGGACGCCTTCTGGGACAACCTGGTCTGCGGCCGCAGTTCGATCGGCGCGGCGCCCGCGTCCCGGCCGGAGACGGCACCCGGCGCGGCGCGTGCCACCGGGGGTTTCCTGCCGCACATCGACCGCTTCGACAGCCTGCTGTTCCACGTGTCGCCGCAGGAGGCACCGAGCGTCGACCCGCAGGCACGGCTGGTGCTGGAGACGGTCTGGCAGTGTCTGGACGACGCCGGGCACACGGCCGAGTCGTTGCGCAGGTCGGCCGGGCGGGTCGGGGTCTTCATCGGCTCCATGTGGCACGACTACCGGCAGCAGGGAGCCGACCGGTGGGCGGCGGGCGGCACCGCGGACGTCGCCGCGGCCGCCTCCGACATCGCCAACCGCGTCTCGCACTTCTTCGACTTCCGCGGCCCCAGCCTCGCCGTCGACGCCTCCTGCTCGTCGTCGCTGACCGCACTGCACCTGGCGGTGGAGAGCCTGCGCCGCGGCGAGTGCGGCGCGGCCGTGGTCGGTGCCGTCAACCTGCTGGCCCACCCCTACCACTGGGGCCTGCTCGACGGCCTCGAACTGCTGGCCGCCGACACCCCGCCCGGCGCCTACGCGGCCGAGGGCAGCGGCTGGCACCCCGGCGAGGGGGTGGGCGTGGTGCTGCTGCGCCCGGCCGGCGCCGCCCGCCGGGCCAAGGACACCGTGCACGGGCTGATCGAGGGCACCCGCATCGGACACGCGGGCAGGGGACCGCGCTACGGCGCCCCGCACACCGCGGCGCTCACCGACTCGCTCGCCCGGGCCCTGGCCGACGCGTCGGTGCTGCCCGACGAGATCGACTACGTCGAGTGCGCGGCCGCCGGGGCGGGCATCGCCGACGCCGCCGAACTGGAGGCGCTGGGCTCCGTGCTGGCCCGCGGCACGGACGCCGCGCCCGTGCCGGTGGGCACGGTGAAGCCCAACATCGGCCACCTGGAGGCCGCGTCGGGCATCTCCCAGCTGATCAAGGTCCTGCTGCAACTGCGGCACGGGCGGCTCGCGCCGACCCTGATGGCGGCCGAGCGCAGCCCGCTCGTCGACTGGGAGGACCTGCCGGTGGAGCCGGTCGAGCGGCCGCGTGCCCTGACCCCGCGGGCGGCGGACGGCCGGGCCACGGTCCTGGTCAACGCCATGGGAGCGACCGGTTCGTACGGGCACGCCGTGGTGCGCGCCGCGCACCCCGTCACCGGGCGCACCGAGCCGGGCTCCCCCACCGGGACGGACGCCGAGGCGGCCGTGAGCGGTCCGCACACGCTGGTGCTGTCGGCGGCCTCCGCCGAGGCGCTGACGGTGACGGCCGAGCGGCTGCGCGACCACCTGGCGCAGACGGCGCGCGACCACCGGCTCGCCGACGTGGCGTGGACGCTGCAGACCGGGCGCACCTCGCTCGGCCACCGGCTCACCCTGGCGGCCGACGACCTCCACGACGCCCGCGCGGGACTGACCGCGTTCGTCGACGGGCGGCCCTATCCCGGGCTCGCGCACGCCGTCGCCGATCCGGCGGCGGCCGACGTGCCCGCCACCGCGTCCGACCCGTCCGAAGCCGCTGAGCTGTGGCTGCGCGGGCACAGCGTGGACTTCGCCCGGCTGTGGCCCGCCCCCGCCCGCCGCGTTCCGCTGCCGGTCCACGTCTTCGACGCCGTACGGCACTGGCTCGCCGCTCCCGAGCCGGCGCGGGTCGGCGGCCCGGCCGGATCCGGCCCCGCACGGCCGGTGTCCGGGGTCGGTGAGCAGGTCCCGGTGGCCGGGCACAGCCGGGTGGCCCCCGGCCGTGCGGCCCCGGCGACCCGGCCGGCCGGCGACGCACGGGAGGGGGACGCCGTCGAGGAGTACGTCCTTAGGTGTTTCGCCGAGGTGAGCGGTGTCCCCGTCGAGCAGCTGCACCCGCGGGTGCCGCTGGAGCGCTACGGGCTGAACTCCCGTATGGTCGCCCGCTTCAACGAGCGGCTCGGCCAGGACGTGAGCGGCGTCTCGAGCACCGTGTTGTTCGAGTACCCGGACCTCGCCGGGGTCGCCGCCCATCTGGCCGACCGGCACCGGGGACCGTGGACGCCGGCGCCGGACGCCACGGCCACAACCACAGCCCCGGCCGCAGTCACAGCCACAGCTCCCGCCACAGCCCCGGCCGCAGCCGCAGCCGCAGCCGTGGTCACGGCCGAGGCCACCGAGCCGCAGGAGCCCGAGCCGGTCGCGATCGTCGGGATCGCCGGGCGCTATCCGGGCGCTCGGGACCTGGAGGCGTTCTGGGGCAACCTCGTGCAGGGTGTCGACAGTGTCGGTCCGCTGCCCCCGGAGCGGGCCCGTGACGGCTGGCCCACCGAGCTGATGTGGGGCGGGTTCCTCGACGGCGTGGACCGCTTCGACCCCCTCTTCTTCGGCATCACACCGCGTGACGCGCAGCTGATGGACCCGCAGGAACGTCTCTTCCTCGAAGTGGTCTGGGAGACCCTGGAGGACGCGGGATGCACCAGGGACCGCATCCGCGAGCAACTGGATTCCCGCGTCGGCGTGTTCGTCGGCACGATGTACAACGAGTACCCCTTCTTCGGGGTCGAGCGCTCGATGGACGGCCCGCCCGCCGACACCGGGTCCGCCGTCGCGGGCATCGCCAACCGGGTGTCGTACTTCCTCGACCTGAGCGGTCCGAGTCTGGCCGTGGACACCATGTGCTCGTCCTCGCTGACCGCGCTGCACCTCGCGGTGGAGAGCCTGCGCCGCGGCGAGTGCGCCGCGGCGGTGGCGGGGGGCGTCAACCTGTCGCTGCACCCGCACAAGTTCCGCCAGCAGGCCCGGCTGAAGATGACCTCCGGCGACCACCGCTGCCACAGCTTCGGCGCGGGCGGCGACGGCTTCGTCCCCGCCGAGGGTGTCGGCGCGGTGCTGCTCAAGCCGCTGTCCGCCGCCGAGGCGGACGGCGACCGCATCCACGCCGTCATCCGGGGGACGGCCGTCAACCACGGCGGCAAGACCAACGGTTACATGGTCCCCAACCCGGTGGCGCAGGGCGACCTGGTCCGTGCGGCACTGCGCCGCGCGGGCGCCGACCCGGCCACCATCGGCTACCTGGAGGCGCACGGCACCGGCACCCGGCTCGGCGACCCCATCGAGATCAACGGCCTCAACCGGGCGTTCGCGGACGCGGACCTGGCGGCGGGCAGCCGCCCGATCGGCTCCGTGAAGGCCAACATCGGCCACGCGGAGGCGGCGGCGGGCATCGCCGGCCTGACCAAGGTGGTGCTCCAGCTGCGCCACCGTCATCTGGTCCCGTCGCTGCACGCCGAGCAGCTCAACGACGCGATCGACTGGGACAGTTCACCCTTCGAGGTGGTGCGTGAGGGCCGCCCCTGGACCGCGCCGGCCGGCCCGGACGGGACGGCGCTGCCGCTCCGGGCCGGGGTGAGTGCCTTCGGCGCGGGGGGTGCCAACGCCCATGTCGTGGTGGAGGAGTACGTTCCCGCCGCCGACGGCACGGCCGGCGAGGACGACGTACGCGGGCCCGAGCTCGTCGTCCTGTCCGCCTACGACCAGGACCGGCTGCGTGCCCTGGCCGGGCGGCTGCGGGACTGGCTGCGCCGCACGGACCGGCCCGCGCCGGCGCTCGCCGACATCGCGCACACCCTGCAGAGCGGCCGTGAGCCGCTGCGCGAGCGGCTGGCCATGGTGGTGGCCGGCGTGCCCGAGCTGTGCGACGCCCTGGACCGGTTCGCCTCCGGCGACACCGGTGCCTGGGTGCTCGGCCGGGCGCCGGGCGGCGGCCGTCCGGCCGGCCCGCTCGCCACGCCGGACCCGGCGGCCGACCGGGAGGCGGAGCTGCTCCGCCTGGCCGGGCACTGGGTCACGGGCGGCACCGTCGACTGGGCGGGACTGCACCGCGTACGCCGTCGTCTGATCGCGCTGCCCTCCTACCCGTTCGCCGGGGACCGGCACTGGCTGCCCGAACCCCGGCCGCAGGAGCGGGCACACACCCCCGCGCTCCCGGCGCCCCTCTCCCAGGCGCCCGCCGCGGTTGCCGCGCCCTCGCCGGCGGCCGCCTCCGACGGGGCGCTGCCGGAGACGGCCACGACGACGAGTACACCCGAAGTCACCCGTCTGTACGGCCGTACCTGGCGGCCGCTGCCCGCGCTGCCGGAGACGGCGGTACCGGCGGGGCGCGTGGTGTGCGCCTTCTCCGCGGCCGGCGAGCCCGTGGCGCGTGCCGTCGCCGCCGCGCTCGGCTCCGAGCGGGTCGTGCTCGTCCGTACCGACACCGCGGCCGGCGACGGGGTCACCCACATCGCCGACGAGGCCCGGGCCACCGCGATCGCCGACGCACTCACGGCCGACGGGCCGGACGCCGTGCACGGGCTGATCGACCTGAGCGACCTCGGCCGCACCGAGGACGAGGACCCGGGCCGCTTCGCGGTGCGGCTGCGGCTGCTGCAGCGGCTGGTGCGCGGCCTGCGCGGCCGCGGTGGCCGCGTGCTCCATGTGACGCAGGGGCTGTTCGGCCCCGCCGGCCCCGCGCCCTCGCCGGCCGGGGCGCGCATGGCCGGCTTCGTGCGAATGCTCGGCGCCGAGTACCCGCGGGTCCCCGGAACCGTCCTGGACCTGGACGTCCCGGCCACCGGGCCCGAGCGGGCGGCCCGCTCCGTCCTCGCCGAGCACTGCGCACCGCACGGCACGGGCGAGGTAGCCGTGCGCGGCGGGCTGCGCCACGGACCGCAGCTGGTGGACCTCGGTGAAGCCGGGCACCGGCCGCTGCGCCCCGCCGCCGACCGCGCCTACCTCGTCACCGGCGGCACCCGGGGCATCGGCGCCCAGGTGGCCCGGTTGCTGGTGCGCCGCGGCGCCCGGCGGATCGCCCTGACCGGGGCGCGCCCACTCCCGCCGCGTTCCGAGTGGCCGCTGCTCGCCCCGGGCACCCCCGAGGCCGGCACGGCCGCACTCGTCACCGAACTGGAAGCCCTCGGCGCCACGGTCCTGGTGCACTCGGGGCCGCTGAGCGAGCGGGCGCGCACCGAACGGTTCCTGGGCGAGGTACGCCAGGTGCTCGGCCCGATCGGCGGGGTCGTGCACTGCGCCGGCCGCGCCCCGGTCGGCCGGCCCTCGTTCGTCGGCAAGGACCCGGCGGACTTCGCGCCCGTGCTCGAACCCAAGACGACGGGCCTCGAAGTGCTCGACGCGCTGTGCGCCGAGGACCGGCCGGAGTTCTTCGTGCTGTTCTCCTCGCTGTCCGCCGTGGCACCCGGCCTGTGCGCCGGGGTCCTCGACTACGCGGCGGCCAACGCCTTCCTCGACCTCTACGCGGGCCACCAGGCGCGCTCGGGCCGCACCGGCTTCCGCTCGGTCGCCTGGCCCACGTGGAGCGGATCGGGGATGGGCGCGAGCCGACCGGACGGCTGCGCGCCCGTGGGTGTCGGGCCGCTCGGTGACGAGGAGGGGCTGCGGGCCCTGGAACGGATCGTGGCCCTGCCCGCCGGCCACACCCACGTCGTCGTCTGCCCGCCGCTCGACGGCGTCCCCGCCGACCCGGGCGCGCTGCTCGGTCACCCCCGTGACGAGGCCGCTGCGCCGGCCGCCGTACCCGCCCCGCCGACCGCCGGGACCCCCGGGTCCCCGTCCCGTGAACAGGAGCCCCTCGTGGCGCAGACCTCCCCCGCCGGGCCGCCGTGGCTCGTCCCGTTGTTCAGCGAACTCCTCGCCATACCCGAGGACTCCCTGGATCCCACGGCGCTCTTCGGCGACCTGGGGGTGGAGTCCGTCCTCCTCGGCGACATCCTGGAGCGGCTGGAGGAGGTCACGGGCCTGTCCCTGGACCCCGCGACGATCCTCGACCACCCGACCATCGAGAAGCTGGGCCGTCACCTGGTGGAACTCGGTGCGTCCGGCGCCCCGTCGTCCGGGCCCACGGCTCCCCCCGTGGCTCCGGAGCCGGACACGGCACCGGCCCTGCCCACGGCTGCCGACGCGGTGACCGTCGTGGCCCCCGCTGCCGTTGCCCCCGCTGCTGTTGCCCCGGCTGTCGTTGCCCCCGCCGCGGTGGACGCCGTACCGCCCGCCGCCGTATCGCCTGCCGCCGCGGCTCCCGCCGCCTCCCCCGCCGCCGTACCGCCTGTCGCCGCGGCTCCCGCCGCCTCCCCCGCTCCCTCCGGGGCCGGTGCCGTCGCGGCGGAGAAGATCGCCGTCATCGGGCTCGCCTGCCGCTTCCCCGGTGCCGAGGACGCCGCCGCCTTCCAGCGCAACCTGCTGGCCGGCGTGTGCTCGGTGACCGAGGTGCCCGCCTCGCGCTGGGACGCGGAGCGGCTGTACCGGCCCGAGCCCGAGCCGGGGCGCAGCATCAGCAAGTGGGGCGGGTTCCTGGACGGCATCGAGGACTTCGACGCCGAGTGGTTCGGCATGAGCGAGGACGAGGCCCGCTGCCTCGACCCGGCCGTGCGGCTGTTCCTGGAGGGTTCCGCCACCTGTCTCGCCGACGCCGGGTACGCCCCCGAGGAGCTGGCCGGCCGTGAGGTGGGCGTCTTCGCCGGTGCCCGGATGTCCCACTACGGGCGCCGGGTGGGTGACCGGCGGGGCCTGGTCGGCATGGGCTCGGACCAGAACTTCATCGCCGCCCGCGTCGCCCACCACTACGACCTGCACGGCCCCAACCTGGTGGTGGACAGCGCCTGTTCCTCCTCTCTGGTGGCCTTGCAGCTGGCCTGCCGCAGCCTGCTGGCCGGCGAGTCGGAACTGGCGCTGGCCGGCGGGGTGGACATCCTGCTGGACGAGGAGCCGTACCTGGACTTCAGCGCCGCCAAGGCGCTGTCCCGGCACGGCCGGTGCGCCACCTTCGACGAGAGTGCCGACGGGTTCGTGCCGGGCGAGGGCTGCGGAGTGGTGCTGCTCAAGCCGCTCGCCGCGGCGCTGCGCGACGGCGACCGGGTGCACGCCGTGCTCGACGCGGTCGCCGTCAACAACGACGGCCGCACCATGGGGCTGACCACGCCCAATCCGGCGGCACAGGCGAAGGTCGTGCGGCGGGCCCTGGCCGCCGCCGGACGCGGCGCGGACGAGGTCGGCCTGATCGAGGCCCACGGCACCGGGACGATGATCGGCGACCCGATCGAACTGCGCGCCCTGACCGAGGTGTTCCGCGAGGAGACGCAGCGCACCGGGTTCTGCGCCATCGGCAGCGTCAAGACCAACATCGGGCATCTGCTGAGCGCCGCCGGCATGGCCGGACTGATCAAGGCGGTGCTCGCGGTGCGTGACGGGCGGATCGCCCCGTCGCTGTTCTGCGAACGGCCCAACCCGCGCTTCGACTTCGCCTCCTCGCCGTTCCACCCCAGCCGCACGGCCCGGGAGTGGATCGCCGAACCCGGGCGGGTGCGGGTGGCCGGGGTGAGCGCGTTCGGGCTGGGCGGCACCAACGCCCACGCCGTCGTCAGCCAGCTGGAACCGGCGCTGGCGGCGGCGCACCGGCCGCGCGGCGCCCTGCCCGCTCCCCTGTTCCGGCGGCGCAGGCTGTGGCTGGAGGCCCCTGGTCACACCGCGCCCCCGACGCCTCTGCCCGCCCCGGCCGCAGCGGCCACACCGGCCATCCCGGCCGCCCCGGCACCGGCCGCCCCCGCACCGGTCCCCGCCCATCCCGCACCGCAACCCCTCACCCCAACGGCATCCGCCTCCCGGCCCGCGCTGGGCGCCACCCTCCTCGGCCTGAGCTTCGAGGAGAACGCCGCGCCCCTGGCCCCTCTCACCCCGACCGTCGCCGACTCCGCTGCGGCGCCGCAGGAAGGACAGAAGTGGTGAACGTGCCCTCCGCAGCGAAGCCCGGACCCGAGCTGGTGTGCCATGTGGTCCTGGAGCACGACGACTTCGTCATGCAGAACCACCGCGTGCACGGCGTGTCCGTCATGCCGGGCGTGACGTTCCTGGACATCGTCTTCCGCGTCCTGCGCGAACGCGGCTTCGACACCGCGCGCGCCGAGCTGCGCAACGTCCTCTTCCACGAACCCGTGGTGACCGCTCCCGGCCGCGACTGCGACATCCGTCTGACGGTGTCGGAGCCCACCGACGGCAGCCGCTGGATCACCGCCGAGAGCCGGCGCCGCGAGGACGGCGTGCCCGCCGGCGCCTACCGGGAGAACTTCCGCGCCGAACTGGTCCTGCACGACCTGCCCGAGCCCGCATTGCTGGACGTCGGCCGGCTGCGCGGCACCGCGCGCCGGGTGAGCGACCTGGACGAGATGTACGAGCGGGCCCGCGCCGAGGAGATCGTGCACGGCTCCGCCATGCGCTGCTACGGCCGCCTCTACCACGGGGACGGCGAACTCCTCGCCGAACTGGGCCTGGACGAGGCGTCTGCGGCCCTCGACGAGCGGTTCCATCTGCACCCGGCGAAGATGGACTGCACCACCATCGCCGCGTTCACCCAGCTGCCGCCGCCGGACCAGGACCCGTTCATACCGGTGTACATCGAGTCCTTCCGCGCCCCGCGGCCGCTCACCGGCACCACCTACGCCCACATGCCGCGCCCCGAGACCTACGCCCCCTCCGGGGACGTGATGTACAACGACTGCGCGCTGTACGACGGCGACGGCCGCTTCCTGGCCGGCTTCACCAAGCTGACCTGCAAGCGCATCCGCAACCCCGAGCTGATCACCCGGCTGCTCGACGACCCGGACCGGGCGCACCCGGCCGCACCCGCCGTGACGCCGCCCGCCCCGGCGACGGCCGCCGCCGCGGAGGCCCCCGCCGGCACTCCCGCCGCCGTCCCCGCCGGCAACGGGCCGGAAGGGGTGCGTGCGCACCTGCGCGGCCTCGTGGGCGGGATCCTCGGCAAGGCGCCGCAGGAGATCCGCACCGACGCCGGCTTCTACGACCTCGGCCTCGACTCCGGGCACATGCTGTCCATCAGCCGCAGCCTGGAGGAATACGTCTGCGCGCCGCTGTACCCGACGCTGCTGTTCGAGTTCTCCGACATCGACTCGCTGGCCGCCCACCTGTACGCCGAGTACGGAGCGCAGCTGCGTACCGCCGCCACGCAGACACCGGCCGAGGTGACCGGGGAGCAGGCCGCCGGGCGTCCCGCACCGGCCGCCGAGGCCCCGGCGGCGTCGCCGGCCACCCTGTCCCTGGGCTGCCACCGGCCCGTGTGGTCGCCGCTGCCCGCCACCGCCGCCGAGGACGGCGCGCGCACGGTGGTCCTGGCCGGCGCCGACCAGACGACCGCGGCCGCCCTGCGCGAGGCCGCGGCACCGGCCCGGGTGGTGCGTGCGGAACGCGCGTCGGCGTTCGAACGGCTGGACACCGACCACTTCCGGCTCGACCCGGCCGATCCGGACCAGCTGGAGCTGCTGATCACGGCGCTGGCCGAGGAGGGCGCCACGCCCACCGCGTACGTGCGTTGCGCTCGTGTGCGCGGCGCGGGCGACGAACGGGGCGCTCTGCCCGAGGCGTACCGGGAGAGCTGGGCGCTGGCGTTGGCCGTCACCCGGACCCGTCCGACCCGGCCGGTGGCCGTGCTCTTCGTGCACCCGCGCGATCCGCAGGCCCCGCGCCCGCAGGAGGACGCGCTGGGCGCGCTCGCCCGCACCGTCGCCGCCGAGGCCCCGCTGCTGCGCTGCCGTGCCGTCGCGTACGACGCGGCGTCGACGGCCCGGGAACTGGCCGCCGTCGTCGCCGCCGAGAGCGCGGACCTGTCCACGGAGAGCGAGGTGCGCCACACCGGCGGCACCCGGCTGGTGGTGCGCCACGAGCCGCTGCCGGTGGCCTCCGGCCGCCCGGCGCTGCGCGACAACGGCGTGTATCTCGTCACCGGCGGGGGCGGCGGCCTGGCCGCGCTGCTCGTCGAGCGCCTGGTCGCGGCGGGCCCGGTGCGGCTGGTGCTGACCGGCCGCAGCGCTCCGGGACCCGAGTTCGGCCGGCGCATCGACGCCTGGCGGCGGCGCGGCGCCGAGGTCACCTTCGTCCGCGGTGACGTGGCCCACCGCGACGACGTCCTGGCCGCCGTGAGCCGGGCCCGTGAGTCGTACGGCCGCCTCGACGGTGTCTTCCACTGCGCCGGCACCGTCGACGACGGCCTGTTCTTCCGCAAGGACCCGCAGCGCTCCGCCGCCGTGCTGGCCGCCAAGGTGGCCGGCACGATCCACCTGGACGAGGCGACCGCCGACGACGACCTGGCGTTCTTCGCGCTGTTCTCCTCCGTGTCGGCGTCCGTGGCCAACCCGGGCCAGGCCGACTACGCCTACGGCAACGCGTTCATGGAGCACTTCGCCGAGCAGCGCGCCGCCCGCACCGACCGCCGCGGCCTCAGCGTCGCCGTCGGCTGGCCGCTGTGGGCCGAGGGCGGCATGCAGGTCAGCGACGAGGTCGTGCGCCGCTCCGCCGCGGACACCGGGCTGCACCCGCTGCCCGCCGGACCGGGCCTGGACACGCTGTTCGGACTGCTGTCCGGGACGGCGCCGCGGGCCGTCGTCACCTACGGCGACCAGGACCGCGTCGCCGCCCTGCTGCCCGCCCCGCCACCCGCCGCCGGCGCCACGGCGCCCGCCTCCGCCACCGCCTCCGCAGTGCCCGGCGGCCCGGCGGGCGACGACATCGCGATCATCGGCGTCGCGGGTCGCTACCCGCAGGCGCAGGACCTGGACGCCTTCTGGCGCAACCTCGCCGAGGGCCGCGACTGCGTCACCGAGGTCCCCTCCGACCGCTGGGACCACGCCGCCCACTTCGACCCCGAACGGGGCAAGGAGGGCCGCACGTACGGCCGTTGGGGCGGCTTCCTGGACGGCGTCGACCGGTTCGACGCCGCCGCCTTCGGCATCTCGCGGCGCGAGGCCGAACTGATGGACCCGCAGGAGCGGTTGTTCCTCACCGTGGGCCGGCAGGCCGTCGAGAACGCCGGGTACCGGCCCGAGGAGCTGGCCCGCACCCGGGTGGGGGTCTTCGCCGGTGTCATGTGGAACCACTACCAGTTGTGTACCGACGGCAGTGCGGACCCGGTCGCGCCGACCGCACTGCACTGCTCGGTGGCCAACCGGCTGTCGTACTGCCTGAACCTGTCCGGGCCCAGCATGGCCGTGGACACCGCCTGCTCGTCGTCGCTGACCGCGCTGCACCTGGCCGTGGAGAGCATCCGGCGCGGCGAGTGCGCGCTCGCCGTCGCGGGCGGCGTGAACGTGGCGGCGCACCCCCAGAAGTACCTGCAGCTCGCCCAGGGCCGGTTCCTGTCCACGGACGGTCGCTGCCGAGCCTTCGGCGCCGACGGCGACGGCTATGTGCCCGGCGAGGGCGTGGGCGCGGTCCTGCTCAAGCCGCTCGCCGCGGCGCTCGCCGACGGCGACCACGTCCACGCGGTGATCAAGGGCTCGTTCCTGAACCACTCGGGCCGTACCAGCGGCTTCACCGTGCCGAGCCCCGCCGCGCAGGCCTCGCTGATCGCCGAGGCGCTCGAACGCTCCGGGGTCGGCGCGGACAGCGTCGGCTACATCGAGGCGCACGGCACCGGCACCGCACTCGGCGACCCGATCGAGATCGAGGGGCTGCGGCAGGCGTTCGCGCCCGCGCACCTGGCCCCGGGCAGCTGCGCCGTGGGTTCCGTGAAGTCGGGGATCGGGCACCTGGAGAGCGCGGCCGGGATCGCCGCCGTCACCAAGGTGCTGCTGCAGATGCGCCACCGGGAGCTGGTGCCGTCGCTGCACAGCGAACACCCCAACCCGCACATCGACTTCGCGTCCTCCCCCTTCGTCGTGCAGCGCACCCGCTCGCCCTGGGCCCCGCCGCCCGGCGGCACGACGCTGCGGGCCGGGGTGAGCGCGTTCGGCGCGGGCGGCTCCAACGCCCATGTCGTGCTGGAGAGCGCCCCGCCCGCGCCGCCGGTCACACCGGCCGCGGGACCGCAGCTGTTCGTGTTCTCCGCCCGCAGTGAGGACCTCCTGCGCGAGGCGGTACGGCGGCAGCTGCGGCACCTGGAGGAGCAGGGCCGCGGCCGGGGCTCGGTCGCCGAGGCGACCGCGCTGCTGGCCGGTGAGGTGGCCGCCGTGCTGGAGGTGCCGGCCGATGCCCTGGACGTGCGCGAGAGCCTGGCCGATCTCGGAGTGGACCGGCTGGGCCTGGCCGAGCTGGAGCGCCGTCTGACCGGGCGGCTGCCCGGCGGGGTCCCGCTGTCGGGGCAGGCGTCCGTGGCCGAACTGGCCGAGGCGGTGGCGACCGCGGCCCGCCCGGACGCGGTGCCGTTGGCGGACATCGCGTACACCCTGCGCGTGGGCCGCGACCAGCAGGCCGTGCGCCTCGCCGTCGTCTCGGGCGAGCCGGAGGACCTGCGGCGCAAGCTGTCCGCCTTCCTCGCGGGCGAGGAGAACGGCGACGGGGTCTTCACGGGCCGCGCCGGCGACGACGAGCCGGTACGTCTCGACGAGGCCGCGGAGCTGTTCCGTCTGGGCCGGCTGGCGGAACTCGCCCGCGCCTGGACGCAGGGCGCCGACGTGACCTGGGACGAGTGCCGCGCCGAGGGGGTACGGCCGCGCCGGGTGCCGCTGCCCGCGCATCCGCTGGAGGAGCGGTCGTACTGGATCGGCGGCTGGCGCACCGCCCAGGAAGGCGGCGCGGAGCGCGGCTCGGAGGGCGGCTCGGAGCGCGGCGAGGAGCGCGCCCAGCAGCCGGCGCCGGCTGACCGCATCGCGGCCGTGGCACCGTCCGCCGCCAAGAGCCTCGTCGCCGGGGGCCGGCTGCCCTCCGATGCCGGTCCGGAGGGCGACGCACGGCCCGAGTTGGACCCGCGCGAGGCGCTGCGGGCCGTGGAGGACGCGGTGCGGGCGCGGCTGTACCTGGAGCGGGACGAGGTCGACCACCGGCTGTCGTTCAACGAGATGGGCCTGGACTCCGTGGGCGCCGTCGAGATCGTCGAGCAGCTCGGTGCGCGCTTCTCCGTGGAGATCGATCCCGTGGCGCTGTTCGACCACCCCACGGTGGCCCGGCTCGCGGACCACGTCGTGGACGTGTGGCGCAACAGCCCGGCGCCGGCACCCCGCAACGGCGACGGAGACGTAGACGTAGACAGCGAGGGTGCGCTGGACATGCGGAGCGGCACGGACGTGCCCGGCGCCGACGCGCCCGGCGCGGACGGTGCCGGTTCGGGCGCCGCCGGAGCGGCCGGGTCGCCGGTGTCCGCCGTCGCCGCCGTGCCGGCCGCCGCCGGGGGCGCGTCCGCGTCGCCGGTGCCCGCGGCGGACGTCTGCGACGACATCGCCGTCATCGGCATGGCGGGCCGCTTCCCCGGCGCCGCCGACCTGGACACGTTCTGGGAGAACATCGCGGCCGGACGGGACAGCTTCACCGAGGTGCCCGCGGGACGCTTCGACATCGGCGCCGTCTTCGACGCCGACCGCCTGGTGCCGGGCCGGACGTACAGCAAGTGGGCGGCCATGCTGCCCGAGGTGGACCGGTTCGACGCGGCGTTCTTCAACCACTCGCCGCTCGAGGCCGAGGTGATGGACCCCCAGCAGCGGCTCTTCCTGGAGGAGGCCTGGTCCGCACTGGAGCACGCCGGGTACGCGGTGGGCTCGGACGAACGCACCTCCTGCGGCGTGTTCGTCGGCTGCGCCCCCGGCGACTACGCGACGCTGCTCGGCCGGGCGGGCCTGGCCGACACCGGGCACGCCTTCCTCGGCACCACCAGCAGCCTGCTGCCCGCCCGGATCGGCTACTTCCTGAACCTGGACGGCCCCACCATGGCCGTCGACACGGCCTGTTCGTCGTCCCTGGTGGCCGTGCACCTGGCCGTCGAGGCCATCCGGCGCGGCGAGTGCGCCATGGCCCTCGCCGGCGGCGTGGCCCTCATGGTCACGGAGCAACTGCACGTGCGGGCCAGCAAGGTCGGGATGCTCTCCCCCCGCGGCAAGTGCCTGCCCTTCGACGCGTCGGCGGACGGCACCGTGCTCGGCGAGGGCGTGGGTGCCGTGGTGCTCAAGCGCCTGGACCAGGCCCTCGCCGACGGCGACCACATCCACGGCGTCATCAAGGCGACCGGGGTGAACGGCGACGGCCGCACCAACGGCATCACCGCGCCCAGCGCCGCCTCGCAGGCCGCTCTGATCGAGGACGTGCACCGCAGGGCGGGGGTGCGGGCCGGCGACATCGGATACGTCGAGGCCCACGGCACCGGCACGGCACTCGGCGACCCGATCGAGGTGCGGGCCCTGACCGAGGTGTTCCGCCGCTCCACCGACCGGGTCGGCTACTGCGGCATCGGCACCGTGAAGGCCAACATCGGCCACACCACGATGGCCGCGGGCATCGCGGGGCTGCTCAAGACGCTGCTCGCGCTGCGCCACCGGGAACTGCCGCCCGCCCCGGCCTTCGACACCCCCAATCCGCGCACCGCGCTCGACACCAGCCCCTTCTTCGTGGTGCGCGAGCGCCGGCCGTGGGAGCCCGGCGACAGCGGGGCCCGGATCGCCACCGTCAGCAGTTTCGGCTTCAGCGGCACCAACGCCCACGCGGTCGTGGCACAGGCCCCCGAGCCCGGGCCACGGCCGGTGGAATCCGCCCGTGAGCGGCTGTTCGCGGTGTCCGCGCGTGACGACGCGGCCCTCGACCGGGCGCTGCGGCGGCTCGCCGACGCCGACCTCGACGGTGCGGACCCCGCCGATCTGGCCTTCACCCTCGGTGTGGGCCGGACCCATCTGCCCGCGCGTGCGGCCGTGGTCGCCCGGGACGTGCCCGAACTGCGCCGCAAGCTGCGCCTGCTGGAGTCGGGGACACCCGCTCCGGGCTGCTTCCGTACCGGGTGGGGGCCGGCGGCCGGTGAGCCGGACGAGCAGACCCTCGCCGGCCTGACCGCCCGGGCCGCGTCGGCCGGGGCCGCCGACCGCGTCACCGCCCTGGAGCGGCTCGCGGCCGCCTACACCGAGGGCCACGACATCGACTGGCAGGCCCTGCCGTACGGGGTCCGCCCGCGCCGGGTGCCGCTGCCGACGTATCCCTTCGCCCGGGACCGGCACTGGGTCACGCTCCCGGACGGCGACGCCTCCGGCACGCCCGCCCAGCGGCCCGCGGCCGCCCCGGCCTCTGGTGACGATGATGCGCACCCCCTGCTCGGCCGTCCCTCCGGTACACCGGACGACGCGGACGGCGTCCGCTTCCCGGTGACCGTGCCGGCCACGCACTGGGTGCTGGACGAACACCGGATCGGGGAGCGGCCCGTGCTGCCGGGCGCCGCCGGGCTGGATCTGGCGGTGGCCGCCGCCCGCCGGTCGGGGCTGCGCGGCATCGTGCGGCTGCAGGGGGTGCAGTGGCTGCGGTTGATCGACGCCGAGGCCGCCGCTGACCTGCGGCTCATCCTCACCCGTGAGGGCGGGGGCTACCGGTTCGCGCTGCGCGCGGGCGCCGACGGGGCGGTCTGCTCCCGCGGTTCGCTCACGGCTTCGCCGGACGCTGCAACGGACGCGGCCGCCGCCGAGACGCTCGACGTCGCGGCCGTCGCCGCCCGCTGCACCCGTGAGGTCCCCGCCACCCGCTTCTACGACGACTTCCGCAGCGGCGGGATCGCCTACGGCCCGTCCTTCCGGGTCCTGGAGAAGATCGCGTTCAACGACGACGAGGTGCTCGGCACCCTGCGCGCCCCCGTCGACAGCGCCGGCTTCGCCCTGCACCCGGCGCTGCTCGACGGCGCCCAGCAGACCATCGCCGCCCTGGAGGCCGGCAACGACGCCACCCTGGTGCCGTTCTCCGTCGAGACGGTGGAGGTCCTCGACACCACCGCCGTCCCCGCCTTCGCCCACGTGGTGCGCAGCGGAAACCACCGCTACACGGTGCGTCTGGCCGACCGGTCCGGACGGGTGTGCGTGCGCTACGAGGGTCTGGCGCTGCGCGCGCAGCACACGGCGGCCGACTCCATGATGTACCGGCCGGTGTGGCGCCCCGCCGTCCGGCCGGACGCCTCCGGCACCCCCGCGGGCGGCCGGACGGCGGTGGTGCACACCGCCGACTCCACGGCTCTGGCGGCCGCCCTGGCGGCCCGTACGGGCGCCCACCTGGTGGCGTCCGCGCAGGCCGGTGCAGGCGCGGACGACGGCCACGCCGTCCTCGGACAGCCGCTGGACACCGTCTACTTCCTGGCCCGCACCGGGGAGGTGGAGGGTCCCGCCGAGGCGGACACCACCGCCCTGGAGCTGTTCCGTCTGGTCAAGCGGCTGCTCGCGGCGGGCCGGGGCCGGGACCGGATCACCTTGCGCATCGTCCTGGCCGGAGCGGTCCCGGCCGATGCGAAGGAGCCGGTACGGCCGCACGCCGCCGGGGTGCTCGGCCTGGCCCGGGCGATCGAGTCCGAGTGCCCGCGCTGGAGCGTGGCCTGTGTGGACGTCGGTCTGCCCGACGCCACCACCGACGCGGCGCGCACCGCCGAGCGGATCGTCGCCGAGCCCGGCACCGAACCCCTGGTGCTGCTGCGCGGCGAGGAACGCCTGGAGCGCGTCTTCGAACCGCTGCGGCTGCCCGCGCCGCAGGGCACGGAACCCTTCCGCGAGGGCGGCGTCTACGTGATCGCCGGCGGGGCGGGCGGCATCGGCTTCGCGCTGAGCCGCCTGCTCGCCCGGATCGCCCGGGCCCGCCTGGTGTGGATCGGGCGCAGCCCCGAGGGGCCGGAGCACCGGGCCAAGGCTCAGGAGATCGCCGCGCTGGGCGGCGAGGCGCTGTACGTGCGGGCGGACGTCGCCGACGAGGCGGCGCTGCGCCGGGGGCTTCAGACCGTGCACGCCCGGTTCGGGCGGGTCGACGGTGCCGTGCACGCGGCGCTCGACCTGCGGGACCGCACCATCGCCCTGATGGACGAGGAGGACTTCGTCGCCGGGCTCGCGCCCAAGGTGGCCGGAGTCACCGCCTTCGCCCGGGTCTTCGGCGCCGAACCGCTGGACTTCCTGCTGGTCTTCTCCTCCGCTGTGTCTTTCGTGGAGGCCGGCGGTCAGGCCAACTACGCGGCCGCGAGCACCTTCGAGGACGCCTACGTCCAGTGGCTGGACCGACGGCACGACTACCCGGTGTCGGTGGTGAACTGGGGCTTCTGGGGCAGCGTGGGCGCCGTCGCCAACGACCGGATGCGGGCGGCCTTCGCCCGCCTCGGCGTGGGCTCGGTGGAGCCCGCCGAGGGCATGGCGGTGCTGCGGCGCGTCGTCTCCGGCCGGGTGCCGCAGACGCTGGCGATGAAGGCGGAACCCACGGCCCTGCCCGCCATGGGTATCCGGGTCACCGGACAGGACACCGCCGGGGCCGTCCCCGCGGCGCCGGCGGCACGCTCCGCTCAGGGCGCGGGCGGCGCGGGTGCCCCGGCCGCGCAGGCCGCGGGGGGCGTGGGCGCCACGGCCTCGCGGCCCGCGGCGGCGGCGGTGGGTGCGGACGCTCTGCCCGAGGGGGCCGTGCGCGACTACGTGGCCGGGGTGTTCGCGGAGGTCCTCAAGTACGAGACGGCGTCGCTCGACCCGGAGGCCACGTTCGAGACCTTCGGCGTGGACTCACTGGTGTCCCTCAACATCGTCGACCGTTTCGAGCGGGACCTGGGCGACCTGCCGCAGACGCTGCTCTTCGAGCACATGACGATCGGTCAGGTCGCCGCCTACCTGAGGCAGGAACACGGCGAGCGGCTCGCCCGGGTGCTGTCCCCCGCCGAAGGACACGGTGAGGACACCGCGACGGGGGCCGCCGCAGCCGGCACGGCCCCGGCATCCGGCGCCGCCGTGCCCGGAGACGGGAATGCCCTGTCGGGGGACGACACCGAGGTGTTCGCCCGGGCCCGGGAGGCGTTCGCGCAGGTCGAGGCGTTCAGCCGGGACCTGCTGTGCCGCACCTTCCCGCGGCTGGACGGCGTACCGCGGCCCGGCGAGAGCGTGACGGCCGACGAGCTCGCCGCCCGCCTCGGCGTGGTCGGCCGTCACCGTCGCCTGTTCGACGCGGCGCTGAGCGTGCTGCGCTCGTGCGGCGCGGTGACGGGTGACGCGGACACGGTCATGTTCACCGGCACACAGGCGGTGCCGCAGGCGCCGGTGGACGGCGCCGAGGTCGCCGCCCGCTACCCGGAGATGAGCGGCCACGTCACGCTGCTGGAGCGCACCCTCGGGGCTCTCGGGGACGTGCTGGCGGGCCGTCGCAACCCGATGGACGTGCTGTTCCCGAAGGGCTCCGTGGCCCTGGTGGAACCCATCTACAAGGGCCAGCCCATCGCGGACCACTACAACCGGCTGCTGGCCGCCGAGGTGGCCGACGCGGCCCGCCGGGTGCGCGCGGAGTCGGGCCGGCCGGTCCGGGTCCTGGAGATCGGGGCGGGCACCGGAGCCAGCTCCCGCACCGTGCTGCCCGCGCTGGCCGCCTCCGACGCGGACGCCCACTACTGCTACACCGACATCTCCCCCGCGTTCCTGCGCCACGGCGAGCGGGAGTTCGGCCCGACCTTCCCGCAGCTCGCCTTCCAGACCCTGGACATCTCCCGTGACCCGCTGGAGCAGGGCTTCGAGGCCGGCACCTACGACGTGGTGCTCGGCACCCACGTGCTGCACGCCACGCCGGACATCGAGCGGACCCTGCGCAACATCCGCACCCTGCTGCGGCCGGGCGGCCTGGTGCTCGTCAACGAGATCACCCGCTTCTCGGAGTTCCTCACCCTCACCTTCGGCCTGACCACCGGCTGGTGGATGTACGAGGACGAGGAGTGCAGGCTTCCGCACTCGCCGCTGCTCGCCCCCGTGCAGTGGCGCCAGGTGGCCGAGGCGGCCGGACTGCGCCCGGTGCGCACGCGCGGCCTGCCCGGCACGCCCGCCGACGACCTGGAGCAGTCCCTGGTCGTGGCGGAGCGGCCCGCCGAGGACGGGGCGGCCCCGGGGCCGCTGAGGGCCGGGGAGCAGCCGTCGGCGGCGTCCGTGCGGTCGTATGTGACCGGGGTGTTCGCCGAGGTGCTCAAGTACCGGACCGAGGACCTGGATCCGGCGGCCACCTTGGAGACCTTCGGCGTCGACTCGCTGGTCAGTCTCAACATCGTCGACCGCCTGGAGCGCGACCTGGGCGATCTGCCGCAGACGCTGCTGTTCGAGCACACCAGCATCGACAGCCTGACCGAGTACCTGATCGCCGAGCACGCTGCGCGGCTCGCGGACGTGGTGGGCGGAGCACCGCAGACGGTGAACGCGCCCCGTGCGGAGGGGACCGCACCGGCCACGGCGGCCGACACCGATACCGCGGCGACCGCCGGGACGGCCGGGACTGCCGGTGCTTCGTCGGAGGCGCCGGCCGGGACGGCCGCGGCCGAGGCCACCGCCACCACGGCGGAACCGGCGGCCGGGTCCTCGTCGCACGTACCGGCCGGGCCGGCCGTCGCCACG
The DNA here is from genome assembly GCF_055583185.1 of Streptomyces sp. NPDC104814. Classification (NCBI taxonomy): domain Bacteria; kingdom Bacillati; phylum Actinomycetota; class Actinomycetes; order Kitasatosporales; family Streptomycetaceae; genus Streptomyces; species Streptomyces sp. NPDC104814. The sequence goes on along the minus strand of NZ_JBVJOL010000009.1, from coordinate 61,606 downwards.
CCGCCGGTGAACGGCGCCGCGGCGGCGGTGACGGCCCAGGCCGCGCCGCGGCCCGTGGTGCGGGCCGTACCCGCGGACGATCCGGCCGGTGCGCTGGACATCGCCGTCATCGGTGTCGTGGGCCGCTACCCCGGCTCACCCGACCTGGAGGCGTTCTGGCGCAACCTCTCCGAGGGCCGCAGCTGCATCACCGAGATCCCCGGCGAACGCTGGGACTGGCGGCGCAACTTCGACGCGGACAAGAACCGCAAGCACCGCAGCTACAGCCGCTGGGGCGGCTTCATCGAGAACATCGAGATGTTCGACGCCCCGCTCTTCGGCATCCTGCCGCGCGACGCCGCCGACATCGACCCGCAGGAGCGGCTGTTCCTGGAGACCTGCTGGGAGCTGCTGGAGACGGCCGGCTACCTCGGCACGTACACGCACGAACCGCAGACCGGTGTCTTCGCCGGGCTGATGTACGGCGAGTACGGTCTGCTCGCCGCCGCCGCCGACTGGCCCGAGGGCCGTTACGCCACCGGCCACTCCGCGTACTGGTCCCTGGCCAACCGGGTCTCCTACACCTTCGACCTGCAAGGCCCGAGCCTCGCCGTCGACTCCGCCTGTTCCTCCGCGCTCAGCGCCATCCAGCTGGCCTGCGAGAGCCTGCGGCGCGGTGAGTGCCGGATGGCGGTCGCGGGCGGCACGAACCTGATCCTGCACCCCGCCCACTTCGCGGCCCTGTGCGCGCGCAACATGCTGTCGTCGGCGGACGCCTGCCGGGTGTTCGACGAGGGCGCCGACGGGTTCGTGCCCGGTGAGGGCGCGGGCGCCGTGCTGCTCAAGCCGCTCGCCCAGGCCGAGGCCGACGGCGACACCGTCTGGGGCGTCATCAAGGGTGCCTTCAGCAACGCCGGCGGCAAGGTGAGCGGTTACACCGTGCCCAACCCCAACGCCCAGGCCCGGCTGGTGCGGCAGACGCTGCGCCGCTCGGGAGTCCACCCGCGCACGGTGTCCTACGTGGAGACCCACGGCACCGGTACCGCGCTCGGCGACCCCATCGAACTGGGCGGTCTGACCAAGGCGTTCCGCGCCGAGGGCGCCACCGACGACGGCTACTGCGCCGTCGGTTCGGTGAAGTCGAACATCGGTCATCTGGAGGGCGCGGCCGGGATCGCCGCCGTCACCAAGGTGCTGCTGCAGCTCAAGCACCGCACCCTGGCGCCCACCATCCACCTGGACAAGCCCAACCCGAAGATCGACTTCGCGGGCTCGCCGTTCCGGCCGCAGCGCGTCGCCGCGGCCTGGGAGCGCCCGGTGGCCCGCGTGGACGGGGTGGAGCGCACCTGGCCGCTGCGGGCCGGAATCAGCTCGTTCGGAGCGGGAGGAGCGAACGTACACATGGTGCTCGAGGAGTACACCGGAGCGGAGCCGGAGGACCCGCGCGAGGGCCGGGCCGCCGCCGCGGAGCCGGAGCTGTTCCTGCTCTCGGCGCTGGACCGCGAGACGCTGGGCCGTTACGCCGGGCGCGTCGCCGACTTCGTCGCCGGTCCCACGGGCGCGCGGGTTCCGCTCGCCGACCTGGCGCACACCAGCCGGGTGGGACGGCGTGAGCTGCCCGAACGGCTGGCGGTGACCGCGTCGACCCACGCCGAACTCGCCGCGCGCCTGCGGCACTTCGCGGAGACCGGCGACCCGGGCGAGGGCGTGGTCACCGCCACGGCCCGCAAGGACGGCTCCGGAAGCGGTCTCGGCGCCGAGGAGCTGGCCGCCGCCTTGGCTGTCCGCAGGTGGGCGGAGCCGGCGGAGCACTGGACGCTCGGCGGCCGCGTCGACTGGCGTGCCGCCGACACGGCGGGACCCGTGCGCAAGGTCGCCTTCCCGACGTACCCCTTCCACCGCAGCCGCCACTGGATCACGTCCGACCCGCACCACCTGGCGCCCTCGGGCCCGGAGGCCGGGGACGGCGCGGCGCGCACGCTGCCCGCCCCCGAGCCCATGGACACCGCGTCGCCGGAGCGGCACGTGCCCGCCCTGGCCACGGTGCCCACGGCTGCGCCCACCGAAGGCGCCACCACGGCGGGCCCCGGACCGGCGCCCGTCGCCCCGCAGCCCGCGGCCGCGGACGCCGGCCACGCCGGTGCCCTCGACGACACGGGCGTTTCGCCGGCCGGCACCGAACACGACAGCGCACCGCCCGCCCACCAGCCCGCACCCACAACGGGCGCGGACCCCGCGTCGTTCGCCCCGCAGCCCCCCGTCGGGGTCGGCGCGTACGAGGCGGCGGGTGCGCCGTCCGTCGGTGCCGTCGAGGACGACGAGTCCGATGGCGCGGCCGGTGTCACCGTCGAGCGGCGGGTCCATCACCCTGCGCTCGCGCTCGCCGCGCACCACAGGATCTCCGGTGCCCGCTGGGTGCCCGGAGTGGCGCTGCTGGAGCTGGCCCGGGAGGCCTGTCCGGATGCGCGCGGCGACGCCGGTCTGACCTTCCCCTTCCGGCTCGGCTCCGTACGCTGGCAGACCCCCGTCAACCTGGACGCGGGCGTCGAGCAGGTGACCATCGGGTTCACCGAGAACGCCTCCGGCACCGCGTTCCGGATCACCGCGGGCGGTCCGTCCGGGACCACCGTGGCCCGGGGCACCCTCGCCGACGGCGCCGGTGCCGAGGACGGGAGCCTCGACCTGGCCGCGCTGCGGGAGCGCCTGGCCGGCCGTGTCGACCTCTGCTCCTTCTACGACGCGTTCGCGGCCGCGGGCCTGGAGTACGGGCGTCCGCTGCGCAGCGTCGCGGGCCTGTGGACGGGCAGCGGGGAGTGTCTGGCCCGGCTGAGCCTGAGTCGGCTGATGCGCCGTTCGGGTCCGGCGTACGCGCTGCACCCGGCGCTGCTGGACGGTGCTCTGCAGGCCGTCTCGAACCTGTGCGCGGCGGAGGAGTCGTATCTGCCCGTCGGCATCCACGAGGTGCGGGCCCACGGCTCGCTGCCCGCGGACTGCTGGGCGTACATCCGTGAAGTGCCCGCCGAGGGCGCCGCGGACGGGCGGCGCCGCTTCGACATCCGGCTCGCCGACGGTGGCGGCCGCGTCCTGCAGGCCGTCGACGGCCTCGAGATCGCGCCGCGTCACGGGGCCGGCCCTGCCCCGACCCGCACCCGCTACCTGGCCCCGGCGTGGAGCACCGCGCCGCTGCCGGAGCAGGGTCCGCTGCCCGCCACCGTGCTGCTCTGCGGCGCGGACAGCGCGGAGCGGCAGGCGCTCGCCGGGCGGCTGACCGCCGCCGGCAGCACCGTGGTCTGCGCGACCGACGGGCCGGCCTTCGCCCGCGACGACGCCGGTCCCCACCTCGTGTACACCCTGCCCGGCGGCGACCCCGCCGAGCACGCACGGCTGATGGACGACCTCGCCGGGCGCGGGCTGCTGCCGGACGCCGTCGTCCATCTCGCCGACGCTCCCGCTCTGCCGCTGGGCGACGCCACCCCGGTCCTGCCGTTCGTCCTGTGGTCCGCCGCTGCGGTCCTGGGGCGGCCCGGGCGCCCGTCGCTGCGGGTGGTCTTCGCCCACCGCGTGGGCGCGCGGGGCGCGGAGCCGGTGCACACCGCCGTCGGCGCCACGCTGCGCACCCTGGCCCTGGAGCACAGCACGTTCGGCGGTGTGCGCGTACAACTCCCGGCCGGCGACGGCACGGACGCGGTCCTCTGGGAGCTGCGCGCCGTACGGTCCGGTGCCGCCGAGGTCGCCTACGACGACGCCGGTGTGCGCACCGAGAAGAACCTGGAGCCGTTCGAGCCGCCGGCCGCGGGGCTGTGCGACTTCGCGCCCCGCGCGGGCGGCACGTACCTGATCACGGGCGGCGCGGGTGCGCTCGGTCTGCACTTCGCCGCGTACCTCGCCGAGCGGTCCACGGACGGCGGCACGATCGTGCTGGTCAGCCGTTCCCGGCCGAGCGGGGACGCCGCCCGCCGCATCGAGGAGCTCGACGGCGACGGGGTCCGGGTGGTGCACCGGTGCGCCGACCTCACCGACGCCCGGTCCCTGGCGGAGCTGGTGGCGTCCGTCACCGCGGAGTTCGGGCCGCTGCGCGGTGTGCTGCACTCCGCGGGTGTCACCCGGGACGCCCGCGCCGTGAAGAAGACGGCGCGGGAGGTCCAGGAGGTGCTCGCACCCAAGGTGCGGGGGACCGTGCACCTGGACGAGGCGACGGCGGACCAGCCCCTGGACTTCTTCGTCGTGTTCTCGTCGATGTCCGGTGAGTCGGGCAATCCGGGGCAGGCCGACTACGCGTACGCCAACGCGTTCCTCAACGCCTTCGCCGCCCGCCGTGACGCTCAGCGTGCGGCCGGCGCCCGCTCGGGACGCAGCCTGTCCATCGGCTGGCCGCTGTGGGCCGACGGCGGCATGACCGTGGACGACGCCACCCGGGAACTGTTCGCCCGCGCCTTCGACATGGTGCCGCTGAGCACCCGGGCGGGCCTGGAGGCGTTCGTCCGCGCGCTCGCCGCCGACGTGACCGCGCTGTGCGTCGTGGAGTCGCCGGTACGGCGGCGGCCCGCGGCGGCCCCGGCCGCGCCGGTCCCGGACACCGCCCAGGGCGGGGAGCAGCCGGCCCTGGACCCGGCGGTGCTGCGGGAGCTGGTGGAGCGGGAGGCCCGTGAGCTGGCCTCCGGGTTCCTGCTGGTGGACCCCTCCGAGGTCGATGTCACCGCCGAACTGCTGGAGCTGGGCTTCGACTCGATCACCCTCACCGAGCTGGTGAACAAGGTCAACGAGCGTTTCGGCCTCGACCTGCTGCCCACGGTGCTCTTCGAGTGCCCGGACCTCGTCTCCTTCGCCGGGTACCTGACCGAGCACCACGCCGGCGAGCTGGCACGGCACTACGGGCCGAGGCGGACTCCCGTCGCCGCGATGGCCGTCACCGCCGGCCCGGACGCGGCGCGGGAGGCGAACGCCGCTGCCCCGCAGGCCGAGGCGCCCGCACCGGCCCCGGTGTCCGAGGTGCCCGCCCCGGCCCCCGTGCCGGAGGTGCCCGCCCCGGCCCCGGTGTCCGGTGAGGCGGTGACCGGCGGCGAGGTGACCCGTGGTGAGGTCGCGGCGCACCCGGTGCCGGTCGCGGCCGGCGCGGGGGGCGACGAGCGCATGGAGATCGCCGTCGTCGGCATCGCCGGGACGTTCCCCGGCTCGCAGGACGCCGACGCCTTCTGGGAGCACCTGGTGGCGGGCGACGACCTGGTGCGGCCGGTGCCCGAGGACCGCACCGCGATCCGCGCGAACCCGGCCACCCGGGACCTGGTCGGCGGTTTCCTGGACTCCGTCGACACCTTCGACGCCAAGCTGTTCGGCATCGCGCCCAACGAGGCCGCCCTGATGGACCCGCAGCAGCGGCTGTTCCTGCAGACGTCGTGGCGGGTCTTCGAGGACGCCGGCTACCGCCCGGCCGACCTCGCGGGCACGTCGTGCGGCCTGTTCGTCGGTGTCGCCACCCATGACTACGACGAGTTGCTCAAGCAGAGCGGCGTACCGGTGCAGGCGCACACCGCCACCGGCATCGCCCACTCCGTCCTGGCCAACCGGGTGTCCTACCTGCTGGACCTGCACGGCCCCAGCGAGGCCGTCGACACCGCCTGCTCCAGCTCGCTGGTCGCCATCCACCGGGCCGTGCGCGCCCTGCGGGACGGCGAGTGCGACCTGGCCGTCGCCGGCGGTGTCAACGTCATCCTCACCCCCGGGCTGCTGGAGTCGTTCCGCCAGTCGGGCATGCTCAGCCCGGACGGGCGCTGCAAGACCTTCGACGCCGACGCCGACGGATACGTGCGCGGTGAGGGCGTCGGCGCGGTGCTGCTGAAGCCGCTGGCCCGGGCCGAGGCGGACGGCGACCACGTCTACGCGGTGGTGCGGGGCAGCGCCGTCAACCACGGTGGCCGCAGCAACTCGCTCACCGCGCCCAACCCCGAGTCCCAGGCCCGGGTGGTGGCCGCGGCCGTACGCGACGCGGGCATCGAACCCGGCACCATCACCTGCGTCGAGGCGCACGGCACCGGCACCCGGCTCGGCGACCCGGTCGAGATCGAGGGCCTGAAGAAGGCGTTCACCGCCCTGCACGAAGAGCGGGGCGAGCCCGTGCCGGACACCGGCCGGATCGCCGTCGGCGCGGTGAAGACGAACATCGGGCATCTGGAGACGGCCGCCGGGATCGCCGGTGTGATCAAGGTGGTGCAGGCGATGCGCCACCGGGTGCTGCCGGCCAGCCTGCACCTGCGGCGGCTCAACCCCTATCTGCGGCTGGACGGCACGCCCTTCCGGGTCAACGACCGCAGCAGGCCCTGGGAACCGGCGCTCACCTCCGACGGCCGGCCGGTGCTGCGGGCCGGGGTCAGTTCCTTCGGCTTCGGCGGTTCCAACGCGCACGTCGTGCTGGAGGCCCGCCCGGCGCGGACCGCGCCCGCGGTGCAGGAGTTCGCGGCGCACACCGTGCCGTTGTCGGCGGGCGACCCGGACGACCTGCGTGCCTACGCGGGCCGTCTGGCCGAACATCTGGCACGTACGCCGGAGGCCGACCTCGCCCGGGTGGCGTACACCCTGCAGACGGGGCGGACCGCGCACCGGCACCGCTTCGCCGTCGAGGTCCGCGACCGCGAGGAGCTGATCCGCGCGCTAGAGCGGTACGCCGCCGGGGAACTGCCCGAGGACGCGCAGACCGGAACCGCCCGGCGCGACGCACCGGCCGTACGCGGCGACGAGGACCCCGCGCTGCTGCGCAAGGCCTGGTGCGAGGGGGCCGAGGTCCCCTGGCACCTGAAGTGGCCGTCGGTTCCGGGCCGGGTCCCGCTGCCCACGGCCCCCTTCGCCCGTACCCGCCACTGGTTCCGCGCACCGGAGACCGGCGCGGAGACGGCGGCCGCGCCGGCTGCCACGTCACCGGCGGTGGCCACCGCCACGGCCGGCGCCCGCGCGGCGCGGGACGGCCTCTCCGCCGCGGCCGCACGTGACACGACCGTCAGCGGTGCCGCGGCCGCAGGCACCTCGGCCGTGGTGACCCGCCCGCAGGCCGCTGCAACGCCCCGCCCGGCAGTGGCCGCGCGTCCGCAGGCCGCTCCGACCCCTCCCACCGCTCCCGTGACCGCCACCGGCGTGGCCGGCCGGCCGGGCGGTTCCGCTTCCCCTTCCGGCTCCGACAAGGAGGCCTTCATGACAGCCCGCAGCGAGCCGCGTCCCACCCGTGGCGGACCGAGGATCCGGCTCATGGCGCCGGTCAGCGTCCGGCCGGGCACGGCCGCCGGGACCACCGCGGCGACCGTTCCCCCGCCGCCCGCTCCGGTGCAGACGCCCCCGCCGGCACCGGCGGCCGCCGCGCCCGCTCCGGTCCCGGCCGGCGAACCGGCCCGGCCGCCGGCCGCGGCCGGCGCGTCCGACGCCGCCGTCGTCGCGGTGCTGCGCGGTGAGCTGTCCCAGATCCTGGGAACGCCGTCCGAGGACATCGAGGACGACGCCCCGTTCGGCGAGCTGGGGCTCGACTCCATCTACCGCATGGACCTCGTCCGCACGCTGAACGAGACCTTCGGCCTGGAGCTGAAGGCCGCCGAGCTCTACAACTACGACACCGTCCGCAAACTCACCGACTTCGTCGCCCCCCTGGTCGATTCCCCCGCCCAGGACGCCCCGCACGCCCCGCACGCCCCGGCGCCGGCGGCCACCGGGACCGGCCCCACCGAACCCGTCCCCGCCGGGACCGGCTCCGCCGAGGTCGCGCAGGAGTCCCCCGGGCGGTTGGAGGACGTGCTCCTCGCGTACGTCGAGGGCGAGATCGGCCGTGCCGTCGACCCCCTTCTGAGCTTCACCGACAACGGCTTCAGCTCCTTCGACATGCTGCGGGTGATCGCCGCCCTGGAGCGGGGCTTCGGTGCGCTGCGCAAGACCCTGCTCTTCGACCACCCCACCATCGATGCGCTCGCCGCCCATCTCGCCGAGACGCACGGCCCTGACGCGGCCCGCCGCCTGGCAGCCGCGCCGCAGGACCGCCCCGGCCCGCGGCCCGTGACCGTGGAGCCGTCGCACGAGGGTGCGCTGGTCGTGGAGAAGACGGCTCTCGCCGGGCAGCCGGAGATCGCCGCGGCGGTGGCCGCACTGGAGGCCGCCCACGGCCGCGAGGGAGGTCTGCCCGGGCGCGACATCGCCCCGCTGATCTTCCTGGGCGCCGCGCGCACCTCGTACTTCAACTTCTCCGTCCGTGACGACGCGATGCTCACCTGGAGCTACGTCGGCCCGAGCGAGGAGATGCCCTCGCTGGCCGCGGAGTTCGTCCGCTACGGCCAGGAGCACGGTCTGGCGCCCAACATCGTCTCGCTGATCCGCCTGGAGGAGGTGGACGGGGTCCGGTTCACGGCGACCCCCTTCGGGGCGCTGCAACGCCTGGACGACATCGCGGACTTCAGCCTGGAGGGCGGCCCGATGCAGCGGCTGCGCTACATGGTCCGCAAGTTCGAGAAGGCGGGCGCGTGCCGGACCACGGAGTACACCGTCGGCTCGGACCCGCGCACCGACCAGGAGATCACCACCCTGATCGACCGGTGGGCCGCGGCGAAGGAGATGGTGAACCCGTACGTGTCCACGGTCCGGGACGAGATAGCGCGCGGCATCCTCGCCGCCCGTCACCGGATGTTCCTGACCCATCTGGACGAGCGGATGGTCAGCGCGGTCATCGTCACGAAGATCCCCTCCGAGGAGGGGTACCTGCTCGACCTCGAGTTCTACCCGGAGGACGCCCCGCTGGGCAGCCTCGACTACACCGTGGTGAAGATCATCGAGCAGACGGCGGCGGAGGGCTGCACCGTCTTCAGCTTCGGCGGCAGCTTCGGTGCCAAGGTCTGCGAGTCGCCCAACGCGGCGCCGGAGGCCGAGGCGGCGCTCACCGATCTGCGCTCGCGCGGCATCTTCACCGGTGACGGCAATCTGCGGTTCAAGAACAAGTTCCGTACGACGAACCTGCCGCTGTATCTGTGCCAGCCCGCGGACGCGGAGCGCACCGACGTCTCCCGGCTGATCCTGATGATCGCCAACCCGGACGTCAACGGCGACCGTGCCCCCCGGGCCACCCCGCCGGCCCCGGCCGCGCAGCCCTCTCCCACCGCCCCGGCCACCCCGGCTCCGCGGCCGGCCACCGCCCCCGCGGCACCGGCCCCCCGGCCCGCCACCGCCGTCCCGGCCCCCCGGCCGGCCTCCGGTGACACGGTGGCCCCGGCGGTCCTCCCCGGCACCCGGGACCGTGAGCGGCAGCTGTCCGCGCACGGCTGGAACCCGCTCCACCTGGACTCCGCGGCCGTCGAGTTCGACCTGATCACCGACTCCTGGGCGGAGCTGGACCACCCGTCCGTGCGCGCCAGGACGGCCGAGCTGCACGCCCGGGCCGCAGGCCGGTCCGTGGGCCACACCCTCGAGGACCTGGACCTGCTGCCGTTCTCCTGTGTGCTGGTCACCGGCTCGGGACGGGCCGCCGAGGCCGCGCTGTGCCGGGCCTGGCCCCGGCAGGGCGTCGTCGTGCACAACTCGCTCTTCCCCACCTGGTACTTCAGCCACCTCGACCACGGGTTCACGCCCGTTCAGACCCGGCGCGCGGCCGCCGCTGACGACGGCGTCTTCCGCGGGGACCTGGACCTGGATCACCTCGACGGCCTGCTCACCGAGCACGCCGGGCAGCTCGCGTTCCTGTGCGTGGAGGTCGCCAACAACGCCCACGGCGGGGCGGCGATCAGCCTGCACAACCTCGCCGGCATCCGCCGGGCCGCGGACGCCCACGGCGTGCCGCTCGTCCTGGACGCCACCCGCGTCCTCGACAACGCGTCGCTGATCGCCGCGCACGAGAGCGGCCAGCAGGGTCGTGATCCGCTGGACGTGGCCCGCGAGATGCTCTCCCTGGCCGACAGCGTCACCATCAGCCTCTCGAAGGACTTCGGCGTCGACGGCGGCGGTGTCGTCGCCACCGACGACCCGGCCGTCGCCCACCACCTGCGTGAACGCCTCGCCCTGCGGGGCCCCGAGACCGGCCGGGCCACCCGGGCGCTCGCGGCCACCGCCCTGGAGGACCTGGACTGGGCGGCGTCGGCGACCGGTGAACGGGTGCGGCAGGTGGCCGCGCTGCGGCAGGCCCTGGCCGCGGCCGGCGCCCCCGCCGTCGACGGCGCGAGCACCCACTGCGTCCTGCTCGACACCGCACGCGTGCCGGCGCTGGCCGGACACGAACACCCCGTGCCCGCGTTCCTGGCCTGGCTGTACCTGCACACCGGCATTCGCGCCGCCGCCCACCTCGACGGTGCTCCCGGCACGTCGGCACTGGTGCGCCTGGCGCTGCCCGTCGGGCTCGGCCATGAGGACGCCGAGGAGATCACCGCCCGGCTGACCTCGCTGTTCGCCGCTCGCCCGGCGATCCCCGAGCTGCTGCGCGCCGCCGGGGAGGGGCCCGCCGCCCTGGCGTCGTACCACCCGGTGGACGGGGTGCCCGACGACATCCGGGAGGCGATGGCCGAGGGCCACACCGCCGAGAACGACAACTGGACGGTGCTGCGCGAACACCACCGGGCCGTGGAACGGCTGGTGCTGCGGATGCCGCAGGGAGAAGGCGGCGGCGACGTGGAGGTGTTCACCAGCGGTGAGGGTCCCACGCTGCTGATGATGCTGCCGTTCAACATCGGCGCCGGTCTGTTCGGGCCCCAGTTCGCGGCGCTCAGCGACCGCTACCGGGTGATCGTGGTGCACCACCCCGGTGTCGGCGCCACCACCGCCTGCGAGGACCTCACCTACGAGGGCATCGCCGACCTGAACCTGCGGGTGCTGCGCCGGCTCGGCATCGACGGCACCGTGCACGTGGCGGGCGCGTCCTTCGGCGGCATCACCGCCCAGACGTTCGCACTGCGCCACCCGCACTCCACCGCTTCGCTGACCCTGATCGGCAGCTCGTACAAGCTCGGCAACCGGGCCGGTGAGGTCAACCGGCTGGCGCTGGTGGCCGGTGAGGACTTCGACCGGGTGCAGGCGCACAGCGGTTCGCAGCGGCTCGACCGTGAACGCGAGGGCTACGAACGGCTGCTGCTGCGCTGCGAGTCCATGGACCCGCAGACCGGCCTGCGGTATCTCGACGTGTTCGCCGCGGCGCCCGATCTGCTGAGCAGGCTCGGCGACATCGCCGTGCCGACGCTGATCGTCCAGGGCCGGCACGACACGGTCATCCCGCAGAAGACCGCCCACCTGCTGCACGGCGCCATCCCCGACGCCCGCTACCACGAGGTGGCCGACGCCGGCCACTTCCCGAGCCTGTCGAGCGCGCAGGAGTTCAACACCGTTCTGACCGCCTTCCTCGAGGAGTTCCCGGCATGACCCTCACCTCACCGCTCGGCGTCGGCCCCGAGATCACCCGGACGGTCACGGTACGGCCCGGCATGTGCGGTCCCGGATCGCTGTTCGTCGGCCAGCTCGGCGACTGGACCTGGGAGACCGTCAGCGCCCTGTGCGACACCGACGTGTTCTCCGCGCGTGACGCCTCCGGCAACCCCACCTACCTGGCGTTCTACTACTTCCGGGTGCGCGGCGGGCGCTCGCTGCACCCCGGTGCGCTCACCTTCGGCGACCGGCTCACGGTGACCTCGGGCTGCTACGACCACGGCACCGAGTCCGTCCTCACCCTGCACCGCATCGACCGCGCCGGCGCTCCCGACGCCGAACGCCCGCTGGATCTGACGGAGTTCTACGAGCGCCCGCGCGACGGGTCGCTGTACGTGGAGAACTTCAACCGCTGGGTGACCCGTTCCGCGCCGGGCAGCAACGAGGGGCTGGTGAAGTCCTCGCCCCCGGGCTTCCGCAACGACGGGCTGCCGCAGCTGCCCGCCGCCCACTCGCCGCGCGCGGTGTACCGGGCGGCCCGTGAGGCGCACACCTTCCGCGACCCGGCCGACCCGGCGTTCCGCCCGCTGCCGGGCACCGTCGAGGTCGAGCACCCGGTGGACATCATCCGCGACGTCAACGGGGTGGGGCTGCTCTACTTCGCCTCGTACTTCTCCATGGTCGACAAGGCCGCCCTGGCGCTGTGGCGCCTGCGCGGCCGCTCCGACCGGGCCTTCCTGCGCCGGACGGTCGTCGACCAGCAGATGTGTTACCTCGGCAACGCCGACCTCGACTCGGTCCTGATCCTCGGTGCCCGGGCCCGGGTCAGCACCACGGACCCCGGCGAGGAACTGGTCGACGTCGTCATCCGCGACCGGGACAGCGGCCGTGTCATCGCCATCAGCACCCTGCACGTCCTGCACGACGCGCACGATTCGGAGGAAGCAGCATGACCCAGGCACCGACGGACATCCGGCAGGAGACGGCCCGTCTCGTCCGCGAGGTCGTCACCGAGATCCTGCCCGGAGTGGACCCCGCCCTCATCGGCGGCCACCGGCACCTGAAGGACCTGGGCGCCGACTCGGTGGACCGTGTGGAGATCATCGCCGCGCTGATGGACCGCACCGGGGTCGACGCCCCGATGTCCGCGTTCAGCGACCTGCCCGACATCGAGAGCCTCATCGACTTCCTGAGCGGAGCGCGGCGATGAGCGAGAACGCACCGGCCTACGGCATCGAGGCCCTGAACGTGTGGTGCGGCCTGGCCCGCCTGAGCGCCGCCGACCTCTTCGCGGGCCGCGGACTCGACCCGGACCGCATCGGCAACCTGATGATGTCGGAGCGCTCCATCGGCCTGCCGATCGAGGACCCCGTCACCAACGCCGTCAACGCCGCCCGGCCCCTCATAGAGGCCCTGCCGCAGGAGGAACGCGACCGGATCGAACTCGTCGTGACGTCCACGGAGTCGGGCGTCGACTACAGCAAGTCCCTGACGTCGTACGTCCACAAATACCTGGGCCTGAACCGGCACTGCCGGCTCATCGAGGTCAAGCAGGCCTGCTTCGGGGCGACCGCGGCGGTGCAGACGGCCCTGGGCTATCTCGCCTCCGGGATCTCGCCCGGGGCGAAGGCCCTGGTCATCGCCACGGACGTGGCGGTCGTCGACGACAAGGCCGAGTACTCCGAGCCGGCCGCCGGGCACGGGGCGGCGGCGATGCTGCTGAGCGACAGGCCCCGGGTGATGACCGTGGACTTCGGCGCGTTCGGCAACTACAGCTACGAGACCCTGGACTCCGCGCGGCCCTCCCCGCGCTTCGACATCGCGGACGTCGACCGTTCGCTGTTCGCCTACCTGGACTGTCTGAAGAACGCGTACGCCGACTACGCGTCGCGGGTCACCGGCGTCGACTTCACCCGCGACTTCGACCACCTCGTCATGCACACCCCGTTCGCGGGCCTGGTGCGGGCCGGGCACCGCAAGATGATGCGCGAGCAGGGGGTCGCGGGCGCCCTGATCGACGAGGACTTCGCGCGCCGCGTCGCCCCGTCGCTGAACTATCCGGGCACGGTCGGCAATCTGTGCTCGGGGTCGGTCTATCTGGCGCTGGCCAGCCTGCTGGACTCGGGCGTGGTGACCTCGCCGCGCCGGGTGGGGCTGTTCTCCTACGGCTCCGGCTGCTCCTCGGAGTTCTTCAGCGGGGTCGTCGACGAGCGGTCGGCCGCGGCCGTCGCCGAACTGGGCATCGGCAAGCATCTCGACGCCCGGGTCCGCCTCACCTTCGAGGAGTACCTGGCGGTCCTCGAGCACAACCTGGAGTGCCTGGTGCCGGTGGAGAACCGGACCGTGGACCCGGCGCCCTGGGAGTACCTGCTCGCCCAGGTCGGCGACCGCCCGCAGATCCTCACCTTCACCGGGGTCAAGGACTACCACCGGCAGTACGCGTGGCGCTGACCGGCAATCCGGCCGCCGGCGGCCGGCGCAGCAGCATCCGCACCAGCGACAAGGAGACGACGTGTCCGGCTCTTCGGTGACGTGGCCCGGCGACGGGGAGGCCGCGGGCCTGCGCCTGTTCTGCTTCGCCCACGCGGGCGGCGGCAGTGCCTTCTTCCACCCGTGGCGCAAAGCGCTGGGGCCACGGGTCGACGTGCACCCGGTGGTCCTGCCCGGACGGGAGCGCCGGGCCGGGGAGGCCCTGCACACCCGCATGGGTCCCCTGGTCGACCAGCTCGTCGGCGAGCTGTCGGGCCGGCTCGATCTGCCGTACGCCCTGTTCGGGCACAGCCTCGGCTCGATCGTCGCCTACGAAACCGCTCGAGCCCTGCTCGAACACGGCTTGCCCGCGCCACGCGCACTGCTGGTGTCCGGGCGCCGCGGGCCGTTCCTGCCCAGTCACCGGCGACCGGTGCACCAGCTGTCCGAGGAGGAGTTCCTCGCCGAGATGTCCGAACTGGGCGGCACCCCGCCGGAGGTGCTGCGCCAGCGTGAACTGGTGCGGCACTTCCTTCCGCCGCTGCGCGCGGACCACGAGATCAACGAGACATACCGGCCGCCCCGGCTGCCCGGACCTGCGCTGACCTGCCCGGTGTTCGCCTTCACCGGCGACGCCGACCCGCTCGCCGATCCGCACGCGGTGGCCGGCTGGCGCGAGGTGACCAGCGGGGACTTCCGGCTGCGTGTCTTCTCCGGCGACCACTTCTACCTCAAGGGCGCGCCCGAGGAGGTGATGGCGGCGCTGCGCGGAGCGCTCGGCGGCCTGGACCGGGACTCGAGTGACTCTCGAAGGCCCCTTCGTACAGTCGGTGCATGACGGGCGTGTGCCGATGTACGGGGAGGCCGGATGAATCCGCTGGGTGTCATCGCATCGACCGGATTCGACACCCGCTTGCGGGACTTCCTGCGCGAGCAGTGCGCGCACACCACGACTCTGGCCGTGGAACGCGGCCAGAGCGTGTACTGCTGCGGTGGGCAGGACCGCAACGTGTACTTCCTGGAGAGCGGTCAGATCAAGACCGTCATGTTCTCCCGTTCCGGCAAGGAGTGCCTGCTGCGCATCCACACGCCGGGCGACATGTTCGGTGAGCTGTGTTCGCTCGGCGGGGTGCGCAGGGAGGCGGCCATCGCGATGCGCGACAGCGTCGTGCACCGCATGTCGTACGAGCGTTTCCTGTCCGCGATCACCGCGGCGGGGTTCGTCGACGACTTCATCACCCACCTCACGCGCCGTCTCGCCGAGCAGCAGCAGTCCATCACCCATCTGGTGACCGTGGACAGCGAACAGCGGCTCGGTGAGATCCTGCTGGATCTCGCCCGCAAGCTCGGCCGGGGCGACGAGCGGCGGCCGTGCATCACGGAGCGGCTCACTCACGAGGAGCTGGCCGGCATGGTGGGCACGACCCGCTCCCGTGTGGGGCACTTCCTCAAGGGTTTCCGCGACCGGGGTCTGATCGAGGTGACCTCCGCGTCGCGCCTGGTCGTCGACCAGGACCGGCTCGCCGCCTACCTGGAGAGCCGCTGCGTGTGACCGTGCTCCCAGGGCCTCTCGTTGGGATCATGCCGGGCTCGCGGGGTCTGGTGCCGCGCCCTGATCCGGCCTGATCCGAACGAAAGACCCCAGACAACTGTGCGAGGTGAGCCCCATGTGGGACGAGAAGTTCGAGAAGCTGCTGCGGGACCGGCTGCCCGGCCTGGACGCCGGTGCCCCGCTCACCGAGGACCTGCCGCTGGCGGCCTTCGGGCTGGACTCCATGGCGACCGTGGGCCTGATCATGGCCCTCGAGGAGGACTACGGCCTGTCGCTGCCCGACGAGGCCGTGGTGCCGGCCAACTTCACCACGCCGGGCACGGTGTGGAAGCTGGTCGGCTCGCTCACCGCGAGTCCGAGCGAGGCGCCCGGCACCGCGGGCCTGGGCCGATGAGCGACGTCAAGCTGCTGCACCACTGGTTCCTCGACGGGCTCGCCCGCAACCCGGAAGGGACGGCGCTGCGCATCGGCGAGCGCCGGTGGAGCTACGCCGAGGCGGACCGCGTCGCACGGTCCTGGGCGTCGGCGCTGCACGGCGGCCCGCGGGCGCCGCGCAGGGTGGGGGTGCTCGCCACCAAGAGCGAGGAGAGCCTGCTGGGTTTCCTGGCCGCGCTGTACGCGGGCTGCACGGCCGTACCGCTCAACCCGGAGTACCCGGTGGAGCGCAACCGGGAGATCGCCGCGGCGGCCGGTCTGGACGCGCTGATCGTCGACCCGGCCGGCGCCGCCCAGCTGGACACGGTGGCCGCGGCCGCGCCGCCCCTGGTCGTCCTGGCACCGCGCCGTGCGGCGTGGACCGGGCCGGTGCCGCAGACCGCGGTACGGGTGCCCGACCCGGCCGGTGACCGGCCGCCCGCGCAGGGACCCGACTCGCTGGCGTACATCCTGTTCACGTCGGGCTCCACGGGGCGCCCCAAGGGTGTGCCGATCCGCCACGGCAACGTCTCGGCCTTCCTGGACGCCACCCTGCCGCGGTACGACTTCGGACCGGGCGACGTCTTCGGCCAGGTCTACGAACTCACCTTCGACCTGTCGATGTTCGAGGTGTGGTGCGCCTGGGCGAGCGGTGCCTGCCTGACGGTACTGAACCGCCTCCAGGCACTGAACCCGGCCCGCTACCTGCCCGCCCAGGGCATCACCGTGTGGACGTCGACGCCGAGCCTGGTGGCCGCGTTGCGCACCCGTGGGCTGCTCGGGGCCGGCAGCCTGCCCGGCCTGCGCCACACCGTGTTCTGCGGCGAGCCGCTGCCGCAGGAGAGCGCCGCGTACTGGAGTGCGGCGGCGCCCGGTTCCGTCATCGACAACCTGTACGGCCCCACCGAGCTGACGATCGCCTGCACCGCGTACCGGTGGGAGCCGGGGACGCTGTCGGGCACGGTGCCCATCGGCGAGCTGAACGCGGGACTGCGCTGTGTCCTGGTCGACGACGGCCTGGTCGGCGAGGACGTCGGTGAACTGTGCGTCACCGGGCCGCAGATGTTCGACGGCTACCTCGACCCGCGCAACGACGAGGGCCGTTTCCTCACGGTCGACGGGGAGCGCTGGTACCGGACCGGGGACCGGGTGCGCCGTACGGAGAAGGACGGCTTCACCCACCTCGGACGTGACGACGGACAGGTCAAGATCCACGGCTACCGGGTGGAACTGCACGAGGTCGAGGCGGCGCTGCGGGCCTGTGCACCCGGCACCGAGGCCGTGGTCCTCGCGGTGCCCGGCGCGACGGGCCCGCAGCTCGCCGCCTTCGTCGTCGGCGACGACGCCTCCGCCCGGCTGACGGACACGGCCAGGGATCTGGCCCGGCGCCTGCCCGGTTACATGCTGCCCGCGCACCTGTGGGCGCTGACGGATCCGCCGCTGAACGCCAACGGCAAGACGGACCGGCTGCGCCTGCGCGAGGAGGCCCAGCGCCGCCTGTCCGGCGCCCTCTCCACGACGACATGACAGCGGGCCGCCGTCGGCACTGACGGCACCGCCACGAACGAAGGCGCCCCGCGCCCCCGAAAAGGGGCGCGGGGCGCTTTCGTCACCCGGGTCCTCGACGGCTCGGAGCTGCCGTGGCCGTCAGGCCGTGTCGGTGCAGGCCGCTCGGCGGGACAGCTCGCCGGTGACGGACGGGACCGCCTCGACCAGGGCCCGGGTCCACGGGTGGCGGGGGGAGGTGAACACCTGGGCCACCGGGCCCTGTTCGCGTACGGCGCCCTGGTCGAGGACGAGGACGCGGTCGGCCATCCGGGCGATGACCCCCAGGTCGTGGCTGATGAGCAGCAGGGCCAGGTCCAGGCGTGTGCGCAGGGTGTCGAGCAGGTCGAGGATCTCGGCCTGGACGCACACGTCGAGGCTGGAGGTGACCTCGTCGCACAGCAGCAGCCGCGGCTTCGCCGCCAGCGCGCGTGCGACGGCGACCCGTTGCCGCTGGCCGCCCGACAGGGTGCGCGGCAGCCGGTCGGCCCACTCCGGTTCGAGGCCCACGAGCGACAGCAGCCGCCGTGTCTCGGCGGCCGCGGCATGGCAGTCGAAGCCGCGCAGCACCCGCAGCGGCCGGGCGAGGGTAGCTCCGACGGTGCGCCGCGGGTTGAGCGATCCGCCCGCGTCCTGCGGGATCAGCTGCACCAGCCGGCGCTGATCGAGCGTGCGGCTGCGCAGCGGCGCGGGCACGGCCGTCCCGGCCAGTTCGATGACGCCCGCGTCGGGGCGGTGGTGCCCGGTGACACAGCGCGCCAGGGTCGTCTTGCCGGAACCCGAGCCGCCGAGCAGGGCCACGCACTCGCCGGGCTGCACGGTGAAGGACACGTCCTGAGCGGTGGTCAGCCGGCCGCTGCCCCGCCCGTGCCCGGCGCGCAGCCCGGCCACCCGCAGCACGGGCGCGGCGTCCGGCGCGGCAGCGGCGGCCGGTGCCGCGGTGGTCGGCACCGTGCTGGCCGGCACCGTGCTGGCCGGCACCGTGCTGGTGGGCGCCGTGCTGGTGGGCGCCGTGGTGGCCGGTGCCGTGCTGGTGGGCGCCGTGGTGGTCGGTGCCGTGGTGGTCTCGGCGGCCGGTGGGGTCCGCAGCCGGCCGATGTCGGGGACCGCGCGCAGCAGCGCGCGGGTGTAGGGCTGCCGGGGCCGGCCGAGGACGTCGGTCACCGGCCCCTCCTCCACCACCTGGCCCGCCCGCAGGACCGCGAGCCGGTCGGTGAGGCGGGCCGCCGCGGGCAGATCGTGGGTGATGAACAGCAGGGTCAGCCGGCGTTCGGCGGCGAGCCGGGCCACCTCGTCGAGCACCAGGCGCTGGGTGAGCACGTCGAGCCCGGTGGTCGGCTCGTCCAGGACGAGGCCGGCGGGTTCCGCCGCGAGCACCCGGCCGAGGGCGAGCCGCTGCTGCTGCCCGCCGGAGAGTTCGTGCGGGAAGCGGCGCAGGAAGTCCGCGTCGTCGGGCAGGCCCACGCTCCGCAGGACGGCGGCACTGGCCTCGGGGGTGCGCCGTGCGGCCAGCTCGGAGACCAGCGCGCCTACCCGCAGGGTGGGGGTGAGTGCCCCGGCCGGGTCCTGCGGCAGGTACGCGAGGGTGTGCCGTCGTAGCCGGCGCAGGTCCCGGCCGGCGAGGGCGAGGGGGTCCTGGCCGGCGACCCGGATCCGGCCGCTCCGTGCGCGCAGTCCGGGGCGCAGGGCGCCGAGCAGGGCGAGGGCCAGGGTGGTCTTGCCGGAGCCTGATTCGCCGACGACGCCGACGCGTTCGCCCCGGCGCACGGTCAGGGACACATCGTCCAGTACGGGCCGCCCGTGCGGGTCGGTGACGGTCAGACCGGTGACGGAGACCAGCTCCGGGGCCTCGTCGCCGGCGCCGGTGCCGGCCGGGTGGCTGTGGGTGTCGTGGACGGTGCTCATGGCGCGTACCTCAAGATCGCCCGGTCCAGGGCCAGGTTGACGGAGACGGTGAGCACGGCGAGTCCGAGGGCCGGCGCCGCCACCCCCCAGGGCGACAGGGTGACGCCCTCC
This sequence comes from Streptomyces sp. NPDC104814, assembly GCF_055583185.1. Taxonomy (NCBI): domain Bacteria; kingdom Bacillati; phylum Actinomycetota; class Actinomycetes; order Kitasatosporales; family Streptomycetaceae; genus Streptomyces; species Streptomyces sp. NPDC104814. The sequence continues at coordinate 42,270 of NZ_JBVJOL010000009.1, read as the reverse complement.
ATGTTCTCGCTGATCATGGCGCCCCAGTTGGGGCTGTCGGGGCCGAAGCCGAGGAAGCCGGCGGACGCGGTGAGGGTGATGGCGATGGCGAGCCGGGTGCCGGCGTCGGCGAGGACGGGGCGCACGATGTTGGGCAGGATCTCGCGGGCCATCACCGCCACCGGCCCGTCGCCGAGGGCGACGGCCTGGTCGACGTAACCGGCGTGCGCCACCTGGGCCGTCGCGGCGCGGGCGACCCGGGAGACGAAGGGCACTCCGGTGACGGCGACGGCGGTGACGAGGGTGAGGGTGCGGTAGCCCCAGCCGTGCAGCAGCACCAGCAGGACGAGGACCGGGGGCAGGGCCAGCAGCAGGGTGTCGAGGCGGGAGACCAGGGCGTCCAGACGGCCGCCGAGATAGCCGGCCAGCACGCCGGTCACGGTGCCCAGCACGGTGGTGACGAGGGTCGCGAGCAGCGGCAGCAGCACCAGTGGCCGGCCTCCGGCCAGGAACCGGGACCACACGTCGCGTCCCTCGCCGTCCGAGCCGAGCAGCAGGGGACCGCCGGCCGGGTCGTAGGGGGCGGCGGTGATGAGGGCCGGGTCGTGCGGGGCGAAGTGCGGGCCCGCCAGGGCCAGCAGGACGACCGCGGCCACGGGCAGCAGCCACAGCACCGCGCCGCGGCTCCCGGGCCGGGCGTCCGGCCGGGCCGCGGCAGCTGTCACGGTGGTCATGTCACCGTCCTTGTGCGGGGTGGGGGCGGAGGGGAACGGCCGGCTCATCGTGCCGTCCTCAGCCGGGGGTCGAGCGCCATGGCGAGCAGGTCGGCCAGCAGCAGACCACCGGCGACGGCCGCCGCCATGAGCAGCCCGATGCCCTCCAGGACGGCCACGTCGTGGTGGTGCACCGCACCGACCAGTTCACGGGAGAGACCGGGGTAGTTGTAGACCTGTTCGACCACGGCCGTGCCGCCGACGAGGGCCCCGGTCAGCCAGCCGAAGACCTGGGCGCAGGGAGCGGCCGCGCTCGGCAGCAGGTGCCGCAGCACGACGCGCGCCGGGGAGAGCCCGGCGAGGCGGGCCGCCTCCACATGGGGGGCCGCCGCGGCGTCCACCACGGCGGCGCGCACCATACGGCTGGCCCAGGACGCGGAGAACAGCGTCAGGGAGGTCACCGGAAGCACCAGCACCTCGGGGTGGGCGAGCAGCGGTTCGCCGAACGGCACCAGGGAGACGGCCGGCAGCCATCCGAGCCAGGCCGCGAAGACGAGGCTCAGCAGGCCGGCCGTGACGAACTGGGGAACCGAGACGAGTGCCACGGCGGTGCCGGAGAGCAGCCGGTCCAGGAGGCCACCGGGACGCAGCCCGGCCGCGAGGCCGATCACCAGCGCCATGACGACGGTCAGCACGGCGCACACCCCGGTGAGCAGCAGCGTGTCGGCCAGCGGCCCGGAGATGATCGCGGTGACGGGCCGGCGGTCGATGAGGCTGTGCCCCAGGTCGCCGCCGAGGGCCGCGCCGATCCAGGCGGCGTAGCGCACCACCAGCGGGCGGTCGAGGCCGAGTTCGGCGTGCAGCCGGGCGATGTCGGCGGGTGAGGCCGCAGGGCCCAGCGCGGCCTCGGCCGCGTCGCCGGGCAGCACCTCGGCGGCGGCGAACAGCACGAAGGAGGCGACCAGGAGGGTGGCCAGGGCGCCGCAGAGCCGGCGCAGCGCCAGGGCCGTGAGGGGGGCGGCGGTTCTCACGCGAGCCGGGCCCGGGTGAACACGGGGATGGACTGGCTGGACCACACCCCCGTCAGCCCGGGCACGGAGGCGTCCAGCTGCTCCCGGAATCCCCACAGCAGGTCGCCGCCGTTGTCGAACAGGTCGCGCTGGACGGCGGCGAACGCGGCCTGGCGGGCAGCGTCGTCGACGACGGCCTGCGCTTGCGCGAGGCGCTTCCAGTGCGGCTCGCCGAGTCCGGTCACGTTGAAGAAGGCGCCCTTGACGGTCGTGGCGGACAGGTGCACGGAGGCGGGCCGGTTGGTGTAGTAGAACGTCTGGAACGGAATGCGGCCGAGGCTCTTGAGGTCGGCGTAGTAGGTGTCCGCGGGCACCTGCTCCACCTTCAGCTCCACGCCGGCCTCCTTCAGCTGCTGGCCCAGGAGGCGGGCGGCAGCGACGAAGCCGGGGACGGTGTCCGCCGCGTGCAGGGTCAGCGAGTCCACGCCGGCGCGGGCGAACAGCCGCCTGGCCTCGGCGGTGTCGCGGCGGCGGCCCGCGGCGGCGATCGCGTAGCCGGGCAGTCCCTTGCCGACCACGTCGTCGCCCCGGCTGCCGAGGCCGAGCAGCACCCGGTCCACCAGGGCGTCACGGTCGGCGGCGAGGCGTACCGCGCGCCGCACGTCGGGGTTGTCGAAGGGGGCGAGGTTCTGGTTCATCGCGAAGGACAGCGCGTTGGAGTTGGCGGTGCCGCCGCGTCGGACGCGGATCGCGTGGTTGCCGCGCTCGGCGGTGGCGCCCGTCGCGGAGATGCCGAAGGCGTAGTCGATCTGGCCGCTCTTGAGGGCGTTGAGCCGGGCGGCGGGGTCGGCGATGAGGGCCAGCTCGATGCGCTCGAAGCCGGCGGCCCCGCCCCAGTAGGACGGGTTGGCGGCGAGACGGAGGTTCTTGCCGTCGTTGCCCTCCAGGCGGTAGGGGCCGGAGCCGATGCCGCGGGCGAAGTCCTTGTCGGCGGTGCCCTCGGGGAACACGGGCGAGAACACCGCGAGGACGGAATCGCGGAAGTCGCCTCGGGGCCGGCGCAGCCCCACCTTCAGGGTGTGGGCGTCGACCACCTTGAGCCGGTCGGGGTCCAGGTCGGCGAAGTTGGTGGCGCGGGTGGACGACGGGCCGGCGAGGGTGCGCAGCGAGTAGGCGACGTCCGCGGCCCGGACCGGGGAGCCGTCGTGGAAGACGGCGCGCTCGTGGATGCGTATGGTCCATTCGGTGGCGTCGCGGTTGGGCTGCACCGACTGGGCGAGTCCCGGCGCGTAGCCGCCGTCCTTGAGGTACATCAGCTGGTCGTACAGGTGGTACAGGGCGATGTAGCTGGCGCCGAACCCGGTGTGCCGCGGGTCGAGGGTGGTGGTGCCCGTGGCGTCCGTCGCGCCGACCCGCAGCAGCCGGCCCCCGGCGGCGGCGGAGGTACCCGGACCGCTGGTCTCGGGACCGCAGCCGGACAGGGCCGTGGCGCTCGCGGCTGCCGTCGTCGCGGCAGCGCCCCACTGCAGGAAGCGGCGCCGGTCGACGCCGTTGACCCGTGACATGGCAGAAGGCTCCTCACAGTTCGTGAATACCGACAGCGGCACCGCGCCGCCGGAACGACGCGATGGCCGTGTGGCAGAGTGCGCCCCACCGCGCCCGCTGTCCGCTCAAACTTGCGCCCCCGACACCGGGTGGGCGGCACCCTCGCCGGGCGGGCACACGTGCACCGCGACGCGCGGGCGCGCCCGACGACCGCGTGCGCCGCAGCGGGCGCGGGCGCCGCGGCGGCGCGGGCGGGTGCGGCGCAGTGTGCGGAGCACTGCGGCGTCCGGAGCGCCACCCGACGGGCGGGCTGCCGCGCCACAGCAGGCGGGCGGGTGCGCCGCGGCGGATGGTCGCGTGCGCCGCAGCGGCGCGGGGCGGATGCACCGCAGTGTGCGGAGCGGCGGGCGCGTGCGCGGCAGCGGCCGGGCGGGTGCCGCGGCGTCCGGAGCGCCGCCCGAAGGGCGGAAGCCGCAACGGGCGGGCGCTCGCCCCACAGCGGGCGGGCGGGTGCGCCGCAGCGGCGCGGGCGCGGCCGCCGCAGAAGGCGGGCGGGTCCTGCGGCGTCCGGAGCGCCGCCCGACGGGCGGAAGCCGCGACGGGCGGGCGGCCGCGCCGCAGCAGGCTGGCGGGTGCTACGGCGTCCGGAGCGCCGCATGAAGGGCGGAAGCCGAAACGGGCCGGCGCTTGCGCCACAGCGGGCGCGTGCGCGGCAGCGGGTGCGCCGCGGCGTCCGGAGCGCCGCCCGAAGGGCGGAAGCCGCGACGAGCCGGCGCTTGCCCCGCGGCGGGCGGGTGCGCCGCGGCGGGCGGGTGCGCCGCGGCGGGCGGAGCACTGCGGCGGGCGCGCACCGCCATGGGCAGGCGCGTGCGCGGCAGCGGGCGGGTGCCGCGGCGTCCCGAGCGCCGCCCGACGAGCGGAACCCGCGACGGGCGGGCGGCCGCGCCGCAGCAGGCCGGCGGGTGCTACGGCGTCCGGAGCGCCGCCCGAAGGGCGGAAGCCGCCACGGGCCGGCGCTTGCGCCGCAGCAGGCGGGGTGGTGGGTGCGCCGCGGCGTGCGGAGCCCGCGACGGGCGGTCGCATGCGCCGTAGCGGACGGGCGCGCCGCCAGCAGGCGGGCGCGCGCGCCGCGACGGGGCCGGAGCCCACGACGGGCCGGCGCCTGCGCCGCAGGGGACGGCGCGCCGCCAGCAGGTGAGCGCGCCGTGGCCTGCGCGGGCGCTGTCGTGGGGTCAGGACCACCAGTCGCGGGTGCCGCCCTCGTCGGCTCCGCACTGGCGCCAGATCAGACCGTCGCGCAGGACGTACACGCCGAAGGTGACGACGGTCTCGCCGCGTACCTTCATCGTGCCGCGCATCATGACGGTGTCGTCGGTCTGGATGAACTCGTTCATCTCCACGTGCTCCAGGTCCAGCTCCCAGTAGCGGCGCAGCAGTTCGCGGATCTGGTCGTGGCCGCGCACGGGGCCGGTGAAGCGGATCCACTCGGCGTCGGGGTGGTACAGGGCGACGAGGCCGTCGAGGTCCCGCTCGGCGGTGCAGCGGATCATCTCGGCGAACAACGGGTGGATGGGCGGTGCGGTCTCCGTGCTCATGACGGGGCTCCTGTGGCGTCGGGGTGGGCGGGGGCGGACGGCTCGGACCCGGTGCCCGCCGCGGCGAACCAGGTCCTGACGACGCGTTTGACGACCTTGCCGAGGTCGTTGCGCGGCAGCTCGTCGACCACCAGGTACCGCCTGGGGATCTCGTGGGCGTCGAGTTCGCCGCGCGCGTGGGCGACGAGGGTGTCCCGCAGCACGCCGGGGTCCCGGGAGGCCCCCGCCGCGGACACCACCGCCGCGGCCGGCCCGTCGTCGGTCGCCACGACGGCGGCGTCGGTGATCGCGTCATGGCCGAGCAGGACCGTCTCCACGCGCAGCGAGGACACCAGTCCGTGCGGCGTGGTGACGGCGTCGGACTCGCGGTCGAAGAGGTACAGCTCGCCCTCCTCGTCGACGTGTCCGAGGTCGCCGGTGTCGCACCAGCCGCCCTCGGGCGCACCGGCCGCCTCCGGGCCGCGGTCCACGCGGTTGCGCGGTGGCGCGCCCTCGGCGCGCAGCCAGATCCGGCCGACCTGCCCGGCCGGCAGTGCCGTACCGTGCTCGTCGGTGATGAGGACGTGGGTGCCGGGTGCGGGCCGGCCCACGGACATCGGGCGGGCCGGGTCCAGGGTGCCGATGGTGACGGCGGGTTTGGCCTGGCTGGCCGAGTAGGCCCCGAGCACCCGGGCCCGGGGCATGGCCTTCAGCAGGGCGCGGGCGAGCGGCTGGTGCAGGAACGCCGACGCGGTCGCGACGGTGGTGACGGAGCTGAGGTCGTGGCGGTCCAGGGCACCTTGGTGGATCATCTGCACGGCGAGGTGCGGGGTCATCATCACGGTGCTGGCCGCGTGCTGTTCGATGAGCGCGCACAGCCGGTCCGCGTCCCCGGGCGGGGCGAGGACCAGGGTCGTCGGGGTGGCGTTGAGCACCATGGAGACGGTGGTGGCGCTGGCGGTGATGCCGAGTTTCACGGACGCCACCATGGGAGTGGGTTCGTCGTGGGCCATCACCGAGGGCGGGCCGCCCGCCGTGGCGAGGTTCTGGTGCGGTACGACGACTCCGCGGGCCGGCCCGGTGGTGCCGGAGGAGTACACGATCTCCGCGTCGTCGTCGGGGCGGTGGACGACGTCCACGCGCCCTTGCCCGGGGACGGACAGTTCGGCGAGGGGGCGGCTCCAGCGGACGGCGGGCACGTCGGGCGGGGCGGTGTTCCCGTGGACGATGCCGGCCAGGTCGCACTGGAGCGCGCGCCGCTGGAGTTCCTCGGCCGGGATGCGCACGGGCAGATGCAGGGCGGTGGCGCCGGCCTTGAGCACGCCGAGGTAGGCGATGGCGTAACCGGCCCAGTCCATGTCGCCGAAGAAGATGCCGATGCGGGTGCCGCGGCGGGTGCCGGCGGCGAGCAGTGCGCGCGCGAGGTCCTCCGAGCGCCGGTCCCACTCGCCGTACAGGAGGTCGGGCCGGCCGTCGATGACGAGCGCGGTGCGGTCCGGATGCAGCTCGGCGTGGGAGCGGAGCTGGTCGGTGAGGTAGGAGAACGTCCGCTGTGTCATGGCCGGTTCAGCCCACTATCTGGAACGCGACGCCGTCGCGGCCGCCGAAGCGCGGTGCGGTGGCGGCGAGCAGGTGGCCGAGGATGAACCGGGCGCGTTCGGCGGGCGGTTCGTCGCTCAGTGCCCGCAGATAGCGCTCGTGGGCCGCCAGGGAGCGCACCGCCCGCTCACGGGCGTCGTCGTCGACGGCCACGGCGTGCGTGGGCTGCGGTGACCCGGCGACCGCCACGCGGGACGCCCGCCACGGCTGGAGTCCTTCCTCGGACAGCTCGGGGAAGATCCAGGGGTTGGCGGCGTCGGCGACGGCGTCCAGGACCGCCCGGCCCACGGCGCGGTGGTCGGGGGTGTTCCACGCGCCGGAGGCCCAGGTGTCGTGGTGGTTGAAGGTGACGACGAGGTCGGGGCGGTGCCGGCGGATGGCGCGGGCCAGGTCGCGGCGCAGGGCGGGCCCGTAGGTGATCGTCCCGTCGCGGTGGCCGTCGATGAACTCGACCTCGTGGACGCCGAGTTCGGCCGCGGCCTTGCGCTGTTCGCTCTCGCGCACCGGGCCGCACTCGGCCGGGTCCAGGTCGGAGATGCCGGCCTCGCCGCGGGTGACCAGTGCGTAGGCCACCTCGCGTCCCTGAGCGGTCCACTGGGCCACGGCGGGACCGGCGCCGAACTCGATGTCGTCGGGGTGGGCGACGATCGCGAGCACGCGATGGAAGTCGTCGGGCAGGTCGGGCAGTGTGTCGGCCATGGGGTTACCTTCCCGGTGGACGAAGGGGATGGGTCAGGCGGCGTCGGCCTGCGGGGGAATCCGGATGACCAGGGCGGCGACCAGCATCGCGGCGACGGCCACGCCCGCGCTGGACAGGAAGGCGACGGTGTAGCCGTGCGTGCCGGTGAGGCCGCCGGCGGCCTGGGTGACCGTGGTCAGGACGGCGAGTCCGAGGGAACCGCCGACCAGGATCGCGGTGTTGAACAGCCCGGACACGGCGCCGGCGTCGGCGGGGTCGACACCCGTGGTGGCCACCGTGCCGGCCGGCATCATGGTCAGCCCCAGTCCGATGCCGGAGATGACCGTGGGGCCGAGGACGGTGCCGAGGAAGGTGCCCGACGAGGCGGCGAAACCGAGCCAGCCCATGCCGAGCGCCAGGCAGAACAGACCGGCCAGCAGCATCCGGGTCAGACCGACGCGGCCCACCGTCTTCATGCAGATCTGCGCGAAGACGAGCAGCACCGCGATCAGCGGCAGGTAGGCGAGGCCGGTCTGCAGCGCGGAGAAGCCGAGGACTTCCTGCAGGTACAGGGTGACGAAGAAGAAGTAACTCATCTGGGTGGCGCCGAACATCATCATGATGGCGAGCGCGGCGCTGGTGTTGCGCAGGCGGAAGACGCGCAGCGGCAGGAACGGGTGCGCCTGGCGGCGTTCGACGGCCAGGAAGACGCCGAACAGCACGGCCGCGGCGACCAGCAGCCCGCCGCGCAGCGGGGAGGCCCACGAGCGCTGGGTGTCGAGGAAGGCGTAGACGGTCATCAGCAGGGCGGCGGTGATCGTCACCGCACCCGCCACGTCGATCGCCGGGCGTTCCTCGGCGCGGCTCTCCTTGATCGTGGTGGCGGCCAGCCCGACGACCAGCGCGCCGATCGGGACGGCGGCGAAGAAGCTGAACTCCCAGCCCGGGCCGGACGTCAGCAGGCCGCCGACGAGCAGCCCGAACAGGGCGCCGGCCGCCTGGGCGCTGCCCCACAGGGCGAACGCGCGCTGCCGTGCGGGACCTTCGTCGAAGCAGGTGATGATCAGCGACAGGACGACGGGGGCGGTCAGGGCGCCGCCCATGCCCTGCACCGCCCGGGCGACGACCATGACCGCCGGGTCGGTGCTGAAGCCGCAGACGACCGATGCCAGCGTGAAGACGGTGACACCCGTGATCAGTACCCGGCGCCGGCCGAACAGGTCGCCGATGCGGCCGCCGAGGGGCAGCAGCCCTCCGTAGAGCAGGCCGTAGGCGTTGACGACCCAGGGCAGCCCGGACTGCGAGAAGCCGAGATCGCGCTGGATGAAGGGCAGGGCGACGTTGACGATCGTCTGGTCCACCTGGATGAGCAGCTCGGCCATCAGCAGGGTGACGAGGATCAGCCGGGCGACCAGCGAAGGGCTGCCCGTGTCGGGGCTTTTTCCGGCGGCTGACTGGCCGTCGGCGGTACTGACGGTCATGGCTCTCCTGATCATCGGTGCCACACCCGCCCTTCGGGCAGGCTCGGTCGGGGGTCACGGTAGAAAGGGGCGGGGCCCGGTGGATGCTCAATACAGCGCATCCACCGGACGGCGGCCGAAAACCCCCTGTCACCACTCGATGTGCATGACCTTCGGGGCGCGGATGATCATGTGGGACTTCCAGGTGACCTCGCCGTGGATGCGCAGCTTCGGCATGCCCAGCACGAGCGCCTTGAGCGCCTCCTGCAGCTCCACCCTGGCGAGGTGGGCGCCGAGGCAGTGGTGCGCGCCGTGCCCGAACACCATGTGCCGGTTGTCGGCGCGGTCCAGGACGACGTCGTGGGCGTCGTCGAAGACCTCGCGGTCGCGGTTGACGGCGCTGGTGTCGACGATGACCGGCTCGCCCGCCCGTACCGGGACACCGCCGACGGTCAGGTCCTCGGTGGCGTAGCGCGGGGAGATGCCGTTGGCCGCGAACGGCACGAAGCGCAGCAGCTCCTCCACGGCCGTCGGGATCGACTCGGGGTTCTCGCACAGCCGCGTCCACAGTTCGGGCCGCTGCTGGAGCACGTAGACGAAGTTGGAGATCTCGCTGGCCGTCGTCTCGAAACCGCCGATGAGGGTGGCGACGCACAGCCCGAGCAGCTCCGCCTCGTCCAGCCGGTCGTGGGCGTCACGGGCCTCGATCAGGGCGCTCGTCAGGTCGTCGCGGGGCTCGGCCCGGCGCTGTGCGATCAGGTCCTCGAAGTACTTCTGCAGGGCGATGAAGCTCTGCACGCACTCGTCGTCGGTCAGCTCGTTCGTGGACAGCGCCGCGTCGCACCACGCGCGCAGCCGGGGCCGGTCCTCGTCGGGCACGCCCAGCAGTTCGCAGATCACCGTGACGGGGATGGCCAGCGCGTAGGAGCCGACCAGTTCGGCGGTCGCCCCCTTGGACTTCATGTCCTCGACGAGGCCGGCGGCGAGCTCGCCGATCCACTCCCGCTTGGACTCGATGCGCCGCGGGGTGAAGGCCTTCGACACCAGGGTGCGCACCCGCGTGTGGTCGGGGGCGTCCATGGTCAGGATGCTCTCCGGCACGGGGCGCGGTGTCATCCGCGGCTCGTCCCGCTCGATGGCCATGTGCCGGGAGAACCTGCGGTCGGTCAGCACGAAACGCGCGTCGGCGTACCGGGTGACCAGCCACGCGGGCTCACCGAACGGCAGCTGGACGCGGATGGGGGTGCCGTCCTCGAAGAGCTTCGCGTACTCCTGTGACAGCCCGAGTCCCTCTCCCCCGGCGAACGGGTACGGACATGCTGTCGGCTTCTCGGTGTGCACTTCGGTGCTCAATGTCGCCTGCCTCCTCGGAAATGCCGGCGCGTCCCGTCAGGCCCCGGAGCCTTCGCGGAGCCGCGTGGGCGGCGCTGCGCGCGGCTGACGCCGGGTCACGGTAGCGGCGCCGGCGCCGGCCGCCTGCTCAATCGGGAGCATCGAGCGGTGCGGGACGGGCGCGATACTCCGCGCATGACTCAGATGCGCATTCAGGCCGTCTTCACCGTGGATGTGTGGGACGGAACCGACGACGAGCCCGTCGACGGCGGGCCGGTGACCGGGCGGGTCGAACTGACCAAGACCTACACCGAGGGTGACGTGAAGGGCTCGGCCACGGGTCACATGGTCACCACGCAGGGCCCCGGAGGTGCCGCGTACGTCGCGCAGGAGCGCGTCGTCGGCGTCCTCGGCGGCCGTGAGGGCACGTTCGTGCTGGAGCACCGGGCGACGCAGGTGCCGGGTAGCGAGCCGGTGACATGGGCGGGCATCGTGCCCGGCTCCGGCACCGGTGAGCTGGCCGGAATCCGTGGCGAGGGCACTTTGGGGCACGGCACCCTCGACCTCGAGGTGGAGTTCCCCGGCCCGGCGGCCGGCGCCTCGGCCTGAGCCGGAAGGTGCCGCGCCGGTCACGCCGGGCCCGCGACGCCCGGTGTGACCGGCGCGCGCCTTGTGGGGCCGACGTCAGGCATCGTCGCCCGCGCCGGTTTCTCGCTGCCGGGGCCGCCCATTGACCGGAAGGGGTCGTTCGGCAAGCCTGAGGCGTGCTCGGGAGCAGGGAGGGACGTGGAGGGGCTGCGCGTATGAACATGCACGACGACCAAGTGGACGTGACCACCGACATCGTCGCAGCTCTGGTCCGCGACCAGTTCCCGCAGTGGAGCGGCAAGGCCGTCCGGCCGCTTGCGTCGACCGGGACGGTCAACGCCGTCTTCCGTATCGGGAACGGCCTTTCGGCGCGGTTCCCGCTGCGTCGGGCCGATGCCGCCGAGGTGCTGGCGGTGCTGGAGCAGGAGGCCCGGGCGAGTGCGGAGCTGGCCCGGGTGTCCGGGTTTCCCGCCCCGGAACCCGTCGCCCTGGGAAAGCCCGGAGCGGGCTACCCCATGCCGTGGTCGGTCCAGACATGGGTGCCCGGAACGATCGCCTCCGAGACCGACCCGAGCGGATCGGACGCGTTCGCCGAGGACCTGGCGGCCTTCATCGCAGATCTGCGCGGGGCCCCGACGCGGGGACGGCGTTTCAGCGGAGAGGGCCGTGGCGGCGTACTCGTCCACCACGACGCCTGGCTGGCGACGTGCTTCCAGCAGAGCGAGGGGCTGCTCGACGTGCCCAGGCTCCGCCGGCTGTGGAGCCGTTTCCGGACGCTGCCACGCACGGGTGGCGACGTGATGAGCCACGGTGACCTGATTCCCGGCAACGTCCTGGTCGTGAACGGCCGGCTCGGCGGCGTCCTGGACACCGGCGGCTTCGGCCCGGCCGATCCCGCGCTCGATCTCATCGGTGCGTGGCATCTGCTGCAGCCGGGCCCACGGGAGGTGCTCAGGCGGCAACTGGCTTGTGACGACCTGGAGTGGGAGCGCGGCAAGGCCTGGGCGTTCCAGCAGGCGATGGGGCTCGTCTGGTACTACGCCGAGAGCAATCCGGCCATGAGCGACTTGGGGCGCCGCACCCTCGCCCGCATCGTGGAGTCGATGGACTGACGCCGCCCCGGTGCAGGTGTGACCGGCGGCCGCCCGGGCGGTGGGATATTCGCTGGGCGCCGTCCGTGGGCGGCGGTCATACTGCCCTGATGGATCCGGTGACTTTGGAGACCGACCGTCTGGTGCTGCGGACCTTCACCTCCGCCGACGTGGATGCGGTGTACGAGGCCTGTCAGGACGAGGACATCCAGTTCTACACGCCGGTGCCGGTGCCGTACCGTCGGGCGGACGCCGAGAAGCTCGTCGGCGAGACGCTGCCCGCCCAGTGGGCCGAGGACAAGGACTACACCTTCGGCGCGTTCCGCAAGGACACCGGCGCCCTGGTCGGCTCGTACTGTCTGACCCTCCTCAGCCGGGGCGTCTGGGAGCTCGGTTACTGGGCGGTCAAGGAGCAGCGCGGCCAGGGCTTCTCGGTGGAGGCCGCCCGGGCGCTGTGCGACTGGGGCTGGGCCACGCTCGACGTGCACCGCATCGAGTGGTGGGCCATGGCCGGGAACACCGGCTCGCGTGCCGTCGCCGAGAGACTCGGCTTCACGGTGGAGGGAACCCTGCGCCGGCGCGGCATCGCCAACGACGGCAAGCCGCACGACTGGTGGGTGGGCGGGCTGCTGCGGCCCTGACACTCCCCCGGTTCCGGCCCGCGCCGCGAACCCGCCCCGCTACGACGGACCCTGGGTCTTCTCGGCGGCGGCCAGGATCTTCAGCGTGGTGTGGAAGAAGCGGGCCGTGGCCTGCACGCCGAACGCCTTCTCGATCACCGGGGCCGGGTTGACGGGGCGGCCGCCGCGCAGCCGCCACCGCACCGACGCCGTGCCCCCGCAGACGTCCAGGACCTCCCAGTCGCCGCGCGGGGAGCGCAGCGGGAGCGTGCCGTCCTCCAGCGGGCCGGAGGCGAACACCAGGGAGAAACGCTCGTCGGCCGCCGGCCGCAGCTCCGCGAAGGGCGACGCGGTCAGTTCGGCGCGCAGCTCCGGCAGGGTCCGCACGATCGTGGGGACGTCGAAGCCGAACGTCTTCGCCAGCGCCTCCTCGATGCGCCCGGTGAGCGCCGGACGATCGGTCTCCGCGGTGGTGAAGAAGGCGTTGCCGCTGGCGATGTAGGTGCGCACTGCCCCCAGTCCGAGCCCGGACAGCGTCTCGCGCAGCCGGGCCATCTCGACCTTGCGCGCGCCGACGTTGACGGCCCGCAGGAACGCGATGTGGGTCTGCTCGGTCGTCATACGGGCATGGCCCCTCCCCCTCGCTGTGCCATCGGCACGCCATGATCTCACGCGGTCGCCGCTCAGAACGTCCGCTCGGCCGCGGAGAACCGGTTGTGCGCGGCCTGCGCGCGGGTCAGGTCCCCGGCGAACGTCTCCAGCAGGGCCCGGTCGTCCGGCAGCCAGTGGTAGGGGCCGCCGGGACATCGCCGCATGCGGAAGGAGCGGCGGGTGTAGCCGCGCCACGCCCCGAGCTGCGCCGCGCTCACCGTCGGGTCGGCGCGGCCCGCCAGTGCCGTGACGGGCGCGTGCACGGTGTCGTCGCAGCCGGCCCGGTAGGAGCGGGCCAGCGCGAAGTCGGCCCGCAGCATGGGCAGTCGCAGCCGGGCCAGCCGGGCGTCGGCGAACGCGCCGGGGTGCACGTGCGGATGACGGCGGGCGCGCTCCAGGAACGCGTCGTCCGGCAGGTCTTCCGCAAGCTCGTCGCAGCGCACCAGGTGGGGCGCCGCGGCCCCGGAGACGTACAGCCGCTCGGCGACCAGTTCGTGGTCCCATTCGAGCCTGGCCGCGACCTCGAAGGCGAGGAGCGCTCCGAAGCCGTGGCCGAAGAACGCGAACGGCCGGTCGCACAGCCGTGCCGCGGCGCTCACCAGGTCCTGCAGCAGTGGTTCCAGCCCGCGGCAGGGCTTTTCCCGTATCCGTTCACCGCGGCCCGGCAGTTCGAGGGGGGTGACGGCGATGTGGGGCCGCAGGCGGTCCGCCCAGGGCAGATGGACGCCGGCCGGGGCACCGGTGCACGGCAGGCAGAACAGGCGCACCGACATGCCGTTCACGCTCGGGCCGCCGTGTCACGGGCCGGGACGTGTGCCGCGGGGGTGGGCGGACCGGTACGGGCGGTGACGCGACGGAGTGGGGCGGGGCGGTGCGGCTGCCGTTCGTGAGGCACGGTGCTTTCCCCTCTGGTGTCCGGGGCCGTTCGGTGGGCCCCTCATGGCGCCGGACCCTACGGACGCGCCGGGCCGGCCGCCGATTTCTGTAGGGAGTCGACCCCGCGGTCTGCACCGGTCCTCGAGCGGTTCTCCAGGGGCGGCCCCTAGCGTGCGTGCGGGGACGACCGGTTTTTGCTGGAGGAGGACCGATGAGTGGTGACAACCTGCCCGGCGCGCCCCGGTGGCGGCCGCGTCTGATGGCCGTGCACGCCCACCCGGACGACGAATCCAGCAAGGGCGCGGCGACCATGGCGAAATACGCCGCGCAGGGCGCCGAGGTGCTGGTGGTCACCTGCACCGGCGGTGAGCGCGGATCGGTCCTCAACCCGCGGTATCCGCGTCCGCGCGGTCGGGTGGACATGGGCGCGCTGCGCGCGGCGGAGATGGAACGGGCCCGGCGCATCCTCGGGGTGCGGCAGTGCTGGCTCGGCTACCGGGACTCGGGACTGCCCGGGGACGGTGAACCGCTGCCCGCGGACTGCTTCGCCCGGGCCGACCCGGGTGAGGCGACGGCTCGGCTGGTGGCGCTGATGCGGGGGTTCCGGCCGCACGTCGTCACGACGTACGACGAGGACGGCGGCTACCCGCACCCCGATCACGTGATGGCGCACCGGATCACGGTGGCGGCGTTCGCGTCGGCCGCGGACGGCTCGGCGCATCCGCTCGCGGGGTGGCCGTGGCAGCCGCTCAAGCTGTACTACAACCACGGTTCGCATCCGGCGCGCAGCGCGGCGCTGCACCGGGCGCTCAGAGCGCGCGGCAGCACCGCGCCGTACGCGCCGCTGCCCAACGAGCCCGCGCGGCAGCCGGAGATCACCACCCGCGTGCCGTGCGCCCGGTACTTCCCGGTGCGTGACCGGGCGTTGCTCGCCCATGCCTCCCAAGTGGACCCGGACGGCATCTGGTTCGCCGTGCCGACGGCGGTGCAGCAGGAGGTGTGGCCCACCGAGGACTACACCCTGGCCCGGTCGCTGGTGCCGGTGAGCCTGCCGGAGAGCGACCTGTTCGCCGGGATACGGCCGCCCGTGCGGGCCGTGCGCCCGCAACCGTCCCGGGCGGTGCCCGCCCCGCTCGCCGGCTGATCCGTGAGCGGGCTCGCGCCGCCCGGCACGTCGTTGCGGGCCCGGGCCGGGAGGGCGACGTGGTCGCCCTCCCGGCGGGTGCGGGCGGGGCACCGGCCGCGGGCCGGTGGCCTCGTGCGCTGCGTCGGGAACCGACGTCAGTGGCCGCGCAGCAGGGCCTCCGCGCGGCCGTGGAGCTGGACGGCGTAGGCGACGCAGCCCAGGGCGACCGTGCACAGCAGGGTGCGCAGGATGTTCGTCGTCTCCCAGGTGGTCTTGAACTTGTCGATGACGGAGAAGTCGTGGGCCTTGGCCGGGTTGCCGAGGTCGGCGAGCTCGTTGTTGAGCGGGATGTTCACGGAGAACGTGACCATCAGAACCACCAGGTAGAGCACGGCGGCCACGCCCGCCCACACCGCGATGGCCCTGCGGCCGCGGCGGAACTCGATGAACGCGGCGGCCGCCGAGGCCAGCAGGGCGACCAGGAAGACGAGACCGAACAGGCCGTTGCCGTCGATCTCGCTGTTGAAGTACTGCATGGCGGTGGCGAACGTGCGGTCGTCCGTGGAGTTCAGGCCCGGCATGACCGAGACGTCGAACGCGAAGAACAGACCGGCCATGAGGCCGATGGTGATGGTCGACACGAGGAGCAGCGGGCCGGCCAGTCTGCCGGACCGGGACGGCGCGGGCGCCGGAGGGACCGTGGGTCCGGGGACCTGGCCGTACTGCTGGTAGGGGTTGGCTGACATCGGGCGTCCTCGCTCTGCGTCGGGAGGATGGTGGGTGGTCTGTGCGGCTCGCTCACGCGAGCCTAGGCAGTGGCGCGGTGCCGCGCAGGGGAGTCGAGCCGGACCGGACCGGGTCCCCAGCGTTTCTGTAGCGGGCGCCGAGTGCGCTCACGCGATGGACATCTGGGCCATCATGCCCATCGCCGAGTGGTCCAGAAGGTGGCAGTGGTAGACGTAGGTGCCGCGGTAGCTGTCGAACGTCGCCTGCAGGGTGACCGTCTCGCCGGGCAGCAGCCGCACGGTGTCCTTCAGGCCGGACTCGGAGCCGTCCGGTTCGCGTCCGTTGCGTTCCAGGACGCGGAACTGCACCAGGTGCAGGTGGAAGTTGTGCGGGATGTCGGTGTTGGTGTTGGTGACCGTCCAGATCTCGCTGCTTCCGTAGGGTATCCGGGTGTCGATGCGGGCGGGGTCGAACGAGCGGCCGTTGATGAAGCCGGCCGGGCCCGTCGCGCCGTCGGTGACGTTCAGGTCGAACGAGCGACGGGTGGTGGCCTGCGGCAGCGGGGGCAGGGTGCGCAGGACGTCCGGCACGGCGCTGGGATCGGTGGCGGTGCGTACGACGTCGAAGCGCAGGACCTGGCCGGTGCGCTCGGGGTCGCCGGGGCCGAGGGTGTTGCGCAGCACCAGCTGGGTGCCCACCCGGTAGCGGGAGAAGTCGATGACGACGTCGGCGCGTTCGGCGGGCGAGAGCAGCAGGGTGTCGGTGACGTGCGGGCGCGGCAGCAGGCCGCCGTCGGAGCCGATCTGCACGAAGGGTGAGCCGTCGGCCAGCTGCAGGCGGAAGAAGCGCAGGTTGGAGGAGTTCAGCAGGCGGAAGCGGTATTTGCGGGCGGCGACCTCCAGGTAGGGGTAGGGCCTGCCGTTGGCCAGGATGGTGGACCGGCCGGCGGCGTCGTCCATGACGTACAGCAGGGCACCGCTGTCGTCGAAGTGGGCGTCGCGCAGGGCGATGGGGATGTCGTAGCGGCCGGACGGCAGGGGCAGTGCCTGCTCGGTCGCGTCGGTGAGCTGGTAGAGGCCGGACAGACCGCGGTAGACGTGCTCGGACTCGCTGTGGTGGGCGTGGTCGTGGAACCAGAGCGTGGCGTGCGGCTGGCGGTTGGGGTAGGTGTAGGTGCGCACGGCTCCCGGCGCGAGGGTGTCCATGGGCGCGCCGTCGCTGGCGGCGGGCACGGAAGCGCCGTGCAGGTGGACGGACGTGTCGGCCTGCAGGGCGTTGCGCTGGCGCACGACGACGGGGCGGCCGGAGCGGGCCTTGATGACGCCGCCCGGGAAGTGGCCGTCGTAGGTGAGGACGTCGGTGCTCAGGCCGGGCAGGATCTCCGCGCGGGCGGGTCTCATCGTGATGTCGTAGAGATCCGTGCCGTTGGCGGTCGACACGGGCTGGATGACCGGCAGCGACGGCAGCGGGGCGCGGAAGGGCTCCACGGCGGGCCCGGCGGGCAGTGCCGTGGCGGGGGCCGTGCCGGGCGGGGAGCCCGTGGCCCTCGCTTCCATCAGCGGCGTGAGGGCCGCGCCGGTGAGCACGGCGGCGCCCGACGTGGTCAGGGCGGTGATGAGGGTGCGTCTCGTGACCATGCGGTCTCCTGCGGAGAAGGGGCGGGGCGGGCCCGCGAGGATGGCCGGTTCAGCGCAGCAGGTCGTCCTCGTGCGGTGCTGGGGCGGCGCCTGCGGGATTGCGGGCCGCTTGCGGAGGGGCCCATATAACGGGGGCGATGACCCGCTGTTCGAACTCCGGTTCGCCTACCTGGAAAGGCTGACGTGGATCTTCGTCACTGGCTGCCGCGCGCGGTGGACGTAGCCGAGCGGTTCGCGGAGCGGTTCGGGGCGTACGACGAGCACGCCTCGCACCTGGTCGCCGACCGGGACTTCGGGACCGTGTTCGAGCGTTTCGCCGAGCGGCTGGACGACAACTACCCGTTCTTCCACCCCCGTTACGCGGGGCAGATGGTCAAGCCGCCGCATCCGGCGGCGGTCGTCGGTTACGTCACGGCCATGCTCTTCAACCCGAACAACCATGCCGCCGAGGGCGGCCCGGCCACCACGGCGATGGAGCACGAGTGCGTGGCGCAGCTGGGCGCGATGTTCGGTCTGCAGGCACCGCTCGGGCATCTGACGACGAGCGGGACCATGGCGAATCTGGAAGCGCTGTACGTGGCGCGCCAGTCCCATCCGGATCGCGGCATCGCCTTCAGCGCCGAGTCCCACTACACGCACGGGCGGATGTGCGGGGTCCTGGGCGTCGAGGGGCACCGGGTGCCGGCCGACGGCCGGGGCCGCATGGACGTGGAGGCCCTGGAGCGGCTGCTGGCCGGCGGGCGGGTGGGCACGGTGGTGCTGACCGCCGGGACGACCGGGCTCGGCGCCGTCGACCCCGTGCACGAGGTGGTGCCGCTGGCCCGCCGGTACGGGGTACGGGTGCACGTGGACGCCGCGTACGGCGGGTTCTACGCGCTGCTGGGGCGTTCGCAGCGCCCCGAGGGCGTCGACACCCGGCCGTGGCGGGCGATCGCCGCGTGCGACTCGGTGGTGGTCGACCCGCACAAGCACGGCCTGCAGCCCTACGGCTGCGGCGCCGTGCTGTTCAACGACCCCGGCGCCCGGGGCCACTTCGCGCACGACTCGCCGTACACCTATTTCACCGACTCGTCGCTGCACCTCGGTGAGATCAGCCTGGAGTGCTCGCGGGCGGGAGCGGCCGCGGCCGCGCTGTGGCTGACGCTGCAGCTGCTGCCGCTGACCCGGGACGGCCTCGGGGAGGTCCTCGCGGCGGGCCGGCGCGCCGCGCTGGCCTGGTCGGAACTGATCGCCGGCTCCGAGGTGCTGGAGCTGTACCAGCCGCCGGAGCTGGACATCGTCACCTACTTCCCCGCGGTGGGCGGACGCGGCCTGGCCGCCGTCGACGCGGCCGCTGCCCGGCTGCTGCGCGACGGCATGGAGGCGCCACGCGATCCGGTGTTCCTGAGCCTGCTGCGCACCGACGCCGACGCCTTCACACGCCGTCACCCCGGAGTGGAACGGGACACCGACACGGCGCGCGTGCTGCGCAGTGTGCTGATCAAGCCGGAGTCCGAGCTGTTCGTCAAGACCCTGCACCGCGCCGTGGAAGACCTGGCCGACCCGATCGTGCGGGACGGGACCGGCACCGTACGGCGCCCCTGACACGGAGGAAGAGAAGACAGTGGCTGTTTCGCCCGCGTTGCCCCCATCCGCGGCCGACGGTGGGGTGCGTGTCGCCGCCCGGTCGGAGACCGACGCGCTCGCGGCCGTGCTGGCCGGGTGTTTCCTGGACGATGCGCTGACGCGCTGGATCATCCCGGACGAGGAGCGCCGGGCAGCCGTGCTGCCCGCCTTCTTCCAGGTGTTCCTCGACATGGCGTTCCCCTTCGGCGGGGTGACCACGACCGCCGGGCGGGAAGCGGTACTGGTGTGGCAGCCGCCCGGCGCACAGGAGCAACTGGCCGGACGGCAGGAGGAGTTCGAGGACCGGTTCGCACAGGTCCTGGGGCCCGGGGCACAGGCACTGGCGGTGATCGCGGCGTTGCAGGAGTCCCGGCGGCCGGTGTCGGTGCCGCACTACTACCTCTCCTTCGGCGCCGTCACGGCGAAGGCTCGCGGCAGCGGCCTGATCGACACCCTGATCACCGACGTCATCGCGCGGGCGGACGACGCCGGCTGCGGGGCGTACGCGGAGGCCAGCTCTCCGGCCGGTGAGGCGGTGGCCCGCCGGTTCGGCCTGCTGCCGCTGGGCGCGGACATCGAACTGCCCGGCGGCGGTCCGCGGCTGCGGCCGATGTGGCGGGAGCCGCGATGACGGGCGACGAGCACCTCCAGATCTACACGCCGGCGCAGATCGATCTGGGCCTGGTGCCCGCATCGCACGCGGCGCAGCTGCGCGACGTACTGGCCTGGAGCCGGAGCTTCCTGGTGAACGGGCATGCGGAGCTGGGCCGCAGCGGACCGGTCTGCCCCTACACGCAGCCCTCGCTGCGGCGGGAGCTGTTCCTGCTGGCGGTGCCGGCGCAGGGCGGAGCGGAGTCGCTGCCGCAGGCGGTGGACCGGCTGCGGACCTGGTACGGGCGGCTCGCGGCCGACCTGGACGCGGACGCGCGGGAGCTGCTGACGGTGCTGATGGTGCTGCCGGAACTGGACCGGGAGGACCCGAAGCCGCTGGACGTGCTGCAGGAACAGGCGAAGAACGACTTCGTCGCCGAGGGGCTGATGATCGGTCAGTTCCATCCGCAGTGCGACCAGCCGGGGCTGTGGAACACGTACTTCCGGCCGCTGCGCGCGCCGGTGCCGCTGCTGGCGGTGCGCCGGCTGCTGGTCTTCGACCTGCCCTTCCTGGTCGAGGCCGAGGAGCACCTCGACCACTATCTGCGGCGTTTCGCGCCGGCCATTCCGGCTCGGGTACGGGACCAGCTCGTGCAGCGGGTGGTGTCCTGACCGGACGGGCCGTGCCTGCCGTTCCGGTACCTCAAAAGCGCCGGGGCCGGCCGGGGAGACACTCCCCCGGCCGGCCCCGGCGCTTCGGTGTCAGGCCGGACGCAGGGCGGGACGGCGTTCCCGGCGGCCGTGGTCCATGGTGTCGAGCCAGGTGCCGGGCGCGGAGGAGCGCAGCAGCGCAGTGCCGACGAGGAGGCCGGCGTATCCGGCGTCCAGCAGCCGGGCCGCCACCTGCGGTGTGTCGATGGCGCTGGCGCTGACCGGGCAGGGGGTGCCGCTGGCGTGCAGCGCGGGCAGCAGGTCCAGGCTGCGGCCGATGTCGCCGGTGTCGCGTTCGCGGCGCTTGATGTCCTTGTTGTTGACGGCGATCACGCAGTCAGCGGCGTGCGGTACGGCGGCGATCTCGGCCTCGGTCGTGACTTCGACGAACGGGGTCAGTCCGGTGCGCAGCGCGGCGGCGACGAGGGTGGCGAGCACGGAGGCGGGCAGCAGTGCCGCGGTGAGCAGCACGGCGTCGGCACCGAGGTCCCGGGCGGTCTGCAGCTGGTCTCTCCGGGTGATGAAGTCCTTCTGCAGCAGCGGCAGATCGGTCAGGCGGGCCACGTCGCGCAGCAGGTCGGCGGTGCCGCCGAACCAGCGGCCGGTGACGACGGAGATGCAGGGGGCGCCGGCGCTTTCGTAGGCGGCGACGGTTTCGGCGGGGGTGTGCCCGGCGATGAGGTCGAAGCCGTGCGCGTCGCGCCGCTTGACCTCCATCACGACGGGCCGTCGGGCGGTCAGCAGGGCCTCGATGAACCGCGACGTCATGAACGCTCCTTGAGGTCGGTGCGGTCCGCGCGCGGGGTCGGGCGCGGTCACACGGTGGGCTGTGCGGTGCGCGGCGCGCCGGCCGGTCGGGCCGAAGCGGTCGCGCCGGCGCGGCCGCGCGGGGCACCGGCCGCGGTGGGGACGTCGAGGCCGCCCCCGCGGCGGGGACGGCCGGTGGCGGCCCGGGGTGCGGTGCGGGCCGCGGCGGTGCGGCCGAGGGCCGGCCGTGACGGCCTGCCGAGGCGTTCGGCCGGGTGCGGGCCGGTGGCGGGGCCGCCGCGGGCGAGGACGTCGTCGTCCTGCCCGCGGGCGGCCCCGTGGACCGTGAGCGGCGGTGCGGGGGCCGTCGTCACCTGCCCAGGCCCAGCTGGGAGGCGATGCGGTTGTACTGGATCTCGTTGCTGCCCGAGTAGATCGTGCCGCCCACGGCGTTGCGCACGTCCTGTTCGAGCCCGTACTCGGTGGTGTAGCCGTAGCCGCCGAAGACCTGGACCGCGGTGAGCGAGCTGCTCACGTTGGCCTCGCTGGTCACCAGCTTGGCGATGGCGAGGTCCTCGGTGACGTTCTCGCCGTTGGTGAGCCGTTCGGCGGTGTCGTACAGCCACTTGCGTGCCGTCTCCAGGCCGATCTTCACATCGACGATCTTGTTGGCGATCGCCTGGTAGGTGCCGATCGGCTTGCCGAAGGAGCGGCGGGTACGGGCGTATTCCACGCAGCGGTCGAGACGGTGGCGCATCTCCCCGGCGTTGACGATGAAGGAGAAGAGGATCTCCCGCTTCATCACATGGTCGAGGACGATGAAGCCGCCGCCGACCCGGCCGAGGACCCGCTCGCGCGGGACGCGGCACCCGTCGAGGTACAGCTCGCTGAGCTGCGAGGTGCGCAGCCCCATCTTCTTGATCGGCCGGCCCACGGTCAGGCCCGGGGTGTCGCGGTCGACGAGGAACGCGGTGACGCCCAGGGCCCCGCCGTCGGGGCGGGTGCGCGCGTACACCACGAACACGTCGGCGACCGGGCCGTTGCTGACGAACGTCTTGCTTCCGCTCAGCACGAAGTCGTCGCCGTCGCGGACCGCCCGGGTCGTCATGGCCATGGCGTCCGAGCCGCCCTCGGCCTCGGTGATGGCGTGGGCCCCGATCGCCTCGCCGGAGCAGATCAGGGGCAGGTACCTCGCTTTCTGTTCGGGGGTGCCGAACGCCTCCAGGGGGATGCCGGTGCTGGCCAGGGTGGTGGTCACCGAGAAGCTCAGTCCGGAGTCCCGGCAGTGCTCGCCGAGCCCCTCGAGGACGTACATGGTGGTCAGCAGGGACTGGCCGAGCCCGCCGTACTCCTCGGAGAACGGCAGGGCGAGGATGCCGGTCCGCCGGACCGTCTTCCACTTGTCCCAGGGGAACTCGGCCTGTTCGTCATGGGCGATGTGGTCGGCGCTGAGCGCCTCGCCCCACCGTGCCAGGCTCTCCCTGAGGTCGGCCTGGTCGGCATTCCATCGGATCACCGAATCACCTTCGCTGGGGTGGGTGTCAGTACGCGGAGGAGGAGTGTTCGTCCAGGCTGTGCACCTCGTCGCCGCGCAGCGCGGGACTGAACACGCACACCAGGCGCAGGTCCTCGTGCTCGGCGGCGACCAGGTAGTGGGCGTCGTGCCGGTCGAGGGCGTACAGGCGGCCCGGCGTGATGGGGTGGACGGTGCCGTCGAGCTCGATCACCTCGCCGGAGCCCTCGATGCAGTAGCAGGCCTCGAGGTGGTTGCGGTACTCCAGACGTGACTTGGTGCCGGCGCGCACGGTGGTGTCGGTGATCGTGTAGCCGACGTTGTCGGCGGCCACCAGGAAGCGGCGGCTGAGCCCGTTGCCCCAGTCGACGGTGGTGACGTTCTCCAGGTCACGGATGATCATGTCGGTCTCCTGATCGTCGAGGTGGTTCCTTCGAGGTTTTCGAGGGGGCCGGCCGGCTCGCTGCGGAGCGACCGGACGAACGGGTGCAGGACGTCGGTGACGCGGGCGCCGGTGGTCAGGGCGTGCTCGACGCGGGCCACCGTGGCGGAGCCGACGATGGCGGCGTCCGCCCCGGAGGCGGCGACGGCTTCGACGTCCTCGGCGGTGCTCACCCCGAAGCCGACGGCGATCGGGGAGCGGGTGTGGGCGCGCAGGCCCGTCACGGTGCCGGCCAGGGCGGCGTGGCCGGCGGCGGGCGGGGTGCCGCTGCGCCCGTAGTGGGCCACCAGGTACAGGTAGGCGGTGGCGTCACGGGCGGCCTGGACACGGGTGGGTTCGGGGCTGGAGGCGTAGCAGGTGCCGACGGTGGGCAGCCCGGCGTCGGCGGCCGCCTGGAGGTGGCGGGCGCGCAGCCGGGGCGGCAGGCCGTGCACGAGCAGGCCGTCCGCTCCCGAGTCGGCGATACGGCGGGCCGTGGCGGCGGGGTCGCGGTGCTTGAGCGAGTGGCTCCAGTCGGCGAGCAGCGCGATACGCAGCCGGCGCAGGCCCGGCCGGACGCGGGCGACGGTGTCGAGGACGTCGTCCAGGGTGGTGCCGTTGTCCAGGGCCCGCCGGGCGGAGCGGCGGATGACGGGCCCGTCGGTGACCGAGTCGGGGAAGGGGACGGCCAGTTCGAGGCAGTCCACTCCGCTCTCGTCGAGCATGGCGGCCACGTCGGCCAGTTCCTCCAGCGGTGGGTCGCCCGCGGTCAGGAACAGGGCGAGCCCGATCCTGCCGCTCGCGCGGGAGCCGGTGAAGAAGTCAGCCATGGCGGCCTCCGACCGGGCGCGCGGCGGCGCGCAGCCGTTCGGCGAGGTCGCGGGCGCCGCCGCCGGTCACGGCCTCCTCGGCGGCGCTGAAGGCGGCCGCCCAGGTGGGGTGGTGGCCGGCGGCGACGGACAGCGCCGCCGCGTTCAGGCACACGGTGCGGGTGGCGACCGTACCGGCGCGGCCGGCGAGGACGTCGAGGAAGTGCTCCGCGGCCTCCTGCGGCGGGCGCGGCCGCAGATCCTCGGGGCCGCCGCCGGCGCCGGTGATCTCGCCGGGCCGGATCCGCAGCAGGCGGCCGTCGTTGACGTACACGGTGTTGTCGGCGAAGCCGAGCAGTTCGTCCGCGCCGTGGTCGTTGGCGCACAGCCACAGGGTCCGCTCGGTGCACGCGGCGGCCAGCTGCCGCAGGTCGTCCAGCGGCATCGCCCCGGAGACGCCGGTGACCTGGGCGGCGACCGGCAGGTGGGCGAGGAAGGGGCCGACGGCGTTCAGGAAGCGGCCGAAGGGCTTCATGCTCACCGGTGCCACCGTGCGGGCCAGACGGGCGAGCGACGGCGGGTAGACGAACGGCCCGGCGAAGGCGATGCCGTGCCGGCCGAGCAGGTCCTCGGTCTGGGCGAGGGAGGACGTCAGCCGCACGCCCAGCCGTTCGAGGAGGTCGACGGAGCCCAGGGAGGAGGTGTGGGCGCGCGAGCCGGTCTTGACGACGCGTACACCGGCGGCGGCCGCGACGAACGCGGAGGCGGTGGAGATGTTGAAGGTGGCGGGCCCCCCGCCGGTGCCGACGACGTTGACCGTGCCCGGCCAGGTGCCGGTGGCGGGCGCGGGGTGGCGTTCGCGCAGGGTCGCGGTCAGGCTGTGCAGGGTCGCGGGGTCGGGCAGCCGGGTGGCCAGCGAGGCCAGCAGGGCGACGGCCTGCTCCCGGGGGAGCGAACCGTCGCCGAGCCGGTCCCACAGCGACCGCCACGTCGCCGGGTCGGCCACCGTGCGCCGCGCGAGCAGCCCGGTGAGCGCCTCGTGCATGGTCAGCCGCCCACCCGCTGGCGCGATCCCTCGATGAACGCGTCGATCGCCGTCACGCTGCGGAAGTTGTTCGGGTCGAGGTCGGTGTCGTCGACGGCGAGGGCGAAACGGTCCTCCACCCAGGCGATCAGCTTCAGCACGCCCAGCGAGTCGATGACGCCGTCGGAGAGCAGGTCGTGGTCGTCGGCCAGCTGCTCGGGGCTGACATCGGGCAGGAACTCCTCGATGAGGAACTGCTTGATGGTGGCGGTGTTGCTCATGGTGTTCTTCCTTCTTCTCGGCTTCGGCGCGGCAGACGGTCGAACGCGGCGCGGTCGACCTTTCCGGTGGGGGTCTTGGGCAGCGGCTCGCCGGCGATCCGTACGACGGCGGGGACGGCCGTCCGGGGCAGGCTGCGGGCGCGGTGTTCCTTCAGCTCCCGACAGGCGGTCTCCTCGGCGTGCCGCACGAGCGCCGGCGCGTCGGGGCGTTCGCGGACCTGGGTGAGGGAGCCGCCGGCGAGTCCCGTGCCGTCACTCATCGCCGTTCCCGGGTCCGGGCGCGCCGCCGTCCAGCAGGACCCAGCCGTTCTTGACGGCGGCGCCCTCGGGCACACGGCAGGTGAACCGCACGACCCGTCCCTCTGCGTCCGGTTGGTAGGCGACGTCGAGGGGGCGGCCGTGCAGCACCGGTGCGGAGAAGCGGCCCGACACGGTACGGATCCGGGTGATGTCCCCGCCGGCATAGCGGTCGGCGATCTCCTCGCAGGCCAGGGCGATCACGCTCATGCCGTGGGCGAGGACGGTGGGGAAACCGGCGTCCTGGGCTGCCTGTTCGTCCAGGTGGACGGGGTTGAGGTCGCCGGAGGCACGGGCGTAGCCGCGGATGAAGCCGGCGCTCAGCTCGTGCCGGGTGGTGACCGGCTCGCCCGGGGTGGCGGCGGGAGCCGCCGTGGCCGGCGGTATCTCACCGAACGGCTCGATGCCGGTGGCGCCGACCAGCAGGGCACCGGTGAGCAGTTCGGCGAACGGCGTGCCGTCCTCGCCGGTCAGGGTGGAGCGCACGGCCAGGCGGGTGCCGCGGGCCTCGCGGCGGGCGCCGAGCACGTCGACGGTGACGGTGACCGGTTCGCCGGGGCGCACCGGGCGCTCGGTGCGGATGTCCTGCCCGAGGTGGATCACGGAGCAGGGCCGCGGCTCGCCGGCCGCCAGGTCGCGCACGGTGGCGTCGGCGAGGGTGTGGGCGAGGACGAAGGCGCTGACCGGGGAGGCGCCGTCGGTGGCGGCGGGGCCGGGCAGGGCGGCGCGCACGGCGGTGCGCAGGGCGGTCAGTTCGGCGGTGGTCGGGGTGTGCCGGACACGGCGGCGTGCGGGGGCGGCCCGGTCGGCGCCGTCCGCGGCGGGTACGAGGGTGGTCATACCGGCGTCACCACCATGCTGGCGTTGTGGCCGCCGAAGCCGAAGGAGTTCGACAGGGCGGGCCCGGAGGCGACGGACCGTGGGCGGGTGTGCACCACGTCGATCTCCATTCCCTCTTCGAGGTGTTCGTGGTTGGCGGTGGGCGGCACCTCGCAGGCCCGCATGGCCTGGACGGCGGCGATGAGTTCGACGGCTCCGGCGGCTCCGATGAGGTGGCCGAGCACCCCCTTGGAGGCGGTGACCGGCGGCCCGCCGGGACCGAACACCGCGCGCAGGGCGGCGGCTTCGGCGCGGTCGTTGTGCGGGGTCGAGGTGCCGTGGGCGTTGACGTGGACGATCTCGTCGGGGGCGAGGCCCGCGTCGGCGAGCGCTCCGGTCATCGCGGCGGCGGCGCCGGCCCCGTCGGGCAGCGGCATCGACAGGTGGTAGGCGTCGGCGGTGGCGGCGTACCCGGCGATCCGCGCGTAGGGGGTGGCGCCGCGGGCGGTGGCGTCGTCGAGCCGTTCGAGGACGACGAAGCCGGCGCCCTCGCCCATGACGAATCCGTCGCGGTCGCGGTCGAAGGGCCGGCTGGCGCGGGCGGGGTCGTCGTTGCGGCCGGAGACGGCGTTGAGGTTGCCGAACGCGGCGAGCGTGACGGGGCTGAGGGTGGCCTCGCAGCCGCCGGCGATCACCACGTCGGCGCGGTGCGTCTGGAGCAGCGCCGTGGCCTGCCCGATCGCGTCGACGCCGCTGGCGCAGGTGGTGGCGACGGTGAGCGCCGGTCCGGTCCAGCCCAGCCGCAGCGCGATCTGCGCGGCGGCCGCGTTGGGCATGGTGATCAGCGGCATCAGCGGGTTGACGCGGGCGGGGCCGCCGGCGGCGAAGTTCAGCGACTCGCGGTCGCTGGTGGTGCGTCCGCCGACGGCGTTGCCGACGACGACGGCCGTGCGGTGCGGGTCGGGGGCCGGGGCGCCCGCGTCCCGGTGGGCGGCGAGCGCGGCCGTGGCGCCGTACAGGGCGAACGGGTCGAGGCGCCGGGCGTCCTTGGCGGGCACCAGGTCGAGCCGGTCCAGTCCGCTGACCTGGCAGCCGATGCGCACCCGGTGCTTCTCGAGGCCGGGGTGGGTGAGCTCCGCGGCGGTCGAACGGCCGGCCCGCAGCGCGTTCCACAGGGCGTCGGGTGTGCAGCCGGCCGGGGTGACCACACCGATGCCGGTGATCACGACCGGGGGCTTGGCGGGTGCAGCAGTCATCGTCGCTCTCCGGGGGACGGCGGGCGCTCAGGCCGGGAGGATGCCGCAGGCGCGGGCGGACCGGACGAAGGCGTCGGCGGCGAAGTCGATGTCCTGCGGGGTGTGCCGGGCGGTCACCGCGATCCGCAGGCGGGCCAGATCGTTGGGGACCGCGGGGGTCACCACCGGCAGGCCGATGACGCCGTTGGCACGGCAGGTGGTGGCCAGGTCGTAGGCGGCGTCGTCGGAACCCGCGATCAGCGGGATGACGGCGGTCTCGCTGTCCTGGGTGCGCAGCCCCTCGGCGTTCAGCAGGGAGCGCAGCCGGGCGGACTCGCGCTGGATGTGGGCGACCCGCTCGGGTTCGCGCTGCAGGATCCGCAGGGACTCCAGGGCGGCGGCCGCCTGGGCGGGGGCCAGGGCCGCGGAGAACAGGAACGGGCGGGCGGCGTAGCGCAGATGACCGATCAGGTCGGCGGGGCCGGCCACCCAGCCGCCCATGGAGGGGATGGCCTTGGACAGGGTGCCGAGCTTGATGTCGACCTGGGCGGTGTGGTCGAAGTGTTCCTCGATGCCGCGTCCGCTCGCGCCGATGACGCCGAGGGCGTGCGCCTCGTCGACCATGAGCAGCGCGTCGTGTTCGTCACACACCTTGCGCAGCTCGGGCAGCGGGGCGATGTCGCCGTCCATGGAGTAGACGCTGTCGACGACGACCAGCCGGACCCCGTCAGGGCCGGCCGCGCGCAGCCGGCGGTCAAGGTGGTCCACGTCGTTGTGGCGGAACCGGGTCACCGTGGCCCCGGACAGCTTGCAGCCGTCGACGATGGAGGCGTGGTCGTACTTGTCGATGAACACGGTGTCGCCGGGGCCGACGAGGCCGCCGACGGTGCCGACGTTGGCCGCGTAGCCGGAGCCGAAGACCATCGCGGCCTCCCGGCCGGCGAACCGGGCGACCTCGGACTCCAGTTCCTCGTGCAGCGGGATGGATCCGGCCAGGGCGCGCACGCCGTGGTTGCCGGTGCCGTACAGGTCGACGGCGGCCTTGGCGGCGGCCACGACGCGCTCGTCGCCGGCCAGGCCCAGGTAGCTGTAGCCGGACATCATCAGCAGGCGGCGGCCGTCCAGGTCGGCGTGGGCGCTGTCGCGTTCCACCGTGTAGGCGACGAAGCTGTTGCGGCGGTTCGGCTCCCACTCCAGTGACTTCACGCGCTGCAACGTGGCCGCCAGCTTCGGCTCGAGCCGTTCCCAACCTCCGGTCGCGTTCACGTGAGTCTCCTTGAAGAGTGTCGGGCGCGATCCACCGGGCCGCCTCGATTGTGCGTCGACCCGTTCTCGAGTGGATTTCTACGCCGTCCTCCGCAAGAGGTCCGCAACAGGGGTGCCGCCGGGAAATGGAACTCAGGTCTCCCCCGATTCCGGCTGGAATGTTCTCATCCTCGATTGACACGCCAAGCACCCTTGAGGGTAATGTCCCGGCCAAAGCACAGGTAATGAACCAGCCGTTTATTCACGATCAGCCGGCAACGGCTGAGGGGGAGTGTCCGACGTGCTGATACGACTCGCTGGGCTTGTCACCATCGAGCACGACGGCGAACCACCACGGCACCTTTCGAGCGCCCAGGCCCAAGTCGCCTTCGCCCGGCTCGTCCTGGAACGGCGCACCGGCACGGGCCGCGACCAGCTGGCGGACACGGTGTGGCCGCAAGGGCTGCCGGAGACGTGGGCGTCGGCGCTGCGCAGTGTCATCAGCCGGGTCCGCACCTTCGTCGCCAGCTCCTCGCAGAAGCCGGGCGAGACCCCGCTGGTGGCGCAGAGCGGGCGGTATCTGCTGCGGCTGCCCGAGGACGCGGCCACGGACGTGGAGGCCGCCGAGGCCGCCGTGTCGGAGGCACGCCAGGCGTACGCGGAGCGGGCGCACGCGGTGACGTACCAGCTGGCCACGGGGGCGCTGGCGAATCTGCGCGGGGCGTTCCTGCCCGCGCACGACGGGGAGTGGGTGCAGACCACCCGCGAGCGGATCAACGAGCTGCGGCTGACGGCGCTGGAGCTGGCCAGCCTCTCGGGCGCCGCGCTGGGCAACGATCACCACGCGCTGCGCTATGCCGAGGAGGCGGTGCGCCGGGCTCCGTTCAGGGAGAGCGCCCACCGCTGCCAGATGGCGGCGCACGCCAGCGCCGGCAATCCCGCGGAGGCGCTGCGCGTGTACCACGAGCTGCGGGAGATGCTCGCGGACGAGCTGGGCATCGAACCGGCCCCGCGCACCCAGCGGCTGTACCTGGAACTGCTGCGCGGCCAGCCCCGACGCACCGTGCCCACGAGCGCCGCGGTCCGCAGAGTGGACCCGCTCCTGATCGGCGCCTTCGAGGCCCTACTCCCACCCCGCTGACTGACCGGCGAGCCCGACCCGGCGCCCCGCAACGGCGCCGGAAGCCCCCGGCTGACGGGGGCACAGAGAGGCCGCCTGCCACGCGAGGCGGGACGCCCACGTGGGACGCCCACGCGGGGGGCGAGGAAGGCGCCGCCACCCGGCAGGCCCGCCAGGCTGACCGAACCGGCCCGCCCGGCGCGCGCCGCGACGGCCCCGGAAGCCCCGGCTGGCGGGGGCACAGAGGGCCCCCGGCCGCCCGGGCGGCGAGGAAAGCGCCGCCACCCGGCAGGCCCGCCAGGCTGACCGGCCGGCCCGCCCGGCGCGCCGCGACGGCCCCGGCGCGGTGACGCGGAAAGCGTCAGTCCCCGGCGGAGCGGCCCATCCCCGCAGGGGCTCCCGCCCTGCGGGGATACGGCGTCTCCCCCACCCGGCGGGGCCGGCCCCTGGCCGACGGGGCTCCCGCCCCGCGGGCATACGACATCACCCTCGCCCGACGGGCCTGCCCTTGGCCGACGGAGCCCGCCCCGCGGGCATACGACATCACCCCCGCCCGACGGGCCAGCCCTGGCCGACGGAGCCGGGCCCCGCGGGCATATGGCGTCACCCCCCACCGGCGGGGGCCCGGTCCACAGTCGCCGGGGAGGCGGAAAGCCACCCCGGCCGACCGGGGACGCAGAAAAGCCCCGGCCGAGGGGGACCGACACAGAAAGCCGCCGGCCGAAGAAGACGTAGAAAACCCGCGGCCGGAGGACGGGCGCAGAAAGCCCCCGGGCCAGGGGGCTTGAAAGATCTCGGTCGGCCTGTGAGGGCTGGAAAAGGGGTGGCCGGATCACAGGGGGAGTAAAGCGAGTGGGACGTGGAAAGCGTCCGCGGAAATGATCCGCGGACGCTTTCCGCGGCGTGCCGGGAATCCGCCGCAGACGGAATTCGACCCACCGGCACGCCGGGCACGGCGAACGGTCCGAGGGGGAAGACGGACCGTTCGCCGGCATATTCCGCGGCCGTCACATGATGGACACTCCGCTGTCGATGCTGATGACCTGACCCGTCATGCAGTCCTGGTCCAGGAAGAGCCCCACGCTGCGGGCGACCTCCTCGACCGTCACGAACCGCGGAACGGGGGCCTTGCTCTCCATTCCCTCCTTCACCCGGTCCGGCAGGTCCCGGGTCATGTTGGTGATCATGAACCCGGGCGAGAGGGCGTTGACCGTCACCCCGCGCCGGCCGCACTCGGCGGCCAGGGTGCGGGTGAAGCCGATCAGCCCCGCCTTGGACGCCGAGTACGCGGTCTGTCCCGGCGTCGCGATGATGCCCGAGGGCGACACCACGTTGATCACCCGCCCCCAGCG
Source organism: Streptomyces sp. NPDC104814 (assembly GCF_055583185.1). NCBI lineage: Bacteria > Bacillati > Actinomycetota > Actinomycetes > Kitasatosporales > Streptomycetaceae > Streptomyces > Streptomyces sp. NPDC104814. Next base: position 11,294 of record NZ_JBVJOL010000009.1, on the reverse strand, counting down.
CCGGCGCACCATGTGCGGCACGCAGACGCGCGCGGTGTGGAAGGAGCCGACCAGGTTCGTCTGCACGACCTGGGCCCAGTCCGCGGGGGCCTGCATCACCATGACCTGGTCCTTGCGGACCGCTCCGTTGTTGACCAGGACGTCGACCGGGCCGAGCCGCTCGCCGATCTGCTCGTACAACGCGGTGACGGCGTCGTAGGAACCGACGTCCCCGGTCACCAGCACCGAGTCGTTGCGGAGTTTGTCCTGCACGGCCCGGGCCGCTTCCCGCGAGCTGTTGTAGTGGACCGCGACCCGGCAGCCGAGCGCGTCCAGTTCGATCGCGAGAGCCTGTCCGAGTCCCCCGGAGGCCCCGGTGACCAGGGCCACCGGGCTGTCCGGGCGGCTTCCCGCCGGCTTGCTGCTCATGACTTTCCTCCGCCCCACCTCAGCAGCATGGAACCCCAGGTCATCCCGGCGCCGAAGCCCGCGAGCAGCACCAGGTCGCCCTCGCGGATCCGGCCGCCGTCGAGCGCCTCGGCCAGCGCGATCGGGATGGACGCGGACGCCGTGTTGCCGTACCGCTCCAGGTTCGCCACCAGGGCCTCGGGCCGCAGTCCGGTGTGGGAGAGGATGGAGTTGATGATGCGGATGTTCGCCTGGTGCGGGATGACGTGGTCCACCTCGGCGGCCTCCACCTTGGCGGACTGCAGCGTCTCGCGGACCGTACGGACCGTGTAGCGCACGGCGTTGAGATAGATCTCGTTGCCGTTGATCTGCGCGTAGTGCAGGCCCTGGCGCACCGTCTCCTCGGTGGTCGGCATCCGGCTGCCGCCGGCGAGCACCTTGAGACTTCCGGTGCAGCTGCCGTCCGCTCCCAGGTTCCAGGCCAGTACCCGGTTCTCGGGTGCCGGCTCGATGACGACGGCGCCGGCGCCGTCACCGACCAGGATGGACAGGTTGCGGTCGGCCGGATCGGCGGTGAGCGTGTGCGTGTCCGAGCCGATCAGCAGGATCGGCCGCGGATCGATCGCGACCAGCGCCATCGCCGAGACCAGGCCGTACAGGAAGCCCGCGCACTCGGAGTTCACGTCGTGCGCGCTGCCGGCGATGCCCAGTTCGTGGTGGACGAACGCGGACGTCGCCGGCGAGGGCTGCTCGGGTGTCGCGGTGGCCACGATCAGGTGCGCGATGTCACCGCCGCTCAGTCCCGCCTTCTCCAGGGCGCGACGGCCGGCCTCGACGGCCAGGGAGGCGGTGGTCTGACCGGGGCCGACGGCACGCCGTTCACGGATTCCGCACCGGCTGGTGATCCAGTGCTCGTCCACGCCGAAGCGGTCGGCCAGCTCCTTGCTGGTGACGACGCGTTCCGGGACGGACATGCCCCACCCGGTGATGTCGAAGCCGTTCACGTCGCCGCCCGCTCAGCTCTGCGCCGGAACGAGCGCGAGGATGCGGTCGTAGACGGTGCGCAGCGTCGTGGTGTCGTCGATGTCCGCGAAGAGCGACTCGTCGGCCGGGATGTCGGGGTAGGCGTTCTGGAACGCGTACAGCCACTCCATCAGGTCCAGGGAGTCGACGTCGGGGATGTGCTGCAGAGGGTGGTCGGGGTCGACCTGCTGGGCTCCGGACACGGCCTCCAGCCGGTTCGCCAGCTCTTCGATCGTCGGCACAGACATGAGGTGGGTCCTTCCTCGCAAGGGCTAGGCGCTGTTCGAGAACGCATGGAAGCGGCCACCGCGCAAGGCGCGCGCAACACCGCCCGGCGCCCGCACCGGTGTTGCACCTGTCTTGCGAGCGGCGGGTTATCTCGTCTGCCGTCGGCGTCTCGCGCCAGGCACAGCGATCCGGACAGGAGTTGAGGACGAAGATGACCACGGTCGAAACACGGTCGGTCCCCGAGGTCGACGCGATCAGGCACCACTACGAGGTGAGCAACGAGTTCTACCGCCTCCTGCTGGGCCCGACGATGATGTACTCGGGCGGGTACTGGGAGAAGGGCGAGGGGCTCACCGAGGCCCTGGACGAGGCCCAGGAGCGCAAGCTCGACCGGTTCGCGGAGCTGGCCGGCGCGGCCGGCGCGCGCCGGGTGCTGGACGTCGGCTGCGGCTGGGGCACCCTGCTCAACCGGCTCACCACGGTGCACGGCGTGGAGCAGGCCGTCGGCCTCACCCTCAGCCGCACCCAGGAGGAGTTCATCGCCGGCCTGGACAACCCGCGGATCGCGGTGCGGGTGGAGAGCTGGGAGGACCACACCACCGACGACCCCTACGACGCGGCGTTCTGCATCAACGCGCTGGAGCACTTCGTCTCCTCCACGCTGCCGCCGCGTGAGCGCACCAAGAAGTACCGGGTGTTCTTCGGCAAGGTGGCGGCCGCGCTGAAGCCGGGTGCGCGGTTCGTGCTGCACACCATGACCGCGGAGGCGCTGCCGATGAACCGGCAGCTGCTGGACGACCTGAAGTTCCTGCAGCGCTCGGAGTTCGAGAACTGCCACATCCCGCACCTGCACGAGCTGACCCAGGCCGCCGAGGGCCTCTTCGACGTCGTCGAGATCGTCAACGAGCGCGAGTCGTTCGCCGTCGCCTGCCGTGCCTGGCTGAAGCTGCTGGCCGAGCGCCGGGACGAGGCCGTCGCGCTGGAGGGCGAGGAGGTCGTCGCCCGCTTCGAGCGCTACCTCGACATCTTCGCGTACACGCTCGAGGACAAGTTCTTCAACAACTTCCGCGTCACCATCGCGCGCCGCTAGGAGGCAGGGACGTGACGAGCATTCTCGAACCCGCGCACAGCGGGGAGGCGTCCGCGCCGCAGCCGGCTCAGAGCTCCGGCGGCCCGCAGCGCCATCTGCGGGTCGCCGTGATCGGCAGTGGCTTCTCCGGCCTGGGCATGGCCATCCGCCTGCTGCAACAGGGCATCGACGACTTCCTGGTCTTCGAACGGGCCGACGAGGTCGGCGGCACCTGGCGGGACAACTCCTACCCGGGTGCGGCCTGTGACGTGATGTCACACCTGTACTCGTTCTCCTTCGCGCAGAACCCGGGCTGGCAGTCCACCTTCGGCAAGCAGCAGGAGCTGTACGCCTATCTGCGGGACACCGCGGACCGCTTCGGGGTGCGCCCCCACATCCGCTTCGGGCACGAGCTGCTGGCCGCGCGCTGGGACGAGGCGACCCGCCGCTGGCACATCCAGACCTCCCAGGGCGACTACACCGCGCAGGTCCTGGTCAGCGGCACCGGCTACCTCAGTGAGCCGTCGGTGCCGGACATCCCCGGTCTCGGCGACTTCGAGGGCACCGTCTTCCACTCCTCGCGGTGGCGGCACGACCACGACCTGAGCGGCCGCAACGTCGCGGTCATCGGCACCGGCGCCTCGGCCATCCAGTTCGTGCCCAAGATCCAGCCGGTGGTGGGCCGCCTCGACGTCTACCAGCGCACGCCCCCGTGGATCGGCCCCAAGAACGACAAGCCGACCAGTGCGCTGCAGTCCGCGCTGCTGCACCGGGTGCCCGGCTACCAGAACTTCCGGCGCAACTTCAACATGTGGGGCCGGGAGATCCTGGCGTTCGTGATGAAGCGGCCGGCCGTCGCGCTGAAGATGCAGAAGATGGCCAGCGACCATCTGAAGAAGTCCGTGCCCGACGAGGCGCTGCGGCGCAGGCTCACGCCCGACTACGTCATGGCCTGCAAGCGGCTGCTGTTCTCCAACACCTGGTATCCGGCGATCCAGCAGCCCAACGTGGAGCTGGTCACCGACTCCGTCGACCATGTGCGCGCCCGCTCGATCGTGACGGCGGACGGCACCGAGCGCCCGGTCGACACCATCATCCTCGGCACCGGGTTCAAGGCCACGGACCGCCCGTTCGCCGGGCGCGTGACGGGCCGCGACGGCCGGGTGCTGCGCGAGGTGTGGCGCGAGCAGGGCATGGCCGCCCACCGTGGCTCCGCCGTCGCCGGCTTCCCCAACCTGTTCCTGCTGCTGGGCCCCAACACCACCCTCGGCCACTCCTCGCAGGTGGTGATGATCGAGGCGCAGATCGGGTACGTCCTGGACGCGCTGAAGACCATGGAGAAGCGGAACCTGGCCTCGGTGGAGGTGCGCCAGGAGGCCCAGGACGCCTGGAACGAGCAGCTCCAGGACCGGCTGCAGGGCACGGTGTGGAACGCCGGCAACTGCCGCAGCTGGTACCTCGACGAGCACGGCCGCAACCCCTCCATCTGGCCGACGTACACCTGGCGATTCCGCCGCCAGACCAGCCGTTTCGACCCCTCCGAGTACCGGCTCGCCACGACGGTGGGCGCCGGGCTGCCCGTCCTCGACCACGTGTAGAGCAGGAGAGAGACACCATGAGACACAGCGCTCCTACACGTCGCACCGTTCTGGGCGGTCTCGGCGCAGCGGCCGCCACCGTCGCCGGCTGGAGTGCGGCCGACCGGTCCTGGGCCGTCGCCGGTGACGCCTCCGGCGTCGCGGCACTGCCGGCGCTCGACGGCACGCTGCGCCTGACCCCGGCCGACACCGCCGAGTTCGCCAAGGACTTCGGCGCGATGATCTCGCGCACCCCGTGGGCGGTGCTGCGGCCCGGCTCGGTGCAGGACATCGTCAAGATGGTCAACTACGCCCGCGCCAACCGGCTGTCGATCGCGATGAACGGCCGCGGCGGCACGGGCACGGACCTCGAGTCGCACTCCTGCTACGGCCAGGCGCAGACCAGCGGCGGCATCTCCATCGACGCCCGCGGCCTGTCGAAGATCATCAAGGTGGACTCCTCCGGTGCCGTGGTGGAGGCGGGCGTCACCTGGGCCCAGCTGACCGAGGCGGCGCTGGCCAAGGGGCTGACCCCGCCGGCGCTCACCGACTACCTGCATCTGTCGGTGGGCGGCACGCTCAGCGTCGGCGGCGTCGGAGCGACCGTGCAGACCTACGGACTGCAGGTGGACACCGTACGGTCGCTCGACATCGTCACCGGCACCGGGCAGCTCGTCACCGCCAGCAAGTCGGTGCGTCCGGACCTGTTCCAGGCGGCGCTGGCCGGCGGCGGCCAGGTCGGCATCATCGTGCGCGCCACCATCGATCTGGTGCCCGCTCCGCAGAAGGTGACGGTGTTCCAGCTCGTCTACCGCGACGAGACCGCCTATCTGGCCGACGCCGAGAAGGTCATGGCGGAGCGCCGCTTCCAGGGCCAGGTCGGCGAGATCATGCCCGCCCAGGACGGCTCCGGCTGGTGGTACAAGCTGGAGGGGCAGGCCTACTGGGCGGGGACCGCCGCACCCGACCGTGACCGGCTGCTGGCCGGGCTGCACGACGACCGCTCACTGCTGACCGTGGAGGAACTCTCCTACCGCGACTGTGTCTTCCGCACCGACGCCGACGAGGCGTGGCTGAAGGAGAACGGCTACTGGAACCAGCCCAAGCCGTGGCTGAGCCTGTTCCTGCCGGCCTCCCAGGCCAAGGCGTTCGCCCAGGCGATCGAGCAGCAGCTGACCGCGGACGACCTCGGCGCCGGCTTCCTGCTGTTCTACCCGTATCCGACGGCGAAGCTGACCCGGCCGCTGGCCGTGCAGCCGGACGAACCGGTGGCCTACCTGTTCGACCTGCTGCGTTTCCCGGCGCCCGGCGCGGACGTGCAGCGGATGCTGGAGCAGAACCGCCGGCTGTACGACCTCGCGGTCTCCCTGGGCGCCAAGCGCTACCTGGTCGGCGCGGTGCCGCGCATGACCGTCAGGGACTGGCAGACCCACTTCGGGTGCACCTGGAACACCCTGGTCGCCGCCAAGAAGACCTACGACCCCGCGAACATCCTCACTCCCGGCCAGGGCTTCTTCGGCTGAGGCCGAGGCCCTTCGCGCACCGGACATCCGACAGGAGTTGGGCATGACGAGTTACGACCTGATCGACGAGGCGGTGGTGGACGCACCGCCCGAGGAGGTGTGGAGCATGCTCCTCGCCGAGTTCCGCGGGGCGTCGGCCTGGTGGGTGCCGGCCAACACCTTCGCCCCCGCCTTCGGTGCGCCGGACGAGGTGGGCGGTGAGGTGCGGGTCACCGTGCACACTCGGGGCGCCGACAAGGGGGGCCTGAAGCTGCGCTTCACCGCGCGCACCACCGCCGTGGACCCGGCGCGGCGGCTGTCGGTCGAGTATGTCGACGGGGTCTTCCGCGGGGTGAGCGACTTCGTGCTGGACCCGCTCGACGACGGCCGCCGCACCCGGATCGGCATGCACTTCCGGGGCCGCCCGGCCGGCTGGCTGAAGCTGCTGGCGAAGGTCGCGGACATCGGCGCGGAGCACTCCAAGGCCACCAGTGAGGCGTTCGTGCGGCTGGGGCACCTGCTGGGGCAGCGCCGGCCGGAGGCGGTCCGATGACGACGGCCCTGACGCGTACGGCGAGCGAGACGCAGGTCGGCACCGACGACGGCGCCCGGCTCGCGGTGTCGGTGCTCGCCCCACTGGCGGAGCCGACGGGCACCACCGTGGTCCTGGTGCACGGCTGGGCGGCCACCCGGCGGGTGTGGGGCACGGTCGCCGACCGGCTGATCCGCGCCGGGCACCGGGTGGTGCTCTACGACCAGCGCGGCCACGGCGCCTCCCGGCCGGGGCGTGAGCCGCTCGGCGTGGCCCGGCTGGGCGCGGACCTCGGGGCCGTGCTGGAGCGGACCGCGGGGCCCGGCGCGGTCGTCGTGGGGCACTCCGGCGGCGGTTTCGCCGCCCTGGCCCACGCGGCGGCCGACGCCGCCACGGACGGGCTGGGCGGACTGGTCCTGCTGGGCACGGCGGCCCATGAGCAGGACACCCCCGACAGCGAGGTCCGCATGATGGGCAGCGGCCTGTTCCAGTGGGCGCTGTCCCGGCCGGCCCTCGGCCGCAAGCTGCTCGGCCAGACGATGGGCAAGACGGCCGACGCGCGGCTGCGCGAGGTCAACCGGCAGATGTTCGCGGGGACGGCGCCGCGCGTACGGGCGGAAGCGTTCGCCTGCACCCGCGGCATGGACCTGCGGCCGGGCCTGGTGTCGGTGACGGTGCCGACGGTGGTGCTCGCCGGGGAGCAGGACAAGGTCGTGGCCCCCCGCCTCGGCCGCGACCTCGCCCAGGCGCTGCTGCGCGCCCGCTACGAGGAACTGCCCGGCGCCGGGCACATGCTCCCGCTGGAACGCCCCGACGCGGTCACGGACGCGGTCGCCGAGGTCACCCGGGCAGAGACGGGCTGAGCGGCCGCCGTGCCGCCCGGCCCCGGCACCGGCTCACGCGGCACGCCGGCACCGGTCCCCCGACCGGACGGCGACCGCCTGGGCGCGGTGCGCGCGGGGGGGCCTGGGCGCCGTACTCACCGGGGCCTTGAGCGTTGCCGTACGCGCCGGGGCCTGGGCGCCGTAGCCCGGGCCCCGAGTGCCGCACGCCGGCCCTCGCTGCTGCCGTTCCCCGTTCCCCGCGGTGCCGTGGGCGCCGTACTCCCCGGGAGCAGGGCGGTGTCGGGGTCAGGCGGGGAGGGGTGGGCTGAGCAGCCGCAGGGACGTTCCGGCTCGGCGGGGGCGGTCGCCGGCGGCCGCCTGGGCGCGGTACTCCTGCGGGCTCATCCCGCGTACCCGCTTGAAGGCGGAGCTCAGCGCGAAGCCGCTGCTGTAGCCGACCCGCCGGGCCACCGCGTCCACCGTCGTGTCGGGTTCGCGCAGCAGGTCCGCGGCGAGGGTGAGCCGCCAGCTGGAGAGGTAGGCCATCGGCGGCTCGCCGACGACCGCGGTGAAGCGCCGGGCGAGCTGGGCCCGGGACACACCGACCTTGCGGGCGAGCGCCTCCACCGTCCACGGCCGGGCCGGATCGTCGTGCAGCAGGCTCAGCGCCGGCCCGACGACCCGGTCGCTCTGCGCCCGGTACCAGGCGGGCGCCCCGGAGGCGGGATCGGCGAGCCAGCCGCGCAACACGTTGACCAGCAGCAGGTCCAGCAGGCGGTCGAGGACGAGTTCCTGGCCCGGCTCGTCGCGGGCCACTTCCTGGGCGAGCATCCGGATCAGCGGGTCGGTGCCCTCGCCCACGGGCCGTACCAGGACGGCGGGCAGGGCGCTCAGCAGGCGCCGGCCGATCTCGCTGGGCGCCTGGTAGGTGCCCGAGAGCATCACCGCCGAGCCCTCCCCGAGCGGGTCCCCCCAGGTGCGCACGCCCAGCGCCATCGTCTCGGTGACGTCCTCGCCGTCGGTGGTGCTGCACCGCTGTTCGGGGCCGACGGTGATCTGTACGCCGGTGTCCGGCGCGTCGGAGATGACGTACGGGTCGGGTCCGCGCATCACCGCGACGTCGCCGGTACGCAGCCGGACCGGGTCGGCCCGGTCCGGCCGGGCCCAGGCGTCGCCGTGCACCATCGTCACCACCGAGACCGGCGCGCGGTCCTCGATGCGCAGCGCCCACGGCGGGTTGAAGACGGACTTCAGCAGGAAGGCGCCGCGCGCCTTGGGCCCTTCGAGCAGGCCGGTCATCGCATCCATGTCATCCTCCGAGCGTGTGACCGGGCCTCGCGGCCCGACGGACGGCAGCCACAGGCGCCTGCCCCGGCGGGACGGGGGACGACCGCCGGGGCAGGCGCGGTCAGGAACGCCCCCGCAGCACCAGGGCCCGGCCGACGCAGAGCAGCGCGGCGGTGCAGGCCAGGGTGCGGGTGGCGTTGGCCGGGACCCAGACGCCGCGGAATCTGCCGCGCAGGGCGGCCAGGGCGGGTCCGGAGGGGGCCGGTCCGAGGCGGGCGAGCTGCCGGTTGAGCGGGAGGTTGATGCCCACGGTGAGGGCGACGGCGCCGGAGTACAGCGCGAGCGCCGCCCACGCCCACCGTGCGGCGCGCGCGAGCCCGAGGCGGCGCAGCCGCAGCCCTGCGGCGCCGGTGGCGAGGAACGCGCCGCAGAAGACGATCCCGAACAGACCGTTCTCGATGGCGTCGTTGATGTGGTTCATGACGCTCGCGAAGGTGGCGTCGTCGGCGCGGTCCAGGCCGGGCATGACGGAGACGTCGAACGCGAAGTACAGGCCGGCGCTCAGGCCGAGGGCGACGGCGGCGGCGTACAGCGCCGTGTCCCCGTCCTTGCCGGAGCGGGCGGGCGCTGCCGGGCCCGGGGCGAGGGCGGGCAGGGAACGCGGGGCGGTCTGGGTCACTGCTGCTCCTTGTCGTCCACCCGCGCGTCCTGCCGGGGTGCGTGCTCCTGCTGGTCGGCCGTGGAAGCCGTGGAGGTCACGGAGGCCGTGGAAGCCGTGGAAGCCGTGGAAGCCGTGGAAGCCGTGGAGGCCGTGGCGAGCCGTACGACGGGGGCGAGGGATTGCCGGTAGCGCCGGCGCAGCACGGTCCGGCCGAGCAGCCGCACGGGCGGCGGCATGGTCGCCTCGACCAGTGCCGCGGAGGCGGCATCGGCCTCGTCGAGCATCCAGGGCGGCAGATGAGTGAGGACCCGGGGCGGGGCGGTGCGCAGCAGCCTGCGCTCGACGTCCTGGTAGTCCCGCGGGCCCAGGGCGGCGAAAGCGGGGAAGGCGACCTGCTCCTCGTCGGCCAGGTGGGCGCCCAGCACGGCGGCGAAGGAGTCGGCGGCCGGCACGAGGAGCGCGGGGTCACCGCCGCGCAGGGCCTCGCCGACCCGGTCCATGGCGGTGTCCAGATGGCCGTGGTCGTCGGCGAGGGCGCGGGAGGACTCCGCGAACTCCGGCAGGGCGCGGCACAGGTGGGGCCACAGGACGTCGTCCTCGCTGCGGTGGTGCCAGTCGATCACGTCGCGCAGCCGCCGCCACCAGGTGTCCACCGGTCCGAGCTGTCCGGGCCGCGCCGCACGCGCCGCCGCGGCGAGTCTGCGGGCGTCACGGCGCATCGCGATGTGCATCAGCGCGAATGCGTGGAAGTGGCCGGGCAGCGTGTGCAGACGCTCGCTCGACATCGGCGGGGAACCGGTTCCGGTCACGGCAGGGCCTCCTCCCCCGGCGGGGGTGACAAGGCGGGCGCCGGCCGCGGCCCCGGGGCGGGGGCCGCGGCCGACGAGCGCGTCAGGTGTTCCACACGCCGCCGGCGGCGGCGTCGCGGGCGAAGTCGGCGAAGTCCTTCGGCTTGCGGCCGAGGGCTTCCTCGACGCCGTGGACGAGGTGGGCGTTGCGTCCGTCGAGGATCAGCCCGAACAGGTCGGCGAACTCGACGGGAAGCCCGTTCTCCTCCAGCGACGTGCGGTAGGCGTCCACGGTGACCGGCGTGTAGGTGATCTCGCGGCCCGTGGCCTTGCTCAGTTCGGCGGCGATGTCGTGGAAGCTCAGCAGCCGCGGCCCGGACAGCTCGTAGACCTTGCCGGCGTGCCGGTCCTCGGTGAGGGCCGCCACGGCGACGTCGGCGATGTCGTCGGCGTCGACGAACGGCTCCACCGCGTCCCCGGTGGGCAGGGCGAGCTCGCCCGCCATGACCAGCTCGTGGAAGAAGCTCTCACTGAAGTTCTGCGCGAACCAGCTGGAGCGGATCACGGTCCACTCGGTGCCGGCGTCCTTGAGCTTGTCCTCGCTGATGCGGGCGCCTTCCTCGCCGCGCCCGGACAGCAGCACCAGACGGCGTACGCCCTTGGCGGCCGCGGCCTTGGCGAAGGCTCCGACGGCCTCGGCAGCGCCGGGGAAGGCGAGGTCGGGGTAGTAGGTGACGTAGGCGGCGCCGACGCCGTCGAGGGCGGCGTCCCACGTGCCGGGGTCCTCCCACACGAACGGCGGCTCACCGGACCTGGACCCGACCCGCACCGGCAGTCCTCGTGCGGTGAGCCGCTCGGCCACCCGGCGTCCGGTCTTGCCCGTGCCGCCGATGACCAGGATCGTGTTGTTCGCCGTCGCCGAGGTGTTCTGTGTGTTCGTCATGCCGTTCAGTCAACTCCCTGTCCGGCGGAGGGGACATAGCCGCAAAGCTCACCCTTGTGTGCGGACGTCTACGGCGGATCGCCTGCTCGCCGGGCGGCGGACCAGGTCCGTGAACGTGCCTTCGGGAAGCCTAGGCACGGGCCGCGGACGGCGGCACGGCACCGCGAGGCAGCCTTGAGCGCTCTTCGAGCCCGGCGGCCGGTGGGATGCGTCCGGTCAGTGGCGGTAGTGGCCAGTGTCGGTGGTGGTCAGTAGCGGTAGTGGTCCGCCTTGTACGGGCCGTCCACGTCGACACCGATGTACGCCGCCTGCTCCGGGCGCAGCCTGGTCAGCTTGACGCCGAGGGCGTCCAGGTGGAGACGGGCGACCTTCTCGTCCAGGTGCTTGGGCAGCACGTAGACGCCGGTCGGGTACTCCGACTGCTTGGTGAACAGCTCGATCTGCGCGATCGTCTGGTTCGCGAAGGAGTTGGA